>NZ_JBIVTH010000026.1:0-98794 GCF_044756625.1 Streptomyces sp. NPDC091682 | reverse complement strand
ACCCCGCGCCGTTCGGGGGCGCTGACACCCACCCCCGGGCCCTCACCTTCGCTTCCCCCCCCGCCCCCGGGCCCCCCCCCCCGGGGGGGGGCGCCCCCCCCCCCCCCCACCACCCCTTTCCCCTGTCCGCGCCCACTGGAGACCGCCCATGCGCACCCGCACCCGCAGCCTCAGCCGCACCCGTGGCCGCACCTGCACCCTCCTGTACGGTCTGCTCCTCGGCCTGCTGCTCGGCGGCGGCGCGGGCCTGCTGCCAGCCACCGCGGCGCGCGCCGCGGACAACGGCACGTGGGGGGTGTTCCCGACGCCTGCGGCCGGTGCGGCGATGACCGACCGCGCGTACTTCTTCCACCAGGGCGCGGCCGGGAGCACGCTGAGCGACAGCGTGACGATCGTGAACTCCTCCGACAAGGAGCTGACGTTCCAGGTCTTCGCCACCGATGCCGTGAACACCCCGGCGGGCGGCGCCTTCGCGCTGCTGCCGGTGGAGACGAAGCCGAAGGACGTCGGCGCGTGGGTCGCGCTGGCGCCGGAGACCGCGAGCACCGTCACCGTGCCCGCCAAGGGCCGCAAGGACATCCCGTTCACCGTGCGGGTCCCGGCGGACGCGACGCCCGGTGACCACGTCGGCGGGATCGTCGCCCTGGGCACCGCCGTGGAGGGCGTGCAGCAGGAGGGCAAGGTCCAGGTCGGGGTGAAGCGCTCGGTGGGCGCCCGGCTGTACTTCCGGGTGCCGGGGCCGGTCACGGCCGGGCTGAGCGTGGAGGCCGTACGGGTCAGCCGCTCGGCTCCGCTGCTGCCCTGGGTGCGCGACGCCCGCGCCACGGTCTCGTACGCGCTGGTCAACCGGGGCAACGTGGTCGTCGAGCCCAGGGTGACGGTGTCCGCCGAGGGGCTGTTCGGGCGCGAGGTGCTGAACCGGCCGGCCCGCGAGCTGAAGCTGTCCCTGCTGCCCGGGCAGCGGATCGAGCTGACCGAACCGTGGCCGGACGCCCCCCAGTCGGACTGGGTGACCGTCAAGGTGAGGGCGGGCGCGGCGGCCCACCCCGATCTGGTCTCGGAGTCCGGGACCGACTTCATCGCCGTGCCCTGGCCGGCCGTGGGCCTGCTCCTGGTGCTGGCGGGCGCGGGCGCCGCGGTGTGGGCGCTGCGCCGCCGTCGCCGCGCGGCGGGCGAGCAGCCGCACCCCGTACCGGACCTGGCCCGGACGCCCTGACCGGTACGGATGCCCGCGGACGAGGGCGCCGGCCGGGTCACGGCACGCGCAGCCCCCGCTGCGCGGTGTCGGACAGCTCCCGCACCTGCTCCTGGCTCAGGCGCCGGACGTCCCGGACGAGGCCGGCCACCTCGACGGCGGCCCGCGGCGGCGGACGGTGTCCGTCGGGCAGGCCGATGCCGGTCAGTACGGCGAGGTCGTCGGCGCGGAAGCCGAGCACGGTCGCGTAGTCGGCCTGGAGATCGGGACTCACTTCCATCAGGCCACGGCCCACCTGCCCGTACGTGGCGGCGGACCAGTACCGGCCGGTCAGGGACAGGAACACCTTCGCTCCGGCCGACCACCCCAGGTTCCGGTTGGCGAGCAGGCGCATGAGCAGTCCGCCGGGACCCGGCGGATACTGCTCCCACGGGCGTGGTTCCCGGGTCGGCCGGGTGCGGTCCTGCTGCGGCAGTGCCGCCGCCAGCCGGCGCAACCGTTCCTGCTCCTGCCGCGGCAGGCCCATCGTGTGCAGGGCGAGAACGGCCGCCCCTCCCCCGGCGTCCGGGTCGAGGGGCGTCATCTCCTGCGGCAGGGCCACGGAGGCGATGACGAACAGGTCCTCGGCGTGCAGCTGGAGCGCGGGTGCGAGCCGGAGCAGCAGCGCCGGCTCCGGCGCCGCTCCGTCGCAGACGGCCCGCAGCTCGGCCTTCGGGACGGCGGATAGCCGGGCCAGGCCGTCGACGCCCAGCCCGCGGCGCTCCGCCAGCCGGGTCAACAGCACGCTGAAATGTGGGAGTTCTGCCATACGGGTCAGCGTAGACGGGAGGGAACGGCAGCAGCCCCCGGCCGGTGGGAGGTGGCCGGGGGCTGCTAGAGGTGCCGGGTGCGGGGCGGGTCAGTGGTTGCGGGGGAAGCCCAGGTCCACGCCGATGTGGCCCTCGGAGGGGTCCGGCCAGCGGGTCGTGACGACCTTGCCGCGGGTGTAGAAGTGGATGCCGTCGTTGCCGTAGATGTGGTGGTCGCCGAAGAGCGAGTCCTTCCAGCCGCCGAAGGAGTGGTAGCCCACCGGCACCGGGATCGGGACGTTGACGCCGACCATGCCGGCCTCGATCTCCAGCTGGAAGCGGCGGGCGGCGCCGCCGTCACGGGTGAAGATCGCGGTGCCGTTGCCGAACGGCGAGGCGTTGATGAGGGCCACGCCCTCCTCGTAGGTCTCGGCGCGCAGCACGCACAGGACCGGGCCGAAGATCTCGTCGCGGTAGGCGTCGGAGTCGGTCTTCACGCGGTCCAGCAGGGACAGGCCGATCCAGTGGCCGTTCTCGTTGCCCTCGACCGTGAAGCCGGTGCCGTCGAGGACGACCTCCGCGCCCTGGTCGGCCGCGCCCTTGACGTAGGAGGCGACCTTGTCGCGGTGGGCGGCGGTGATCAGCGGGCCCATCTCGGAGGCCGGGTCGTTGCCGGGGCCGATCTTGATCTTCTCGGCGCGCTCGCGGATCTTCTCGACGAGCTCGTCGCCGATCGCGCCGACGGCCACGACGGCGGAGATCGCCATGCAGCGCTCACCGGCCGAACCGTAGGCCGCGGACACGGCCGCGTCGGCGGCGGCGTCCAGGTCGGCGTCCGGCAGCACCAGCATGTGGTTCTTGGCGCCGCCCAGGGCCTGGACGCGCTTGCCGTTGGCCGAGGCGGTGGTGTGGATGTGGCGGGCGATCGGGGTCGAGCCGACGAAGGAGACGGCCGCGATGCCGGGGTGGGCGAGCAGCGCGTCGACGGCCACCTTGTCGCCGTGGACCACGTTGAGCACGCCCGCCGGGAGGCCGGCCTCGGTCGCCAGCTCAGCGAGCTTGTTGGCGGCCGACGGGTCCTTCTCGCTCGGCTTGAGGATGAAGGTGTTTCCGCAGGCCACGGCCAGCGGGAACATCCACATCGGGACCATCGCCGGGAAGTTGAACGGGGTGATGCCCGCGACGACGCCCAGCGGCTGGCGGATCGAGGAGACGTCCACCCGGCTGGAGACGGAGGTGGACAGCTCGCCCTTGAGCTGCGTGGTGATGCCGCAGGCCAGCTCGACGATCTCCAGGCCGCGGGCGACCTCGCCCAGCGCGTCCGAGTGGACCTTGCCGTGCTCGGCGGTGATCAGCGCGGCGATCTCGTCACGGTTGGCGTCGAGCAGGGCGCGGTAGGCGAACAGCACCTTGGTGCGGGCGGCCAGCGAGGACTGGCCCCAGCTGAGGAAGGCCTCCCGGGCGACCTGTACGGCCGCGTCGACCTCGTCGGCCGAGGCGAGCGCGACCTGCGTGGTGACCTCGCCGGTGGCCGGGTCGGTGACCGGGCCGTAGTTGCCCGACGCGCCCTCGACGGTCTTGCCACCGATCCAGTGGTTGACGGTCTTCATTGCCTTGCTCCTTCACAGATGGCGACGTCGCTGCGCGGCTTGCCGGTCGTACTCTTCACGGGCCGTGGCAGCGGCCTTGCGGGTCGCGGTCTCGGCCACAGGAACATCCCACCACGCCTGTGCCGGGGGTGGGCCCGACACAGTGTCGGGCGTTCGGGTCTGTACGTAGACACATGTGGGGCGGGTCGCCACGCGGGCCTCGGCTAGGGCTTCGCGCAGGTCACGCGTGGTGCGGGCGCGGATCACGGCCATCCCGAGGGAGGCCGCGTTGGCCGCGAGGTCCACCGGAAGGGGGTCCCCCGTGTACCCGGAGTCGGGCGCCCGGAAGCGGTACGCGGTACCGAAGCCCTCACCGCCCACCGCGCCCGACAGGCCGCCGATGGAGGCGTAGCCGTGGTTGTCGAGGATCACCACCTTGATCGGGACGCCCTCCTGGACGGCCGTGACGATCTCGGTCGGATTCATCAGGTACGTCCCGTCGCCGACCAGCGCCCACACCGGCCGGCCGGGCGCGGCCAGCGCCACTCCGATCGCCGCGGGGATCTCGTAGCCCATGCAGGAGTATCCGTACTCCACGTGGTACTGGTCCTGCGACCGGGCCCGCCACAGCTTGTGCAGGTCGCCGGGGAGGGAGCCGGCCGCGTTGATCAGGATGTCGGTGCCGTCGACCAGGGCGTCGAGCAGCCCGAGCACCTGGGCCTGGGTGGGCGGGGCGTCCTCGTCCGCGTCCGGGACGGCGTGGGCCAGCTCGACGCGGCTCTCCCAGCGCGCCCGCTCCGCCGCGTACCGCGCCCCGTACGCCGGGTCCGTGCGGTGGCCGGCGACCGCGACCCGCAGCTCGTCGAGGCCCTCGCGGGCATCGGCGACCAGGGGCAGGGCGGCGAGTTTGTGGGCGTCGTACGGGTCCAGGTTGAGGCCGACGAACCGGACGACCGGGTTCTGGAAGAGGGTCGCGGAGGCGGTGGTGAAATCGGTCAGCCGGGTCCCGGCGGCGATGACGAGGTCGGCCTCCCGGGCGAGCGCGGCGGCGGTGGAGGTGCCGGTGTGGCCGATCCCGCCGACGTCGGCGGGGTGCCCGTGCGGCAGGACGCCCTTGCCCGCCTGGGTGACGGCGACCGGGATCCCCGTGGCCTCGGCGAAGGCGGCCAGGGCCGCGCCGGCCGCGCTGTGCCGGATCCCGCCGCCGGCGACGATCAGCGGGCGCGCGGAGCCCCGTACGGCCTCGGCGGCGCGGGCCAGTTCGTGCCGGTCGGGACGGGGTCGGCGCACGCCCCACACGCGCTCCGCGAAGAACTCCTCGGGCCAGTCGTACGCCTGTGCCTGCACGTCCTGCGGCAGGGCGAGGGTGACGGCGCCGGTCTGTACGGGGTCGGTGAGCACCCGTACGGCTTGGAGGGCGGCCGGGATCAGGGCCTCGGGGCGGGTGATGCGGTCGAAGTGGCGGGACACGGGGCGCAGGGTGTCGTTGACGGAGACGTCCCCGGCGTAGGGGACCTCCAGCTGCTGGAGCACGGGGTCGGCGGGCCGGGTGGCGAAGGTGTCGCCGGGCAGCAGGAGCACCGGGATCCGGTTGATGGTGGCGAGGGCGGCGCCGGTGACGAGGTTGGTGGCGCCGGGGCCGATGGAGGTGGTGACGGCGTGCGCGGAGAGGCGGCCGCTCTGGCGGGCGTACCCGACGGCGGCGTGGACCATGGCCTGCTCGTTGCGGCCCTGGAGGAAGGGCATGCCGTGCGGCCCGGTCTCCAGGAGGGCCTGGCCGATGCCGGCGACGTTCCCGTGCCCGAAGATCCCCCAGGTGGCGGCGATCAGCCGGCGGCGGTGTCCGTCGCGCTCGGTGTACTGGCGGGACAGGAACCGGACGAGCGCCTGCGCGACGGTGAGCCTCACCGGTGGTCCTCCGTTCGGGAGAAGGGCAGCCGGGGGTCGACGTCCTGGCCGTCCCAGCTGCCGCGGATCCAGCCGTGGTCGGGGTGGTCCCGGATCAGCCACTCGCGGGTCCGGCCCGGTCCGGCCATCACGTTCAGGTAGTACATGTCGTGCCCGGGGGCGGCCATGGACGGCCCGTGCCAGCCGTCGGGGATCAGCACCGCGTCCCCGGTCCGCACCTCGGTGAGGATGTCGGTCTTCCCGGCCGGGGAGGGGGTGACGCGCTGGTAGCCGAGCCCGGGGGTGTCACCGTGCGGGGCGATCTCGAAGTAGTAGATCTCCTCCAGGCGGGACTCCTCGCCGGGGTGGTGCTCGTCGTGCTTGTGCGGCGGGTACGAGGACCAGTTCCCGCCGGGGGTGAGCACCTCGACGGCGATGAGGCGGTCGGCGGGGAAGGTGTCCGCGGCGGCGAAGTTGTTGACCTGGCGGGAGCACTGGCCGGCGCCGCGGAGCTCTACGGGGACCTGGTCGGCGGGTCCGTACCGGGCGAAGAGCCGCGTCTCGCACGGGGCTCCGGCGAGGGCGAAGCGTCCGCCGGCGGCCGACCGGATCTCCGCGTCCGCGTCCCGCGGCAGGTAGGCGAAGTCGGTGACGCCGCTGAACACCCCGGTCCGCCCGCGCAATTGGAACACCTCCGGTCCGCCCTCGGGGCTCTGCCCCGCACCCCGCGCCTCGAACGCCGGCGGGGGTTGATTCGGCAGGGCCCGGCAGTGGACCTCGCAGGCGCCCGACAGGGGGAGCACGATCCACTCCGACTCCCCGCACGGGTGTGCGTACACCTCTCCCGGGGCCAGGTCGAGGACCACCAGCCTCGTCCATTCCATCCCCCACTCAGACACCACCGGCACGCCCCAGCACCTCCTCCACCTCGTGAGAGAACGGCATCGCGCTCGAACACGCCAGCCTCGAGGCGACGATCGCCCCGGCCGCGTTCGCGTACCGCACCACCCGCTCCAGTTCCCACCCCGCCAGCAGCCCGTGGCACAACGCCCCGCCGAACGCGTCCCCCGCGCCCAGCCCGTTGACCACCTCCACCGGCACCGGTGCGACCTCCGCCACCGTGCCGTCGCGGTGGACCGCCAGCACGCCCTTCGGGCCGCGCTTGACCACCGCCAGTTCCACACCCGCCGCGAGCAGCGCCCGCGCCGCCGCGTGCGGGTCCGAGGCGCCCGTGGCGATCTCGCACTCCTCCGCGTTCCCCACGGCCACCGTCGCCGACCTCAGCGCCCGTTCGTAGTACGGCCCTGGTTCCTCCCGCCACAGCATCGGCCGCCAGTCCAGGTCGAAGACCGTCGTCCCGGTCCGCGCGCGGGCCTCCAGCGCCGCCAGCGTCGCCGCCCGCGAGGGCTCCTCGCTCAGGCCCGTACCCGTCATCCAGAACACGCGGGCCGCCCGTACCGCCGCCAGGTCCACCTCGTCCGCCGCGATCTCCAGGTCCGGAGCCTTCGGCAGCCGGTAGAAGTACAGCGGGAAGTGGTCGGGCGGGAAGATCTCGCAGAAGGTGACGGGGGTCGGCAGCCCGGCGATCTCGGCGACCCACCGGTCGTCCACCCCGAACCCCCGCAGTTCGGAGCGCAGATACGCGCCGAAGGGGTCCGCGCCGGTGCGGGTGATCACCGCCACCCGGCGTCCCAGCCGGGCCGCCGCGACGGCCACGTTGGTCGGGGAGCCGCCCAGGAACTTGCCGAAGGTCTCCGCCTCGGCCAGTGGTACGCCCGTCGTCAACGGGTAGAGATCCACCCCGATCCGGCCCATCGTGATCAGGTCGAGCGCGAGCGGATCGCCGGTGCCGGTCACAGTCAGTCCTCCCATTGGTCCTCCACCCTAAGGTGGCCGTTATGACGTCCTCCCCGCCCGCGTTGACCCGTATCCGCATCGGCTCGGCTCCGGACTCCTGGGGTGTCTGGTTTCCCGACGACCCCCGGCAGACCCCGTGGGAACGCTTCCTCGACGAGGTCGCCGACGCCGGGTACGAGTGGATCGAACTCGGCCCCTACGGCTATCTGCCCACCGATCCCGCCCGCCTCGCCGAGGAAACGGCCAAGCGCGGGCTGCGCGTCTCGGCCGGAACCGTCTTCACCGGACTCCATCACGGGCCCGCCGTGTGGGAGGACACCTGGGAGCACGTGTCGCGGATCGCCGCGCTGGCCCGGGCCTTGGGCGCGGCCCATCTCGTGGTCATCCCCTCCTTCTGGCGGGACGACAAGACCGGGGAGGTGCTGGAGGACCGCACCCTGTCCCCCGCCCAATGGCGTGAACTGACCTCGCAGACCGAGCGCCTCGGCCGGGAGGTCCAGGACCGGTACGGGCTGCGGATCGTCGTCCACCCGCACGCCGACACCCACATCGACACCCCGGCGAACGTGGCCCGCTTCCTGGACGCCACCGACCCCGCTCTCGTCTCCCTCTGCCTGGACACGGGCCACTACGCGTACTGCGGCGGGGACAGCGTGCAGGCCGTGGAGACCTTCGGCGAGCGAATCGGCTACCTCCACCTCAAGCAGGTGGATCCGCGGATCCTGGCCGAAGTCGTCGCCGAGGGGCTGCCTTTCGGGCCGGCCGTGGGCCGTGGGGTGATGTGCGAACCGCCCTCGGGGGTGCCCGCGCTGGAACCGGTGCTCGCGGCGGCCCAGCGGTTGGACGTGGACCTGTTCGCCATCGTGGAGCAGGACATGTACCCGTGTCCGCCCGACCGGCCGCTGCCGATCGCCCGGCGCACCCGCGCCTACCTCCGCTCCTGCGGCGCCCGCTGACCCTTCGGAAGGAAGAGGAGTACGACATGAGCACGCTCGGCATCGCCGTCATCGGCACCGGGAAGATGGGCGCCGACCACGTCCGCCGGATCGGGCGGACGGTGGGCGGGGCCCGTGTGGTGGCCGTGGCCGACCCGGACGGGGACCGGGTCAAGGAGGTCGCGTCCACCCTGGACGGGGCGACGGCGCACACCGACCCGGCGGCCGCGATAGCCGCACCCGGGGTCCGGGCCGTGCTGATCGCCTCGCCCGGACCCGCCCACGAGGAGGCGATCTTGCACGCGCTGGAGCGGGAGCTGCCGGTGCTGTGCGAGAAGCCCCTGACTCCGGACCCGGCGGGGGCGCTGCGCGTCATGGAGGCCGAACAGCGTCTGGGGCGGCGCCTGGTGCAGGTGGGGTTCATGCGGCGGTACGACGCCGAGTACGCCCGGCTGAAGGAGCTGCTGGACGCGGGTGGGATCGGGCGCCCGCTCTTCCTGCACTGCCGGCACCGCAATGCTTCCTCGCCGTCGTTCTTCACCAGCGACATGCTGATCAGCGACTCGGTGGTGCACGAGGTGGACGCGGCCCGCTGGCTGCTGGGGCAGGAGATCACCGCCGTCAGCGTGCTCTCGCCGCGGCCCACGGCGGCCGCTCCCGAAGGGCTGAGCGATCCCCGGTTGGTGTTGCTGGAGACCTCCGGCGGGGCCGTCGTCGACGTGGAGATCTTCGTCAACTGCGGTTTCGGCTACCAGGTGCAGTGCGAGGCGGTCGGCGAGGCGGGCAGTGCCCGGATCGGCGACGGACACGCGATGGTGGTGCAGTCGGCGGGCCGGTGGGGCGGCGCCATCGACCAGGACTTCACGGTGCGCTTCGCCGATGCCTACGACCGCCAGCTGCGGAGCTGGGTGGCCGCGGCGGCGCACGGCCGCGTGGCGGGGCCCGACGCGTGGGACGGCTACGCGGCGGCCGCCGTCTCCGAGGCGGGCCTCGCGGCTGCGCGCACCGGTGTACGGGCCGTCGTGGAGCTGACGGAACGCCCAGCCCTGTACCGCTGACGCCCTACCAACTCCTCGTTCGACCCCTGTGACCCTCTTGTCACAAGGGTCACCCTTCTGTGACGCATGTCCGCATTTCGCAGGTCTTCCGTCACAGGAAGTCAACAGCCCCTCCCCTGTCATCACTCAGCATCGTTCCCCGGGCACAACCCGAGTGATCGTCAGCGTCCACGCGTCGGCTCCCCGACGGCCTCCCGGCCGGCCCCGCGACGTGGACAAGGAGGTGTCCAGCATGAGCGACCGACAGCTGTGGTCATACAAGGAGATCGCTGCCCACATCCGGGTCCAGCCGGACACCGTGCGCTCCTATCGCAAACACGGGCTGCTGCCCCCGCCCGACCATGTGGAGGGGGGCAAGCCCTACTGGTACGCCGAAACCGTGCGCGCCTGGGTGGCCCGCCGGCCCGGGAACCGGGGCCGCCGCGAGGACTGAATCCGGCGGGGGCGGGTGAGGGGATCCGCCGGATCGCCTCACCCGCCCCCACGGCCCCGGCGAACCGTTCCCCGGGGCCGGGGCGCACCTCCTAGGCGCCGGCCCCCACGGGTATCCGCTCCGGCTCCGGTGTCGGGGGCGCGGACTCGCCCTCGCTCAGGCCGAACCTCTCGTGCAGGCGACGCAGCGGGGCGGGGGCCCACCAGGTGGCCCGTCCGGTCAGCTTCATCACCGCCGGGACCAGGAGGCTGCGGACGACCATGGCGTCCATGAGGACCGCCAGCGCGATCCCGAGCCCCAGCATCTTGGTGTTGGTCACCCGGGAGGTGCCGATGGCCACCATCACCACCGCCAGGATCAGGGCCGCCGCGGTGATCAGCCCGCCGGTGCGGGCCAGCCCCGTCCGGACGGCGCTCTCGTGGTCCCCGGTCCGGTCGTACTCCTCCTTGATGCGGGATATGAGGAACACCCCGTAGTCCATGGAGAGCCCGAAGGCGATGCAGAACATCAGCACCGGCAGGGTGGTCTCGATGTCGCCGGTGGCGGTGAAGGAGAGGAGCCCGGAGAGGTTGCCCTCCTGGAACACCCACACCACCGCCCCGAACATCGCGGTCAGGCTGAGGGCGTTGAGCAGCACCGCCTGGAGCGGGATCAGCAGGCTCCCGGTGAGCAGGAACACCAGCAGCAGCGTGGCGAGGACCACGAGGGCCGCCGCCGCGGGCAGTGCGCCGGCGATGGCCTTCTGCGCGTCGACGAGGACGGCCGCCTGTCCGGTCACCGAGGTCTTGAAGCCGGCGTCCACGGCGCGGACCTCGTCGACCAGGTCCCGAGCAGTCTGCCCCACGGCCTCGCCCTCGACGGACACCGAGAAGGTGGTGTACTCGCTTCCCGCCGCGGAGCCGATCGGCCCGTCGACCCGGGTCACCCCGGGCAGGGCGGCCAGTCGGTCCCGGTAGGCCGCGAGGCGCTCGGTGCTGGGGGCTCCCTCGGCGAGCACGGTGATACCGCCACCGGGGCTGTTCGGGAAGCCGTCGCGGATCTGCTCCTGCACCACGTGCGAGGGGGCGTCCTTCGGGAGCTGCCGGTCGTCGACCGTGCCGAACTTGACTCCCGCGAAGGGCAACCCGAGGAGCAGCAGGCCCACGGTGGTGGCCACGGCGAAGACCGGGGCGCGCCGCATCACGAGAGCGGCCGCCCGCCCCCAGCCCCGGCCCGTCTCCGCGGGCCCGGTCGCGGCCGTCTCCGGCCGACCCCGCCGCCGCCACAGCCGGCGCAGGTCCAGGGCGTTGACCCGCTCGCCGAGGAGCACCAGGGCGGCCGGCAGCAGGATCAGCGCGGCCGCGGCCGCGAGCAGTACGACCGCGACACCGGCGTAGGCGAAGGAGCGCAGGAAGTACATGGGGAAGAAGAGCATGGCCGAGAGCGAGACCGCGACGGCGAGCGCCGAGAAGAGCACGGTGCGCCCGGCGGTGCGCAGGGTGGCCCCGACCGCTCCGACCGGATCGCGCCCGGCGGCGAGTTCCTCGCGGAACCGGCGGACGATGAACAGGGCGTAGTCGATGGCGAGTCCGAGGCCGAGCGCGGTGGTCAGGTTCTGGGCGAAGACGGAGACGTCCGTGAACTCGGTGAGTCCGCGCAGTACGGCATTGGTGCCGAGGATGGCCACGATGCCGACGGCGAGGGGGAGCAGAGCTGCGACCGCGCTGCCGAAGACGAGGACGAGCAGGACGAGGGTGACCGGCAGGGCGATCAGCTCGGCGCGCAGCAGGTCTTCCTGGATGGTCTCGGTGACCTCGCGCTGCACCGCGGCCGGGCCGCCGAGGGACACCCGCACCGGGCCGCGCTCGCCCTCGAAGCGCGGTGCCATGCGTTCCAGTGCGGCGGTGGCCGTCTTCTCGTCGCCCTGGACGCGGCCGACGATGAGCGCCTGCCGGCCGTCCTCGGAGCGCAGCGTGGGCAGCTGGGTGCGCCAGTACGAACCGACGCCGACGACCCCCCGTTCGGCGGCGAGTGCGGTCGTGAGCCGTTCGGCTTCGGCGGCCACGGCGGGGTCGTCGACCCCGGTGGTGCCCGCCGCGGCGTCGACGAGCAGGAGCAGATTGGGCTCGGAGTGCGGGAACTCCCGTTCCAGGGCCCGCGTGGCGTAGGTGGACTGGGCGCCCGGGTCCTCCCAGCCGCCACTTCCCAGCCGGTCGGCGACGCCGCCGCCCGCGACCACGGACAGGGCCGTGACCAGCAGGGCCAGCAGCAGCGTGAGCCGCGGCCGGGCCGTGACGAACCGGGTCCACCCCGCGTCCGCCCCGGAGGACGGCGGTTTCTTGACTTCGGACATGACTCGGTGTCCCCTTCACCGTGATTGCCAGGCCACATAGACTGGCAAACACGAGCAGTCGCTCGCGTTTCTCAAGAATGCGAGCGATCACTCGCGTTTGTCAATCGCCCACGGGAAGCAGGGGATTGGACATGCCGGGGACACGCATGGGCAAAAACACCGAAAAGGGGATCAAGAGCTCCACCATCGACGCCGCCGACCCGAAGGGCAGCGCCGACCTGAAGGGCAGCGCCGCCGCGAAGGCCGCCGACGCGAAGGCCGCCGCCGCAACGACCGGCGCCGCAACGACCGGCGCCGCGACGTCCGCCGCCGACACGGGTGCCACCACCCCCACCCCGCGCCGCCGCCAGGCCCGCGGCGAGCGCCGGATCTCCCAGCTACTGGCCGCCGCCGCCGGGGTGTTCTGCCGCACCGGCTACGCCTCGGCCAGCACCAACGCCATCGCGCGCGAGGCGGGCGTGTCGCCGGGCACCCTCTACCAGTACTTCCCCAACAAAGAGGCCATCGCGATGGAGCTCGGCGGCCAACTGCTCCAGCGCGCGCACGAGGCGCACGGACAGGCCTTCCGCGCCGAGAACCTCCAGCGCCCCCTGCCCGAGCTGCTCGACGCCGTCCTCGACCCGGTCATCGCCTTCAACTGTGAGAACCCGGCCTTCTGGGCGCTCATGCACGGCACCGGCGTGCCCGGCATCGCCCAGGAGCACGAGGAACTGCACGAAGGACTGCTCACCCGGATCGAGGCCGTGCTGCGCGACCGCTGCCCCACCACCACGCCCGACGAGCTCGCCCTCATCTCGAACATGATCTTGGGCATCTTCAAGTCGTCCCTCGACCTGATCCTGGCCCACGAGGGCGACGAGCGCGCCGCGTACACCGCCGAGCTCAAGACCGTCCTGCTGCGCTACTTGGAGCCGATGCTCACCAAGACTCCCCTTCACTGACCCGTCCGGCCCGGCCGGCCCGCACCACCTCGGCGCCCTCCGGGCCCCGCGCGCGGGCCAGCAGCCGCAGCCCCAGCAGCGGGAACACCAGGACGGACACCATCCCGGCCCCCACCAGCGCCGCCGCCTCGCCCGACGTCATCATCCCGTCCTCCACGCCCAGCGTCGTGATGGCCACCACCAGCGGCAGCGCGGTGGACCCGAACAGCACCAGGGCCGACCGTTCGTCCCGCCCCAGGTCGCGCGGCGCCAGTAGCCGGATCGGCAGCCCGCGCACCACGAGGAACAGCACCAGGAACACCGGCAGCAGCGCCAGTTCCCGCCCGCCCGACAACAGCGCCTCCAAGTCGAACTCGATCCCCGTGACCACGAAGAACAGCGGCACCAGGAAGCCAAAACCCATGGCCTCCACCTTCGACAGCACCACCGGGCCGCTCTCCGGCGCGGCCCCCTGCAGGACCAGCCTGGTGATCAGTCCGGCCGCAAAGGCGCCGAGCAGCATGTCGAGACCGAGCACCTCGGACAGCGCCAGCATCGCCACCAGCAGCAGGAGGACCAAGCGCACGGCGAACTGCGCGCTGCTGTGCAGGGTCTTGGCGATGCCCCGGGAGAGCCAGGGCGGCTTGGGCCGCAGTGCCCAGAGCAGCGCCCCCGCCGTCAGCAGCGCGAAGGCCGCCAGCAGCGCCGCCGAGCCGGCCGGCGCCCGCCCGCTCAGCAGCAGCGACATGGCGATGATCGGCCCGAACTCGCCCACCGCGCCCATCGCCATCATCACGGCCCCGAACCGGCCCTGAAGGTCCCCGGTGTCCCTGAGGATGGGCAGGATGGCGCCCAGCGCCGTACTGGTGAGCGCGGTGCCCACGTACACGCCCCGACCGAAGCCGCCGCCCCCGGCGAGGAAGATCAGCATGGCCAGCCCGAGCCGGCTCAGCACGTCGATCACCTCACCCGTCGCGGCCCAGCCGAGCACGTCCGGTCCGATCAGGATGCCGAGCAAGATTTCGAAGATCACCAGGGGGGCCGAGATCCAGCGCGCCGCCCCGTACGCGAGCAGGGGGGCCAGTACGGCGGCAGCCATGATCAGGACGAGGCTTCCCGAGTGATCCATATCAGCCATTTACACGCAGTTCGCCCATACCGGCCAGTTTTCCCACCAGGATCGAGAGACTGGGAGCCGCAGATGCTCGCCTTGATACCCCCCAGGGGTATAGTCTCGAAGGGTCGGGAGCACGGTGGAGCCATCGGCCGCCCTCCCGGTGACCGGCACACGCCATTGAAGAGGAGAACGACATGACCGCCGAGACGGACACCCAGACCACCACCGTCTACCGGGTGACCGGCATGACCTGCGGACACTGCGAGGGTGCGGTGACCGCCGAGATCTCCGCCCTGCCGGGCGTCAGCACGGTCAAGGCCGTCGCCGCGACCGGTGAGGTCACCGTGGTCTCCGCCGCCCCGCTCGCGGACGAGGACGTCCGTGCCGCCGTGGACGAGGCCGGCTACGAGTTCGCCGGACAGGTCTGAGCGGCGCGCAAGACCCGCACGGCACCCGCGGCAGCCCCGCGGCACCCTGCCGGGCCGTGCCGGCCAGCTCATACTGGTCCCGTACGGCCCGGCCATCCCCCTGGAGCCGGAACATGAGCAGCAGCACAGTGCACGACGGACCGATAACGGCGGTCGAACTCTCGATCGGCGGGATGACCTGCGCCTCCTGCGCCGCCCGCATCGAGAAGAAGCTCAACCGGATGGACGGCGTCGAGGCCACGGTGAACTACGCCACCGAGAAGGCCCGCGTCTCCTACACCGGTGACGTGCAGGTCGCCGATCTGATCGCGACCGTCGTCAAGACCGGCTACACCGCCGAGGAGCCCCCGCCGCCGCCCGCCCCGGAAGCCGCCGACGCCGCCGACGCCGACGCCCCCGAGGAGAGCGAAGGGGTGCGGACCGAGGTCCCCGACCCGGCGCTCGCCGCACTGCGGCAGCGCCTGCTGGTCTCCGTCGCGCTCGCCCTGCCCGTCGTCCTGCTCGCGATGGTCCCCGCCCTCCAGTTCGACAACTGGCAGTGGCTCTCCCTGACCCTCGCGGCCCCGGTCGTCGTCTGGGGCGGGTTCCCCTTCCACAAGGCCGCCTGGACCAACGCCCGGCACGGCGCCGCCACCATGGACACCCTCGTCTCGGTCGGCACGCTGGCCGCCTTCGCCTGGTCGCTGTGGGCCCTGTTCTTCGGCCACGCCGGCATGCCCGGCATGCGGCACGGCTTCGACCTCAGCATCTCCCGCACCGACGGCTCCTCCGCCATCTACCTGGAAGTCGCGGCCGGCGTCGTCTCCTTCATCCTCCTGGGCCGCTACTTGGAGGCCCGCTCCAAGCGGAAGGCGGGCGCGGCCCTGAAGGCCCTGCTGGAGCTGGGCGCCAAGGACGTCGTCGTGCTGCGCGCGGGCCGTGAGGTCCGGATCCCGGTGGGCGCGCTCGCGGTGGGCGACCGGTTCGTCGTCCGCCCCGGCGAGAAGATCGCCACCGACGGCACCGTCGTCGAGGGCAGCTCCGCCGTGGACGCCTCCATGCTGACCGGCGAGTCCGTCCCGGTCGACGTCGCCGTGGGCGACTCCGTCACCGGAGCCACCGTCAACACCTCCGGACGCCTGGTCGTCGAAGCCACCCGGATCGGCGCCGACACCCAACTCGCCCGGATGGCGAAGATGGTGGAGGACGCACAGAACGGCAAGGCCGAAGTGCAGCGCCTCGCCGACCAGATCTCCGGGATCTTCGTCCCCGTCGTCCTCGTGCTCGCCATCGGCACCTGGATCACCTGGCTGCTGATCACCAACGACCCCACCGCCGCCTTCACCGCCGCCGTGGCCGTCCTGATCATCGCCTGCCCGTGCGCCCTGGGCCTGGCCACCCCGACCGCGCTGATGGTCGGCACCGGGCGGGGCGCGCAACTCGGCATCCTGATCAAGGGCCCCGAGGTCTTGGAATCCACCCGCCGCGTGGACACCGTCGTCCTGGACAAGACCGGCACCGTCACCACCGGCCGGATGACCCTCGACGGCGTCTTCCCCGCCGCGGGCGTCGACGAGCACGAACTCCTGCGCCTCGCCGGGTCCCTGGAGCACGCCTCGGAGCACCCGATCGCCCGCGCCGTCGCCGCCGGGGCGGCGGAGCGGGCCGGCTCCCTGCCCGTTCCGGAGTCCTTCGAGAACGTCGCGGGGCTCGGCGTCCAGGGCGTGGTCGACGGACACGCCGTCCTGGTGGGCCGCGAGCAGCTGCTGGCCGACTGGTCGATCGAGCTGCCGGCCCCACTGGCCGGGGCCAAGGCGGCCGCCGAGGCCGCGGGCAGCACCGCCGTCCTGGTGGCCTGGGACGGCGCGGCGCGCGGGGTCCTGACCGTGGCGGACGCGGTCAAGGAGACCAGCGCCGAGGCGGTCTCCCGGCTGCGGGCACTGGGCCTCACCCCGGTCCTGCTGACGGGCGACAACAAGGCCGTCGCCGCGACGGTGGCCCGCGAGGTGGGCATCGACGAGGTGATCGCCGAGGTCCTCCCGCAGGACAAGGTGGACGTCGTACGCCGCCTGCAGTCCGAGGGCCGTACGGTCGCGATGGTCGGCGACGGGGTCAACGACGCCGCCGCACTGGCCCAGGCGGACCTGGGGCTGGCCATGGGCACCGGCACGGACGCGGCCATCGAGGCGGGAGACCTGACCCTCGTACGGGGCGACCTGCGGGTCGCGGCGGACGCGATCCGGCTCTCGCGCCGGACCCTGGCCACGATCAAGGGCAACCTGTTCTGGGCCTTCGGGTACAACGTGGCGGCCCTACCGCTGGCGGCCGCCGGTCTGCTCAATCCGATGATCGCGGGGGCCGCCATGGCCTTCTCGTCGGTCTTCGTGGTGACCAACAGCCTCCGGTTGCGGTCCTTCCGCTAGTGGCCCTCCTCCTCACGGTCCCCACACTTCCTTCACGGGAGACGCAGATCACAGTGACCGCAACGTAACCATCCGGGGTCGTCATGGGTCTAATGGGGCGGTGCCAAGAACGTCTTGGGGGACGTTCCTCGGAAACCTGGGGAGGTTTCCGTGGGCATCAGCCGGCCGGGACGCGTACCCGCGGGAGGCTTTGAGCGGCCCTCCCGAACGAACGGGTCCCGGCACACCGACGCCCCGACTCGGGTCCCGTGGGGGGAATCCGTTTCGGGGAAAAGGGAAGCGCCCCGACCGTCGACCCGTGGGGGGATCGACGGCGGGGCGCTTCTCGCATGCTCAGGGTTTTCTGCGGTGCGCTCCGCATTGCCTGCGGTGCGCTCCGCACGGCCGCACGCCGCGCGGAGGAAGGCCTCGGGTCAGCGGGCTTCCACGGGAACGAAGTCGCGCAGGACCTCGCCGGTGTAGATCTGGCGCGGGCGACCGATGCGGGAACCCGGCTCCTTGATCATTTCCTGCCACTGGGCGATCCAGCCCGGGAGGCGGCCGAGCGCGAAGAGCACGGTGAACATCTCGGTGGGGAAGCCCATCGCCCGGTAGATCAGACCGGTGTAGAAGTCCACGTTCGGGTAGAGGTTGCGCTCGACGAAGTACGAGTCGGCCAGCGCGTGCTCTTCCAGCTTGAGCGCGATGTCCAGCAGCTCGTCGCTCTTGCCGAGCGCCGAGAGGACGTCGTGCGCCGCCGCCTTGATGATCTTCGCCCGGGGGTCGAAGCTCTTGTAGACACGGTGTCCGAAGCCCATGAGGCGGACGCCGTCCTCCTTGTTCTTCACCTTGCGGATGAAGGCGTCGACGTCACCGCCGTCGTTCTTGATGCCTTCCAGCATCTCGAGGACGGACTGGTTGGCGCCGCCGTGCAGCGGGCCCCACAGGGCCGAGATGCCGGCGGAGATCGAGGCGAACATGTTCGCCTGCGAGGAGCCGACCAGGCGCACGGTGGAGGTGGAGCAGTTCTGCTCGTGGTCCGCGTGCAGGATCAGCAGCTTGTCGAGCGCGGAGACCACGACCGGGTCCAGGTCGTACTCCTGGGCCGGCACGGAGAAGGTCATGCGCAGGAAGTTCTCGACGTAGCCGAGGTCGTTGCGCGGGTAGACCACCGGGTGGCCGACCGACTTCTTGTACGCGTAGGCCGCGATCGTCGGGAGCTTGGCCAGCAGCCGGATCGTCGAGAGGTGGCGCTGCTTCTCGTCGAACGGGTTGTGGCTGTCCTGGTAGAACGTCGACAGCGCGCTGACCACGGAGGACAGCATCGCCATCGGGTGCGCGTCCCGCGGGAAGCCGTCGTAGAAGCGCTTCACGTCCTCGTGGAGCAGCGTGTGCTGGGTGATCTCGTTGCGGAACGACGCGAGCTGGTCGACGGTCGGCAGCTCACCGTTGATCAGCAGGTACGCCACCTCGATGAACGACGACCGCTCGGCCAGCTGCTCGATCGGGTAGCCGCGGTAGCGCAGGATGCCCTGCTCACCGTCGAGGTAGGTGATCGCGGACTTGTAGGCCGCGGTGTTGCCGTAGCCGCTGTCCAAGGTGACGAGCCCGGTCTGGGCCCGCAGCTTCGAGATGTCGAAGCCCTGGTCACCGACGGTGCTTTCGACCACCGGGTAGGTGTATTCACCGTCCGCGTACCGGAGTACTACAGAGTTGTCGCTCACGTCATCCCTCACCGACGTAGTGCCTCTTCTTCGAGGTGCCCTGACTTCCTCTACCTTCCCCCATTTGGCGCAGGAGAGTGCACTCGGGGTCGGCCTTTGGTGCTTCTGGCGGCACTCAGTGCCGCCAACCTGCTCATCCTGCCCCCTCCGCACCGGTGCGGGAACCCCAAATGATCGATCATCTAGGTGATGTTTCCCACCGGTATCCGGCCGGACAGCCTGGCGGCGACCGCCGTGTACCTCCTGCCTGCGGAAACGGTACGCACCGCCTGACCGAGGGCCTTGCGGGACCCAACGAGGACGACCAGTTTCTTCGCCCTGGTCACCGCCGTGTAGAGCAGGTTGCGCTGGAGCATCATCCAGGCCCCGGTGGTGACGGGGATCACCACCGCCGGATATTCACTCCCCTGTGAACGGTGAATGGTGACGGCGTACGCGTGGGCCAGCTCGTCGAGCTCACCGAATTCGTACACGATCTCCTCGTCCTCCTCCGTCCTTACCGTCAGGCGCTGTTCGTCCACGTCCAGACCGGTGACCACGCCGAGCGTGCCGTTGAAGACGCCGTTGGCGCCCTTCTCGTAGTTGTTCCGGATCTGGGTCACCTTGTCGCCCACCCGGAAGACCCGGCCGCCGAACCTCTTCTCCGGCAGGTTCGGCCGGGCCGGTGTCATCGCTTGTTGGAGCAGTCCGTTGAGGTTCCCGGCGCCGGCCGGGCCGCGGTGCATCGGCGCGAGCACCTGGACGTCCCGCCGCGGGTCGAGCCCGAATCTGGCCGGAATCCTTCGTGCGGCCACGTCCACGGCCAGCACCCCGGCCGCTTCGGTGTCCTCCTCCGGGAACAGGAAGAAGTCCGGCAGCCCGTCCGTGATCGGCGGCAACCCGGTGTTGATCCGGTGGGCGTTGGTGACCACGCCGGACTGCTGGGCCTGCCGGAAGATCCGGGTCAGCCGCACCGCGGGCACCGGGCCGCCCTCGGCCAGCAGGTCCCGCAGCACCTCCCCGGCGCCGACCGACGGCAGCTGGTCCACGTCGCCGACCAGCAGCAGGTGCGCCCCCGGCGCCACCGCCTTGACCAGCTTGTTGGCCAGCAGCAGGTCCAGCATCGAGGCCTCGTCGACGACGACCAGGTCGGCGTCCAACGGCCGGTCCCGGTCGTACGCCGCGTCTCCGCCCGGTTTGAGCTCCAGCAGCCGGTGCACCGTGGAGGCCTCGGCCCCGGTGAGCTCGGCCAGCCGCTTCGCCGCCCGGCCGGTGGGCGCGGCCAGCACCACCTTGGCCTTCTTCGCCCGGGCCAGCTCGACGATCGAGCGAACGGTGAAGGACTTCCCGCAGCCGGGCCCGCCCGTGAGGACGGCGACCCGGCGGGTCAGCGCCAGCTTCACGGCGTCCCGCTGCTCGGGGGCGAGCGTGGCCCCCGTCCGTCCGGCGAGCCAGCCCAGGGCCTTCTCCCAGTCCACGTCCTGGAAGCCCGGCATCCGGTCGTCCTCGGCCTGCAGCAGCCGGCGCACCTGCCCCACCAGGGACAGCTCGGCCCGGTGGAAGGGCACCAGGTACACGGCGGTCAGCGGGTCCGGCCCGCCCTGCGGATCCGGTACGGGCTCCCGTACGACCCCTTCCGGGTCGGCGGCGAGTTCGGCCAGGCAGTCGATCACCAACCCCGTGTCCACCTGGAGCAGCTTGACCCCGTCGGCGATGAGCCGGTCCTCGGGCAGGAAGCAGTGTCCCTGGTCGGTGGACTGGGACAGGGCGTACTGGAGGCCGGCCTTGACCCGTTCGGGGCTGTCGTGCGGGATGCCGACGGCCTGGGCGATGCGGTCGGCGGTGAGGAAGCCGATGCCCCACACGTCGGCGGCGAGCCGGTAGGGCTGGTTCTTCACCACGGAAATGGAGGCGTCGGCGTACTTCTTGTAGATGCGCACGGCGATGGAGGTGGAGACGCCGACGCCCTGGAGGAAGACCATGACCTCCTTGATGGCCTTCTGCTCTTCCCAGGCCGCACCGATCATCTTCGTCCGCTTGGGGCCGAGCCCGGGTACCTCGATCAGGCGCTTCGGCTCGCCCTCGATGACGTCGAGGGTGTCGGTGCCGAAGTGCTCCACGATCCGGTCGGCGATCTTCGGGCCGATGCCCTTGATCAGGCCGGAGCCGAGGTAGCGGCGGATGCCCTGGATGGTCGCCGGGAGCACGGTCTGGTAGTTCTCCACGGTGAACTGCTTGCCGTACTGCGGGTGGGAGCCCCAGCGGCCCTCCATCCGCAGGGACTCGCCGGGCTGGGCGCCCAGCAGCGAGCCGACGACCGTGAGCAGATCGCCGCTGCCCCGGCCGGTGTCCACGCGGGCGACCGTGTACCCGTTCTCCTCGTTGGCGTAGGTGATGCGTTCGAGCACGCCGTCGACCACTGCCAGTTGCACCGCCCGCGGAACCCCGTCTGCTGCTGCCATGACCCGAAACTACCGGGCGGCGCCGACAGCGCGTCAGGCCTGTGGACAACGACGAAGGGAGCAGTGCGAGGGGGTGGTGCGGCGGGGCGACGCAAAGGGGGTCCCGCCTCGCGGCCGGACCCCCTCACGGTTACCCCTCCCGTGTCGGACTTCCCGATCCCCCCAGATCCCTCCCCGGAAGCGCCGACGCAACATACGACCCGCGATGCGCCCGCAGGGTTGCATCCGGAGCCACAGCTTTGCGTTTCCGTTACCCAGCGCCTACTCAAGGTGCCGGCAAAACGGCACGGAAGTAGCGTTTCAGGCATGAGCGAATCCTCATTCCAGGACGACGTGCTGGGCGAACTCGGCGACGACAAGCTGACCGAGATCGCCGGCTTGCTCGGCACGGACGACTCCGGCGCCCGGGAGACCGTCGCGGAGACCGTCGGCGCCATGACCGGCGGCCTCCGACAGAAGGCCGACGCGGACGACGCCGACGGCGTGGAGGTGCGCCGGGCCATCGTCGAGGTGACCGAGGCCGAACCACCGCTGGAGGGCGTGGCCACGTTCGGCGGCCTCGGCGGCCTGCTCAGCGGCGGCATGATGGCCGGCGTGCTCGCCAAGGTGAGCAGGCCCGTGGCCGCCGCCGTCTCGAAGCGGACCGGCATCCCCGCGGCCACCATCAGCAGGGTCATCGAGATGCTGATCCCGGTCGTCCTGGCGGTCCTCGCCAAGCGTGCCTCCGGCAGGGCGGCCGGCACCGGGCCGGCCAGTACCGGGGCGGCCGGCGCGACCCCCGGAGCGGGCGCGGGAGCGAGCCCGGGAGCGGGCTCGGGAACGAGCGGCGGCCTCGGCGACCTGCTCGGCGAAATCCTCGGCGGTGGCAAGAAATAGGCGGCAAGAAATGGCCCCTTCGGGGTCCCACCGGCGCACCCTCCCCCTAGAGTTGCCCCATGGCTGAAGGCGTACGGCTGCGCGACCCGGAACCGGGGGACCTGGGGTGGATCGTGCAGCGCCACGGCGCTCTGTACGCCGCCGAGTACGGCTGGAACAGCGACTTCGAGGGCCTGGTCGCCCGGATCGTCGGGGACTTCGCCCAGGACCACGACCCCCACCTGGAACGGGTGTGGATCGCGGAGCTGGACGGCCGGCCCGTCGGCTCGGTGATGTGCGTACGGGAGGAGGGCGCACCCGGCACCGCCCGACTACGGCTGCTCCTGGTCGACCCCGAGGGCCGCGGCCGCGGCGTCGGCAGCCTGCTCGTCGACACCGTCGTGGCCTTCGCCCGCTCGGTCGGCTACCGCGAGCTGGTGCTGTGGACCAACGACGTGCTGACCGACGCCCGCGAGCTCTACCTGAAGGCCGGGTTCACCCTGATCGCGGAGCGGCCGCACCGCTCGTACGGAGCGAGCCTGACGGGGCAGGACTGGCGGCTGCCGTTGCGGGAGGGCTCCCCGCGCTGACGCCCGAACCGACCCCCGTACGGTTCACGGCGCGCGCCGGGGCCAGCGAGGTCAGCGCCACCCCGCCCACCAGCAGTACGGCCGCCAGCCAGCGCAGTCCCGAGACGGACTCCCCGAGGACCAGGGCCGCGGAGGACATCCCGAAGACCGGGACCAGCAGCGAGAACGGGGCCACCGCGGAGGCCGGGTAGCGGCGCAGCAGGTAGCTCCAGGCGGCGAACCCGAAGACGGTGGACACCCAGGCGACATATCCGATGACGGCCGCCCCGGACCAGTCCAGGGCCCGCAGCGCGGCCAGGTCCCGCTCGGGGCCCTCCAGCAGCAGCGAGAGCGCGAGCAGCGGCAGGACCGGAACCGTGCAAACCCACACCATGAAGTTCAGGGCGTCGGGCGGGGCTGCCTTGCGGGTCAGGACGTTGGACACGCCCCAGCAGGCGGCGGCCGCCACGACCAGCGTGAAGCCGAGCACCGGCCCGGAGCTCCCGCCGTCCACTGCGGCGACCGCGATCCCGGCGAGCGCCACGGCCATCCCGAGCATCCGCACCCGGCCCGGCCGCTCGCGCAGCACGACGGCGGCGAGGACGGCGGTGAAGACGGACTGGACCTGGAGCACGAGCGAGGACAGCCCGGCCGGCATGCCGGCGTCCATGCCGGTGAAGAGCAGGCCGAACTTGGCCACGCCGAGGGCGATCCCGACGCCGACGATCCACTTCCAGGCGGCCTTGGGCCGCCCGACGAAGAACACGGCGGGCAGGGCGGCGACGAGGAAGCGCAGGGCGGACAGGAGCAGGGGCGGGAAGTGGTCGAGGCCGATCTGGATGACCACGAAGTTGAAGCCCCAGACGGCGGCGACGAGCACGGCGAGGGCGGTGTGTACGGGACGCATGCTTCGAGCATCGACCGCCCGACCATGTAGCACCAGCGCGGATTCCTTCCGGGATGGATGAAGCATTGCTTACGAATACGGGTGGTGCCACGATGGGGGCATGCTCGATCTCGCCCGGCTGCGCGCCCTGCACGCCGTCTCCGTCCACGGCTCGGTCGCCGGCGCGGCGGCCGCCCTCGGCTACACCCCATCGGCGGTCTCCCAGCAGATCTCCAAGCTGGAACGCGAGACCCGCACCACCCTGCTGGAGCGGCGCGGGCGCGGGGTCGCGCTCACCGAGGAGGCCCGCCATCTGGCCGACGCCGCGCAGGAGTTGCTGGCGATCGTGGAGCGCACCGAGACCACCCTGGAAGAGCGGCGGGGGCAGCCCGGCGGGCTGCTGACGGTGGCCGCGTTCGCCTCGGCGGCGCGCGGGCTGCTGCCGCAGGTGCTGGCCGACCTGGCCCGCCGGCATCCGGCGCTGGACGTCCGGCTCACCGAAGTGGACCCGCACCTGTCCGTGGAACTGGTGGCCCGGGGGGTCACCGATCTGGCGGTGGCCCACGACTGGGACATCGCCCCGCTGCCCGCGCCGGAGGGCATCGAGCAGGCGGTGATCGGGGACGACCTCTGCGACCTGGTCGTACCGGCCGGGCATCCCTTCACCACGCGCCGGGTCATCCGGCGCTCCGACCTCGGCGGCGAACGCTGGGTCTGCCAGCCGCCCGGCCGGGTCTGCCACGACTGGCTGGTGCGGACCCTGCGCACCGCCGGGTTCGAACCTGACATCGCGCACGTCGCGGAGGAGAACCACACCATCGTCGCCCTGGTCGCGGCCGGGCTCGGGGTGGCCGTCGTACCCCGGCTGGGCACCGGCGCGCTGCCGTCGGGGGCCGTGGCCGTACCGCTGGAGCCGGGCCCCGTACGCCGGTTGTACGCCCTGTGGCGGACCGGGGCCGCCCGGCGCCCCGCGATCACCGAGGCCGTACGGAGCCTTCAGGAGCACTGGGCGACTGCCTAGCCCCGACGGGGTGTCCCCGCAGGGCGCCGAACGCAACCGCCCCGCGCGGCACGCCGCCCCGCCGCGTTCGGCACCCGAGGCGACACCCCGGCGCGCGGCCGGCCCCGTCGGCCCGCGCCGCCGGGCCCCGGTCGCAGACCCCGGCCGGCCGACCCCACCCGCAGACCCCGGCCGGTAGGCCCCCCGCCCCGGAGGGGCGACACGCAGCCGACACGCCCGGCCCCGTCCGAGCGGCAGCGGTAGGGTCCGGCGCGTGCCGTACCACGCCTCCCGCCGGAACCTGCTCGCCGCAGCCGCCATGGTCGCCGTCACGGCCGCCGGGGCGGCTTCCGCCGCGGTGCGCCCCCCTCACGCCCCCGACGACGCGCGGCCCCCGGGCCGCCGCCCCGGCCGGGCGCGGCTGCGCGCCCTCGTGGACCGGATGAGCCTCGACGAGAAGGTCGGGCAGCTCTTCGTCTCACGGGCCTACGGGCATTCGGCGACCGACCCCGATCCGGCGGACGCCGAGCAGAACCTGGCGGCGTTCGGGGTGCGCACCGCCGCCGAACTGGTCTCCCGCTACCACCTCGGCGGGATCATCTACTTCGCCTGGGCCCACAACACCCGCGGCCCGCAGCAGATCGCCGCGCTCTCGGTCGGCCTCCAGCAGGCCGCCCTCACCACCGGTCCCCGGATCCCCCTGCTGCTCTCCACCGACCAGGAGCACGGCGCCGTCGCCCGGATCGGCAAGCCCGCGACCCTGCTCCCGGGGGCGATGGCGCTCGGTGCGGCCGGCTCCACCGCCCACGCCCTGCGGGCCGCGCGCATCGCGGGCTCCGAGCTGGCCGCCATGGGCATCCGGCAGGACTACGCACCGGTGGCCGACGTCAACGTCAACCCGGCCAATCCGGTGATCGGCGTCCGGTCCTTCGGCTCCGACCCGCACGCCGTGGCGGAGCTGGTGGCCGCCCAGGTCCGCGGCTACCAGGGGGCCGGGGTGGCCGCGACCGCCAAGCACTTCCCGGGCCACGGGGACACCGAGACCGACAGCCACGTCGGGCTGCCGGTGATGCGGCACACCCGGGCCTCCTGGGAGGAGTTGGACGAGCCGCCCTTCCGGGCGGCGGTGGAGGCGGGCGTGGACGCCATCATGACGGCGCACATCGTCTTCCCCGCGCTCGATCCCTCGGGGGACCCGGCGACCCTCTCCCGGCCGATCGTCACCGGTCTGCTGCGCGAACGCCTCGGCTTCGAGGGGGTGGTGGTCACCGACGCCCTGGACATGGCCGGGGTCCGCCAGAAGTACGGGGACGACCGCGTCCCGGTACTGGCCCTGCTGGCCGGCTGCGACCAGCTGTTGAACCCGCCGGACCTGGGCCTCGCGCAGCGCGGCGTGCGGGCGGCCGTCGAGTCGGGCGAGCTGACGCAGGCGCGCCTCGAGGAGTCGGTGCTGCGGATCCTGGAACTGAAGTCCCGGCGGGGACTGTTGGACGAGGCGTACCCCACGGGCCGGGAGGTGGCGGCCGTGGTGGGCGTCCAGAAGCACCTCGACGCCGCCGACGCGATCGCGGCCGCCACGACGACCCTGCTGGCCAATCCCCGAGGGCTGGTGCCCTTCGATGCGACGGCCGGACCACGCCTGCTGGTCACCGGGGCCGACCCGGTCTCCCCCACGGGTACGACCGGACCCCCTACGGTCGTACTGGCCCGGGAGCTGACCGCATTGGGCTGCCGGGCCACGGCGGTGCCGCCGGCCCGCGCCGTGGCCGCTGCGGCCGGTCACGCGGCGGTGTTGGTGTGCACGTACAACGTCCCGGAGGGCGAGAGTGCGCAGCGCACGCTGGTCGCGGACCTCGTCGCCTCCGGCGTGCCGGTCGTCTCGCTGGCGGTCCGCAACCCGTACGACCCGGCCCGGCTGTCGCAGTGCGCGGCGGAGCTGGCGACGTACTCCTGGACGGACGTGGAGATGCGGGCGGCGGCCCGGGTGCTCACGGGGGCGCTGCGGCCGGCCGGCCGCCTCCCCGTCCCGGTCCCGGGCCGCTACCCGCTGGGCCACGGGCTGACGCGCTGATCCCTCAGGCGCCGGCCCGCGGACCGCGGGTCTCGGATCCCCGGTTACGGCCGCAGCTGCGGCTCGCGCTCCAGGTCGCGCTGGTCGAGCTGCGCGTCCGGCGCCGCCAGCGGCGCGGCCTTCCCCGCGTCAGCGAGCGCGGCGGCCGGGGCCACCCCGGCCCACTGCAGGATCTTCGAGGTGGCGAGGGCCTTCTCGCCGTCCATCAGCTTGGCGACGTTCGCCCCGTGGTTGGCGCCCGGCGCGATCATCACGTAGCTGTCGCGCACCCCGTAGCCGAGGCGGAACTGCTCGGCGCCCCACGGGTCGTTCTGCCCGTACACGAAGAGCATCTGGTGGGCGTTGTCGCGCACCCACTTGTCCACGTCAGCCATCGCCCCCGGCTGGAAGGTCATGGGGATGTCGCGGGGCACGAAGTTGCGCGGCGGCTGGTAGCCGTAGCGGCTCAGGCCCTTCAGGTGCGGCTGCTTGATGTCCGGGGAGCCGAGCTGGGTACCAGCCTGGTAGTAGTACGGCGTGTACGTCTCCAGGCCCTGGTCGGTGTAGGCCGAGAAGCCGGAGATCGCGTCGATCGTGTCCCAGATCTGCTGGTCGCTCGCGGTGGCGGCGGCCGGGATCGAGGCGCAGTCGGCGAGCAGGCTGTACTGCCAGAAGGCCCACACGTAGTCGAGCACGACGGCCTCGTAGGCCTTGTCGAGGTCGCCGATGGTGGTGAAGGTCCAGCCGTTCTCGGCGGCGGCGACCGCGTACTTGGCCTCCAGCGGCTCGCGGCGCACCAGTGCCTCGCGCTGGACGGCGTTCAGCTTGTCGCGGCACTCCTTGGTGCCGACCTTGGCGAAGAACCGGTCGTAGGCGGAGTCCTCGTGGTTGACGACGTCGTTGGGCGCGACGTACGCGACGACACCGTCCATGTCGCGCGGGTAGAAGCGCTCGTAGTACGTCGCCGTCATGCCGCCCTTGCTGGCGCCCGTGGCCAGCCAGTTCTTCTTGTAGATCTTCTTCAGGGCGGTGAAGATGCGGTGCTGGTCACTGGCGGCCTGCCAGATGTCCAGGTTCGACCAGTTGGCCGGGTCGGGCCGGGAGGGAGTGAAGAATCGATACTCCATGGACACCTGGTTGCCGTCGATGATGGTCGTCGGCTCGCTGCGGCGCGGATTGGTGCTGACGTTGTAGCCGGAGGTGTAGAACACCGACGGCCGCGAGACGTCCTTGTGCAACAGGGTCAGGCGCTGTTTGAAGGTGCCCTTCCACGGCTGCCGGTGATCCACCGGCTGCTCGTAGTTCAGTACGAAGAAGCGGTAGCCGGGGTACGGCTTCTCCTCGATCAGGCTCATCCCGGGAATGCCGAGGATCTGGTCCTTGATGTCCGTGGCGGCCGCCGGCTGTGCGGCGGTGGCCGCTTGCGCCGTGGAGCCGGCCGCACCCATGGTGCCGATGAGCACCACGAGCGACAGCAGCCATCCGAGCGTCTTGCGCATTCACCCTCCCCTTGAGTTCACTTCGGTCGCCGTGAACCTAGTCGGGTCAACGCTTCACTGACCAGACCCAGTTGGGCCTGTCCGTCAGCACAGGATCCAGCCGGAATCCGCAGATCCGGCCCCGACGCTCCCCTTTACATACACGCAGCGGTTGATCGCGCCCACGGTGACGGGCCCGGCATATCGGGCGAACCGCCCGGCCTCGCGCACCGGGGCGCCGCCGCGCGGCTGAATGCTCACCGCCATCCGGCGCCGCTCGCCGGAGATCCGCGCCACGGTCATCGCGCAGGCCTGGTTGCGGCTCTTGTAGACCCGCACCTCACCCGTCTCGAACGCCACCGTCCGGGCCAACCGACCCCCACAGCCCTCCGTCGCGGCCTGCGCCGCCGATGACGTGCACAGTCCGCCCGCGCAGAGCCACAGCGCCACTGCGAACACCCCCAGGGACGCGACCCGGCGGCCGCGCCTCCTCCACCCCTGCAACACCCTGTCCCCCGATCGGTCGTACGCACGATGCACGCACGCACGTACGACGTCTGAACCCTCCGGATGGTTGCCGCGCGCAAGGGCCCTACCCGCCGACACCGGCCACCTCCCTCGTACGGGTGCATCCACCATCCCCCGGGAAGGCAGCGGGAGTTCGCACCCGAGCGGGCGATTACGCTAGGTGATTCATATCCCGCTCGCCGTGACCGCACCGGTGGTGGCGGCAGCCGTGAAAGGCCCTGAGATGACGAACGACCTGCTCGACCGCAAGCTGGCGCGCGCCTTCACGCACCTGGACGCCGACCGGAGCGGCGTGATCGACGCCGACGACATCATCGCGCTCGGCTCCCGGCTGCTGACGGCCCTCGCGGAGCCGACCGACTCGCCCAAGGCGGAGCGCGTGATGGGCGGCCTCGCCGACTTCTGGCAGGACCTGTTCACCGAGCTGGACGTCGACCGGGACGGCAAGGTCACGCCCGAGGAGTACAAGCGGGGCATGACCCGCCTGTACGCACAGGGCGGGCCCGCCTACGACCGCTCGTTCCGCCCGATGATGAGCGCGATCCTGACGATCGTCGACACCGACGGAGACGGGCTCATCAGCCCGCAGGAGTTCCACCGGGCGCAGGAGGTGTTCGACACGCGGCTGAGCCCCGCCGACACCGAGGCGCTCTTCCGCCGCATCGACGCGAACGGGGACGGCCGCCTCACCGTCGACGAACTGCTCGCCGCGGTACGCGAGTACTACACCGGCACCGACGAGGACGCCCCGGGGAACTTGCTCTTCGGCGAGTTCTGATCCCGGGGCGTCCCCGAAAGGCGGTCTCCGACGGGCGGTCGGCTCAGGCCGCGGCGCGCTCGTCCTCGCCGACGAAGGTGCGCCACAGCTCGGCGTAGCGGCCACCGCGCGCGAGGAGTTCGGTGTGGGTGCCGTCCTCCACCACCCGGCCGCGGTCCATGACCACGACCCGGTCGGCGCGCGCCGCGGTGGTCAGCCGGTGCGCGACCACCAGGGTGGTGCGCTTGCCCGCGAGCCGGTCGGTGGCCTGGTTGACCTGGGCTTCGGTGGCCAGGTCAAGGGCGGCGGTGGCCTCGTCGAGCAGCAGCACGTCCGGGTCGACCAGCTCGGCCCGGGCCAGTGCGATCAGCTGGCGCTGGCCCGCGGAGAGGTTGCGGCCGCGCTCGGCGACGGTGTGCAGGTAGCCGCCGTCGAGGGTGGCGATCATGTCGTGGGCGCCGACCGCGCGGGCGGCGGCCTCCACCTCGGCGTCGCTCGCCGCGGGGCTCCCGTAGGCGATGGCGTCGCGGACGGTCCCCGGGAAGAGGTAGGCCTCCTGGGGGACGACACCCAGCCGGTGGCGGTACGCCGTCAGGTCCAGCTCCCTTATGTCCGCGCCGTCGGCGGTGACCCGGCCGGAGGTCGGGTCGTAGAACCGGGCCACCATCTTGACCAGGGTGGACTTCCCGGCTCCGGTCTCGCCGACGAAGGCGACGGTCTGCCCGGCGGGTATCCGCAGGTTGATGCCGGCCAGGGCCTCACCCTTCTCGCCCCGCTCCTCGGCCGTCCCGTACTGGAAGCGGACGTCCTCGAAGGTGATCTCCCCGCGCAGGGATTCCAGTGCGCGCGGCCGCTCGGGCAGCGGGGTGGTGGTGGGCTCGCGCAGCAGCCCCTGGATGCGGCCGAGGGCGACCGTGGCCTGCTGGTAGCCGTCGAAGACCTGGGAGAGCTGCTGGACGGGCGCGAAGAACAGGTCGATGTAGAGCAGGTACGCGACCAGCGCGCCGGTGGTGAGCGTCCCGGCCTCCACCCGGCCCGCGCCGACGATCAGCACGGCGGCCGCGGCGCCCGAGGACAGCAGCTGCACGAAGGGGAAGTAGACGGATATCAGCCACTGGCCGCGGACCCGGGCCTCGCGGTACGAGTGGCTGCGCTCGGCGAAGCGCTTGGCGCCCGAGCCCTCGCGGCGGAAGGCCTGGACGATGCGCAGGCCCGAGACGGACTCCTGGAGGTCGGCGTTGACCAGGCTGACCCGGTCGCGGGCGAGCTCGTAGGCGGCGACCGACCTACGGCGGAACACGATCGTGCCGACGACCAGGACGGGCAGGGTCGCGAAGACGATCAGCGCGAGCTCGACGTCCAGGACCAGCAGCGCGATGAGGATGCCGAAGAAGGTGAAGACGGAGACCACGGCGGTGACGAGCCCGGTCTGCAGGAAGGAGCTCAGCGAGTCCACGTCGGTGGTCATCCGGGTCATGATCTTGCCGGTCAGCTCGCGCTCGTAGTAGTCGAGTCCGAGGCGCTGGAGCTGGGCGAAGATCTTGACGCGCAGGGCGTACAGCACGCGCTCGCCGGTCCGGCCCGTCATGCGGGTCTCGGCGAACTGAGCGGCCCACTGCGCGACGACGACGGCGAGGGCGAGCCCGGCGGCCGCCCATACGGCGCCGAGCACGGCCTGCTCCACGCCCTGGTCGATGCCGTGCCGGATCAGGATCGGCAGCAGCAGTCCGGCCCCCGCGTCCGCGGCGACGAGGCCGAGGCTGATGGCGAGCGGCGCCCAGAACCCGCGGAGCAGGCGGCGCAGGCCGTAGCTCTCCTCGGCGGCCGCGGCGCGGGTCTCGTCCACCTCGGGCAGGTCGTCGGCGGGCGGCAGCGCGGCGACCTGCGCGAGCAGTTCGGGGGTGGCGGGCATGCCGGAGACGGACCCGGCCATGGAATGCCCGGCTCCGGGCGCGCCGCCCGCGGCGGGTGCGGCGCCGGGAACGGGGACGCCGGGGGCGGTGTCGGGCTCGTCCTGGCGGCGCCAGAGCTCGGGGGTGACCCCGCCGGCGACCCGGCGCTTGGCGTTGACGGGCTCCGAGTCGATCTCGGCCTCGAGCTCGATGCCGCGTTCGAGGTCCCGGTCGAGCTCGCGCTCGAACTCGGTCATCACCCGGGCGTCCGGGGTCCGCGGCGAGGCGGCGCCGAGCGCGTCCGGGTCGGTGAGCAGCCTGCGGTAGAGCGCGGACCGGCCCTCGAGCTGCTCGTGCGTGCCGATGTCGGCGAGCCGCCCGCGGTCGAGTACGGCGATCCGGTCGGCCAGCGCGAGCGTGGAGCGGCGGTGGGCGATCAGCAGGGTGGTCCGGCCCGCCATGACGGAGCGCAGGGCCTCGTGGATCTCGTGCTCGACGCGGGCGTCGACGGCGGAGGTGGCGTCGTCGAGGAGCAGCAGCCGGGGGTCGGTGAGGATGGCGCGGGCGAGGGCGATGCGCTGGCGCTGGCCGCCGGAGAGGGTGAGCCCCTGCTCGCCGACCTTGGTGTCGTACCCGGCGGGCAGGTCCCGGACGAACCCGTCGGCCTGGGCTGCGCGGGCGGCGGCCTCGATCTGTTCCTCGGTGGCGCCGGGGTGTCCGTAGGCGATGTTGGCGCGGATGGTGTCGGAGAAGAGGAAGGAGTCCTCGGGGACCAGGCCTATCGCGCCGCGCAGGGAGTCGTACGTCAGCTCGCGCACGTCGTGGCCGCCGACGCGGACGGCGCCGCCGTCGGCGTCGTAGAACCGGGGCAGCAGGAGCGCGACGGTGGACTTGCCGCTGCCCGAGGAGCCGACGACGGCGACGGTCTCGCCCTGCGCCACGGAGAGCGAGAACCCGTCGAGGACGGGCCGCTCGGGGTCGTAGCCGAAGCGGACGTCGTCGAACTCGACCGTGGCGGGCGCGCCGGCGGGCAGCTCGTGGGTGCCCTCGTGGATCTCGGGCTCGGTGTCGATGAGCTCGAACACGCGCTCCACGCCGGCCCGGGCCTGCTGTCCGACGGTGAGGACCATGGCCAGCATGCGGACGGGTCCGACGAGCTGGGCGAGGTAGGTGGAGAAGGCGACGAAGGTGCCGAGGGTGACCTGACCGTTGGTGGCCATCCAGCCACCGAGGGCCAGCATGGCGACCTGGGCGAGGGCGGGGACGGCCTGGAGGGCGGGGGTGTAGCGCGAGTTGAGCCGGATGGTCCGCATCCGCCCGGCGAACAGCCGGCGGCCGGCTTCGCGCAGCTTGCCGGTCTCCTGCTCCTCCTGGCCGAAGCCCTTGACGACGCGGACACCGGTCACGGCCCCGTCGACGACGGTCGCCACGGCGGCGGCCTGGCCCTGGGCCCACCAAGTGGCGGGGAACAGCTTCGTGCGGCTGCGCTTGGCGATGAACCACAGGGCGGGGGCCATGAGCAGGGCAACGAGGGTCAGCAGCGGCGAGAGCCAGAGCATGATCCCGAGGGACATCCCGAAGAGCAGGAAGTTCCCGATCGTCATGGGCAGCATGAAGAGCAGGCCCTGGATCAGCTGGAGGTCGCTGGTGGCGCGACCGACGACCTGGCCGGTGTTCAGCTCGTCCTGCCGCCGCCCGTCGAGGCGGGCGATGGTGCTGTACATGTCGGTGCGCAGGTCGTGCTGCACGTCGAGGGCGAGCCGCCCGCCGTAGTACCTGCGTATGTAGGTCAGTACGTACACCAGCAGGGCCGCGGCTATGAGCATGCCGGCCCAGGGCGCCATGGGCTTGGTCTCGTCCCCGATGACGTCATCGATGATCACCTTGGTGACCAGCGGGACGACCGCCATGACGGCCATGCCGGCCAGCGAGGAGCCGAGCGCGAGCAGCACATTGGTCCTGTACCGCCAGGTGTAGGCCGCCAGCCGCCTGCCCCAGCCCTGTTTCTCCCCGGTCGCTGTCTCTGCCGCCGCCACGTGAAGCCTCCCCGTTCGTCCAGTCCTGCCGGAAGCGGCAACGCCCCGACCGGCGGATTTCATCCCGCCGCAACAATCGCACTGCCGTACGGCGGGGGCGCGCGGACCGCGTCCGACCGGGGTGGGGGCGGCGGCGCGGCGGAGGTGAATGGGAGCTGCCGACACCTGTCAAGTCCCGACCTTCCGGATCTGGGCGTTCCGGGCCGCGCTCCCGATGCTGGAAGCAGAGCCGATGCCGACCGCCGACCGGGGCGGCGGGACCGAAGGGACCAGGGCCATGAGCACCCCCGAGCAACCGACCGACCACACCTTCGTGCAGCGGACCGCCCGTACCGTCGTCCCGTTCGTCACCGCCTTCCTCATCGCGCTGGTCGCGGCGAAGGTCGTGAGCCTGGTGACCGACAGCGGGGGAACCCGGCTGGCGACTGCGGTCGGGGCGGCCGTGATCAGCCTCCTGCTCCACCCCTACGAGAACGACGACGAGCGGCCCGGGCCGTGACCGGAGCCCCGGGCCGCGGCGGCGGTCAGGGGGCGGGCAGCGGCTTCACCACGGGGGGCTTCTCCAGCGGCTCGTTCTCGCAACCGAGCGCGTCGGTGACCCGGCGGGCCATGAGGTAGGTGAGGGTCATTCGCCGGTCCTTACCCGCCTGGTCCACCACATCCGTCCCGGTGGCCGGGGTGAATGAGAAATGGGCGTCCGCCGAGAACCACACGTTCCGCGACTGCGCTCCGAGTTCACCAGGCAGATCGCACTGGACGAGCAGCGTGGAGTTGGACCCGCTCGTGACACCGCTCGCGCCGTTCAGTTCGTAGGACACTCCGTCGGAAGGGGGCCCGGGGGGCACCCGAGGGGACCAGCCGAAGGAGAAGGTCGCACTGACGGCGCGATGCTCGTCTTCCACCCGGTAGCGGCATGCGGCGTTGAAGTACGAATTCTTGCCCGGCCGCATGCCCGGCAATGCCCGTTTCACCTTGTCCGCCAGCACGCTCTTGGACTTGTAGGTCTTCGTCTCGAAGTCCGCGGTGCCGAGGATCTCCCGCACGAGCGCTTCTTCCTCCGAAGAGGCGCTGATCCCGCACAGGTCAGCCTCCGCCTCGGACTCGCCCGAGGCGCACGAAGCCAGCGCCGCCACACAGACGAGCGCGGCCGCCGAACGTCCGAGGGTCTTGATCACGTCACGGCATGAGGTGTGCACGAGCTGCATCCCGTCCCGAGGTGAACCCCTCGCCGGCTTCGTTCTTGGCGTGAGTGAACGCGGGGTCACCGCCGACATTCCGCTGGCGACCCCACACATCGAACATTTCGTTGGTCCCCTCCACGCCCGCTGCGTAGTTCTTGCTGGACTCCTTCTTGCTCTGCTCCTCGGCCTCGTCCTTGACGCCTTCGACCCACTCGTACTTGAGCGAGTCGATCAGTGAGCCACCGACCGTCCCCACGACCGGAATCTCGCCGATGAGCCCGTTCGCAACGGCAGCCGTGTGTTCGGACGTACCTTCCGCCCACTGGGTCTGGTCGTCTTCCTTGTCCTTGTAGACGTCGGCCCCGATGCCGTTGAGCGCGCCGCTGGCCGCGCCGATGCCATGGGCACGGTTGTCCCAGTCAGCGCTCACACCGTGCAGGTCGCCCTTGTACGGGGCGGCGGTCGCGAGCTGCTCGGCCGAGTACGCCCGCTCCGCCTCGACCAGCAGGGCGTAGGACGGGCCGTCGTCGGCGATGCCGCGCATCACGCGGATCAGGCTGCCTTGGCCGACCGCGATCTGGGCCTTGTCGCCCGAACCGTGGATCGAGTCGCTACCACCGATCATGCCCAGGTCGGAGTTCTGGCCGCCGAGGATCTCGTGGGTGTCGGCCACGTAGTCGACCAGCGCCTTCGCCATCGGCTGTTGCAGGCCCTGAAGGTCCTCCTTGAACTCGTCGCCCTTCATATCGGCGTCGAGCAGCTGGATCGCCTCGTGCATCACGCGCGCCTGGCCCTCGGTGTGGGGTCCCGGCGGGCCCAGCTTCTCGCCGTCCGTGTGGCCCGTGGCCGCCGCCTGGATGGCCGCACCCAGGCCCGCCGTCTTGTCGCCGTCCATCTCGATCGGCTGTCCGACGCCGGTCGAGATCCAGGGGTCGGGCATGTCGCGGTCGCTGAGCATGTACTTCAGGTGCTCGTTCTTGTTGCCCGGCGCCTCGGGGTCGAGGAAGTACGTCGCCGACTCCGGGTCCTTGGCCATGATGCCCAGCAGGCCGTCCAGCGGGTCGGAGACCAGGTTCGGGCGCTGGGAGTCCCATGCGTGGTCGTACATGTGCGGCTTCGACTTCTCGGCCTCGATCATGCCGTCGCCGAGGTCGTTGAGGAACTGCTTGCCGTAGCCGCTGCCGTTCGCCATCACCGTGACGAGGGCCTGGTAGCCGTACGTGGGCCGCAGGCCCTTGGCGACCAGCTCGGGGCCCTGCTCCTTGAGCCCGTTGACGAACGGCTTGTAGGCGTAGCTGTCCGGGTCCTTGGTGCCCGAGGCGATCGTCCCCGCGAGGCCGGAATTGATCGACTCGTAGAGCTTCTTGTCGGCAGCCGACGTGCCACGCTCGTTGGACGCCAGGTTCATCTGGTCCGCCAGCAGCAGGGTGTCCTTCGCACCCAACGCGTGCAGGTACGCCTCGCCGAAGTGCGGGTCCCCGGAGTTCTGCTTGAGGACGTCGTTGTAGTGCCGCAGCTCCTCCGGCGAGGCCTTGCCGTCGCGGATCTTCTGGGTGAGGGCCAGCGCCTCCACGGCTTCGACGTCGTTCACGGGCTTGGAGTTGAAGCCGAACATCGCGGTCCCGTCGGCCCCCGACGCGTTCAGCAGGGCCGTCTTGACGTCCTGGTCGAACTCCGTGATCGCCTTGACCGAGTCACCGATCCGGCTCGTCCAGGACCGCTCGATCTCCGGGAGGTCGGGATCGTGGCGGATGGCGTTCACGCTGGCCGGGTCGGCCTTGGAGAAGTCGTAGCTCGCGACGCCGTGCTCCGAGACCTTCATCCCGGCTTCCTTGGCTTCCGCGACGGCCGACACCACGCGGGCCTTGAGGTCCGTGAACCGGGCGTGCGCGTCGCGGAGCAGCGACTCCATGGCCAGGGCTTCCTTCTGCGCGGCTCCGTACTCCTGGCGCGTCATGGCGGACTGGGTGGCGGCGGCCTGCTGGCTGGAGCCCAGCCAGCCGTTGCCCGCGGAGACGCTCTGGACCTCGTCCTTGTAGACGTCCTCCATGGTCTTGAGCTGCGTCGCCATGGCCTTCCAGCCGTCGGCGGCGGTGGTGAGCGCGGAGAGGTCCGTCTGCATGACCTCGGCGTAGTTCGGCATGTCTCCCCCTGGTAGAGCCGTGTGACCTGTTAGCGGAGTCCGGTGACCTTGGACTGCACCGGCTGGAAGCTGCTGCCCGTCAGCTGATCGGTTCCGGACAGGAGCGTCGAAGCCCCGCGCAGGCCCGTCTTCTCCGAGTCCAGCCGTGCCATCAGGCGCTTCACCTGGTCGTCCCAGTGCGTGTGCGCCTTCGACAGGCCCGTCGCCGTGTCCCAGCCGCTGAAGGCCTTGACCGCGCTCTTCGTCGGCTCGTCGGCCGCGTCCGCCGCCTTCGTGGTGCCGGGCTGCAGGACGTTCTCGATGGTGTTGGCCGCCTTCTTCTTCTCGGGCGGCGCCGTCGCCAGCACGCCGTACCCGGGCGGCGTGGAGCCTCCGGGGTCGGTGGGGACCTGGTTCAGTCGCATCTGCGGCGACGAGTCGGCGGCCGTGGCCTGCTTCTGCTGGGCCCATTCCTGCTCGAATGACACCGTTCCCCCTCGTTACCCACCTCGGACCTGATCTTCCACACCCTACGAGTCGCCCGGGCGGGGCCTAGAGGTGAGTCGGGGCGAACATCTTGAGCTTGGCCGAAAGCAGGAGTACCGACGGCCCCGGAGTGCCGAGGGCGTTCTTCAGGTCGTCCTTCAAGGACTCCGGGGTGGTGGTGGAGGCCGGAACTCCGAAGGACCGGGCCAGGGCCACGAAGTCGGGGCCGGCCAGCTCGGTGCCGGCCTCGCAACCGTACTCGCGCAGGATGCCGTAGCCGCCGTCGTCCACGATCAGCCAGGTGACGTCGAGGTCGTGCTGCTTCGCCGTGGCCAGGTCCGCGACGGAGTACATCGCGCCGCCGTCGCCGGACACCGCCAGCACCGGGGTGTCCGGTTCCGCCACGCACGCACCGAGGGCTGCCGGGAAGGCGTAGCCGAGGCCGCCCGCACCCTGGGCCGAGTGCATGGTGTTGGGGTGCTTGGGGTCGAAGGCGGACCAGGCCCAGTAGGACAGGATCGTCATGTCCCAGAAGGACGGGGAGCGGGCCGGGAGCGCGGCCCGGATCGAGCCGAGGAGTTCCTGTTCGAGGGCCACGTCCTGGGTGTCGAGGCGGGCCGCGATGTCCGCGAGGACCAGGCGCACGCGCTCCGGGGCGGAGGGGTCCGCGCGCTCGGACACCGTCTCCAGCAGGGCCTGCAGCGCGAGGCGGGCGTCCGCGTGGATGCCGAGGCCGGCGTGGTTGGACTCCAGCTTGCCGAGGTCCGCCTCGATCTGGACGACCCGGCCCGTCGGGAAGAAGGTGTGGTAGTTCGACGAGAGCTCGCCGAGGCCCGAGCCGACCACCAGCAGGACGTCCGCGTCCTCCAGGAAGTCCGTCATGTGGCGGTCCTCCAGCCAGGACTGGAGGGAGAGCGGATGGGTCCAGGGGAAGGCGCCCTTGCCGCCGAAGGTGGTGACGACGGGCGCGTTCAGCCGTTCGGCGAGCTGCTTCAGCTTGCCCGCCGCGTCGGAGCGGACGACCCCGCCGCCCGCGATGATCACCGGGCGGGTGGCGTTCTCCAGCCAGTGGGCGGCGAGCGCGGTGAGCTCGGGCCGCGGCGCGAGCTCGTGCGGGGTCGCGTCCACGCCCGTGACCTGCGGGATGACCGTCTCCGCCCGCAGCACGTCCTCGGGGATCTCGACGAACACCGGGCCGTGCGGGGCGGTCAGGGCCGATTCCCAGGCCTCGGCGATCACGGAGGGGATCTGGGAGGGGGTGCGGACCGTGTGGACGGACTTCACCACGTCCCGGAAGGACGCCGACTGGTCCCGCAGCTCGTGCAGGTGCCCGCGCCGCCCGCCGCCGAGGCCCGCCACCGGGACCTGGGAGGAGATCGCGAGGACCGGGGCGGAGGCGGCCGCCGCCTCCGCCAGGGCGGGCAGCGCCATCAGCGCGCCCGGTCCGGTGGAGAGCAGCAGCGGCACCGCCTCGCCCGTGATCCGGCCGTAGGCGTCGGCCGCGAAGCCCGCGTTGTTCTCGGTACGCAGCCCCACGAGGCGCAGGTCGGAGCGGCCGACCGCGTCGAAGAGGGCGAGCGCGTGCTGGCCGGGCAGGCCGAAGACGGTGTTCGCGCCGAGCGAGCGCAGCGTTTCCACGACCAGGTCCCCGCCCGTCCGGCCCGGCGGCGGCGCGAGCGCGGCCGTCTTCTGGGCTTCGGTGGGACGGAGTACCAGGTCGTGGTCGTGCGTCACTTCGCTTACTTGCCCTTCGCCTGCGCGATCTGTCGCGACATGATCGTGGTCAGCTCGTACGCGGTGTGCGAGGCCGCGACCGAGGTGATCTCGGCGTGATCGTACGCCGGGGCGACCTCGACGACGTCGGCGGAAACGAGGTTGCAGGAGGACAGACCGCGGATGATCTCCAGCAGCTCGCGGGAGGTCATGCCGCCCGCCTCCGGGGTGCCGGTGCCGGGCGCGTGCGCCGGGTCGAGCACGTCGATGTCGATGGAGATGTACAGCGGGCGGTCGCCGATGCGCTGGCGCAGCTGGTCGGCGACCTCGTCGGCGCCGCGGCGGTAGACGTCGGCCGAGGTGACGATGCCGAAGCCCATCTTGGCGTCGTCGTCGAGGTCCTGCTTGCCGTACAGCGGGCCGCGGGTACCGACGTGGGAGAGCGCCTCGGTGTCGAGGATGCCCTCCTCGACGGCGCGGCGGAACGGGGTGCCGTGGGTGTACTCGGCGCCGAAGTACGTGTCCCAGGTGTCCAGGTGCGCGTCGAAGTGGAGCAGCGCGACCGGGCCGTGCTTCTTCGCGACGGAGCGGAGCAGCGGCAGGGCGATGGTGTGGTCGCCGCCCAGGGTCATCAGGCGGGAGCCGGCGCCGAGCAGCTCGTCGGCGGCGGCCTCGACCGTCTCGACGGCCTCGTTGATGTTGAAGGGGTTCACGGCGATGTCACCGGCGTCGGCGACCTGGGCGAGCGCGAACGGGGAGGCGTCCTGGGCCGGGTTGTACGGGCGCAGCAGGCGCGAGGCCTCGCGGATGGCGTTGCCGCCGAAGCGGGCGCCGGGGCGGTAGGACACGCCGGAGTCGAAGGGCACGCCGACGACGGCGACGTCGGCGGAGCCGACCTCGTCGAGGCGGGGCAGACGGGCGAAGGTCGCCGGGCCCGCGTAGCGCGGGATGCGGGAGGAGTCGACGGGGCCGCGCGGCTGCGTGCTCATGGCTGTGCCTCTTTCTCTGGCCTGACGTGTGCGGTACTTCGAGCGTAAGCGGGCGACCCAGGGGTGGGGAGTGTACGTTCCATCCATCTGATGGAGTCGAAATGTACGGAGCATCCATGCCCGGCCCTCCCCGTGATCCCCGTGATCTCCGCGATCCCCGCGATCCCCGCGATCCGGAGTACGGCAACGGCCCCGCCGGGGAGCCGCTCACCCCGCCGGTGCCCCTCGCCGCGCTGCTCGGCGATCGGGAACTGGGCCTGCGCCACCTGGCCGGGCCGGCCACGGCCGGGGTGCACGGGGTGCACGCCTCCGAGATGCCCGACCCCTCCCCGTACCTGCTCGGCGGCGAGCTGCTGCTGACCGCCGGGGCGGGTCCCGCCGACGACCCCGACGGCTACGTGGCCCGGCTGGCCGGGGCCGGGGCGGCGGCCCTCGGCTTCGGCGTGGCCCCGGTGCACGAGGAGGTCCCGACCGCGCTGGCCGAGGCCTGTGCGCGGCACGGGCTGCCGCTGCTGGAGGTACCGCCGCGGACCCCCTTCTCGGCGGTCGCCCGCGCGGTGGGGCGGTTGATGGCGGAGGCCCGGACCCGAGAGCTGCGCCGGGTCACCGAGGCCCAGCAGGCCCTGGCCGCGGCGGCGGCCCGACCCGACCCGGTCCCGGCGGTGCTGGCCCGGCTCGCGGCGAGCCTGGGCGGGTCGGTGGCCCTGTGGCCGGGCGGCCGGGCTGCCGGCCCGGAGCTGCCGGCTCCGGCGCGGGAGGCCCTGGCCGCGCTGCTGACCCGGGTCGGCCGCGAGGGCGGGCCCGCCACCGCCACGGACCGGGCGGGCGGCCACCACCTGGCCGCCTACGCCCTGGCCGGCCGGGCGGCCCTGGGCACGGCGACCCCGACCCGCGCACCCGGCGACCACACCGTGGCATCGGTGGCCGCCGTACTGCTGACGCTGCTCACCGCCGAGCGGCCCGCCGGGGCGGAGGCGGCGGCCCTGACCCGGCTGCTCCTCGACGGGAATCCGGCCGCGGCCCTGGCGGCCGGGCCCTGGTACGCCGTCCACGCCCGCGGATCCGGGGACCCGCAGGCCCTCGCGGCCGCGCTGGGCACCGTACTGCTGGACCCGCACGAGGACGGCGCACGGCTGCTCACGGACCGGGAGCCCGCCGCACAGCCGGGTTGGCGGCTCGGGGTGAGCGCACCGGCCGCGCCGTCCGTGCCCGACGCCCTGGCCACGGCCGGCGCCCAGGCCGCGCGGGCCCTGCAGCGCGCGGAGGCGGCCCGTACCCCGCTGGCGCACCACACCGACCCCGGCTTCGCGGGCCTGGTCGGCGAGGCCGAGGCGCGCGCCCATGCCGAGGCCCTGCTGGAACCGCTCTCCCCCGCCCTGCGGCAGACCCTGCGCGGCTGGCTGGCCCACCACGGCAACTGGGACCGCACGGCCGCGGCCCTCGGCGTCCACCGCAACACCGTCCGTCAGCGCGTCGGCCGCGCCGCAGAGCTGCTGGACCGGGACCTGGACGACCCGGACGTACGGATGGAGCTGTGGTTCGCGCTGCGGACCACCGACCGCGGGCCCGCTCAGCCCGGGTAGTCGTCCGGCGGGCGGAAAGAGGCGAGCATCTGCAGGAAGCGGGCGGAACCGGTGATCACCCCGGGCTGCTTGCTGCGGGGCGGGGCCGGCTCGACCCCGATCGACTCGATCCCGTCCTCCCCGATCCACAGCAGGCGCGAGCTCAGCCGGTACTCCTCCGGGGCGTCCTCCCACATCTGCCGCACGAGCGGGCCGTAGGCGATCACGCAGGTGTGCAGTTCCGGGCCTTCCACGGCCCACAGCATCAGGTGACCGTGGAAGGGGACCATCGCGAGGATGCCGAGCGGGGCCGGGCGGTCGATCAGGTCGGCGGCCCGCAGCAGGTGGGTGGAGGTCCATCCGCCGTCGGCCTCTACGTTCACCAGCGGGTTCTCGTCGTCGTTGTACTGGAGCGAGACCGGCGCGGCGGCGAGGTTGGCCATGGCCGCGGCCCAGACCTCGGAGCCGTCCACCTGCCAGGAGTCGAACTGCTCCGGCAGGACGGGTGCGGAGAGGGAGCCGCCCACCTGGATCACCACGACGGCCGCGAGCTCCTCGGTGAGGGCGACCGCCAGCGCGTTGCGCTCCGTCACCGCGCCGACGGTCACCAGCCTCGGCATGAGCAGGTTGCGGACCTCGGCGAAGCCCGCGCGTTCCAGTTCGCGCCGGCGCTCGGCGAGCCGCTGCTTCTGGTTCAGGAAGGAGACGGTGGCCGACCGCCACTTCGCGTGCGGCAGCGCGCGGACCAGCTCGGCTATCTCCGCGAGGTCCAGCGGTGCGCCGGCCCGGCCCTCGGCGGCGAGCGAGAGGTGGCGGTGCTCCCCGAAGCGCATGGGCGGCCCGCTCGTGTTCCCGTCCAGGAAGACATCGCTCAGCAGTGCCTCAAAGACGTGCCAGTCGGCGGGGCTAAACCACGCGCACCACGGTGGCACCGGCGATGACTCCGGTCCCCCGCCCACATCCGCGCCGGCCTTTTTCGCTCTCCGGAAAAGTGGCATGCCGGGCAGATTAGGGCAGAGCGAATCGGTACGTGAGACCACGAACGAGGCATTCTTGAGCGCATTCCGGCCACCATGGCGGCGGACGAACCCCATCCGCCGGGGCCGTCGCCGGGGGGCCGGGGGTGAGCCACCCCACCCTTTCTTTGGCGCCTCCACTCTGGACAGCCAGTTTGACTGGCCGGTAACTTAGCCTGAGCAAGCGCTTAGGCATGGCGGCGGACCGCCGCGACCGAAGGGAGCCGGCTGTGCGCCGTACCGTTTTCAACGAGGACCACGAAGCATTCCGCGAGACCATCCGCGCCTTCATCGAGGCCGAGGTCGTCCCGGTCTACGACGAGTGGTTCGCAGCCGGTCAGGCGCCGCGCGACTTCTACTACAAGCTCGGCGAGCTGGGCGTCTTTGGGATCAACGTGCCCGAGGAGTTCGGCGGCGCGGGCCTGGACACCCACAAGTTCGAGGCCGTCCTCTACGAAGAGACCTCGCGCGCGGGCGTCAACTTCGGCGGCTCCGGCGTGCACGTGCTGCTCGCGCTCCCCTACATCAAGATGCTGGCCGACATCGAGCAGAAGAAGCGCTTCCTGCCGAAGTTCGTCTCCGGCGAGGAGATGTGGGCCCTCGCGATGACCGAGCCGGGCACCGGCTCCGACGTCGCGGGCATGAAGACCACCGCCAAGCTCTCCGAGGACGGCACGCACTACGTCCTCAACGGCTCCAAGACCTTCATCACCGGTGGCGTCCACGCCGACCGCGTGATCGTCTGCGCCCGTACCTCCGCCCCGTCGGCCGAGGACCGCCGCTTCGGCATCTCCCTCTTCGCCGTGGACACCAAGTCCGAGGGCTACTCCATCGGCCGCAAGCTGGACAAGCTGGGCCTGAAGACCTCCGACACCGCCGAGCTGGCGTTCGTCGACGTGAAGGTCCCGGTCGAGGACCTGCTCGGCGAGGAGGGCAAGGGCTTCTACTACCTCGGCCACAACCTGGCCTCCGAGCGCTGGGGCATCGCCTTCGGCGCGTACGCCCAGGCCGCCGCGGCCGTCCGGTTCGCCCAGCAGTACGTCACGGAGCGCACCGTCTTCGGCAAGCCCGTCGCGCACTTCCAGAACACCAAGTTCGAACTGGCCGCCTGCCAGGCCGAGGTGGACGCCGCGCAGGCCGTCTCCGACCGCGCCCTGGAGGCCCTGGACGCCGGCGAGCTGACCCCGGCCGAGGCCGCCTCCGCCAAGCTGTTCTGCACCGAGGTCGCGCACCGCGTCATCGACCGCTGCCTCCAGCTGCACGGCGGCTACGGCTACATGAACGAGTACCCGATCGCCCGCCTGTACGCCGACAACCGCGTGAACCGCATCTACGGCGGCACCAGCGAGATCATGAAGTCCATCATCGCCAAGTCCATGGGCCTGTAAGGGCCCCGGACACGAAACACGGGGCACCTACCCTTCCCCCATGAACGACGCACTGACGACGCTCCTCGATCTGCTCGACCTCGAGCAGATCGAGGAGAACATCTTCCGCGGTACCAGCCGGCCTTCGCTGGTACCGCGCGTCTTCGGCGGCCAGGTCGCGGCCCAGGCCCTGGTCGCGGCCGGCCGGACCGTCCCCGCGGACCGCACCGCGCACTCGCTGCACTCGTATTTCCTGCGCACCGGGGACACCTCCGCGCCGATCGTCTACTCGGTGGACCGGATCCGTGACGGGCGCTCCTTCACCACGCGCCGGGTCGTCGCCGTCCAGCACGGCCAGCCGATCTTCCACCTCTCCGCGTCCTTCCAGAAGTACGAGGACGGCCTCGACCACCAGGTCGCCATGCCGTCCGCCCCGGACCCGGAGTCCCTGCCCACCGCGGCCGAGTCGCTGCCCGCGTACCGCGAGATCTTCCGCGACCCCGGCACGGTGGAGCGGCTGATCGAGACGCGGGAGGCGGTGGACCTGCGCTACGCCACGACCCCGCCCTGGGGCAGCATCGGCGAGCCGGTGGAGCCGCGCTCGCAGGTGTGGTTCCGTACGGCCGGCAAGCTGGACAGCGACGATCCACTGCTGCACACCTGCCTCGCCACCTACGTCTCCGACATGACCCTGCTGGACTCGGTGCTGCTCGCGCACGGGCGGGGCGGCTGGGCGGTGGGCGACGTGGTCGGCGCCTCGCTGGACCACGCCATGTGGTTCCACCGGCCCTTCCGCGCGGACGAGTGGCTGCTGTACGACCAGGAGTCGCCCTCGGCGGCCGCGGGCCGGGGCCTCGGCCAGGCCCGCATCTGGACGCAGGACGGCCGGCTGGCCGTGACGGTCATCCAGGAGGGTGTCGTACGCGTCCCGCGTGCGTGACCTGCGCCCGCCCGTCTCAGTCCCACCAGAATCCCCAGTGGTTGCTGCCGGTGACCGCCTCGTCGGCGTAGGCGCGGATGCTGCCGGAGCCCTGCCAGATGTTGTCGGGCGAGAAGGCGAAGTGCTCCGCCGCGACGGGGAGCGCGTGGGCGGCCGTACGCGGCGGGGCCGCGACGGACACGTGGAGCTCGTCGAAGCCGAGGGCGACGACGCGGGCGCCGAAGCGGTCCTCCCAGGAGCGCAGGACCGTGCTGATGAGGGCGGTGTCGTTCTCGTGGTTGGTCGGACCGCACCAGCCCATCGCGGTCGGTACGTCGGCCCCGCGGACCGCGGGGACCAGCGCGAGCCGCGGGCTCGGCAGGAAGCCGCTCGCGATCAGCCCGTCCGCGAGCGCACGGGCCACGGCGTCCGGATCCGCCCCGCCCTCGGGCCCCGGCTCCGCGAGCCCGGGCCAGTCCCGACCGAAGGGGGCGATGAGCTCCTCCCCCTCCGCCCCCTCCTCGGGGTCGGGCAACACCGCGCTCCAGAACTCGCGCAGCACCGGCTCGACGTGGTGGTCGTCGGGGTCGGACATCCGCTCCGGCTCGAACTCCCGCTCCTGCCACCACCGTTCCAGCCCGCGCCGCCCCTGGAGCAACACGGCCTGTAGCCCGGCGGCTGCGAGCGCGGGAGTCCGGTGCGCGGCCAGCGCCCCGACCCCCACGGCCTCGTCGGACACCCACAGCAACGGCGCGGCCTCCCGCCACCACCCCCGCCGTCCGGGCACATCGATGAGCCCACCGGCGGGCAACTCGAGCCTCAGGGAACGCCCTTGGGGATCGTCGGCCAGGACGGACAGCGGGTTGCGCGCCTTCGGAGACTTCCACATACGGCGACCGTAACCACCGCCACTGACAACCGGAGCCGACAAGGTCGTGCGGAACGGAAGAGGGGGGTGAGGTCCCCCATGGGACCTCACCCCCCTCTCAACAATCGGCCCGGATCAGAGGGCCAGGTCGTATCCGTTCCAGCCGGTACCGACCAGGGTCCTGCCGGTGTCCAGGAAGTCGAAGAGCTCCCCGTTACTGGTCACGCCGGTGTACTCCGGCCTGCCGTCACTGTTGAGGTCGGTGGGATAGGGGTTCCAGATGCCGGGCCACCAGCCGTCGCCGAGGAACGTGCGGGGGCCGAAGCTGATGGCGCCCTCGCCGTTGCTCGTGTTCGCGTAGAGGTGGAGATTGCCGTCAACGGTCTGCCCGACGATGTCGACCTTCTGATCGTTGCTGAGGTCGGCGAACCGGATGTTCTTCCAGTGGTCGGTCCACCAGCCGTCAGCGACGAAGACCCGGCTGCCGAGGGTTTCGGTGCCGATACCGCCGGTGTGGGGGTAGACCCACAGGTTGCCGTCGCCGCCACGGGCGATGAGGTCGGTGCGACCGTCACCGTTCATATCGCCGAAGCCGAGGTCCGCGTACATGTTCCAGCCGGTGCCGATCAGGGTGCGGTTGCCGAACGGTTCGGCTCCACCTCGGCCGGTACCCGGGAACAGGTACAGCTCCCCGACCTGAGTGCGCACGACGAGGTCGGTGTGTCCGTCGTTGTTGAGGTCGGCGGTGTAGATGTTCGTCCAGTAGTCACGCCAGAAGCCGTTGCCCACGAAGTAGCGGCTGCCGAGCGTGCCGGTGCCCGTACCGCCGGTGCCCGAGTAGATCCACAGGTCACCGTTGACGTCCCGGGCGGCCACGTCGGTGTAGCCGTCACCGTTGTAGTCCGGACGGCTCTGGGTGCCGCTGGTCCACAGGCTCTGCCCGGAGGGGCCGTAGAGCACGAGCACGCCACGAGGCTGGAGCACCGCGTACGCAGACGGTGTCTTGGTGTTGCTGCTCCACAGGGTCTTCCTGGCGTCGGCCGTGACGACGACGAAGCTGCCGTCGCTCTGCATGCGTGCCGTGGCGCCCGGGTTGCCCCCGGTTCCCGTGGCCCAGAGCTGCTTGTCGCCCTTGCTCAGCATCACGAGGTTGCCGTCGGCCTGCATCCGCAGCTTGGCGTTGCCGCTGGAGAACTCCTGGCCCGAGGTCAGGGTGGTGCCGGAAGGAATGCGCGCGCCGGGTACGCCGTCGATCTCGAACTGCGAGCCGAAGGAGCTCACGCTCTTGCCGTCGGCGGCCAGCTGGCCGGGCCGGCCGACCATCGTGTTGTCGGCCTGACGGGCCCACAGGTCGGGGACGCCGTCACCATTGAGATCGCCGGACGAACCGGCCTGCGGATAGGCGGCCTGGCTCATACCGGAGCCGACCTTCGTTCGGGTCTGGGTGCCCCAGGTGGCCAGGTCGACCGCCTGGTTCGGGTCCAGGCTCTTCTTCCCGTAGGTACGCAGGACGTCACCGGTGGCGTTATCCCTCAGCCACAGGTCGGGGACCTTGTCACCGTTGAGGTCGCCGGGGGCGATGACCGTGTACTTGTCCCAGTCGGTGCCGCCGACGAGCACCGGCGTCGGCAGGATGCCGTTGAAGGTGTTGAAGTAGGCCCAGAGCTGGTTCTTGCGCTTGACGAGGATGTCCGGGAGTTCGTTGCCGTCGAGGTTGCCGGGGGCGATGATCTGGTCGGCTTCGGACCAGTACCCGACCCCGCCCGTGTCCCGCGCCTTCAACTCGGTGGGATTGCCGACGGTGCCCTGGCCGTCCTTGTTCTTGTAGATCCACAGCGTCTTGCGGTCCGCACCGGTCCGCTGCTCGAGGCTGAGCATGTCGTTGTAACCATCACCGTTCCAGTCGCCCAAGGTGGCGACCTGTGAGCCGGTGAAGGACTTGGCGGAGCCGACCGTCGCGGAGAACTTCGCGTTTCCCTGGCCGGTGTAGGTCAGGAGGCTGCCGAAGAGATCGCTGCTCCATATGTCGCGGAGGCCGTCCCCGTTGAGGTCGTGCGGCCCGTCCGCCGCTTCCGTGCGGGCCGCGTAGAACTGGTACACAGTGGTGTCGGACCGGTTCCCGGCAGCGTCCTGACTGAAGGCGTAGACGAAGTGCGGGCCCGCGCCGGGCGGCGTGAGCTTCGCCGTGAACGAAGCACCGGCGGCAACGGTGGTGCTCTTCACCTCCGGGTCCCAGTCGGTGTAGTAGCCGTACCAGGTGACGTCCGGAACGCCGTTGGCGGAGAGGACGAAGTCCCCTGCCGTGCGGGCCTTGCCGGTGCCCGCGGGCCAGCCGTTCCTGCCGTCGGGGAAGACGGTCGAGGTGATCTTCGGCGCCTCCGCAGGCCGGTTGCGGTCCACGCTGAACTTGCACGCCTGGGACCAGGCCGACTGGGCGCCGTCCTGGTCGGTCGTCCGCGCCTTCCAGCTGTAGCTCCCGTTGGGGAGCGAGGCGTCCGGGACGTTCCAGGTGGCGACCCTGCCGTTGTTGGCCGGGATGGACTGGCTGAGGGCCGGGGCGCTCTGGCCGTCCTTGAAGATCTGGAACTCGGTGTTCAGGTTGCCTGAATCACGGTCGGAGATCGTCGCATGGAGGCCGATGGTCGTATTGCCGATCGAGCCGCCCTGGTCGCACGGCACCCACGGTGAGCTGCCCGGGTCCGAGGGCGTGTCGGGCGGGTTGTTGTACTCGATCTCCAGGGTGACGGTCTTGGGGTCGAAGCGCTTCCAGTGGTACTCGTCACCTTCGTTCGACGCGTACAGGCCCACGGTCATGCTGGACCAGCCGTTGGACGCCGCTTCCTGGGCAGCGGCGGTGGCGTTGAACTCGAGGTTCCCCGCAGCGCAATCGGGCCGGCCCTTGGCGGCATTGACGATGTCGAGCCAGTTGCGCCTGCCCGGCTGCTCCTTCCAGGTGGTCGCCGGCGAGATGCCGTGGGTGCTCCACAGCTCCACGGGCTTGGGCGTGCAGGACCAGGACCAGGTCTCCTTGATCCGGAAGGTCGCCTTCGACACCTGAGCACCCCGGACGGCGGAGGTATCGAGCTGGAAGAAGGCCCGCGACAGGCCGTTCGTCTTGTTCTCGAACCCGACCCGCACGTCCTCCTTGGTGTTCCAGTAGGAGTTGTTCTCCCACGTGCGGTAGACCCACGACCAGTTCTGTCGCTCGCCCCACGCCACCGACGGGTCGATGTAGACCGGGTACTTCGTCTCGGCACTCGCGAGGAGGGCCTGGTCGGGCTTGATCTCCAGGGTCCACCCCGACGACCGGCGCTCTTGCCGGCACATACAAGTGGACGAATACCTACAACATCATTGGTCAGCCCGTGTCGACCGACCACCCCGCCATCGGCGGCCTCCCGGCCGAGACGGTCGGCCTCACCTACCACGAGGTCTCGGGCCTGCTGGACAGCATGGCCACCGACAACGAACGCCTCATCGCGGCAACGACCTACGATCATTACGGCCGCGCGCTCCGTCAGGAACTCGGTGCCACCAAGCAGCGCATCTACACGTCGAATGAGTACGACGAGCACACCGGCGCGGTCATCCGCACGACCACCGACCGCGACGTGGCACCGAAGAGGATCGAAGAGACCAAGTACGGGTTCGACCAGGTCGGCAACCTGAAGTCCATCGCCGCCGCTTACGGTCAGGACGCCGCCCGTACCACCGACATCCAGTGCGTCAGCCTCGACGCCCTGCGCCGCATCACCCAGGCCTGGACCAATAAGGGCGAGACCTGCGCGGCTTCCCCGTCGGCATCCGTCCTCGGTGGCGAGGCCCCGTACTGGACGACGTACACCTACGACGCCGTCGGCAACCGCAAGACGGAGACCAAGCACAAGACCGCCTCGGGCCCGTCCACCGACACCGTCCGTACCTATGGGGCACCGACCGCCGGCAAGCACGACCTGCCCAAGGTCACCCAGACGGGAACCGACCCGCACGAGGAGACCTTTACCTACGACGCATCCGGGAACACCAAGACCCGCAGAATCGGAACCGGTGAGACCCAGTCCTTCGACTGGGACGCCGAAGGACACCTGAAGACGGCGACCCGGGGAACATCCACCGATAACTACGTCTACGACACCTCGGGCAACCGCATCCTGCGCCAGGAGAAGGACGCCACCACGCTCTACCTGCCTGCGGGCAACGAGCTGAAGCTCAACAAGGCGGGCACGGTCACGGGCACCCGCTACTACGGGGACATCGCGGTACGGACAGGGGGCAAGCTCACCTTCACCCTCGCCGACCACCACAAGACCGGCACCATCCAGATCGCCGCAGATGTGACCCAAACCGTCACCCGGCGCAAGACTGGCCTGTTCGGCGAGACCCGGGGCACCCAGCCCACGACCTGGACCGGTGAGAAGACCTTCGTCGGAGGCACCAAGGACAACGCAGCGGCCTGACCCACATCGGCGCCCGCGAGTACGACCCCCTGATCGGCCGTTTCATCTCAGTCGACCCGATCATGGACCTCAAAGATGCCCAGCAGCTCCATGGCTACACCTATGCCGCGAACAACCCATTCACCTTCTCCGACCCGGACGGCCTCAAGTACTTCGAAGGCAACAACGACGACGGTGGCTTCGAGTCCGCTCCCCAGAATGTCGTCCAGGCCGCAAGTAGGTACACCACCGGATACGGCACGCTGCGATCCAGGCGTGTCCAGCTCTGTGGGATTTACTGCGGGCCGCCGAAGCGTCCGGTCGGGCTCTATGTGAGACTCCTCGACGGTCGCAGCAAGCAAGAGATCGCGACTCAGGCGCTCCGCTTGGAGCAGGACTATTTCGGTCGGCAAACCTGGCCACTCAACTGGATTCCGGGCGAGGGAGGGAACACGAAAGCCAAGAATCCACTGTTTAAACCGAACCTCGCAGAGCGCACCGAGTGCAGACACAATCTGATGGAATGCCTGAAAGCTTACGGGATCGAGAAATGGTCTCAGCGATTGGCCAACGAGGAGAAGGAGCGCACAGGTTTGGACACCAACGCCTACCGCCACACTCTATGGCAGGCCAGACTGACGCTGGAGTTCGGAGAGGACCGTGCACTCACGTGGGCCGACGCCCATGAGGCGTACCTGCACGAAGGCGAGCGAGGCGACCAGTTGGCGGACCTCTACAACAATGTACGCGGGCGGGAGATCGGCAAACGCGCCCGCGAGAACGCAGCCAGCACCAATATCCTACTGGGAACTCAGCATTTCGTTACCCAAATCATCCAAGAATCAAAAGCGTACGTACAATCAGGCGAGTTTGCAGAGCGTTCAATGTTCGAGCCGGAGAATGGCGGCTGATATCAGAAGGAGGACTTAGTGAGCACTAGCCTTCGGCGGACCATCTGGTGGTTGATAGGCTCGTTCGGGCTATTCGTGATGTTGGCGGCTGCCTTCCTTATGAATCTCCTCGAGGACCCTGAGGATCCGCTCGCGATCACTGATGTGGTGGGGGCCTGGGAAAGCTCGGACGGCGCCCGTCTGACAGTTAGGGCGGACGGTACCGCAGACTTGGAACGGGTCACACGACCCAGCCTGGACTGCGGGCAGTCCACGGATGCGGCGGGTCGGTCCTACACCGGGCCGGCTACATGGGTCTTCGACACCTACCCCGACGAGAAGCCGGGGATCAGATTCGACTATCAGGGACCCGCTACTGCCAAGCCGTGCAAGATCTACCTCGTGGTCTTCTCGCTGAAGGAGGCCACGAAGGGGTTCCTCCCCCAAGACCCGACCGGGGTGGACTACGTACGCTCGGCCGCGCAGCAGGGCTGATCCACGCAGGAAGCGCTCGGTGCACCAAGCTGGACCGGGACCCGCCCCCGCCACATACGAGGCGAGCGGGTCTCGGCTCGCCCCGAGCCTGCGTCCGTCGACATCACTCGTACGCGCCGAGAGGCGACACGCAAGCAGCCCCGGCCGGTATCCCGGCCGGGGCTTCTCCGTGTCTGGTGCGGCTACTCCCCCAGCAGCCCCGCCGCGTCCAGCAGGTACGCCACCATCGGGTCGTAGTAGCGGGGGTCGCGGACGTGGTCGTCGAGGGGGACCGTCACCTGGAGGGTGCCCTCCGCCTCGCCGATGAACAGGGCCGGGTCGTTGCAGTCCGCGTAGCCCACCGCGTCCAGGCCGCGCTGGGCCGCGCAGCCCGCCCAGCCGTGGTCGGCGACCACCAGGTCCGGCAGCGGGCGGCCCTCGGCCGCGAGGCCGTCCAGGATCGCGTTCATCGGCTCCGGCGAGTGGGTGTGCCACAGCGTCGCACCCCGCTCCAGCACCGCGACGTCGGCGAACTGCCACACCGAACCCTCGTCCGCGACCAGGCCCCGGGGGATGACCACGATCTCGCAGCCCGCCGCCCGCAGGGCCGCCGCCGTGGCGCGATGGACGTCCAGGAGGCCGCCCGGGTGGCCGGTGGCGAAGAGCACGCTCTGCCGGTCCGACGCGGCCTTGCGTAGCCGCGCCGCCAGCCGGTCCAGGCCGGCCACGGTCAGCTCGGGGTCGATGGTGTCCTGGCCGAAGCGGAACTCGGGGTCGTCCACGACGCCGCAGCGCTCCGCCATCACCGCGAGCACGTCCTGCTCGTCCGTCCAGCGGTCGCCCAGTTCCAGGCCGAGCCAGTAGTGCCGGTCGCCGTTGGCGAGCTTGCGGTAGTGGCTGAGGTTGTTGTCGCGCGGCGTGGCGACCTGTCCCGCGATCCGCGTGCGGACCAGATGGTCGATGAGTTCGGCGCGGGTGGGTACGGACGTCTCTATCGGCTTCGGCATACGGGCCATTCTGCCGCCGCCGGGGCGGAGGCGGCGCGTCCATTCCGGCCGGCGGACACCCCGGCTCACGTCGACAGCGCCCCGAAGGCCCCGTGGGCCAGGCGGCGCAGCAGTGACTCCGTGGCCTCCCGGCCGAGCGCCCCCAGGTGCGGGGTGGAGTTGAGCAGGCCGAAGACCGCGTGCACGGCGACCCGCACCTCCGCCTCGCCGACCTCCGGGTGCAGTTCCCGCACGACCTCCACCCACAGCTCCACGTACTGGCGCTGGAGCTGCCGTACGAGCTTGCGGTCGGCCTCCCGGAGCCGGTCGAGCTCCCGGTCGTGCAGGGTGATCAGCGCCCGGTCGTCGAGCGCGAAGTCGATGTGGCCGTCGATGAGGGAGGACAGCACCCGGGCCGGTTCGCCCGCCGCCTCCGCCACGCGGTGCCGGCCGCCGGTCAGCAGCCGCTCGCTGATGCCGACGAGCAGCTCGGCGAGCATGGCGTCCTTGCCCGCGAAGTGCCGGTACAGGCCGGGGCCGCTGATGCCCACCGCGGCCCCTATCTCGTCGACGCCCACGCCGTGGAACCCACGCGCGGCGAAGAGGCGAGCGGCCTCACTGAGGATCTGCTCACGACGGGTGGGGGCGGCCGCTCTGGTGCTCATGGGAAACCATTCTAGACAGGGCCGTTAGCGGTCGTTAACCTGAGTCCACAAGCGTTAACGCTCATTAACCGCGTGGAACGAGCAAGGGAGCTCGACCGATGCAGCAGGCACCAGTGCTGACGAGCGCCGCGGACCCGGCGTCCGAGGCCTGGCGGACCAACGAGGCCGCCCACCGCGAGCTGACCGAGGGCCTGCGCGCCCGGCTCGACGCGGCCCGGCTCGGCGGCGGCGAGAAGGCCCGCGCCCGCCACACCGCCCGCGGGAAGCTCCTCCCGCGCGACCGCGTGGACGCCCTCCTCGATCCGGGATCGCCCTTCCTGGAGCTGGCCCCGCTGGCCGCCGAGGGGATGTACGGGGGCGCCGCCCCCGCCGCCGGGGTCATCGCGGGCATCGGCCGGGTCAGCGGCCGCGAGTGCGTGATCGTCGCGAACGACGCCACCGTCAAGGGCGGCACGTACTACCCGATGACCGTCAAGAAGCACCTGCGCGCCCAGGAGGTGGCCCTGGAGAATCGTCTCCCCTGCCTCTACCTGGTCGACTCCGGCGGCGCCTTCCTGCCGATGCAGGACGAGGTCTTCCCCGACCGGGAGCACTTCGGCCGCATCTTCTACAACCAGGCCCGCATGTCGGGCGCCGGCATCCCGCAGATCGCCGCCGTCCTCGGCTCCTGCACCGCCGGCGGTGCCTACGTACCGGCCATGAGCGACGAGGCCGTCATCGTCCGCAACCAGGGCACGATCTTCCTGGGCGGCCCGCCGCTGGTGAAGGCCGCCACCGGTGAGGTGGTCACGGCCGAGGAGCTCGGCGGCGGCGAGGTCCACTCCCGGGTCTCCGGCGTGACCGACCACCTCGCGGAGGACGACGCGCACGCGCTGCGGATCGTACGGAACATCGTGGCGACCCTGCCCGAGCGCGGGGCCCTGCCCTGGTCGGTCGAGGCGCCGGAAGAGCCCAAGGTGGACCCGTACGGGCTGTACGGCGCGGTCCCCGTCGACTCGCGCACCCCGTACGACGCCCGCGAGATCATCGCGCGGATCGTGGACGGCTCCCGCTTCCAGGAGTTCAAGTCCGAGTTCGGCCAGACGCTGGTCACCGGCTTCGCCCGGATCCACGGACACCCGGTCGGGATCATCGCCAACAACGGCATCCTGTTCGCCGAGTCCGCGCAGAAGGGCGCGCACTTCATCGAGCTGTGCGACCAGCGCGGCATCCCGCTCCTCTTCCTCCAGAACATCTCCGGCTTCATGGTCGGCAAGGACTACGAGGCCGGCGGCATCGCCAAGCACGGAGCCAAGATGGTGACGGCGGTGGCCTGCACCCGGGTGCCGAAGCTGACGGTGGTGGTCGGCGGCTCGTACGGCGCCGGCAACTACTCGATGTGCGGCCGGGCGTACTCGCCCCGCTTCCTGTGGATGTGGCCCAACGCCAAGATCTCGGTGATGGGCGGGGAGCAGGCGGCCTCGGTGCTCGCGACGGTCAAGCGCGACCAGATCGAGGGCGCGGGCCAGGAGTGGCCCGCCGAGGACGAGGAGGCCTTCAAGGCCCCGGTCCGCGCGCAGTACGAGGAGCAGGGCAACGCCTACTACGCCACGGCGCGGCTGTGGGACGACGGGGTCATCGACCCGATGGAAACCCGGCAGGTGCTGGGACTGGCCCTGACCGCGTGCGCGAACGCCCCGCTGGGCGACTCGGGCTTCGGCATCTTCCGTATGTGACGTTGTGACGTGAGGACCTCACTGATGTTCAGCACTGTTCTGGTCGCGAACCGGGGCGAGATCGCGGTCCGGGTCATCCGCACCCTGCGGCAGCTCGGCATCCGCTCCGTGGCCGTCTTCAGCGACGCCGACGCGGACGCCCGCCACGTCCGGGAGGCCGACACGGCCGTCCGGATCGGCCCGGCCGCGGCCGCCGAGAGCTACCTGTCGGTCGAGCGGCTCCTGGATGCCGCAAAGCGGACCGGCGCCGAGGCCGTCCACCCCGGCTACGGCTTCCTCGCCGAGAACGCGGCCTTCGCGCAGGCCTGCGCCGACGCCGGCCTCGTCTTCATCGGGCCGCCGGCCGGCGCCATCAACCTGATGGGCGACAAGATCCGCGCCAAGGAGACCGTGAAGGCGGCGGGCGTGCCCGTGGTCCCGGGCTCCTCGGGCAGCGGCCTGACCGACGCGGAACTGGTCGCGGCGGCCGCGGAGATCGGCATGCCGGTGCTGCTGAAGCCCTCGGCGGGCGGCGGTGGCAAGGGCATGCGGCTGGTGCGCGACGAGGCGGTGCTGGCCGAGGAGATCGCGGCGGCCCGCCGCGAGGCGAGGTCCTCCTTCGGCGACGACACCCTGCTGGTCGAGCGGTGGGTGGACCGGCCGCGGCACATCGAGATCCAGGTGCTGGCGGACGCCCACGGGAACGTGGTGCACCTCGGCGAGCGCGAGTGCTCGCTGCAGCGCCGGCACCAGAAGGTGATCGAAGAGGCCCCGTCGGTCCTGCTCGACGAGAAGACCCGGGCGGCGATGGGTGCAGCGGCCGTCGACGCGGCCCGCTCCTGCGGATACGTCGGCGCGGGTACGGTGGAGTTCATCGTGCCGGGCGGCGACCCCTCCTCGTACTACTTCATGGAGATGAACACCCGCCTCCAGGTCGAGCACCCGGTGACGGAGCTGATCACCGGGCTGGACCTGGTGGAGCAGCAGATCAAGGTGGCCGCGGGCGCCGCGCTGGACTTCGACCAGTCCGAGGTGACGCTGACTGGGCACGCCATCGAGGCCCGCGTCTGCGCGGAGGACCCGGCGCGCGGCTTCCTGCCGTCCGGCGGCACGGTGCTGGCCCTGTCGGAGCCGTCGGGCGGTGCGGTGCGCACCGACTCCGGGCTGACGGCGGGCGTTCCGGTGGGCTCGACGTACGACCCGATGCTGTCGAAGGTCATCGTCCACGGCCCGGACCGGGCCACCGCGCTGCGCATGCTGCGCGGGGCCCTGGCCGACACGGTGATCCTGGGCGTGCAGACCAACGCCGGTTTCCTGCGCCGCCTGCTGGCCCACCCGGACGTGGTGTCCGGCGACCTGGACACCGGCCTGGTGGAGCGGGACCTGCCGTCCCTCCTGCCGGAGGGCGTCCCGGACGAGGTGTACGCCACAGCGGCCCTGCTGGCGCAGGGTCCCCGGGCTCTGCCCGGACCCGGTCCTCAAACGCCGGACGGGCTGGGTAGGTGGGTCGACCCCTTCGACGCCGGTGACGGCTGGCGCCTGGGCGGCACGCCTGCGTGGACGGTCCACCACTTCCGCCTCCCGGGCCAGGATGCCGTGGAGGTCCGTAGCCGGCGTTCCGGCTCCGACACCGAGCTGGCCCTTTCAGCCTCGCCGGCGCTTGAGGCGCGGGGGTCCGGGGGCAGCGCCCCCGGCGCACCGGCCCGCGGCCGGATCGTCGCCCGCACCCCCGACACCGTCACCATTGAACTCGACGGCGTCACGCACCGCTTCAGCCACGCCGCCTCCCCGGAGGGGACCTGGCTCGGGCGCGACGCCGACTCCTGGCACGTGCAGGCGTACGACCCCGTCGCGGCCAACCTCGGCGGCGGCGGGCGCAGCGGCGCGGACACCCTCGCCGCCCCCATGCCCGGCACCGTCACGGTCGTCAAGGTGGCCGTGGGCGACAAGGTGACCGCCGGGCAGAGCCTGCTCGTCGTCGAGGCCATGAAGATGGAGCACGTCATCTCCGCCCCGCACGCCGGCACCGTCACCGAGCTGGACGTGACCCCCGGCACCACGGTCGCCATGGACCAGGTCCTGGCCGTCGTCACGCCGGACGAGGAGGGGGTCGCGTGATCGGGCTGCCCATGAACGTCCCGGCCCCCGGCCTCCCGGCCCGGGTCCGCATCCACGAGGTCGGCGCCCGCGACGGCCTGCAGAACGAGAAGTCGGCCGTGCCCACGGGGGTCAAGGCGGAGTTCATCCGCCGCCTCGCCGCCGCCGGGCTGACGACCATCGAGGCGACCAGCTTCGTGCACCCCAAGTGGGTGCCCCAGCTGGCCGACGCGGAGGAGCTGTTCCCGCAGCTCGCCGGCATCGACGCGGATCTGCCCGTCCTCGTCCCCAACGAACGCGGCCTCGACCGCGCGCTCGCCCTCGGGGCCACCCGGATCGCCGTCTTCGGCTCGGCCACCGAGACCTTCGCCTCCCGCAACCTCAACCGCACCGTCGCCGAGTCCCTCGCCATGTTCGAGCCCGTCGTGGCCCGGGCCAAGGAGGGCGACGCGCACGTGCGCGGCTACCTCTCGATGTGCTTCGGCGACCCTTGGGAGGGCGCCGTCCCGGTCCACCAGGTCGTCTCCGTCGCCAAGGCCCTGCTGGACCTCGGCTGTGACGAGCTGAGCGTCGGCGACACGATCGGCGTGGCCACGCCGGGCCATGTCCAGGCCCTGCTGGCCGCGTTGAACGAGGCCGGCGTGACGACCGACCGCATCGGCGTGCACTTCCACGACACCTACGGCCAGGCCCTGTCGAACACCCTCGCCGCGCTCCAGCACGGCGTGAGCACCGTCGACGCCTCCGCAGGCGGCCTCGGCGGATGCCCGTACGCGAAGAGCGCCACCGGCAACCTCGCGACCGAGGACCTGGTGTGGATGCTCGACGGCCTAGGCATCGAGACCGGGGTCGACCTGGCCGCCCTCACCGCCACGAGCGTGTGGATGGCCGAACAACTGGGCCGTCCCAGCCCTTCCCGTACCGTCCGCGCCCTCTCCCACAAGGAGTAGTCACACCATGTCCCTCGACCACCGGCTCACCCCTGAGCACGAGGAACTCCGCCGCACCGTGGAGGCGTTCGCGCACGACGTCGTCGCCCCGAAGATCGGCGACCTGTACGAGCGGCACGAGTTCCCCTACGAGATCGTCGCCGAGATGGGCCGCATGGGCCTGTTCGGCCTGCCTTTCCCGGAGGAGTACGGCGGCATGGGCGGGGACTACCTCGCCCTCGGCATCGCCCTGGAGGAGCTGGCCCGCGTCGACTCCTCGGTCGCCATCACCCTGGAGGCCGGGGTCTCCCTCGGCGCCATGCCGATCTACCTCTTCGGCTCCGAGGAGCAGAAGCGCGAGTGGCTGCCGAAGATGTGCTCCGGCGAGATCCTCGGCGCCTTCGGCCTGACGGAGCCCGGTGCCGGCTCCGACGCGGGCGGCACCCGCACCACCGCCGTCAAGGACGGTGACGAGTGGGTCATCAACGGCTCGAAGTGCTTCATCACCAACTCCGGTACGGACATCACCGGCTTGGTGACCGTCACGGCCGTGACGGGCCGCAAGGCGGACGGCCGCCCGGAGATCTCCTCGATCATCGTCCCGTCCGGCACCCCGGGCTTCACGGTGGCCGCGCCGTACTCCAAGGTGGGCTGGAACTCCTCGGACACCCGTGAGCTGTCCTTCGACGGCGTCCGGGTCCCGCTGGCCAACCTGGTGGGCCAGGAGGGCCGCGGCTACGCGCAGTTCCTGCGGATCCTCGACGAGGGCCGGATCGCCATCTCCGCGCTCGCGACCGGTCTCGCGCAGGGGTGTGTGGACGAGTCGGTGAAGTACGCGAAGGAGCGGCACGCCTTCGGCAAGGCGATCGGCGACAACCAGGCCATCCAGTTCAAGCTGGCCGACATGGAGATGCGCGCCCACATGGCCCGCATCGGCTGGCGCGACGCGGCGTCGCGACTGGTGGCCGGGGAGCCGTTCAAGAAGGAGGCGGCGATCGCGAAGCTGTACTCCTCGACGGTCGCCGTCGACAACGCCCGCGAGGCGACGCAGATCCACGGCGGCTACGGCTTCATGAACGAGTACCCGGTGGCCCGGATGTGGCGGGACTCCAAGATCCTGGAGATCGGTGAGGGCACGAGCGAGGTCCAGCGCATGCTGATCGCGCGCGAGCTGGGCTTCGCCGGCTGAGGCACCCGATGACGACGTCCGGCGCGGGCCGCGTGCCCGCGCCGGACGTCGGCATGTCCGCGAGCGGTCAGGAGAAGATGATGAGCGCGGCCGTGGGAACCAGGGTCACCAGGGCGCACAACGGCCAGTAGACCCGGGCGGCCGCCGTGTTCCACCGCCGCGTGAAGTCGTTGGCGAGCCACCACAGCAGTCCGAACGCGGTCACGACCGGCACCACGATCACCAGCCAGAGCAGCATGCCGTCGTTCTCCGTGGGCTCCCGCTGGGTCCAACCGAGTTCGGCGAGCGGCCCGTTGACGGCCAGGTACCAAAGGAGCCAGACCGGCACGACAGCCGGCACTCCCATCAGCAGGTTCACTCCTGCGGTTATCCACCACTTCCTTCGCATGGGCTCAGTATTCACACGCATGATCGGATTCCGTGGATGACGGGCGGGGTCCGGTCGCGGCCACGGGTGGGCGGAGCCCGACGCGGGCCGATCCCCCTCGCCCGCTCGCAGAGTCCCCCAACTCGAGCCTCACTACGGGCGATACGGGGGCCGGCCGGTCGGGCCGGATTCCAGGATGGTGATCCACCTCACGATCGGACCTTCCCCCAGCTCTGGACATACTCTTAGGTTAGGCTAACCTTCTCACCGAACGGCCGAGCGGCCACCCTGCACGCACGAAAGCGGACATCGACATGCCCAAGTCCCGAACCTCCTCCTTCACCCGTCGCGGCTTCGTCGCGGCAGGTGGCGCCCTCGGCCTCGTAGCGGTCCTCGCCGCGTGCGGCGGCACCGACTCGGCGAAGGGCGACGGCAGCAAGGACAACGGCGCCACGGCGTCCGCCGCCTGGACCTTCAAGGACGACCTCGGCAAGGACGTCACCACCAAGGCCAAGCCGAAGAACATCGTCGGCTTCACCGGCACCGCCGCCGCGCTCCACGACTACGGCATCCCAGTCAAGGGCGTGTTCGGCCCGACCACGACCGCCGACGGCAAGCCCGACGTCCAGGCCGGTTCGCTCGACGTCACCAAGGTCGAGATCCTCGGCAACGTCTTCGACCAGTTCAACGTCGAGAAGTACGCCTCCCTCCAGCCCGACCTGCTGGTCACCAACACCTGGGACGGCACCTACTGGTACGTCCCCGAGGCCTCCAAGGACAAGATCCTCTCGCTGGCCCCGGCCGCCGCCGTCTCCGTGGGTGGCGACACCACGATGCCCAAGGCCCTGGAGCGCACGGCCGAGCTGGCCAAGTCCCTGGGCGCCGACCTGGGTGCCAAGAACGTCGTCGACTCCAAGGCGCGCTTCGAGGCCGCCGCCGCCAAGGTCCGCGAGGCCACCAAGGCGAACCCCGGCGTCAAGGTGCTCGCCGGCTCCGGCGCCGACGCCCTCTTCTACGCCTCCACCCCGGACACCGCGGCCGATCTGAAGTACTTCAAGGAGCTCGGCGTCGAGTTCATCACCCCGGAGAAGCTGGACGAGGCCGGCTTCTTCGAGGCGCTCAGCTGGGAGAACGCCGGCAAGTACAAGGCCGACGTCATCCTGCTCGACAACCGCACCGGCACCCTGCAGCCCGAGCAGCTGAAGGCCAAGCCGACCTGGAACGAGCTGCCCGCCGTCAAGGCCGGTCAGGTCGTCCCGCGCGTGACCGAGCCGATCTTCTCGTACGACAAGTGCGCGCAGATCCTGGAAGACCTCGCGAAGTCCATCCAGAACGCCAAGAAGCTCGGCTGACCGCCTTCCACTCCGGCTGATTCCCAGGGGGGACCTCTCCGCATGACCGCCACCGCATCCGACGCCCCGGCCGTCGCACACTTCCGGTTCTTCGAGCTCGAAGTGGTCCGCACGCGCCGTCTGGGCCACTCGTTCCTGCGGGTCACGTTCGGCGGGGAGTCCCTCGCGGGCTTCCGCTCGGGCGGCTTCGACCAGAGCCTGTCGCTCTTCCTGCCCGCGTCCGGCCAGGAGCACACGGTGCTCCCGTCCACGGACGAGGACACCTGGTTCGCCGCCTGGCGCGCAATGCCGGAGGAGGAGCGGCCGGTGATGCGCTCCTACACGGTGCGCGAGCAGCGCCGCACGCCCGAGGGCGCGGACGAGGTCGACATCGACTTCGTCCTCCACGGGGACTCCAGCCCGGCGTCCCGCTGGGCGGGGCGGGCGGCGGTCGGCCGGCGGATCATGGCGATCGGACCGGCCGTCGCGGAGAACAAGTCCGTACGCTTCCAGCCGCCGGCCGACACCGACGAGATCTGGATGTACGCGGACGAGACCGCCCTGCCGGCCGCGGCCGCGATCCTGGACCGGCTGCCCGCCGGAACCCGGGTCCGGGCCTGGTTCGAGGTCCCGCACGAGGACGACCGGCTCGAACTCCGGGCGCCCGCCGACGCGGACGTCACCTGGATCGTGCGCGAGAGCGACGGCCGGGAGCGGACGGAGCAGGTACTGGGCGCGCTGCGCGCGGCCGGACCCGTCACCGGCGAAGCCCCGTACGCCTGGTTGGCGGGCGAGGCCGGCACGATCCGCGCGGTCCGCCGCCACGTCGTGCAGGAACGATCCATCGACCGCCGTGCCGTGCGCTTCACCGGCTACTGGCGACTCGGCGCGAGCGAGGAACAGCTCCTCGCCGAGGCGTACGCGGGCAAGGCCCCGAGCGAGGACCCCGCGTCCGAGCTGTAGTCAGCTTCCTTACCCCATAGAGCAGTTGCGATGGGCCCTGGCTTTTCAGCCAGGGCCCATCTGCGTTTGGCGAAATACTAAGGTTAGGCTAACCTAATCCTCACACGCCACACCCCACGCCCCATCTCCATCCCCTGCCCGGAGGAAAGTTGATGCGCTCGCATCTGCTGAACGAGACGACCGCGGACCTCTACCGGCGCTCCGTCACCGAGGGCGTCGACCGCGTCGCCGCCAAACTCGCCACCACGCAGCGGCCCCACACCGGTATATCCGTCGACGAGCTCGCCCCGGTCATCAACGGGATCGACCTGGACAAGCCGCTCGCCGACGCGGCCGCCGTCCTGGACGAGCTGGAAGACGTCTACCTGCGCGACGCGGTGTACTTCCACCACCCGCGCTACCTGGGCCACCTCAACTGCCCGGTCGTCATCCCCGCCGTGCTCGGCGAGGCGATCCTCTCGGCCGTCAACTCCTCGCTCGACACCTGGGACCAGTCCATCGGCGGCACGCTCATCGAGCGCCGCCTCATCGACTGGACCACCGAGCGCATCGGCCTCGGCCCCGCCGCGGACGGCATCTTCACCTCCGGCGGCAGCCAGTCCAACTTCCACGCGCTGCTCCTCGCCCGTGACGAGGCCTGCCGCCTCGTCATGAAGAAGGCGCTCGACGAGGGCCGCGAGCTCACCAAGGCCGAGCTCCTGCCGAAGCTGCGCATCTTCACCTCCGAGGCCAGCCACTTCAGCGTCCAGAAGTCGGCCGCCATGCTCGGACTCGGCTACGAGGCCGTCATCTCCGTCCCGGTCGACCGCAACCGCCGGATGGACACCGCGGTGCTCGCCCTGGAACTGGAGGAGTGCGCCTCCGAGGGCCTCTTCCCGATGGCCGTCGTCGCCACCGCCGGCACCACCGACTTCGGGTCCATCGACCCGCTCCCCGAGATCGCCCGCCTGGCCGACGAGCACTCCGCGTGGATGCACGTGGACGCCGCCTACGGCTGCGGGCTGCTGGCCTCCCCGACCCGCCGCCACCTCCTCGACGGCATCGAGCGCGCCGACTCGGTCACGGTCGACTACCACAAGTCGTTCTTCCAGCCGGTCAGCTCCAGCGCCATGCTGGTGCGCGATCGCGACACCCTCAAGCACGCCACGTACCACGCGGACTACCTCAACCCGCGCCGCATGGCCGAAGAGCGCATCCCCAACCAGGTCGACAAGTCCATCCAGACCACGCGCCGGTTCGACGCGCTCAAGCTCTGGGTGACCCTGCGCGTCATGGGCGCCGACGGCGTCGGCTCGCTCTTCGACGAGGTCATCGACCTGGCCGCGGCCGGCTGGGACGTCATCGACGCCGACCCGCGCTACGAGGTCGTCGTCAAGCCGACGATCTCCACCCTCGTCTTCCGCTACGTACCGCAGGGCGAGGACGTCCGCGCCGACCTGGTCGACGAGGCCAACCTGCACGCCCGCAAGGCCCTGTTCGCCTCCGGTGAGGCCGTCGTCGCCGGCACCAAGGTGGACGGCAAGCAGTACCTGAAGTTCACCCTCCTCAACCCGCAGACCACGACGGCCGACATCGCGGCCGTCCTCGACCTTCTCGCCGCACATGCCGAGCAGTTCCTGGGAGAATCCCTTGCCCTCCACCGCTAAGACCCACGACTTCATCGGCATCGGCGTCGGTCCGTTCAACCTCGGACTCGCCTGCCTGACCGCCCCGCTCGACGAGATCGACGGTCTCTTCATCGAGTCGAAGCCGCACTTCGAGTGGCACGCCGGGATGTTCCTGGACGGCGCCCACCTGCAGACGCCCTTCATGTCGGACCTGGTCACGCTCGCCGACCCGACCTCGCCCTTCTCCTTCCTGAACTACCTGAAGGACAAGGACCGGCTGTACTCCTTCTACATCCGGGAGAACTTCTACCCGCTGCGGGCCGAGTACAACGACTACTGCCGCTGGGCCGCCGACCGCCTCGACAACGTCCAGTGGTCCACCTCGGTCACCGAGGTCACCTACGACGAGCAGGCCGGCCTGTACGAGGTCCACACGGACAAGGGCGAGACCCACCGGGCCCCCCGCCTGGTCCTGGGCACCGGCACCCCGCCGCACGTCCCGCCGACCTGCGAGGGCCTGGGCGGCGACTTCCTCCACAACTCCGCCTACATGCAGAACAAGGCGGAGCTGCAGAAGAAGAAGTCGATCACCCTCATCGGCTCCGGCCAGAGCGCGGCCGAGATCTACTACGACCTCCTCGCCGAGGTCGACGTCCACGGCTACCAGCTCAACTGGGTCACCCGCTCCCCGCGGTTCTTCCCGCTGGAGTACACGAAGCTGACCCTGGAGATGACCTCCCCCGAGTACGTGGACTACTTCCACGCGCTCCCCGAGGACACCCGGTACCGGCTGGAGACCCAGCAGAAGAACCTCTTCAAGGGCATCGACGGCGACCTGATCAACGACATCTTCGACCTGCTCTACCAGAAGAAGATCAGCATGCCGGGCCAGGTCCCGACCACCCTGCTGACCAACACCTCCCTGAACAGCACCGCGTACGACACCACCACGGGCACGTACACGCTGGGGCTGCGCCAGGAGGAGCAGGAGCGGGACTTCTCCCTCACCTCCGAGGGCCTGGTCCTGGCCACCGGCTACAAGTACACGTTCCCGGAGTTCCTGAACCCGGTGCGGGGCCGCCTGAACTTCGACGGGCACGGCCGTCTCGACGCCGCCCGCAACTACAGCATCGACACCACGGGCCGCGGGGTCTACCTGCAGAACGGCACCACCCACAACCACTCCCTCACCTCGCCCGACCTGGGCATGGCGGCGTACCGGAACGCGTACATCGTCGGTGAGCTCCTCGGCCGCGAGCACTACAAGGTCGAGAAGTCCATCGCGTTCCAGCAGTTCGCCGCCCCGGAAGGCACCCTCTGATGAGCACCACCGAACTCCTCTTCTCCCGCACCGACAAAGAACTCGGCTCCTTCGCCGTGCGCCCCCTGGACCCCTTCGCCGACGCGGAGCTGCTCCACGGCTGGGTCACCCACCCGAAGGCCTCGTTCTGGATGATGCAGGACGCGTCCCTGCCGGACGTCGAGCGCGAGTACATGAGGATCGCCGCCCACGAGCACCACCAGGCCTTCATCGGCCTGCACGAGGGTCGTCCCGCCTTCCTGATGGAGACCTACGACCCGTCCGAGCTGGAGCTGGTCGGCCTCTACGACGCCCAGCCCGGCGACGTCGGCATGCACTTCCTCGTCGCCCCGAGCGACACCCCGCTGCACGGCTTCACCCGCGCCGTCATCACCACGGTGATGGCCGCGGTCTTCGCCGACCCGGCCACCGAACGCGTCGTCGTCGAGCCGGACGTCGCCAACACCGCCGTGCACGCCCTGAACGAGGCCGTCGGCTTCGTGCCGGAGCGCCAGATCACCAAGCCGGAGAAGGAAGCCCTGCTGAGCTTCTGCACCCGCGCCCAGTTCGAGGCCGCCACGGCCGCCCAGGGGGTCTCCATATGAGCCTCGCCGACGCCGTCGCACACCTGAACCCCGAGTTGTGGGCCCGCGCCAACCGCGCCCTGGTCCGCAAGGGCCTCGCGGAGTTCTCCCACGAGCGCCTGCTGACCCCGAAGCCGCTGGGCGAGGGCTCCTACTCGGTCCTCAGCGACGACTCCACCGTGGAGTACCGCTTCAAGGCGGTCCTGCACGCCCTCGACCACTGGTCGGTCGACGAGGCCTCCATCACCCGCCACCGGGACGGCGCCGAGCTGGAGCTGGACGCCCTCGACTTCCACATCGAGCTGCGCGAGACCCTGGGTCTGAGCCCCGAGGTGCTGCCCGTCTACCTGGAGGAGATCTCCTCCACCCTGGCCGGCACCGGCTACAAGTACACGAAGCCGCAGGTCTCCTCCGACGTCCTCGCGAAGTCCTCCTTCCAGGACATCGAGACGGGCATGACCGAGGGCCACCCCTGCTTCGTCGCGAACAACGGCCGGCTCGGCTTCGGCGTGCACGAGTACCTCTCGTACGCCCCGGAGACCGCCAGCCCCGTCCACCTGGTGTGGGTGGCCGCCCGCAAGGACGTCTCCACCTTCACGGCGGGCGCCGGCCTGGACCACGACTCCTTCATGCACGAGGAGCTCGGCGACGAGACCATTGGCGTCTTCGCCGAGCGGATGACCGCGCTGGGCCTGGACCTCGCCGACTTCCACCTCTTCCCGATCCACCCCTGGCAGTGGTGGAACAAGACCACGGTCACCTTCGCGGCCGAGATCGCGAACCACCGCCTGGTGCTGCTGGGCGAGGGCCCGGACGAGTACCTCGCGCAGCAGTCGATCCGCACCTTCTTCAACCAGAGCGCGCCGCGCAAGCACTACGTCAAGACCGCCATCTCGGTCCTGAACATGGGCTTCATGCGGGGCCTGTCGGCCGCGTACATGGAGGCCACCCCGGCCATCAACGACTGGCTGCACCAGCTGATCGAGGGCGACGAGGTCCTGAAGTCCGTGGACTTCTCGATCATCCGCGAGCGCGCGGCGATCGGCTACCACCACCGCCAGTACGAGCGCGCCACCGACCGGTACTCCCCGTACCGCAAGATGCTGGCCGCCCTGTGGCGCGAGTCCCCGGTCAACATGATCGAGGGCGACGAGCGCCTCGCCACGATGGCCTCGCTCCTGCACGTGGACGCCGAGGGCAAGTCCTTCGTCGGCGCGCTGATCGCGGAGTCGGGTCTGACCCCGGCCGAGTGGCTGCGCCACTACCTGCGCGCCTACCTGGTGCCGCTGCTGCACTGCTTCTACCAGTACGACCTCGCGTACATGCCGCACGGCGAGAACACCATCCTCGTCATCGAGGGCGGCCTGGTGAAGCGGGCGATCTTCAAGGACATCGCCGAGGAGATCGTCATCATGGACGCGGACGCGGTGCTGCCGCCCGCGGTCGAGCGGGTCCGGGCGGACATCCCCGAGGACATGAAGCTCCTGTCGATCTTCACCGACGTCTTCGACTGCTTCTTCCGCTTCCTCGGCGCGATCCTGGCGGACGAGGGCGTCTGCGACGAGGACACCTTCTGGCGGGCGGTCGCGGAGTGCGGCCACGAGTACCAGGAGTCGATGCCGCAGCTCGCGGAGCGCTTCCAGCGGTACGACCTGTTCGCCGAGGAGTTCCAGCTGTCCTGCCTGAACCGCCTCCAGCTGCGCAACAACAAGCAGATGGTCGACCTCGCAGACCCGGCGGCGGCCCTCCAGCTGATCGGCAACCTCAAGAACCCCGTCGCGGCCTTCGCCCGGCGGTGAACCCGGGGAGGGGGAGGCATCGATACGGTCCCTCGATGCCTTCCTCTCCCCACCCCCTGTACCGACGGCGTGACCGCGGGGCAACAATGGCCCTCCTCGCGGTCACGCCTTCGTGCGTCCGCCCCCGCGGCCGCAGTTCACGGCCCGAGACCCTCCGGGAGCCCCCGTGCCGTTCCTGATCCGCCCGGACCGTACGGCCGCCCTGCTCCTGTCGGCCGCGCTCGTGGCCGGGGGGCTGTCCGGCTGTTCCTTCCTGTCTCCGTTCAAGACCTGCGAGGGAACCGGGGCCCGGATGAAGGAGCTGGAGTCGCTGCCCCTGCTCGCCTCGCCGCCGCCCGGCGCGACGTCTCCCCGCACCTTCGACGGCGTCTCCTCCGAGTGCGCGGACGACAGCGGCGACGCCTGGCTGTCCGCCGGGCGCACCTACGTGTATCCCGGCACCCGCCAGGAGGTCCTCGACCACTACCGCAGGGCAGCCGAGGCCGACGGCTGGCGGTTCGTGCCCGCCCCGATGTCCGGTCAGGACGCGGGGGGCGCGTGCTTCACGAAGGGCGGGGACGGGCGGGCCCAGGTGCTCACCCTCGACTTCCCTCCCATGCGCTTCGTCACCGAGTTCTACGGTCCCGAGGCGGCCGCGGAGTTCGCCTCGGGTTCCGGCTTCGAGATATCGGTGGGCTCGGAGGCGGACGGGGCCGCGACCTCCTGCTGGTCCTGACCCGGTCCACGACCCGCAGTGGATTTCACGCCATTTTCCGAAAATAATCGTTGGCGCCCTCTCTGGTGCACCGTTATGATCTTGCGGAGAAATTGGGGGGTATGCGCAAGCATTCCCGTGGCACGCCGGTAGAGGTGGAATGCGAATCGCTGCGAACGACTGCAGTTGACCCTCCCGGCCCACGAATTGATTCACTCATCTCACCCCGATTCCCGGCGGCAATCGTCGAGGGCGGACATCGCAGGTCGGGGCATCCTGGAATATGGCGGGGAATCCATGCAGTTAAAAGAGTACGTACTCCTGCTCGGGGCCGACCAGTATCTTCGCGAACGGGCCTTCTCGGGGGCGAAACAGGCTACCGACATCCCCGTCTGGGCAGCTGCGGAAGATGCCGTACGCAAGCTGAACCGCACCTTCGACAACATGCTGTCAGCCGATCCCACGGACTCGGAATCCCTGCTGAGGGCCATTCGTGCGCACTCCGCCCAGGGCTGGCACCCCAGGATCGTCGTTCCGCTCAACGACTGGACGGTGGATTCGGCGAACACCGTCAACCGCGTCCTGGGGTTGGGCGGACTGGACGCCACGACGGTGACCAACGCCCGGAACAAGCACGCCATGAAGCAGGCCCTCGTGGCCGCCGGCGTCCAGACTCCCCGCTCCCAACTGGTCGAGTCCGAGTCGGAGTTGCTCGAAGCCATCGAGACCATCGGACTGCCCGCGGTCATCAAGCCGTACGACTTCGGCGGCAGCGGCGGCGTCGTCCTGGCCACCACCCGCGAGGAGGCGGTCGCCGGTCTCGCGGCCTCGAAGGCCGTCATCGCGCAGTACGGATCGTCGTTCAACATCCTCGGCGACAAGTACCTCGTCGAGCAGTGCGTCGACTCCGATGACGAGGTGTCCGTCGAGGTCCTCTGCGGGGCCGGCGGTGCACGGGTTCTCGCCGTGACCGAGAAGTACCTGTCCCCTCGACCCTGGTTCGCCGAGATCGCGCACATGGTGCCGAGTCACCGCACCGGAGACGAGGTGCTGACCGACCTCGCCGTACGGGCCTGTGCCGCCCTGGGCATCGACCGGGGTCTCGCCCATGTGGAGATCAAGTTCGATGCGGACGGGACGGCCTGGGTGATCGAAGTCGCCGCCCGGCCCGGCGGCGACGGGATCATGGACCAGGTCGAGCGGGCCTACGCGATCAACCCCTATTGGCTGCACGTCAGCTCGTACCTCGGATCCGACCTCCTCGACGTCGTCGCCGACGCGGTGCCCACCAAGACCTCGGCGATCGCGTTCCTCAAGGCCGCGCCCGGACGGATCCAGAACGTCCTCGACGGGAAGCCGCTGCCGTTCGAGGTGCGGAGCATCAACATCAGCGCCAAGCCCGGCGACCTCTCCCAGGCCGCCAAGAACTGGAGCACCAGGGAGGGCCTCATCGAGCTCGAATGGGACGAGCTCTTCAGCGAGAAGACCTGGCTGCCAGTGACCACGGCCAAGGAGTTGTCCGATCAGATCTTCGCGATCGGAGACACGGTCGACGAGTGAAGCGGTACACCGTCTACTCCGGCTTCTATCGGTTCTTCAACGGAGTGGTGCTGCTGCTCCTCAACTGGCACATCGCCTCCTCGCAGGGGGGAGGCTACGACGCACTCGCCATCGCGACCGCGCTCTCCTTCGTGCCCGCCGTGTTCGTTCCGCCGCTGATCCGCTTCAGCCCGATCGCCGGCGGGGCCAGGATGACCGCCGCAGGGCTCGCCGGAGTCTCCCTGACACTGCTCCTGATCGCGGCCGGCTACGACCACGTGCACGTGCTGGTCGCCCTGAACTTCGTCCTGTGGATCTTCTTCTTCTTCCTGGAGTCGACCTGGGAAGTGTGGTTCAACGACGAGGCGTCCGGGCTCGATGGCTCCACCCTGCGCAAGCACAGCTCGCTAACCATGACCGTCAACCAGGTCGCGCTCATGGTGGGCCCGCTGTTCGCCCCCCTGTTCACACGCGTGATGCGAGCCGAGTGGGTGCTGGTCGTCTGCGCCGTCCTGTTCGCCGGCGTCGCGGCCCTGAGTCTGGGATCACACCGCACCGCGGCCGCCACTGAGGAGTCCCGGAAGGAAGCCCTACCGGAGCGCACGGGCAACCTCAAGGCCCTGTACCTCCTGGCCTTCATGCTCATCTGGCCCGTCCTGGGCACGTTCAACTTCATGCTGCCGTTGCAGGCCCTGGCCCACGACCAAGGCATGCTCACCGTTGGAATCATGGACATGCTTCTCGGTATCGGGATGGCTGTCGCAGGAACCCTCCTCCACCGCCTCACGAAGAACCTGGAAGTGCGTTGGGTTCTGGTGGGAGCCGTCGGCGCCGTGACCGCGGCGATGGCGATCTGGCTCCTCCTCCCGGGCTTCGGGGTGCCGCAGATGGTCGCCATCTTCGCCCTCGGATGGGCCTTCGGCTCCCTGCGGGTGATCCTGCGCGCGGAAGCGGCATCGGTCTTCTCGCCGCGACAGGTCGGTGCGATCGTGGCGAACGCGAACGCCTGCTCCCTCGTACTGCTGGCCGTCGTCCTGGCGGGCGGACGGTTCGTCTCCTCCCAGATCTGGCTGGCTCCGTTCGCACTGACGCTGCTGCTCGTTCTGTCGTTCCACCGAATACGCAAGGCCCAAAGCAGCCGACCCAGCACAACCGAGGTGTACACATGAGCGTTCTCACCGATTCCCGGGGCGTTCCTCATCTTGTCGAACGGCCCTCGGACATGGAGTTCGTCGAGAGCGCGATCATCCAACTGGTCTCGATGAAACTGGACCACGACCGATGTCGTCCGTCCGCCCGGTCCACACCACCCGTGGCAGTCCAACTCGTGCTCGCCGTGGACCTGCTGTGCTCCATGGAGCGCCCGGCGGTCATGGAGGCCGCGACGATCTGCGCCTCCCTCGCCGAGACCGGACCGACCGAGGCGCGGACCAGGGCGATGCTCTCCGCCATCGAATTCTGGACCGCCGGGGATCTGGTCGCCGCCCGGAACGGCTTCCAGACCATCGTCGACGCGCATCCGGGTGATGCCGTGTCGATCTTCACCGTTCACGCGCTGGACTTCTACCTCGGCGACGCACCGCACATGCTCGCGTCGATAGCCGAGACTGTCCCGGCCTTTGCGGCCGATGACCCGGTCATCGGCTACCTGCACGGCCTGCACGGGTTCGCACTCGAGGAGAACGGTCTGATCGACACGGCGATCGAACGCTCGCGCCTCGCACTGGAACTGAACCCCGACGACGTCTACGCGATGCACGCGATGGTGCACTGCCTCTACGAGACGGGGCGCCACGAGGAGGGGGCCCGCTACATCCAGGAGTACATGCGCGGCAGGGACGGCTCGACCCCCATGCGCATCCACATCTGGTGGCACTACGCGTTGTTCGAGCTCTACGCGGACAACATCCAGGACGTACTGGCCTGCTACCGCATCGGCATACGCCGAAAGACGTCACTGCGCTCGGCTGAGGACCTGGACGCCGTCACGCTGCTGTGGCGTCTCGCCCTCGTCAAGCCGTCGCTCGACCTCTCCGCCTACTGGCAGTCGCTCTTCCAGGACTGGAAGCCCTACCTGGAGGAGAACTGGTACCTCTTCAACGACTTCCACGCCTACATCACCTACTGCCAGGTCGGAGAGTACGGCCGTGCCGACTCCCTCCTGGAGGCGGTCCGAGCGCGCGGCAAGGAAGTGCCCGAGGAAATGGTCGACATATTCCTCGGGTTCCGGTCCTTCACGACCGGCGACTACGCCGATGCCGCGGCCCGACTGGCCAGGTCCTTCCAGCGGTCCTTCCCGATGGGCGGCAGCAACGCCCAGCGCGACGTCATCGAACTCACCGGGATCGAAGCCGCCCTTCGCTCCCACGACCACGAGGTCGCACAACACTTTCGCGACTCCGGCAGGATCTTCCGCCATCGAAGCCCCGTACTCCAGGAGTACGAAGCCCGTCTGGCGGCTCTGCGCACATCCGAGAACCACACACAGGGGGAACACACATGAGTCTCTACCGAGCGATCCTCGACGAAACGGCACCCGACGGTCTGAACCTGACCGAGATCAAACTCGCCGACACCGCCACCGTGTGGCAGCTGGACGGCTCGGCCGGCTTCGCCGCCAAGGTGACCCGGGGACGAGCAGCCATATTCACCTGTGAGAAGGCCGGCGCCCTGACACTGGACGCACTGAAAGAGTGTTGTTCGCCCTTCGGCGTCGGCGAAGCGGTCGAGTGCGACGAGTCCCAGTACCTTCTGGCGATCGGGCTGCTCGACGACACCGTGCTCACGGTGCTGGGTGCGGATGCGGACCTCACCGTCTCACCGGTGGAGTTCTCGCCCACCACCGACGACGTACGGAGCATCGTCGCCACGATCGGCGACTACTACTTCGGCTACGAAGACCGCTACCGGACCGTGTACGAGAACGGCGCCCAGTTGTGGGAGTCGGAGGATCCCAACGCCTCGCTCCTCCAGATGATCGACGAACGCCCGGACCTCTTCTCCGGACAGATCATCGACCTGGGATGCGGCGAAGGCCGCGACTCCTTGTACCTGCTGTCGCAGGGACACGACGTCGTCTCGGTCGACGTGTCGCACTCCGCTCTGGCCCGCGCGCGCGAGCGGGCCGCCGCCGCGAACCTGGATGCCTCCGGGTTCGTGGAGCGCGACGTCATCCATCTGCGCGGCTTCGACGACAACGCCTTCGATCTCGCCATGAACATGGGCTGCCTGCACATGCTCGTCGAGGAGGAGCAGCGCGCACAGCACATCTCCCGCGTCCACGACATCCTTCGCCCGGGCGGCCACTTCATCGTGGACCACTGCGCGAGCGAATGGGGGAAGGGCTTCTTCTCCATTCCGGACTACACGGAGATAGCCGGCGACCTCGTTCCGGGGAACGTGATCTCCAGGAGGATTCGGGTCGCGGACTCCGAGAAGGAGATCGGCCTGGAGGTGCTGCCCTTCTCGGAACGGTCCGGTGGCGCCCTGGCCGAGGAGATCACTCGGCACGGCTTCGACCTGGTGAGCAGTACGCACACCAACACCGAGGCGTTCGGATCTTCGACGATGCTCCTGTTCCGGAAGCCGGCGGGCGGGAAGCAGACTTCCTGACCCGGCTCCGGTCGCCCGCGGCGGTCCACCGGTTTCCTCCGGGGACCGCCGCTTCGGCCCCGGCCGGCAGGGCATCCTCTTCCTCATGAGCACACCACCAGAAGGATTGCCCGTCTACCGAGTTCTGACCGGCCGGGACGACGCGACGTTCTGCCAACGTGTGAGCGAAGCGATCGGCCTCGGCTACGAACCACACGAAGGCCCCGCCATCACCTTCAACGGTGAACACATCGTCGTCGCCCAGGCCTTGGTCTGGCGGGCACGGCCGTAGCGGCCGACGCGCCGGACCGCCGGCGCGTCAGCCGACGCGGACCGAGGGACTACGTCCACGGCACGTCCGGCGCCCGGAAGAAGCCGATGTCCTGTGCCTCCAGCCGGGGCGCCTGCGCCGCCAGCCGGCGGCCGTAGGAGGTCCAGTCGAGCGCGGCCGCCGGCGACCAGCCCAGTTCGGCCAGGCCCAACACCCGCGGGAAGGCCAGCAGCTCCCAGTCGCCGCGCGTCGCGACGGTCTCCGTCCACAACGGGGCCTCCACGCCCAGGACCGCCGACTCGGGGACCCCGGCCAGGTACGCCCCCGGGTCCCAGGAGTAGGCGCGGCGCACCGGGACGTACCCCGCCCAGGCCAGGCCCGGCTTCGTCGCCGGGTCGTACTTCATGTCCAGGTAGAGCCGGTCCGCCGGCGACAGGATCAGCGGGTGCCCCGCCTTCGCCGCCGCCACCACGGCCGCCTTGTCCGCGGCCGCGGTCTTGTCGTGGCCCCAGTACTGGAGCACCGCCCCCCGGGCCGGGCGGGCCGCCGCCAGCTGGTGCCAGGCCACGACCGTCTTGCCGTACTTCCCCACCACCGCCTGCGCCCGGTCCATGAAGGCCGCGTAGTCCGCCGCCGGCGTCGCGTGCGCCTCGTCGCCGCCGATGTGCAGGTAGCGGCCCGGGGTGAGCTCCGCCAGCTCCCCGAGGACCTCGTCGATGAACTCGTACGTCCGCTCCTCGGCCACGCACAGGGAGCTGAAGCCCACCTTGACGCCGGTGTACCGCTCCGGGGCCTTCCCGTCGCAGTTCAGCTCGGCGTAGGAGGCGAGCGCCGCGTTCACGTGCCCCGGCATGTCGATCTCGGGGACCACGTCGACGTACCGCTGCCCCGCGTAGTCCACCAGCTCCCGGTACTCGTCCTTCGTCCAGTGGCCGCCGGGCCCGCCACCGACCTCGCTGCCGCCCCCGTACTCCGCCAGTCGCGGCCAGGAGTCGATCGCCAGGCGCCACCCCTGGTCGTCGGTCAGGTGCAGGTGCAGGGTGTTGACCTTGTACTGGGCGAGCTGGTCCACGTACCTCTTCACCTGGTCCACCGAGAAGTGGTGGCGCGCGATGTCGACCATGGCCCCCCGGTACGCGAAGCGCGGCCGGTCGGTGACCGTCCCGCCCGGCACCGTGCCGGGACCCGCCACCGGCACCAGCTGGCGCAGCGTCTGCCCCGCGTGGAAGAGCCCGGCCGGGGTCCGCGCGGTGAGGGTGACCCCGGTCGGGCCTGACTCCAGCCGGTACCCCTCCTCGCCCACCCCCTGCGCCCCCTCGTCGATCCGGAGCCGGATCCCGTCCCCCTGCGCCCCGTCGACCACCGGCAGCGGCAGCCCACTCGGGCCGCGCAGCTGCTCGGCCAGGAGCTCGCCCACCCGGCGGACCTCCTCGTCCGGGCCCCGGCCGGTACGGATGACCGTCCCCGCACCGAAGGAGTACCCGGGGCCTTCGGCGTGCGCGGAAAGGGGCACGGGCAGCAGCCGTTCGAAGGGGGCGAGGGCGACCGGCGGGTCGTCCCCGGGCCTGGCGTCGTCACCGTGGGCGGAGGTGCAGGCCGAGACCAGGGCCGGGGCCGCGGCGAAGGCGAGGAGGGTGCCGAGCGTGCGTCGCAGGACTCTCATGCGCACAGGTATAGGCCAAGCGGGCCGTCCCGTCCGGTGAGCGAATCCGGGGCGGCCGGAAATCATCCGAAGGGGGGCACACCGAGCACCCCACTGGTCCAGACCAGTCCGATCCTGCCCGGAATCGGGCAGGATCTTTGCGTTCATCGCCATTAGCCGCCAATATCTACGAGTGCTCGATCGCCGCCCGTCGCATGACGACCTCGTCGACCACCTGGTGCGCAGCACCGCGCTCCAGCGCGGCGAGGCGGCCCGGGTGGTACTGGACGTGCTCGCCTACTTCGACGAGACGACCGAGGAGTTCGTCCGCCGCCGCCACCGGGAACTGCAGTCCGGCGGAGCGGTGAACACGGAGATCTTCGAGCGGATCGCGGCCGAGCTGCCGCACCGCGCAGTGGCGCCGCCGGAGCTCTCGCTCCGGCAGTTGCGCCGCATCGTCTACGGCTGAGCCGGCGGCCGCCGCACGCGGCACCGGACGAGCACGGAACCGAACTTCAGGAGGGGCAAAACCGTATGTGTGGAATCGTCGGTTACATCGGCAAGCGTGACGTGGCACCGCTGCTGCTGGAGGGCCTGGCACGGCTGGAATACCGCGGATACGACTCCGCGGGCATCGTGGTCAACACCCCGAAGGCCCCGGCCCTGAAGGTCGTCAAGGCCAAGGGCCGCGTCCGCGAGCTGGAGTCCCGCGTTCCCAAGCGCTTCGCCGGCACCACCGGCATCGCCCACACCCGCTGGGCCACGCACGGCGCCCCGAGCGACATCAACTCCCACCCGCACCTGGACCCGGAGAACAAGGTCGCCGTCGTCCACAACGGCATCGTCGACAACTGCTCCGAGCTGCGCGCCAAGCTCGAGGCCGAGGGCGTCGTCTTCGTCTCGGAGACCGACACCGAGGTCATCGTCCACCTGATCGCCCGCTCCGAGGCCGACTCCCTGGAGGAGAAGGTCCGCGAGGCGCTGAAGGTCATCGACGGCACCTACGGCATCGCCGTCATGCACGCCGACTTCGCCGACCGCATCGTCGTCGCCCGCAACGGCTCCCCCGTGGTCCTCGGCATCGGCGAGAAGGAGATGTTCGTCGCCTCGGACGTCGCCGCGCTGGTCGCCCACACCCGCCAGGTCGTGACCCTCGGCGACGGCGAGATGGCCACCATCAAGGCCGACGACTTCCGCACCTACACGACCTCCGGCACGACGACCAACGCCACCCCGGAGACCGTGGAGTGGGAGGCCGCCTCGTACGACATGGGCGGTCACGACACCTACATGCACAAGGAGATCTCCGAGCAGCCCGACGCGGTCGACCGCGTGCTGCGCGGCCGGATCGACGACCGCTTCAGCACCGTGCACCTGGGCGGCCTGAACCTGGACCCGCGCGAGGCGCGCGGCATCCGCCGGGTCAAGATCCTGGGCTGCGGCACCTCGTACCACGCGGGCCTCATCGGCGCCGGCCTCATCGAGGGCATGGCCCGGATCCCCGCGGACGCCGAGCCGGCCTCCGAGTTCCGCTACCGCAACCCGGTCGTGGACCCCGACACCCTCTACATCGCGGTCTCCCAGTCCGGTGAGACGTACGACGTCCTCGCGGCGGTGCAGGAGCTCAAGCGCAAGGGCGCCCGCGTCCTCGGCGTGGTCAACGTGGTCGGCTCCGCGATCGCCCGCGAGGCCGACGGCGGCGTGTACGTGCACGCCGGCCCCGAGGTCTGCGTCGTCTCCACCAAGTGCTTCACCAACACGGTCGTGGCCTTCGCGCTGCTCGCCGTGCACCTCGGCCGCATCCGCGACCTCTCGGTCACCGACGGCAAGCGGATCATCGAGGGCCTGCGCAAGCTGCCCGCGCAGATCCAGGAGATCCTCGAGGGCGAAGAGGACATCAAGAAGCTGGCGGCCGAGTACGCCGAGGCCAAGTCGATGATGTTCATCGGTCGGGTCCGTGGCTACCCGGTGGCGCTGGAGGCCTCCCTCAAGCTGAAGGAGATCTCCTACATCCACGCCGAGGCCTACCCCGCCTCCGAGCTCAAGCACGGTCCGCTGGCGCTGATCGAGCCCTCGCTGCCGACGGTCGCGATCGTCCCGGACGACGACCTGCTGGAGAAGAACCGCGCGGCGCTGGAGGAGATCAAGGCCCGCAGCGGCCGGATCCTGGCGGTCGCCCACCGCGAGCAGGAGAAGGCGGACCACACCATCGTGGTGCCGAAGAACGAGGACGAGCTGGACCCGATCCTGATGGGCATCCCGCTCCAGTTGCTCGCGTACCACACGGCCCTGGCCATGGGCCGGGACATCGACAAGCCGCGCAACCTGGCGAAGTCGGTAACGGTCGAGTGACGATCCTCCCCGCGCTGAAGGCGGGGATTCCCTTCAGCCCGCGTGAGCGGGCTGAAGGGCTTCACGCATCCGCCTCCGGCCGGCGGCCGGGACTCGCATCCGGGGGATGCTGCGCGTGCTGTTGATGTCCGAGCCGCCCGTCCGGCGGGCTCGGGCCTCGATCTCCATCGAGGCATTGCGGTCGGCGTCATCCTCGTGCCCGCACCGGGTGCAGGCGAACAGCCGGCCGCATCCCTTACGGGACCCGGGATCGACCAGGCCGCAGGCGGCGCAGGTCTGAGAGGTGTGGAACGGCGGCACGGCGACGAGTACAGACCCGTACATGCGCGCCTTGTACTCAAGCTGCCGCCGCCGCTCCCCCGGAGTGTTGTCGAGGACCGACCGGTTCAGCCCGGCCTTCGCCCGGACGTTCCTCCCCGGGGCCGCGGCAGTACCTTTCGCAGAGGCGGTCATGCTCTTCACGCGCAGGTCTTCGATACCGATCAGGCCGTGGCTTTTGGCGAGGTCGGTGGTGAGTTTGTGCGTGAAGTCCCGTCGTCGGTTGGCCCGGCGGGTAGTGAGCCTTGCGATCTGAGCGATCGTGGTGCGCAGGCGGCAGCTGTACTTCCCGCCGTTGTGTTTCTTGGCGTAGGTGATCTGTCGCGCCTTGCGCTGTTCCAGCGCCTTGAGCCGCTTCTTCTCCTTGGCTTTCAGTGACGGGGGCATGAGGCGGGGTGTGGTGTCGGTGGAGACGAACGCGGACGCGGCAACACCGAAGTCCACCCCGCACGCGGGCTTCCCGTTCAGCTCGTCCGGCATGCGGCCCGTGTGGACGCCGAACGAGACGTGCCAGCCATTGCCGTCCCGGGAGACCGTGGCATTGCGGACCGTGCCGCCGATCGCTCGGGAGAGCCGGAACCGCAGCCAGCCGAGCTTGGGCAGACGCACCTCGGCCCACTTGCGGTTCAGCTTGCGAACCTCGACCGCCTGGCCAGGGAGCGGGATCGACAGACGGTGCCCGCGCTTCTTCCGCGCCGGAAACCCAGCGGAGTGGCTTGGGTTCCAGAAATTGTCGTACGCACGGTCCAGGCTGCGCAGAATCTGCTGCCCGGACTGCGCGGGCAGGTCACCCATCCAGTCCAGGTCGGTCCGGGCGGCCGTCAGGAACTTGCACTGCTCGACAGAACGCAGGGTGTACCGACGCTGCTCCCACAGGTACACCCGCTGCTCAAGAGCCACGTTCCAAAGAGCACGCGCCGTATGCCCCCACCGCACCAGGACCTGGTCCTGGACCTCGGTGGGGTACGCACGATACTTGCGCCCCGCGTCCGCCTTCACGCGGCCTATCGTGCCGACGACTCATCAACGCAATGCCCCTATGCGCGAAAAAGATAGAAAATGCCCTTTTATAGATGAGAACGGCCCCCAGAATCTCGGGGACCGTTCCGTTCTTACGTAGCCGATCAACTCGCGGCGACCGCGCCGCCGCTACGGGCCTTGCCGAAGGCCATCGGCCAGTGCGCCAGCGCCGCGGTGGCGCCGTACCAGGCCAGCAGTCCGGAGACGGCGGCGACCCAGCCGCCCGCCTTCGCGAGCGTGCCGTTGTCCACGAACGCGCCCAGCGCCAGCAGGAGCAGCGACAGGGTCAGCAGGGCGTAGACGCCCTGACCGAACAGACCGCTCGCGGCGGCGACCGCAAGGGTCAGCGCGAGCATCGCGAAGAGGACAAGAAACGTTCCGGCTGCTTCGTCGGAGACCGAACCTCCCGCACCCTTGGCCCACGTGAACCAGAAGATGCCGAGGCCCGCGAACGCGGTGCCGTTGAACCCGTCGCCGCCGCGGTACTCCAGGAGGCCGAGGAGGAACAGGGCCGCGCCACCGACGTACATCGCGAGCGACACGGAGTTGGCAGCGGACACGCCGTCGATGACGCCGGTGTGGCCGATACCGAATGCGAGAAGGGTGAGACCCAGGGCGATGTTCCCGAGGGTCGAAGTCGAGGCCGTGCTTCCCGCAGAGACACCATTGTCCACGGCGGGCTCCCTTCGATCTGCAGTTGTTTGCTGCGTCCCAGCAGCATTTATCTACCCTTTACACAGGGGCACAACCGTACAAGCGGCTTAACGAACGGTCACGGAACGACAACGGTGGGCGACCGGTCCGGTCGCCCACCGTCGCGCTCGAGGGAGGAGGCGGTCAAGGAATGACGACGACCGGTCGCTGTGCGCGCTTGGCCAAGCGGCCGGCGACCGAACCGAAGATCCGGCCCACGATCCCGTGCGTGGATCCGACGACGATGGCGTCGGCCGAATACTCCCGGCCGACCTCCTCCAGCTCGTGGCAGATGTCACCACCGCGCTCGACCAGGATCCACGGCACTTCGGCCAGATAGTCCGCGCAGGCGAGTTCCAGCCCGAGCACCTCGGTGCGGTGGTCCGGCACGTCGACGAAGACGGGCGGCTCGCAGCCGGCCCACACCGTGGTGGGCAGTCGATTGGCGACATGGACGATGATCAGACCGGATCCGGAGCGTCGGGCCATGCCGATCGCATAGGCGAGTGCGCGTTCACTGGACGTGGATCCGTCGAATCCCACGACGACCCCGTGCCGGAAGGCCGGATCGCAGTGCACACGTGCCTGTTCCGCCGCGCGCAGATCGGCGGCCGACTCGGGGTCGACGACGCGTTTGCGCTTGCGGTCCGCGGGTTCGGGGGATTCGTGACCGGCCATGGGTGTCTCGGCGAAGAGGTCCTTGGAGGAAGCAACAGGGGCGAAATCGGCGACGCAGTGTGACGGAGCTCTGTCCGGGAAGCATCTTCCCAAGCCCGTACCCACCAGGGTACGGCGACACTCCTGTCCTGCACAGGGCATGCCGCCCTTGGAGAGCGTCCCAGGGAGCATGCCGGAGCGAGCGCGCCTTGGCAATGTCCGCTGTCCCCTACAGCCAGTGACGAGGCCGGCCACCGCCACCCGTTGGCGCAGTGACCGAGCCCGCCGCCGGGCGTTGGGACATGCGTCCGACCAACAGGTAAGAGCCCGCAGGGAGCACGCCGTGCCCGGTCACCCGGTTCACCCCGGCCAGCCAGCTCAGCCGACGCAGTCCGCCCCGTACCCCCAGCACGCCCACCCCGCCCCGCAGTTCGCCCCAGCCCCCCGCTCGAACCTTCACCCGTCCGTGCGTTCCGCCGGGCGGCCCCACGACGACCCCGCGGGTGACGTGGTGCGCTGGGCGGCCTTCAGCTGCCTGCTCGTCCCCGTGGTCCTCGTCGTCTACGGAACCTCCTTCGGCGGGGCGGCCGTCGCGACCCTCGGCCTGCTCGCCGTCACGGCCGTGTGCCGGGTCCTGCTGCGCCACTCGGAGGAGAACCGGCGGGCCGCGGCCCGGGGGCCCGCGGAGGGCCACCTTCCGCCCGCCCACCGCGGCCGACACTCGCGCGCCGGTGGCGGGATGCACCGCGGATGCCGGGGTTCCCGCCTACTCTCCCCGCACGACTGACTCATTCGCACACCCACACACGCATGTTTTCAGCCAACTTCCCGACAGGGTGCCCTCCTTGCCGGAATGTCCCCCCGTCCCCCTCATCACCAGCGACGACAGACCCCGGGGGGCGTTCCGGCCCTACAGGTACTGGCCATGGCCGGGCGGCACGCTTCCCGTTCGGGTAGCGGAGTGGAACGCTTACTGATCGAATGCTTTTCGCCAAGTTGAGAAGTCGACATAGCGCTGCGTGCTGAACTTGTCACGCCGACACCACGGGACGCAGTAGATTCGATCATGTATTTACGGCGGGGGATCCACGTGCAAGGCCGAGGGGAAACGTGCAGGTGCGACCAGACCAAGGAGTCGCGACACCCAAGGGGGGCTTAGCGCCATGAGCCAGGATTCCACCGCCGTCGTCGCAGCAGACGCCGGCCGGAAGCTCGCGGGGCGTCGCCGCAGGGAGATCGTCGCGGTGCTGCTCTTCAGCGGCGGACCGATCTTCGAGAGCTCCATTCCACTCTCCGTGTTCGGCATTGACCGGCAGGACGCGGGAGTTCCACGCTACCGATTGCTCGTGTGCGCTGGTGAGGACGGTCCGCTCAGGACCACCGGCGGACTCGAACTGACCGCGCCGTACGGGTTGGAGGCGATCGCCCGGGCAGGAACGGTCGTCGTTCCCGCCTGGCGCTCCATCACTTCGCCGCCGCCGCCGGAGGCGCTCGACGCACTGCGTCTGGCGCACGAGGAGGGGGCCCGGATCGTCGGACTGTGCACGGGAGCCTTCGTGCTCGCCGCCGCCGGTCTGCTGGACGGCCGGCCCGCGACGACGCACTGGATGTACGCGCCGACGCTGGCCAAGCGGTACCCGTCCGTCCACGTCGACCCGCGCGAACTCTTCGTCGACGACGGCGACGTGCTCACGTCCGCCGGCACTGCGGCCGGAATCGACCTGTGCCTGCACATCGTGCGCACGGACCACGGCAGCGAGGCGGCCGGGGCCCTGGCCCGCAGGCTCGTCGTGCCTCCGCGCCGCACCGGCGGCCAGGAACGCTACCTCGACCGGTCGCTGCCGGAGGAGATCGGCGCCGACCCGCTGGCCGAGGTCGTCGCCTGGGCACTGGAACACCTCCACGAGCAGTTCGACGTGGAGACGCTGGCCGCCCGCGCCTACATGAGCAGGCGCACCTTCGACCGGCGGTTCCGCTCGCTCACCGGCAGCGCTCCGCTCCAGTGGCTGATCACCCAGCGGGTGCTCCAGGCACAGCGGCTGCTGGAGACCTCCGACTACTCGGTCGACGAGGTCGCCGGACGCTGCGGGTTCCGCTCGCCGGTCGCCCTGCGGGGTCACTTCCGGCGGCAGCTGGGGTCCTCCCCGGCCGCCTACCGCTCCGCCTACCGGGCACGCCGGCCGCAGGCCGACGTGGCGCAGGTGTCCGACATCAACGCCGGTCCGGTTCCGCACCAACGCACTCCGCAGCCCCACCGGGCGGCGGCGGCCCTGGCCGCATCGGGTCCCACGGTGACGGAGCTGTACGCCCCGGGCCGGGTCCTGCGGGAACACGCCTGACCGCGAGCTGAGTACGGCGCACGAAGGTCCTCCATCGGTCACCGCCGATGGAGGACCTTCCGCATATGCGGTCCGCGCCGTGGGGGACCGCATAAGGTGGGACACATGAACGATCGCATGGTGTGGATCGACTGCGAGATGACCGGGCTCTCGCTGACGGACGACGCACTTATCGAGGTGGCCGCACTGGTCACCGACTCGGAGCTCAACGTGCTCGGCGAAGGCGTGGACATCGTGATCCGCCCGCCGGACGCCGCGCTGGAGACCATGCCCGACGTGGTGCGCGAGATGCACACCGCCTCCGGCCTGCTCGACGAGCTGGCCGGCGGGACCACCCTCGCGGATGCCGAGGCGCAGGTCCTGGCCTACGTGCGGGAGCACGTGAAGGAGCCCCGCAAGGCGCCGCTCTGCGGAAACTCGGTCGGCACCGACCGCGGCTTCCTGCTGCGCGACATGGCCGCGCTGGAGAGCTACCTGCACTACCGGATCGTGGACGTGTCCTCGGTCAAGGAGCTGGCGCGCCGCTGGTACCCGCGGGCGTACTTCAACAGCCCGCCGAAGAACGGCAACCACCGGGCGCTGGCGGACATCAAGGACTCCATCACCGAGCTGCGCTACTACCGGGAGGCGGTCTTCGTACCGCAGCCCGGGCCCGACTCGGACACGGCCCGCAGCATCGCCGCCAAGCACGTCGTGCCGGGCGCGTAGCTCCGGCCGGGCCCCTCCGGAGGGGGCGCGGGGAAAGGGAGGAGCGAGCACCCTCCCGGACCCTGTACCCTTTTCTTCGGCCGGTCGGTTTTCCGACCGGACATGGTGGGTGTAGCTCAGTTGGTAGAGCACCTGGTTGTGGTCCAGGTGGCCGCGGGTTCAAGTCCCGTCACTCACCCTGTGGGAAGGCCCCGGTTCGCGGATGCGGACCGGGGCCTTCTGTATGACCAGGGGCCTTCTTCACGACCGGGGTACCGGGGTCTCCTCCCGGCCCCACGGCCGGGGCCGTCAGGACGACTCGCGGACCACCAGCCGGTTCGGCAGCACGGCGGCCACCTCGGCCCGCTCCCCCGCGATCCGGTCCAGCAGCATCCGGGTCATGGTCCGGCCCATCTCCTCGATCGGCTGCCGGACGCTGGTCAGCGGCGGGTCCATGTGCCGGGCCACCACCGAGTCGTCGAAGCCGACCAGCGCCACGTCCCGCGGGATCCGGCGGCCTGCCGCGCGCAGCTCCCGCCGGGCGCCCGCCGCCATGACGTCCGAGGCGGCGAAGACCGCGTCGAGCCCGGGGCGGCGCTCCAGCAGGGCCCGCATGGCCCGCCGGCCGCCCTCCTCGGTGAAGTCGCCGACCGCGATCATCTGCTCGTCGACGGGGTGTCCGGCGAGGGCCAGGGCCTGCCGGTAGCCGTCGAGGCGGCACTGGGCCCCGTACACGTCCAGCGGGCCGGTGATCGTGGCGATCGCGCGGCGGCCCCGGTCGAGGAGGTGGCTCACGGCCTCGGCCGCGCCCGCCAGGTTGTCGGAGTCCACGCTGGGCAGGGTCTCGGCGGCGGAGCGGCGGCCGCTGATCACCGTCGGGATGCCGAGCTCGGCCAGCAGCTCCGGCAGTGGGTCCCCGGCGTGGACGGAGACGAGCAGCACCCCGTCGACGCGGTGCCCGGACAGGTACTGGGCGAGCCGGCGGCGCTCGCGGTCGCTGCCCGCCAGGGTGAGGACGAGCTGGACCTCGGTGTCGGCGAGCTCGGCGCCGACCCCGCGGACCACTTCGGAGAAGTAGGGCTCGGCGAAGAAGCGGGCCTCGGGCTCGGGGATCACGAGGGCTATGGCGTCGGTGCGGTTGGCCGCGAGGGCGCGCGCGGCGCGGTTCGGTACGTACCCCAGCTCGGCCACGGCCGCCTCGACGGCGACCCTGGTGTGCTCGCTGACCTTGGAGGATCCGTTGATCACCCGGGAGGCCGTGCCGCGCCCGACTCCGGCGCGCGCCGCGACCTCCTCCAGGGTCGGTCGTCCCCCACTGCGCCCGTGCCCGTTCATGACTTCCTCCCGGTTGTGAATCTACCTCTTGACGGCTGTGGGAGCGCTCCCACACTGTGTCACACGACACCCGGCACGTTTCGTCCTTCTGGGAGGAAGCACATGCGCGTCCGATCCCGATCCCGAGCCCGATCCCGAAGAGCCCTCGTCACGACCGTCGCCGCGGTCGCGACCGCGGCCCTGCTGCTCGCGGGGTGCGCACAGGACCCCGACGAGGGCCCCGGCCGGGGCGCCCCCTCCACCGGCACCTCCGGCGGCGCACGGACCACCCTCACCGTCGGGGTCTTCGGGGCCTTCGGACTCCAGGAGGCCGGGCTCTACGACGCGTACATGGCGCAGAACCCCGGGATCCGCATCGAGCAGACCTCCATCGAGCGGAACGAGAACTACTACCCCCAGCTCCTCACCCACCTGGGCACGGGCAGCGGGCTCGCCGACATCCAGGCCGTCGAGGTCAACAACATCGCCGAGATCACCGCCACCCAGGCCGACAAGCTGGTGGACCTGGCGAAGGCCCCCGGCGTGGACAAGGCCGCGTACCTGCCCTGGAAGTGGGCCCAGGGCACGGCGCCCGCGGCCAAGGGCGGGGCCACGGTCGGCCTCGGTACGGACATCGGCCCGCAGGGCATCTGCTACCGCAAGGACCTCTTCGAGGCGGCCGGACTGCCCACCGACCGGACGGCGGTCGGGGCGCTGTGGGCGGGCGACTGGAACAAGTACCTGGAGACGGGCCGGACCTACAAGGCGAAGGCCGGCGAGGGGAAGGCCTTCGTGGACTCGGCCTCGGGCGTCATGGCGGCGGTGACCGGGAGCAGCGCCCAGCGCTTCTACGACGACCAGGGCAAGGTCGTCTACAAGACCAACCCGGCGGTGCGCGGCGCCTTCGACCTGGCGGCCTCCTTCGCCACCGGCGGGCTGAGCGCCAAACTGCAGCAGTTCACCCCGGCCTGGGACCAGGGCTTCTCCAACGGCTCCTTCGCCACGGTCTCCTGCCCGGCCTGGATGCTCGGCTACATCCAGGACAAGGCCGGCCCGGCGGGCAAGGACAAATGGGACGTGGCCCAGGCGCCGAAGCCCAGCAACTGGGGCGGGTCCTTCCTGGTGGTGCCGAAGGCGGGCAAGCACGCCGAGGAGGCGGCGAAGCTGGCGGCCTGGCTGACGGCCCCGGAGCAGCAGGCGAAGCTCTTCGAGAAGCGCGGCAGTTTCCCGAGCGCGAGCGCCGCGTACAAGCTGCCGACGGTGTCGGGCGCGCAGCACGCGTACTTCGGCGGCGCCCCGATCGGCGAGATCTTCGCGAAGGCCGCCGAGGGCGTGCCGGTGACGGTGGTCGGCCCGAAGGACCTCGTGATCGCGCAGAACCTGGCGGACATCGGGATGCTCCAGGTCGACCAGAAGGGCCGCAGCGCGCAGGAGGGCTGGGAGGCCGCGGTGAAGGCGATCGACAACGCCCTGGACCAGTGAGGCGGCGGTGACGGACGAGACGGCTGTGTTGTCCCCCTCCGCCGTCGGCCCGGAGCGGCCGGCGGCGGAGGGGGGCGGCCGGGGCCGGCCGGGCCAGGTGTGGCGCTCGCGCCGCTACCGCTGGGACCTGCGCTGGAGCCCGTACGCCTTCGTGGCGCCCTTCTTCCTCTTCTTCGCCGCCTTCGGGCTGTTCCCGCTGCTCTACACGGGTTGGGCGGCGCTGCACCAGGTGGAGCTGACCAATCCGGACGGCATGACGTGGGTGGGGCTGCGGAACTTCACCCGGCTGTGGGACGACGCGTTCTTCTGGAACGCGCTGCGCAACACGGTGACCATCGGGTTGCTGTCCACGGTGCCGCAGCTGGCGATCGCGCTGGGGCTGGCCCACCTCCTCAACTACCGGCTGCGGGGCTCCGCCTTCTTCCGGGTCGCGGTGCTCACCCCGTACGCGACCTCGGTCGCGGCGGCCACGCTCGTCTTCGTCCTGCTCTTCGGCCGGGACCACGGGATGGTCAATTGGGCGCTTTCGGCCGTGGGTTTCGAGGCGGTCGACTGGCAGAACGGCACCTTCGCCTCCCAACTCGCCGTCTCCACCATCGTGATCTGGCGGTGGACCGGCTACAACGCGCTGATCTACCTGGCGGCCATGCAGGCCGTGTCGGGCGAGCTGTACGAGTCCGCCGCGCTGGACGGGGCCTCGCGCTTCCAGCAGTTCCTGCACGTCACGGTGCCCTCGCTGCGGCCGACGATCTTCTTCACCTGTGTGGTGTCGACGATCGGGGCGACCCAGCTGTTCGGCGAACCGCTGCTGTTCAACGGCGGGGCGGGCGCGACGGGCGGCTCGGACCACCAGTTCCAGACGCTCGGGCTGTACCTGTACGAGCAGGGCTGGGTGAACCTGCACCTCGGGCGGGCCTCGGCGATCGCGTGGGCGATGTTCCTGATCCTGCTGGTGATCGCCGGGGCGGCGCGGCTGCTGCGCGGACGGAAGGACTCCCGATGAGGTCATTGCGCGCGGGCCGGTTCACGTACGTGGTGTTGGCCCTGTTCACGGCCGGCTCGCTCTTCCCGCTCGTGTGGACGGCGATCGCGGCGTCCCGGAGCAATACCCGCCTGGCCCAGACCCCGCCGCCGTTCTGGTTCGGCGGAAATCTGGGGCGCAACCTCCACGTCGCCTGGACCGACGCCAACATGGGCACCGCCCTGCTGAACACGGTGATCGTGGCGGGCACGGTCGCCGCCGGCACGGTGTTCTTCTCCACGCTCGCCGGCTTCGCCTTCGCCAAGCTCCGCTTCCGCGGCAGCCGGCCGTTGCTGGCGCTGGTGATCGGGACGATGCTGATCCCGCCGCAGCTGAGCGTGGTGCCGCTCTACATGCTGATCGCGGAGCTGTCGTGGACCGACCGGCTGCAGGCGGTGATCCTGCCGACCCTGGTGGGCGCCTTCGGGGTGTTCTTCATGCGCCAGTACCTGGTGCACGCGCTGCCGATGGAGCTGGTGGAGGCGGCCCGCACGGACGGGGCGAGTTCGCTGCGGGTGTTGTGGCACGTGGTGTTCCCCGCCGCCCGGCCCGCGATGGCGGTGCTGGGGATGCTGACCTTCGTCATGGCCTGGAACGACTTCTTCTGGCCGGTCGTCGCGCTGACCCAGAACGGCAGCCCGACGGTGCAGGTGGCCCTGACCGGGCTGGGCCGGGGCTACGTCCCCGACCAATCGGTGATCATGGCGGGCGCGCTGCTGGGCACGCTCCCGCTGCTGCTGGTGTTCCTCGTCTTCGGCCGGCAGATCGTCGGCGGCATCATGCAAGGAGCGGTGAAGGGATGACCCAACTCCCGACGAACGCGCACACGAACGCGGAAGCGGAAGCAGACACGGACACGGACACCGGCGGGCGGGAGCTGAGCTTCCCCGACGGGTTCCTGTGGGGGACGGCCACGGCGGCCTTCCAGATCGAGGGCGCCCGGGCCCTGCGCGGAGCGTCCATCTGGGACACCTTCTGCCGTACGCCGGGCAAGGTGCACGGCGGTGACACGGGCGACGTGGCCGTCGACCACCACCGGCTGTGGCGGGAGGACGTGCGGCTGATGGCCTCGCTCGGACTCGGCGCCTACCGGTTCTCGGTGTCCTGGCCACGGGTCCTCGCCGGCGGGATCGGCTTCTACGACGCGCTGGTCGACGAGCTGCTCTCGTACGGGATCCGGCCCTGCGTGACCCTGTACCACTGGGACCTGCCGCAGGAGCTGGAGAGCGCGGGCGGCTGGCCCGAGCGGGAGACGGCCTACGCCTTCGCCCGGTACGCCGAGCAGGTCACGGCGGCGCTCGCCGACCGGGTGGAGCTCTGGACCACCCTCAACGAGCCCTGGTGCAGCGCCTTCCTCGGCTACGCCTCGGGGGTCCACGCGCCCGGCCGCACCTCCCCCGCCGACTCGCTGCGCGCCGCCCACCACCTCAACCTGGCGCACGGGCTGGCCGCGGCGGCGCTGCCGGCCCGGGCCAGGGCCGGTATCGCGCTCAACCCCAGCGCGGTACGGCCGCTGACCGGATCGGCGGCCGACCTGGACGCGGCCCGCCGGATCGACGCCCTGGCCAACCGGGTCTTCACCGGCCCGCTGTTGCACGGCGCCTACCCCGAGGACCTGCTCGCGGACACCGCCGCGGTGACCGACTGGTCCTTCGTCCGCCACGGCGACGAGGCGCTGATCCACCAGCCGCTGGACTACCTCGGGGTGAACTACTACACGCCGGCGGTGGTCTCGGCCGCCCCCGGCGGGACCGGCCCGCGCGCCGACGGGCACGGGGCGGCGGCGCACTCCCCGTGGCCCGGGGCGGAGTCGGTCGCCTTCCACCAACCCCCGGGTGAGCGGACCGACATGGGCTGGTCGATCGACCCCACCGGCCTGTACGACCTGCTGATGCGCTTCACCCGCGAGGCGCCCGGGCTGCCGCTGCTGGTCACCGAGAACGGCGCGGCGTACGCCCCGGACCTGCACGACCCGCAGCGCATCGGCTACCTGGAGGCCCACCTCGCCTCCGTCCACCGCGCCCTGGTGGACGGCGCTCCGGTGGAGGGCTACTTCCTCTGGTCGCTGATGGACAACTTCGAGTGGTCCTACGGGTACAGCAAGCGCTTCGGCATCGTGCAGGTCGACTACGAGACCCAGGCCCGCACCCCCCGCTCCAGCGCCCACTGGTACGCCCGCCTAGCCCGGAAAGGGAGCTTCCGGGCCTATCCGGAGGAGGCGTTCTAGCGGAAGGCCGGGGCCGTGCGGGCCGCCCAGTCCGCGAACGGACGGGGAGCCCGACCGAGGATCTGCCGCACGGCGGGGCTCGGCTCCCGTTCGGCGGGCAGGGGTGCCCCGAGGATCCCGAGGGTGCCCTCCACGACCGGCTCGGGCATGAAGGTCAGCATCTGGGCGCGGGCCTCCTCCCGGGTCTGCTCGACGAAGCGGACGGGCTCGCCCAGGGCCGCGCCGATCGCCTCGGCCCGCTCCTTCGGGGTGACCGGGGCGGGCCCGGTGAGCTCGTAGGTCCGGCCCGCGTGGCCCGGCTCGCGCAGGACCGCGGCCGCGACCTCGGCGACGTCCGCCGGGTCGACGGTCGGGAGCCCCACGTCGCCGAAGGGCGCGGCGGCCGTGCGCCGGGTGCGGATGGTCTCGGCCCAGGCGTAGGCGTTGGAGTTGAGGCCGCCGGAGCGCAGGACCGTCCACTCCAGGCCGCTGCTGCGGACGGCGTCCTCGAACCGCGCGGGGTGGGCGTACACCTCGGGGCGGGTTCCGACGCCCTGGGACGAGAGCAGCACGACCCGGCGGATCCCGGCGGCCGCGGCCCGCTCCAGGATGCCGTGCGGGTCCTCGCCGGCGACGAGCAGGAACAGTGCGTCGGCCCCTTCGAGCGCGGGGCCGAGGCCCTGCGGTTCGGCGAGGTCGCCCTGGTGGTGGCGGACGCCTTCGGGCAGTTCTGCCGGCCGCCGGGAGACGGCGGTCACGCGCTCGCCGGCGTCGGCGAGGATCCGTACGAGTTCCTGCCCCACGTTCCCGGTCGCGCCCGTCACTACGATCATGGTGATCCCCCTTGTGAGTTAGTCGGCTGACTTAATTGTGACCATAGCCCCTCGCCCGATCGCTCGTCTAGAGTGAGTCAGGTGACTGACTCAAAGAAGGGCCGGCGGACGTCCGGCAAACGGGAGCGGCTGGCGGCCGCCGCGGCCCGGGTCCTCCACGCCCAGGGCGTCGCCCCGACCACGCTCGCGGACATCGCCCGGGCGGCCGATGTCCCCGTGGGCAACGTCTACTACTACTTCAAGACCAAGGAAGAACTCGTCGAGGCCGCGATCGACGCGCACGCCCAGACCCTCCGGGGCCTGATCGCCGCCCTCGACGAACTGCCCACCCCCGAGGAGCGGTTGAAGGCCCTGCTGGCCGGCTGGGCCCAACAGCGCGAGCTCACCGCCCAGTACGGCTGCCCCACCGGCACCCTCGCCTCGGAGCTGGACAAGCGCGCCGACGGCCCGGGCCGCTCGATCGCCGCCGTCATGCAGGTCCTGCTCGACTGGACCGAGCAGCAGTTCGCGCAGATGGACCGGGCCGACGCCCGCGAACTCGCCGTCGCCCTGATCGCCGCCTACCAGGGCATCTCACTGCTCACCAACACCTTCCGCGACCCGGAGCTGATGGCCGCCGAGATCCGCCGCCTGGAACGCTGGATCGACTCCCTCCGCTGACGGCTCCGACGCCGGGAGGGAGCCCGTCCGGCGGATCTTGCCGGACGGGCCCCCGGTCCCGAGGAGGGCTCAGCGCTTGAGCGTGAAAGCGAAGTCGCCGGAGAGCTTGCCGCTCAGCCGGACTGCCGAAACGAGTGCGCCCTCCGTGATCAGCCCCTCGACCTCGGCCCGCGAAAGACCGCACCCTTCGGCGATCAGTCGCACCGGCCGGACCGGGATCCGGGCCGCGAAGCGGACCGAAACGTCGATCACCTCGCGGTCCAGGTGATCCGATCCGCCGGTGTCGAGGCGCCATGCGCCGTCCCAGTCGAGGGCGATGCGATTGCGGCGCCGCATGACGGGATCCTGGAGCAACTCAGCTGCCAGGTCAGGGTCGTTGTCATGCATCCGGTCCAGCAGATCGGGTCGTACGGAGCGCACGTTCACCCGCTCGAGGACCGTGAGCTTTGCCGTGTCCCCGCAAGCGGTGCAGAGCACGAGGAGCCAGGCGTCGAGGAGCTTGTGGTGTGCGTTGACGCGGAATTTGCCGTTCGCCCGGAAGCGGTCGGACGCGCACGCGGGACAACGGCGGAGAACGGTCGGTAGGCAGGTGGGCATGACCACCCAGTCATTGAGCACAGAAGTACACCTTCAGTGAGAAGTCCGCAGCAAAAAGCAGCGCGGCGCACAGGCGCGACGCGCGGCAGATCAGCACTCGGGGGGTCTCACAGGGTGTACAACGGCACGTCCTTGCCTAGACGACTTGACTCGGCAGCACGGTAACGGCGCACAGCGGCGCCGCTCCACCGGTTTTACCCTCAGGAGCCGGGCAGGAGAACGTCAGAAACCGGTCGGAAACCGGTCAGAAGCCGGTCAGGAGGAGGCCTTCATCGCCGCCAGGCCCTTCGCCAGCTCCTCGGCGTTCATCACGGGAGCGACGTCGATCTCGGCGTTGAAATGCAGGAACAGGTCCTCCATCAGCGGCGGCATCTGCGCACTGTCCTGCATGTCGAAGACGAGCCAACAGGAGCGCACGCCCTCGTGCAGGCCGAAGTAGGCCGCCTCCGGCTTCACCTTCTCCATCAGCGTCTTGATCGCCTGGGGCAGCGCGCCGGTCTTGATGCCCTCGTTGGTGGCGGCCGTGTCCATGTGCGCCCTGAGCATGACTCTCATGCGTGGCTCCTTCCCTCAGGCCCACCCTCGGCCGGGGGCGGGGGCGCAGCAACATGTGCGCCCCCGTCCGGGGCGGGCCCGGGACGACCTACGCGCCCTGGACGTGGAAGTTGAAGTCCGCGTGGCCGAGCGCGCCCATCAGGCGGAGCCAGATCGGCAGCAGCATCTCGGTGCCCCGGGCCGTCTCGATGCCCCCGAGGTCGAGGACGCTCGCCTCCGGCCACCCGAAGGCGTACAGCAGTTCGCGCACGGACTTCTTGGCGTCCGCGTCCTCGCCCGAGAGGAAGACGTGGTGCTCGCCGGCGACCCGCGCCGGGTCCACCATGATCTGGCAGTTCATCGTGTTCAACGTCTTGACCACCCGCAGCCGCGGGAAGGTCCGCTGGATCAGCTCGGCCAGACTGTCGTCGTTGACCGGGTCCAGGACCGGCGGGAAGCCCCCCGAGAAGTCCAGCGGGTTCGCGATGTCGATGAGGACCTTGCCGTCGAGGTGGGCGGCGTCCGCCTCCGTCAGCGCGGCAATGCTGGCCTGCCCGCCGGTGGCGTTGACCAGCACCTCGCCGTCCCGCGCCGCCTGCGCGAACGTGGCCAGCCCGACCGCGGGGTGGGCCTCCTGCCACTCGGCGTACTCGGAGCGGCCGAGGGTCGCTGCCGGTTCCCTGGTGCCGATGACCACCTGGTGGCCCAGGCCGTCGAGCCGGGCGGCCACCGTACGGCCGACGATCCCGGTGCCGAGGACTGCGTAGCGCATTGCGGAGATCCATTCGTCGAACGGAGGCCGGGCCGTCCCGGCCCACCCCGGACCCGGTCAGCCCAAGATCCCGACATCGTAAAAGAACTGGTACCGGTTCGGGCCGTCCGGCAGGAACCAGTGGAAGCCCTCCTGGAGGAAGACCGCCAGGGTGCTCACGGCGATCACCATGCCCAGGAACCACAGCGCGCACATGCCCGCCGTGCGCAGCGGTCCCGGCCGGACCGCCAGGACGGCGCGGTCGGCCGTCGCGTGGGCGAAGGCCAGGACGACGCCGATGGCGACCACCGAGAACTGGAAGAGGATCCACGCCCAGTGGTACAGGTGCAGGCCGAGCACCTCGCCCCCGTACCCCTCGGCCCCCGGCAGGACGTACAGCATGGTCTGCCGCCAGGACGCGAAGGAGCCCCCGATCGCCGCGACCAGGGACATCCCCCAGCCCGTCATGTAGACGCGGGCCGGCACGGTGCCGCTGAGCAGCGCCGCGCGGATGACGTACGCCGCGCCCAGGGCGGCCAGCAGCATGAACATCCGCTGCACGACGCACAGCGGGCACGGGATGTCCCCGCGGCCGAACTGGTAGTAGAGGCCGGCGCAGACCGCTACCGACCAGCCGAAGGCGAAGAGGCAGGCGAACCAGTACTGGACCCGGCCCAGCAGGCCGCTCTCCGGCGGGGCGTCGGGCACGAGGCTGTGCATCGTCGCGGTCACGGTCAGTAGCTCAGCTTCAGGGCGAGGCCGCTGGTGATGTGGTGCGCCGTCAGCAGGGTGACGGCGATCAGCACCGCCCACCACGCGCCGAGCACGACCGTCCGGGACGCGCCCCGGTACAGGGCGATCAGCGTGGCGAGGAGCCCGCCGAAGATCAGGGTGTCCATGCCGCGGACCGTACCGAGACGGCGACATCACGCCTGCGAGGCGCGCCCCCGGTTACGTCGGTTGCCGCGTCGGCCGCGCGCGGCCCGCCCCGCGCCGGGGCCGCCGAGGCTCCGCCCGTCCAGGCCGATCCAGACCCGGACCTCGGTCCCGCCGAGCACCGAGCGCCCCAGCCGTACGTCGCCGCCGGTCGACTCCGCGACCCGCCGCACGATGTCCAGGCCGAGGCCCGTCGACCCGTCGCGGCCGCCGTCGTTGCCGCGGCGCAGGGCCGCGTCCGGGTCTTCGATGCCGGGACCCGCGTCCGAGACCAGCACGATCACGGCGTCGCCCGCGTCGTGGACGTCCACCGCGAAGGGGGTGCCCTCGGGGGTGTGCCGGAAGACGTTGCCGAGCATGGCGTCGAGGGCGGCGGCGAGTTCGGGCCGCGCCACGGGGATCCGTACCGTACGGTCCACGCCGGCGAGCCGCACCTCGCGGCCCTCGTCCTCCGCGAGCGCCGACCAGAAGGCCATCCGGTCGCGAATGACCTCGGAGGCGTCGCAGCCCGCGCCCGCCCCGGCCCCCGGGCCGGTGGCCGGGCGCTGCTCCCGGGCGGTACGGATGATCGTGTCGACCTCGCGCTCCAGCTGCTCCACGGCGGCGCGGGTCTGCTCGGCGGCCGGGCCGTCGCCGAGCGAGGCCGTGTTGAGCCGCAGCACAGTCAGCGGGGTGCGCAGCCGGTGCGAGAGGTCGGCGGCCAGTTCCCGTTCGTTGGCGAGGAGTTCGACGACCTGGTCCGCCATCGCGTTGAACGCGGCGGCCGCCGAGCGGAGCTCCTTCGGCCCGGCCTCGGGCACCCGGGCGCCGAGCCGGCCCTCACCGAGCTGGTGGGCCGCGTCCGCGAGCCGTTCGGCGGGCCGGACCAGCCGGGCGCCGAGCCGGTCGGCGACCCCGACCGAGCCGATGATCAGGGCCAGGCCGACGCCCGCGAGCACCAGCCAGGCGGTCGCGACCCCGTTGCTGACCTCGCTCTCCGGTACGAAGATCTCCACGACGGCGATGTCACCGGAGCCGAGCGCGGTCGGCTGGAGCAGCGCCGAGCCGCCGCCCGAGACCTTGGCCGTCGTACCCCGTCCCATCCGCCGGGTCTCCGCGACGGCGCGCTCCCCGGCCCGCCCCCGGCCGATGTTCACCGGCGGGCTGTCGCCGATCGCGGGCACGTGGACGGCCATCCGCCGGGCGGCGCCCATCTGGGTGGACTCCACCGCCTTGCGCAGCTGCACGGGGTCGGTGGTGATGGACAGCGTCGGGCCGATGCTGGCGGCCTGCCGTTCGGCGTTGGAGAAGGCCCGGTCACTGGCCATCTCCTGGACGACGAGGCCCAGCGGTACGGCGAAGGCCACGACCACCATGGCCGTGACCGCGAGGCACACCTTGACGAGCGCCCATCTCATCGCGCGCTCACCGGGGCGGCTCCAGCTTGACCCCGACCCCGCGCAGCGTGTGCAGGTAGCGGGGCCGGGCGGCGGTCTCGCCGAGTTTGCGGCGCAGCCAGGACAGGTGGACGTCGATGGTCTGGTCGTCCCCGTACGACTGCTGCCAGACCTCGGCGAGCAGTTCGCGCCGGGCCACGACCACCCCGGGGCGGCCGGCGAGGAAGGCCAGCAGGTCGAATTCCCGGCGGGTGAGGTCCAGTACGGCCCCGTCCAGCTCGGCCTGGCGGCGCAGCGGGTCGATGGCGAGTCCGCCGACGCGCAGGACGCGCGAGGGCGGTTCGGCCCCGGCGGCGGCCCGGGCGCGGCGCAGGACGGCGGACATCCGGGCGGAGAGGTGCTCCACGGAGAAAGGTTTGGTCAGGTAGTCGTCGGCGCCGTCGTTGAGCAGCCGGACGATCTCCGCCTCGTCGTCGCGCGCAGTGGCGATGATCACGGGTACGTCGGTGATGCCGCGCAGCATCTTGAGCGCCTCGGACCCGTCCAGGTCGGGCAGTCCGAGGTCGAGGATGACCACGTCGAAGCGGTGGTGCGCGACCTCGCGCAGCGCCTCCAGGGCCGTGCCGACGCTCCGCACGGTGTGCGAGGCCTCCGTCAGGTGCCGGATGAGGGCGGAACGTACGAACTGGTCGTCCTCGACCACGAGCACACTTGCCATGGCCCGCACCGTAGTCCATCCGGGCGACCCGGCGGGGTGTCGGGCCACTCTTGTGGCGGGTGGTGCAGTATGTGCGTTGATGCGACGAGGACTTCTTCATGCGATGGCATGGATGCTGGCGACCGGCGCGGCGGTGACGCTGTCGTGGTGGGGCGTGCACACCGTCATGTCGGGAACGGCCTACGATCCGCCCCTCGCGGTGCCCCTGACCAACCGTCCGCTGTCCTCGTCGACGCACGGCGCGCAGGCCTCCCCGTCCCCCTCCCCGACCCCGTCCGCGTCCGCATCCCCGTCGCCCTCCGGGTCGCCCACCGCGGACGCGTCGCCGAGCGCCGGGACCTCCCCGGAGAAGTCCCCGAAGCCGTCGACCGCCCCCGGCCCGAACCAGCGGCTGGGCCAGGACGCGGGGAAGGTGCAGGCCTATCCGGTCTCCGGCGGCCGGGTCGTCTTCTCCCTGGGCGCCTCCTCGGCCGAGCTGGTCTCGGCGACGCCGGCGGCCGATTGGCGGATGCAGGTGTGGAAGACGGACTTCTGGATCCGGGTCACCTTCACCCGGGACGGCCGTGAGGTGTCGGTGTTCTGCACGTGGCACGACCACCCGCCGCTGGTCGAGATCGTCGACCCCTGAGGGGCGGGCGACCGTCCAGCGGAAGACCGTCTAGCGGAAGACCGAGGGCGGCGGCTGCGGAGAGGCCACCGCCGAGGCGTCCACGACCGGCGCGGCGCCGCCCGCGAAGTCGGCCAGGGCCCGGCCGTGCTCGACCCGGCCCGGGTGCGGGTCGCTCGCGACCCGGCGGGTGAACTCCGCGACGGGCAGCTCCCGGTCGGCGGCCACCAGGACGGCGTTGCCGAACCGTTTCCCCCGCCACACCACCGGATCGGCGGCCAGCGCCAGCTCCGTGAACCGGGACGCGGCCGTCGCGATCTGGCTCCGCAGATGGGTCAGCGGCGGACCGTCCGCCAGATTGGCCACGTACCACCCGGTGGGGGCGAGGGCGCGGCGCACGTCGTCCAGGAACTCGCCGCTCGTCAGGTGCGCCGGGGTGCGCGCCCCGCTGAACACGTCCGCGATCACCAGGTCCGCCCAGCCGTCCGGGACCTTGGCCAGGCCCGCCCGCGCGTCCACGGCCCGGACCCGGACCCGCGCCTGCGGGTCCAGCGGCAGGTGCTCCCGTACGAAGGCCACCAGGGCGGCGTCGATCTCCACGACCTGCTGGGTGGAGCGCGGCCGGGAGGCCGCGGTGTAGCGGGCGAGGGTGAAGGCGCCGCCGCCCAGGTGCACCACGTTCAGGGGCTGCCGGGCGGGTGCGACGAGGTCGATCAGGTGGCCGATCCGCCGCTGGTACGCGAAGTCCAGGTACCCGGGATCTTCCAGGTCCACGTGCGACTGCGGGGCCCCGTCGATCAACAGGGTCCAGGCCCCGGCCCGCTCCCGGTCCGGCTCCAGCTCCGCCCGGCCACCGTCCACCTGCCCGACGACCGCCTCGGCGCTGCCGCGGCCGCGCTGCTTGCCCTTGTTCCTGTCCTTGCCTGCCACCACCCCATTGTGACGGGCGGCGGCGCAGCACCCGGCCCGGACGCTTCAGCGGCAGTTGTCCGCGGCCTCGATCAGCCGGGCCGCCTCACCGAGCGCCGCCCGCAGCACGTCCGGATCGGTGACCGGCGCGACGGCCTCCGGCGGGAGCAGCCAGCCGGTGGCGTCCGGGGCGTCCGCGGTGGGCGAGGCCGCGTCGCCGAAGCGCATGCCGCGCCCGTTGGTCTGCGTACAGGCACTGCCCGGCAGGTCCCACGCGTCGGCGGTGCCGGACGGCACGAGGAAGCCGAGGGTGTCACCGGATCCGTCGTGCAGGACCGGCCCGACCCCGCCGGCCTGGCTGGCGGCGCGGCGGATGATGTCCACCGCCTCCAGCCCCTGCCGCGTGGGAACGGTCACCAGGTCCAGGTCCGGGGCCGCGCCGGACTCGGACGCGGTGTTCGTTGCAGTGCTCTCCATGCCGCCCTCCACCAAGGGAACCCCTCCTCGATCCGGATCCGCACGGGTTCAACGCACGGGAACGTCAACAGGTGCGGCGGCAAGACGCCACAAAGGATGGCAGTTCATGGCGGATCGCGGGTGAGATATCCCTTTTGTGGCCAAACATTGCATGAACACCCCCTCGCTGGCGGTACTTTCGTGCGCGCCGGACCCCCCGTCACACCACCGGTGCTGCGTTCCTTGCCAGAGAGGTCACGTCCATGGCGGCGTCCCCCCACTCACCCAACTCCACGTTCCGGCAGCTGCGCGGACAGCACTCCCCGGCCGAGTTCGCAGCCCTGGTGCGCCGGGCGGCGAAGGAGATCGGAGAAACGGTTTCCTGCGACGCGCGCTACATCGGCCGGGTCGAATCAGGCGAGATCCGCTGCCCCAACTACGCCTACGAGCGGGTCTTCCTCCACATGTTCCCCGGCCGCGCCCTGGCCGATCTGGGCTTCTCCCCCCGCGAGAGCGTCCGCGGCCGCTCGGCCCAGCGCGATCCCCTCTCCGTCCCCGTACCCCGTTCCCCTTCCAGTGCCAAGGAGAGCGACGTGCTGCGTCGCGCGTTCATGGCGGGCGGCTCCGCGACCGTGGCGGCCGCGACGCTCAGCCTCACCCTGCTCGGCGACGCCCGCCGGCTCCCCACCCGCGCCGGCGAGTCCGAGGCCGCCGCCGTCGAGGACGCGGTACGCCAGATCCGCCTCCTGGACGACCGGCACGGCGCCGACTCCCTGTACCGGCGGGCCGCCGAACCCCTGCGCACCGCCTACGCACTGCTCGACGCGGGAGCCACCCGGCAGTCCACCGAGGACCGGCTGCACTCGGGCGCCGGCGAACTGGCCGTCTCCGTCGGCTGGCTGGCCCACGACTCGGGCCGCTTCGACGACGCCCGCTCGCACTACGCGGAGGCCCTGGCGACGGCCCGGGTCGCGCGGGACGCGGGCCTGGAGGCGCACGCCTTCAGCAACATGGCCTTCCTGGCCCGGGACTGCGGCCGCTCCCGGGAAGCGGTACGGGCCGCCCAGGCGGGCTACCGCGCCGCCCGCTCCCTCGGCTCCCCGCGGCTGCTGTCCCTGCTCGCGCTGCGGGAGGCCGGCGGCTGGGCGGGGCTGGCCGACCGCAGGGCCTGCGAGGATGCGCTGACCCGGGCGCACACGGAATTCGCCCGGGGCGAATCGGACGCCGACCCCGAATGGATGTCCTTCTTCGGACAGGCGGAGCTGGAGTCCCTGGAGGCGCGCTGCTGGTCGGCGCTGGGCGAACACGCCCGTGCGGCCCGGCACGCCCGCCGCGCCGCCGACCTCCAGGACCCGCACTTCGCCCGGAACGTGGCCCTCTACACCGCCGAGCTGGCCGGCGACCTGGCCCGCGCGGGCGCCCCCGACGAGGCCGCGTGGGCGGGCGGCCGGGTGCTGGACCTGCTGACCGAGGTCCAGTCCACCCGGATCCGGTCGATGCTCTCGGAAACAGCCGCAACCCTCATCCCCCACCAACGCTCCCCCCGCGTGGCCGCGTTCCTGACGCGGCGGTAGCCCTGCGGTGTGCCCTGCGGGCGGCTCGGCGGTTTTGCGGCTCGGTGGCACGTTGCCTCGTGCCGAGGTGGGTCGCCTCAAACGCCGGCGGGGCCGGGTCCCCTGCGGGGGCTCGGCGGTTTTGCGGCTCGGTGGCACGTTGCCTCGTGCCGAGGTGGGTCGCCTCAAACGCCGGCGGGGCTTTGATGGGTGGGGCGGTGCCCCGCAGGAGGGTCTCCTCGGCTCGCGCCAGGCGGCCGTGGTTCTGCCAGACGGCCTGGGTTGCGCGCTCGTCCTGCGGGGACCCTCCTCCGTGTCCCCGCCCCACGGCACGGCTCCGACAGCGACGACCCGTCCCCGGAGCGTGG
>NZ_JBIVTH010000025.1:0-104294 GCF_044756625.1 Streptomyces sp. NPDC091682 | reverse complement strand
CTGCCGTTCGGCCTGGGTTGGGGGGGGGGGGGGGGGGGGGGGGGCCCGGGGGGGCCCCCCCCCCCCCCCCGGCGGGGCGGCGGGGGGGGGGGGGGGGGGGGGGGGGGGGGGGGGGGGGGGGGGCGCGGCGGCCCCCCCCCCCCCCCCCCCCCCCGACCGGGCCGAACTCCTGGTGCTGATGGTGCCCTTCGAACGCGTCCGCGGGCTGCTCCCGCCGTACGCCGTGCAGGACAAGGTGCTCGTGGACGCCACGAACGCGTTCGGCGGCCCCGGCACCCCCGCCGACCTCGGCGGGCGCGGCTCCAGCGACCTGGTCGCCGAGTGGTACCCCGACGCCCAGGTCGTCAAATCCCTGAACACCATGCATTTCGAAACCCTCGCCGTCGCCGGCACCGCCCCCGGAGAGCGCCTGGCACATTTCACCGCCGGCGACGACGCGAAGTCGAAGGAAATCGTCGCGGGAATCATCACGGATCTGGGATTCGCACCCGTGGACACCGGCCCGTTGCACTCCGGAGGAATTCTCCAACAGCCCGGCGGGCCCCTTTTCAACCGGCCGCTCACGGAAGCGCAGGCGCTGGCATGGATATCACACTGAATGTGAACGGAAGACCCGAGCAGTTCACGGCGCGGCCGAACGAACTGCTCGTGGAACGGCTCCGCGACGGCCTCGGGCTCACCGGCACCAAGGTCGGCTGTGACACCGGCCAGTGCGGCACCTGCGTCGTCCGCCTCGACGGCCGGTCCGTCAAGAGCTGCCTGGTCCTGACCGTCTCCGCCGCCGGCAGCGAGGTGGCCACCATCGAGGGCGAGACCACCCGCGGCGGTGAACTGTCCGGCCTCCAGGAGGCACTGCGCCAGGAGCACGGCACCCAGTGCGGCTTCTGCACCCCCGGCATGGTCATGGCGCTGGGCGAACTCGTCGACTCCACCGCCGGCGGCGAGGCCCCCACCGAACCCGAGATCCGCGAGTGGCTCACCGGCAACCTGTGCCGCTGCACCGGCTACCACAGCGTCGTACGGGGCGTGCAGCGCGCCTGTGCGGCAGCCCGCGCCGAGGCGCCCTCCGGTGTCGGCGAGCCCGCCGTCGCCGCATCCACCACTGCCGGACAGGAGGTGTGAGGGACATGACCGCAGTGACGGGGGAGACCCCGGCCACGGGGAGCGGAGTCCTCGGGCAGCCACTGGACAGCCGTGAGGATCCGCAGCTGCTGCGCGGCGAAGCCACGTACGTGGCGGACATCGACCTGCCGTGCACCGCCCACATGGCCATCCTGGGCAGCCCGGTGGCGCACGCGAAGATCCTCTCCATCGAGACCAAGGCCGCCGAGCAGCTGCCCGGCGTGCTCAAGGTGGCCACCGCCGCCGACTTCACCGACGTCATGCCGCTGCCCTGCATCTGGATCCCCGGCGGCGTCGAGAGCCACTTCCCGCCCCACCCCTACGGACTGCCCGGCGCCCGCCCGGTCCTGACCGGCGACACCGTCCGGCACGTGGGCGACCCCATCGCCGTGGTCGTCGCCGAGACCCCGCGCCAAGCCACCGCGGCGCTCGCCGCCATCGCCGTCGAGTACGAGCCGCTGCCCGTGGTCACCCGCGCCGACGAGGCGCTCGCCGAGGGCGCGCCCCAGCTGCACGAGACCGTCCCCGGCAACCTGAACGCGTACTGGACCTGCGGCGACAAGGACCGGACCGACGCGGCCCTCGCCGAAGCCGAGGTCACCGTCGAGCTCGACCTCGTCAACCAGCGCACCATCAACAGCCCCATCGAGCCGCGCGGCGCCGTCGGCGACTACAACGCGGCCACCGGCGAGTACACGCTCTACGCCTCCACCCAGGGCCCGCACAACCACCGCTTCCTGCTCTCCGCGCTGGTCCTCGGCATCCCCTTCAACAAGCTCCGGGTGATCGCCCCGACCGTCGGCGGCAGCTTCGGCACCAAGGGCTACCTGTACCCCGACATGGCGCTGGTGCTGCTGCTGTCCAAGGCGCTCGGCCGGCCCGTGAAGTGGGTGGACACCCGCACCGGGCTGATGAACTCCACCGTCCAGGGCCGCGACCACCGCCAGCACGTGACGCTCGCCGGCACCCGCGACGGCCGGATCACCGCCGTGCGCTGCACCAGCTACGCCAACCTCGGCGCGTACCCCTCGACGATCGGCCCCGGTGTCGCCACCGCCCTGATGGGCCGCTCCATCAGCGGCATGTACGACATCGACGCCGCCTTCTGCGAGGTCTACGCCGCCTTCACCAACACCGTCTCGCTCGGCGCCCAGCGCGGCAGCGGGCGCGCCGAGGCCGCCTTCCTCATGGAGCGCCTCGTCGACCGGTACGCCGGCGAGATCGGCATGGACCCGGCGGCCGTCCGCCGCAAGAACCTGGTGCCGAAGGAGAAGTTCCCGTACGACAACGGCCTCGGCTGGACCTACGACTCCGGGAACTACCAGCTGAACTTCGACAAGGCCATCGAGCTGTCGGGCTACGCCGACATGCCCGCCCGCAAGGCCGAGGCCCGCACCCGCGGCAAGCGGCTCGGCGTCGGCCTCGCCACCTACGTGGCGATCTGCGGGGTCGGCCCCTCCACCCGGATGTCCCAGGAGGGCATGCTCGGCGGCAGCTGGGAGAGCGCGAACATCCGCGTCCACCCGACCGGCGAGGTCACCGTCATCGTGGGTTCCGCCTCCACGGGCCAGAGCCACGGCACGGTCTTCGCGCAGGTCGCCGCCGACGAGTTCGGCATCGACCCGGACACCGTCCAGGTCCTGGAGGGCGACACGCAGAAGGCCCCGTACGGGCACGGCACCTACGGGTCCCGCTCCTACAGCATGGCCGCGCCCGCCGTCGCCCTCACCGCCCGCAAGATCAAGAGCAAGTTGATCCGTGCCGGTGCCGTCTTCCTCGGGGTCCCCGAGGACAAGGTGGTCTACGAGGGCGGCCGCGTCTACGAAGAGGGCAACGAGCAGAACACCAAGACCTTTGCCGAGCTGGCCACGGCCATGTGGTACGGCTGGGGGCTGCCCGCGGAGATCGAACCCGCCCTCGACGAGACCACCCACTTCGACCCGCCGGACTTCAACTACCCCTTCGGCACGCACGTGGCGGTCGTCGAGATCGACGAACTGACCGGCGAGACCGAGGTGGTGTCCTACACCGCCGTCGACGACGCCGGCCACATCGGCAACCCCAAGATCGTCCTCGGTCAGATCGAGGGCAGCATCACGCACGGCCTGGGCCAGGCCCTGATGGAGGCCGCCGTCTACGACGAACAGGGCCTGCTCATCAGCTCCGACCTGACCACGTACGCCCTGCCGCGCGCCGCCGACGTGCCGCTCTTCACGCTCGACAAGACCGTCACGCCCAGCCCGCACAATCCGCTCGGCGCCAAGGGGGCCGGCGAGATCGCCACCGTCCCGCCCGCCGCGGCCGTCGTCAACGCCGTCGTCGACGCCCTGTCCGACCTGGGTGTCCAGCACATCGACATGCCCCTCACCCCCGAGAAGGTCTGGCGCCGCCTGAGAGGGGAAGCCCAGTGATCCTCACCGAGTTCGACTACGTGCGGCCCGCCGACCTCGACGAGGCGCTCACCCTGTTGTCCGGGACGCGTGGCGCCCGGGTCCTGGCCGGAGGCCAGAGCCTGCTGCCCGACCTACGTGCGGGAGCCGACCGGGCCGCCCTGCTGGTCGACATCCGGCGGCTGGCGGAGCTGCGCGGCGTCACGCGCACGCCCGACGGCACCCGGCTGCGGATCGGGTCCCTCACCACGCTCGCCGAGCTCGCCGCCGACCCGCTGGCGCTCGCCGAAGCCCCGGAACTGGCCGCCGCGGCCCGCGCCAACGGCGACCCCCAGGTGCGCAACCTCGGCACCGTCGGCGGCAACCTCGCCGCCGCCGGGCGGGCCACCGACCTGCCGGTCGCCGCCATGGCCGCCGACGCCGTGGTCGAACTGGCCGGCCCCGGCGGGCGCTCCACCCTGGCCGCCGAAGAGCTCGCGGCCGGCAGCCCGCCCACCGCCGCGGTCCTCACCGCGCTGCTCGTACCGGCCGCGGGACCTGCCGCCGCCTTCGAGAAGACCGCCGACCGCGCCACCCGCTACCCGGTGTGCGCCACCGCCGTACGGATCACCCCCGGCGGGCCGCGCATCGCCGTCACCGGGGCCACCCCCCGGCCCTTGCGGCTGCGCGGGGTCGAGGACCGGCTGCGCGGGGGCCCGTACGGCACGGACGCCGTGCTCGCGGCCTTCCGCGCCGAACCCAGGGAGCTCTTCGTCCCCGGGCGCGGCACCTCGGCCGAGTACCTCGGTCATCTCGTGGGGGTCCTCACGGCCCGAGCCTTGCAGAGGGCCGAGCAGGCCCTCGACCGATAGCCCGGAAGGGCACGCCACGGGGCCCGCCACGGGCCCCATCACGGGGGAGTTGAGTGACGCAGTGGCCGACACATCCGAGACGACCACGGGGGTAACCGTGCACCCAGCCGCCCGCGCGGCCAGTGCGCCCAGAGGCTCCGGCTTCTGGGTGGTGGGAGCGGTCCTCGTGCTGCTGATGCTCTCCTCCTCCGTGCCCTCCGCCCTCTACGTGCTCTACCAGCAGGAGTGGGGGCTCTCCTCCGGCACGATCACGGTGGTCTTCGCCCTGTACGCGGTCACCGTGCTGGCCGGGCTGCTGCTGTTCGGCTCCCTCTCCGACACCCTGGGCCGGCGCCCGGTCCTGGGCGGCGCACTGGTCCTGGCCATGGTCTCGATGGGCCTGTTCGCCGGGGCCCGGGGCCTCGGACTGCTGCTGGCCGCCCGCGCCGTCCAGGGGCTCGCCGTGGGCCTGGCCACCGGGGCGATGGGCGCGGCCCTGCTGGAACTCAGCCCCGCCTCCAGACCCGCGCTCGGCGCCCAGGTCAACAGCGCCGGCCCCACCGTGGGCATCGGGCTCGGCGGGATCGGGGCCGGACTCCTCGTCCAGTTCGCGCCCGCGCCGACGGCACTGAGCTACCTGCTGCTGGTCGGGGCCTTCGCCGCGACCTTGGTGGGGGTGGTCCGGATGCGGGAGAGCGCGCCGGGCGCCGGCGGCCGCTTCCGGGTGGTCCCGCACCGGATCCGCGTACCGGCGGACGCCCGGGGTCGCTTCACCGTCCTCGTCCTGACCATCGTCGCGGTCTGGTCGGTGGGCGGCTTCTACCTCTCCCTCGGTCCGCACCTGGCGCTGTCGCTGCTGGAGTCCACCAACTACCTCGTCGGCGGGGCCACGGTCGCCCTGCTCGCCGGCGCCGCCACCGCCGCCCAGCTGGTGCTCGGCAGCACCGAGGCGCTGCGCACCGCCGTGCTCGGTCTGTTCGGCCTCCTCGCCGGACTCGGCCTGGTGCTCCTCGCGCTGGGGATCCGCTCGGCCGCCGTGTTCCTCGTGGCCACGGCCGTCCTCGGCAGCGGCTGGGGCGCCGCGTTCCTCGGTTCGTTCCGCGCGCTGAGCACGCTCGCGCAGCCGGCGCACCGCGGCGAACTGACCGCCGCCGTATACGTCTTCGCGTACCTCGCGATGAGCATTCCGGCGGTCCTCGCCGGGATGCTCACCAACATCCACGGGCTGCACCGCACCTCGGTCGGCTTCATGGCCGCCGTGGCCGGCGTGTGTGCGCTGGCCCTGCTGGCCACCCTACGACTGGCCGCCCGTACCCGGGCCGAGGGGAGCGCGGCGTGAACGCTGCGGACACGAAGGGCCCCGGGCTGCGGTCGGCCCTGCGCGAGCTGGAGATCTTCGCCGGGATCACCGAGGACCAGCTGGACTGGCTGGTCTCGGTGTCCGAGCCCCGGGTCCTGGCCGACGGCGACGTCCTCTTCCGGGACGGCGAAGAGGCCACCGGCTTCCACGTCCTGCTCTCCGGCGGGCTGGTCGTCACCAAGGTCGTCGACGGCCGGGAGGAGGTGCTCACCCGGCACTCCACCGAGGAGGAGAGCGCCGCCGCCGAGGACCACGACGGCAAGCCGTCCGCCGCCCACCGGTTCACCGGCGAACTGCCCCTGCTGACCGACGGGTCCTACGTGGCCACCGCGGCCGCCAGCGGCCCGTCGACCACGGTGGTGGCCTACCCGAAGCCGGTCTTCTTCGAGATGCTGACCCGCTGCCACGGGGTGGCCGCCGTACTGATCCCCGTACTGGCCTGGCGCATCAAGTCCTCCGAGGTGCAGGCCCGCAAACGGGCCACCGTAGAGGCGCTCGGCACCCTGGCCGCCGGACTCGCCCACGAGCTGAACAACCCGGCGGCGGCCGTGGCCCGGGCCGCCCAGGAACTGGCCCCCGCCCTGGAGCGGCTCACCCGTACCGCCCAGGCCTGGGGCGCGGCCGCCTCAGGGGCGGAGCGCTCGCTCCTCGACCGGCTCGCCGACGAACTGGACAAGCTGCCGCCGCCGGCGACCACCGACCCGTTCGCCCAGGCCGATGCCGAGGAGGAGATCGCCGACTGGGCCGAGGAGGCGGGCACCGAACGGCCCGGCCTGCTCGGATCCGGGGTGGCGGACCTCGGACTGGAGCTGGGCTGGCTGTTGGAGCGGCTGGAGGGCGTGGGGGAGCCGGCGCTCGCCCCCGCCCTGGACCACCTGGCGGCGCTGCTGGAGATCCGCTCGCTCGCGGCGGAGCTCCGGGCCGCGGGGCCCAGGATCTCCCAGCTCGTCTCCGCCACCCGGGATTACGCCAACCTCGACCGGGCGCCCGAACAGCGCTTCCCGGTGACCGACGGACTGGAGAACACACTGGTCGTGCTGCGCGCCAAGCTCGCCGGCATCACCATCGTGCGTGAGTACGAGCCCGGTCTGCCCGAACTGACGGGCTATCCGAGCGAGTTGAACCAGGTGTGGACCAACCTGGTCGACAACGCGGCCGAGGCCATGGAGGGCTCCGGGGTGCTGACCCTGCGCGCCCGCGCCGAGGGCGTCTGCATGGTCGTCGAGATCGCCGACACCGGCCGCGGCATCCCGGCCGAATCCCTGCCGCGGATCTTCGAACCCTTCTACACCACCAAGGACGTGGGCAAGGGCACGGGCCTGGGGCTGCACCTCAGCTACCGCATCGTGACCCAGCGCCACCACGGGTCGATCACCGCCCGCTCGCGTCCCGGTGAGACCCGGATGGTCGTCCGCCTGCCCTTCGCCGGCAGCGCCCAGTCCTGTGCCCCACCTGCGAAAACACCCGAAACGGCACCCGAAACGGCACCCGTCCCGGGCACCTCTCCCAGTTGAAACGGAGTCGACATGGCCAAGTACGACATCTCCAAGCTGCACCCGGTGTTCGTCCGCCAGATGGAGGCGCTGGCCGCCCTGGACATCGAGGCGGTGATGAAGAACTACACCGACGACGCCGTGCTGCTGCGCTTCGAGGGGGCCTCGGTGGGGATCGAGGAGGTTCGCGAGACGTTCACCGGCTACCTCACGGTGAAGCCCTCGCTCGTGGAACTCCAGGAGTACATCGAGACCGAGGACACCATCTTCTACCGGGCGATCATGAACCTGAACGGCGAACCGGAGCACGCGTTCGGGACACTCGTCGTCCGCGATGGCCGAATCTGGCGCCAGACGGCGGGATTCGGCGGCTGACGGCCGGATTCTGGGTAGCGTGTGCGGGGAGGGCGCCGCAGCGCCCTCCCCGTATGTGTGGCATAGCGCGCACGGGCTGCTTATATGCGTGAAGTGGCAAAGGGGAGGCAATGGAAAACGAAACCGGGCGGATCGAGGCATTCAGTGACGGTGTATTCGCCATCATCATCACGATCCTCGTTCTGGAGTTAAAGGTTCCGGAAGAAACCGGCTCGGACTTCTGGCACGGAGTCCGCGAACAGTGGCCCCATTACGCCGCCTACGTCGTGAGCTTCCTCATCATCGGCGTGATGTGGGTGAACCACCACACCATCTTCAGTCACCTCAGGAGGGTGGACCGACCCCTGTTGTTCCTGAATCTCCTGGTGCTGATGGTGGTGTCGGTGATTCCGTACACCACCAATGTCCTCGCCGAGCACCTCATGGAGGAAGGCGGCTCCGCCAACGCGGCCGCCGTCCTCTACAGCGCCGTCACCGTGGCCTACGCCCTGGCTTTCCTGGCCTTCTGGTGGTACGTCACCCGCGTCGGCCACCTCTTCCACGAGCAGGTGGACAAGGAGGGCGCACGCGCCACACGAGTGCGCTTCGGCCTCGGGGCCATCGCGTACCCCCTCACCGTCCTGCTGGCCTTCTACTCCGCACCACTCACACTTGTCGCCCACTTCCTGATCGCGATCTACTATGCGGCGAACCAGATCCCCATCCCCCTCGTGGTAGAGGAAGAGCGGCTCGAAACTGCCAGCGACCTCAGGAAGTAGCCGCCGGGGCCTACGGCCGTTCTACACGGTCAAGTAGGGTATTGGATCTAGCTGGTCGCGGGGGAGGCCCAGATGGCTCGCGTAGTCCTGCCGGAGGATTCCACGACGGAAATCTCCGAATTGATCGACGTCCTGATCTCTCTGCTCTTCGAATCATTACCCCGGCGGGACCAGCGAAACTGGGCCCGCGTTTATCTGAACGGCCTGGTGCGGACCACCGGTAAGAAAACAATTCGTAACATCGCCGGAACAGGGGCCAGTTCCGTCGAGCAGAGCCTCCAGCAGTTCATCAGCAAGTCTCCCTGGGACTGGACCCCGGTCCGCCGCTCCCTCGCCCAGCACCTCGAACGCACCGCACAGCGTCCCCTGGCCTGGGTGCTCCAGCCCATGGTCATAGAGAAGGCGGGGGACCGCTCCGTCGGCGTCGGCCGGCAGTTCGTCCCCCAGCTCGGCCGCACCGCCAACTGTCAGCAGGCGAGCGGGATCTGGCTCGCCTCCAGCGAGGCCAGCTTCCCGGTCGAATGGACCCTCACCCTCCCCGGGCCCTGGACCAGCGAACTCATGCGCCGCCGCCGGGCCGGCATCCCCGACACGGCCCGCTCCCTCACCCCCGCCCAAGACGCCGTACACGCCGTCCAGCGGATGGCCGCCAGCTGGCAACTCCAGCGCCGGCCCGTGGTGATGGAGGTCGCCAACGGTGACCTCACGCAGAGCATCGAGTCCTTCACCCTCCAGGACATCCCCTTCGTCTTCAAGGTCGACGGCTCGCTGCCGGTCTCCTTCGGCGGCGCCGGCCGGTACAAACCCGGGCCGCACACCGCCCCCGCCCGCGAACTCATCGACTCCCTGCGCTCCCAGCGCCGCGTCGTCGAATGGACCCGGCACGGCCGGGCCGAGGGCGCGGTCACCCTGCTGACCTCGGCCTCGATCTTCGCCACCCCCGGCGAGGACCGCCCCGTACCCGTGCCGCCCACCCCGCTGCTGCTGGTCGGAGCCTGGACCGAAGCAGCCCTGCTGCCCTCCGAGTTCTGGATCACCAACATCGGTGACCGGCCGCTCGCCCAGCTCTTCCTGCTCGCCAAACTCACCGACCGCGTCTCCCTCGACTTCGCCGAGACCTGCGAACCCGTGGGCATCCGGGACTTCGAGGGCCGCTCCTTCCGGGGCTGGCACCACCACGCCACCCTCGCCAGCGTGGCCCACGCCGCGAAACTGCTCGGCGCGCGCCCACCGCTACCCGACGGATACCCCGGACCCACCCGGTCGGCCGCCGCGACGGCCCGACCACCCGCAGCCCGACCACCGGCGGCCCGGCCGGCGACCCCGGCCGTCCTGCCGCCGCGCCCGCACCTGCCCGGACCCGTCCCGCGCCGCGAGTACATCCGCTGATGCTCGACATAGCCGACGAGCTACGCGCGTGGTGCGCCGCGCAGCGGGAGTTCGCACTCGCCACCGTCGTCGCCGTCAGTGGGAGCGCTCCCCGCGGCCCCGGCGCCTCCCTCGCCGTCGACGACAAGGGCACCGCGCTCGGCTCCATCTCCGGAGGCTGCGTGGAATCCGCCGTGCACGAGCTGTGCCTCGACGCCATCGCCTCCGGCGAAGGCGGCCTGCACCGCTTCGGCTACAGCGACGACGACGCCTTCGCCGTCGGCCTGACCTGCGGCGGAGTCCTCGACGTCCTGGTCACCCCGGTGCGCGGGCGCGACCCGGTCCGGCCCGTGCTCGGCTCGGTGCTCGACGCCGCCGCCGGGGGCACCCGGGCCGCGCTCGCCCGGGTGGTCTCCGGACCGCCGCCCCAGCTGGGCCGGGCGCTCGCCGTCCACGCCGACGGCACCTACGAGGGCGGGCTCGCCGGCGGCCCCGACCTGGACCGGGCCGCCGCCCGGCAGGTACGGGCGCTGTTGCTGGCCGGGCGCACCGGCACCGCCGAGCTCGGCACGGCCGGCGGGCTCTGCGGGCAGCCCCTGACCCTCCTCGTGGAATCGGCCGCCGAGCCGCCCCGGCTGCTCGTCTACGGGGCCATCGACTTCGCCGCGGCCCTCGCCCGGATCGGCGCCTTCCTCGGCCACCGGATCACCGTGTGTGACGCCCGGCCCGTCTTCGCGACCCCGGCCCGCTTCCCCGACGCCGACGAGGTCGTCGTCGACTGGCCGCACCGGCACCTGGCCGCCGAATGGGCGGCGGGCCGCCTGGACTCCCGTACCGCGGTCTGCGTCCTCACCCACGACGCCAAATTCGACGTACCGCTGCTGGAACTGGCCCTGCGGCTGCCCCTGGGCTACGTGGGAGCCATGGGATCCCGGCGCACCCACGCCGAACGCGAGAGACGGTTGCGGGCCCGGGGCGTCACCGACGCCGCCCTGGCCCGCCTGCGCTCACCCATCGGACTCGACCTCGGCGGCGCCACCCCGGAGGAGACCGCGCTGGCCATCGCCGCCGAGTTCACGGCCGTCCGGCACGGCGGATCGGTGCTCCCGCTGGCCCGGCGGCGCGGCCCCGTCCACCGCCGAACCCGGCCCGCCGGGACCAAGGTCCCGTAGGAAAGGACCACCCGGCCCGGTATGTCCTGGACGATCAGCCCGGAAGGTGTGAACGCCAGGCCGTGGGAGAATGAAGTACGTGCGTTTCCCCGGCTGTCCTGCCGGGGCGTAGACGGATCCTTCGATCGACTGGGATGTTCAGCACGTGCGTTTCCTCAATGACCTGAAGCCGCCGTACGACCTGACGTACGACGATGTGTTCATGGTGCCGAGCCGCTCCGCGGTCGGTTCCCGTCAGGGTGTCGACCTGTCCTCGCCCGACGGAACCGGCACCACCATTCCCCTCGTCGTGGCCAACATGACCGCCATCGCGGGCCGCCGGATGGCCGAGACGGTCGCCCGCCGCGGCGGAATCGTCGTCATCCCGCAGGACATCCCGATCGAGGTCGTCACCGACGTCATCTCCTGGGTGAAGACCCGCCACCACGTGCTCGACACCCCGATCACGCTGGCGCCCACCCAGACGGTCGCCGACGCGCTGTCCCTGCTGCCCAAGCGCGCCCACGGCGCCGGCGTCGTCGTCGACGACGAGGGCCGCCCGGTCGGCGTCGTCACCGAGCACGACCTGACCGGTGTCGACCGATTCACCCAGCTCTCCGAGGTCATGTCGAAGGAGCTGCTGCTCATCGACGCCGACATCGACCCCCGCGAGGCCTTCAACCAGCTCGACGCCGGCCACCGCAAGCTGGCCCCGGCCGTCGACAAGGACGGCAAGCTCGTCGGCATCCTCACCCGCAAGGGCGCCCTGCGCGCGACGCTCTACACCCCGGCCACCGACGCGAACGGCAAGCTGCGCATCGCGGCCGCCGTCGGCATCAACGGTGACTTCGTGGCCAAGGCCAAGCAGCTGCTCGACGCGGGCGTGGACACGCTCGTCATCGACACGGCGCACGGCCACCAGGAGTCGATGATCAACGCGATCAAGGCCATCCGCGCCCTGGACCCGCAGGCCCCGATCGTGGCGGGCAACATCGTCGCCGCCGAGGGCGTCAAGGACCTCATCGAAGCCGGCGCGGACATCATCAAGGTCGGTGTGGGCCCCGGCGCCATGTGCACCACCCGCATGATGACCGGCGTGGGCCGCCCGCAGTTCTCCGCGGTGCTGGAGTGCGCGGCCGAGGCGAAGAAGTACGGCAAGCACGTGTGGGCCGACGGTGGCGTCCGGCACCCGCGCGACGTGGCGATGGCGCTGGCCGCCGGTGCGTCCAACGTGATGATCGGCTCCTGGTTCGCCGGTACGTACGAGTCCCCGGGCGACCTCCAGCAGTCCGCCGAGGGCCGTCTCTACAAGGAGTCCTTCGGCATGGCCTCCGCCCGCGCGGTGCAGAACCGCACGAGCGAGGAGTCGGCCTACGACCGCGCCCGCAAGGGCCTGTTCGAGGAGGGCATCTCCACCTCGCGCATGTTCCTGGACCCGGCCCGCCCGGGCGTCGAGGACCTGATCGACTCGATCATCGCGGGCGTCCGCTCCTCGTGCACGTACGCCGGTGCCGGCTCCCTCGCTGAGTTCGAGGAGAAGGCCGTGGTCGGCATCCAGTCCGCCGCCGGTTACGCCGAGGGCAAGCCGCTGCACGCCAGCTGGAGCTAGACCGTCCCGTCCCGTGGCCCCGGCCGTCCCTTCGCGGACGGCCGGGGCCACGTGCGTTCCCGGGCGCGTCACCGCTGCCGGGGCTCCGCCCCGGACCCGCGCAGCGGCACCCGCCGGCCGCGACGCGCCGGTCACAGGGCGTCACGCCGGCGGAGCTCAGAGCGGCGGAGGCCGCTGTCCGGGCGGTGAACTATGCACGCCCACGCGGTACTTCGGAATGCGCAGGGTGACCTTCATGCCGGCGCCGACCCCCGTCTCCATCACCGGACCGTACTCGTCCCCGTACACCTGCCGGATCCGCTCGTCGACATTGGGCAACCCGATCCCCGAGGAACCGCCGTGCTCCCCGGCCAGGATCCGGCGCAGCAGCGCCGGATCCATCCCGACCCCGTTGTCCTCCACCGTGATCACCGCCTCCGCACCCGCGTCCCGCGCCGTGATCGTGATCCGGCACTGCGCGGTGGAGTCCTCCAGCCCGTGCTTCACGGCGTTCTCCACCAGCGGCTGCAGACACAGGAAGGGCAGCGCCACCGGCAGCACCTCCGGCGCCACCTGCAAGGTCACCTTCAGCCGGTCGCCGAACCGGGCACCGGCCAGCGCCAGATACTGCTGCACCGAGCGCAACTCGTCGGCCAGCGTCGTGAAATCACCGTGCCGCCGGAAGGAGTACCGGGTGAAGTCCGCGAACTCCAGCAACAGCTCCCGGGCCCGCTCCGGATCCGTCCGGACGAACGAGGCGATCGCGGCCAGGGAGTTGAAGATGAAATGCGGGGAGATCTGCGCCCGCAGCGCCTTGATCTCCGCCTCCATCAGCCGGGTCCGCGACCGGTCCAGCTCGGACAGTTCCAACTGCACCGACACCCACCGCGCGACCTCCGTCGCCGCCCGCACCAGCACCGCCGACTCGCGCGAGCCGTACGCCACCAGTGCACCCAGCACCCCGTCCTCGCCGGTCAGCGGGGCCACCACCGCCCACTTCAGCGGACAGTCGGGCCGCTGGCACTCGGTCCGCACGCTCTGGCTGCGCCCCGACGCCAGCATCACCGCCACCCGGGCCATCGCCCGCCGCTGGTGGTGGTCGGCGCCCGGCCCGTCCCAGGCCAGCACCGACTCCCGGTCGGTGAGGCACAGCGCCTCCGTCCCCAGCAGCGACCGCAGCCGCCGGGCCGCCTTGCGGGCGGCGTCCTCGGTCAGCCCGGCGCGCAGCGGGGGAGCGGCCAGCGAAGCCGTGTGCAGGGTGTGGAAGGTGGCCCGCTCCACCGGGGTCCCCAGGTCCATCCCGGCCGCCCGCTCCCCGCGGCGGGCGTGCCACCGGCCCGCCGCCCAGCCCGCACCCAGCAGCAGCACCGCACCGGCCACCGCCAGCAACACCAGAACCGCCGGCGCCACCCCGGTCACCGGGGACCCCCCGCCCGCTCCCCGGCCACGACCTCCGGCAGGTGCAGCCGGGCCAGGGTGGCCGCCGTCCCCGCCGGGATCCGCGACCGGGTGGCCAGCGACACCACCACCATCGTCAGGAACCCGAGCGGCACCGACCACGCCGCCGGCCACGCGAGCAGCGTGTGCGTCCAGCCCGGCGGCGCCAGATCGGCCCGGGTCGCCAGCACCGCGCCCAGCGCCGCCCCGCCGCCCGTGACCAGCCCGGCCACCGCACCCGGCGGAGTCAGCCCGCGCCACCAGATGCCCAGGACCAGCAGCGGACAGAACGAGGACGCCGACACGGCGAAGGCCAGGCCCACCGCGTCCGCCACCGGCACCTGAGTCGCCGCCACGCTCCCGGCCAGCGGCACCACGATCGCCACGACCGCCGCCGCGCGGAAGCTGCGCACCCCGCGCGCCGGCAGCACGTCCTGGTGCAGCACCCCCGCCACCGCCATCGTCAGCCCCGAGGCCGTCGACAGGAACGCCGCGAAGGCACCCCCGGCCAGCAGCGCCCCCAACAGATCGCCGAGCACCCCGCCGAGCATCCGCCCGGGCAGCACCAGCACCGCCGCGTCCGCGTCGCCGGTCAGGGCGAGCTCCGGGGTGTAGATCCGGCCCAGCGCCCCGTAGACCGGCGGCAGCAGGTAGAAGACGCCGACCAGCGCGAGCACGATCAGCGTGGTGCGCCGCGCGGTCCGCCCGTCGGGGCTGGTGTAGAACCGCACCGCGACGTGCGGCAGGCCCATCGTGCCGAGGAACGTCGCCAGGATCAGCCCGTACGTGGCGTACAGCCGGTGCGCGCGCAGCCCGCCGGAGGTCGCCGCCGTCCAGGTGGACACACCGGGCCGCGCCTCGGCCCGGGTCTCCGGAACGGGCGCGCCGGGGGCGAACTCCAGCCGCGCGCGGGCCCGTACGGAATGCTCACCGGCGGCCAGGGTCACCGGCGCCGACACGTAGCCGTGCCCGTCGACCTGCCCGGTCACCGTCACTGTCAGCGGATGCGCCACCGACAGCCGCACGTCCTGCGCGACCGTCACCGCGGTGTGCTCCCGGAAGACGGCCGGTGCGTCGAAGGTGGCCCGCGGCGCGCCGTCCCCGGCCCACGCCGCGATCAGGAAGAAGGCCGGCACCAGCAGGGCCGTGAGCTTCAGCCAGTACTGGAAGGCCTGGACGAAGGTGACCGAGCGCATCCCGCCGCACGCCACCGCCACCGTCACCACGAACGCGACGACCAGCCCACCGACCCAGTGCGGGGCCCCGGTCAGGATCCCCAGCGTCAGCCCGGCCCCCTGCAACTGCGGCAGCAGGTACAGCCAGCCGACCCCGAGCACGAACAGCACCGCGATCCGGCGCACCACCAGCGACTCCAGCCGCGCCTGCGCGAAGTCGGGCAGCGTGTACGCGCCCGAGCGGCGCAGCGGGGCCGCCACCAGCACGAGCAGCACCACGTACCCGGCGGTGTAGCCCACCGGGTACCAGAGCATCTCGGGCCCCTGGAGCAGCACCAGCCCCGCCACCCCGAGGAACGACGCGGCGGACAGGTACTCGCCGCTGATGGCCGCCGCGTTCAGGCGGGGCCCCACCGTGCGCGAGGCGACGTAGAAGTCGGATGTGGTCCGGGACATCCGCAGGCCCAGCGCGCCGACCAGAACCGTGACGAGGACGACGACGGCGACCGCGGTCAGCGCGTACGTCTGGTTCACCGGGCGGTCCTTCGGCAGGGGAGGGGTGTCCGGAGTCTATGCACGCCCCCTGACCGGGCGACAGGCTCGATTCGGACCCACCGGACCCGTCGGATCCGCCCAGCCGGACCGGCCCGTCAGAGCGCCGGGTCGCGGTGCTCCGCGCAGTCGCGCAGGGCGATCTCCAACTCCACGTACGACTCCTCCGCGCGCCGGAACGCCAGCGTCAGGGCCGCCTCCGCACGCGGCGGAACCTGCTCGCGGACCCCCTCGCGGGCCTCGTACAGGATGTCGGCCCAGCGGGCGGCCGCACTGCGCAACCGAGCCAGCAGCGCTTCGGCCTCGGCGGGCCCGGCCGGCCGGGCCCGGGGCAGCCCGCTCAGGGTGTCGACCAGCGCCTGGATCTCGGACATCGCGCTCCTCCCGCGCCGGAAGATCCACGATACGAGAGGGGCGACGGCCCCGAGGGCCGATCGGCGCGGCGGTGCGGCCGACGGCTCCGGCGGATCGCCGTACGTCCCTCCCGGCGCGACGAACGGCGCCCCCGAGCGCCGGACGGTCGGGCGCGAACGGCCCGACGACAGCCGGGGAACGGCCGGGGAACGGTCGGGGATCGGCCGGTTTCAGCCGGTCGCCTGCCGCATCAGCAGATCCCGCAGCTCCCGCGCGTGCCTGCGGCTCACCTGGAGCTCCGCCGCCCCCACCCGGACACTGGTGGTCCCGGCCTCCAGCCGGAGCTCGTCGATCCGCGAGAGCGCCACCAGATGGCGGCGGTGGATCCGTACGAACCCGCGCGCCGCCCAGCGCTCCTCCAGCGTGGACACGGGGATCCGGACCAGGTGGCTGCCCTCGTCGGTGTGCAGCCGGGCGTAGTCGCCCTGCGCCTCGACGTAGGAGATGTCCGCGATCGCCACGAAGCGGGTGACCCCGCCCAGTTCGACGGCGATCTGGTCCGGTGTGCGGTCGGCGACGGTGACCTCGGCCACCGGCCGGCGCGGCGCCGCCGCGGCCGGGGCGCCCGACACCGGGGCATCGGCGCCCGCCGGCGCAGCCGGACCCTCCTCGAACCGGCCCAGCTGCTCGCAGGCCCGCCGGACGGCCTCGGCCAGCCGCTCCGGGCGCACGGGCTTGAGCACGTAGTCCACGGCCTTCAGGTCGAAGGCCTGTACGGCGAAACCCTCGTGGGCGGTGACGAACACGATCAGCGGCGGCCGCGCGAAGCCGGCCAGCAGCCGCGCGACGTCCAGCCCGGTCAGCCCGGCCATGTGGATGTCCAGGAACACCACGTCGATGCCGTCGGCCCCGTCCGGGCCGGACTCCAGCGCCCGGGTGACCCGGCGCAGGGCCTCGGTGGCGTCCGAGGCGCCCTCCGCACTGCGCACCCGGGGGTCCGAGCGCAGCAGGTAGAGGAGTTCCTCCAGGAGCGGCTTCTCGTCGTCGACGGCCAGTACGCGCAGCATGCGGCCGAGTCTAGAGACGACCGGGCCGCGGCGGAACGCCGAAGGGGCGCGGCCCCCGCCCAGGGGGGAGGTGGGCGAGGGCCGCGCGAACGGGGTGGGGGGAGGGAGGGGATCGGTGGGTGGTGGGGGAGGGACGGGGACAGGGGCTACTGGACGGTGATCAGCTTGCCGTCCGGGGACACGGCGTACCAAGTGCCGCCCACGCCCTGGCCGTTGACGTCACCCGGCTTCTTGTCACCGGAGAAGGTGTAGACGGGCCAGCAGTCGACGCTCTGCTGCTTCTGGCCGTCGGGGCGGTTGAGCACCGTGTAGTTCTTCTCGACGATCCCCTTGTCCTTGGCCTTCTCCACCGGCGCGACGACCGGCCACTTGGTCAGGCAGTCGCCCACGCACTTGGAGGTCATCGGCCACTGGGTGTCCGGCTTGAACCGGTAGACGGTCATGCCCTTGCCGTCGACGATGTGGTCGCCCAGCTTGGGGTCCTTGGCCACCGAGAGCTTCCCGTCGGCTTCGGCGGCGCCGCCCGCGGCCGGGGGCGCCGCCTCGGCCGGCGGCGCCCCCTCGGCCGGCGGCGCCCCCTCGGCCGGCGCCGCCTTCGCGGCCTTCTTGCCGTCCGCAGCGAGGGCGAACCACACCCCGCCGACGCCCTGCCCGTTGACGTCGCCCGCCTTGGTGTCCTTGCTGTAGCGGTAGGCGGGCCAGCCGCCCACCGTCAGCTGCTTGCTGCCGTCGGTGCGCACCACTTCGCCCAGCAGCGACGCGTCCATGCCGGCGGCGGCGGTGACGTCACCGGCGGCGACCACCGGCCAGGTCTTCTCGCAGTCCCCGTCACAGTTGGACTTCGGCGGCTTGGCCGTGTCCTTGTCGAAGCGGTAGAGGGTCATTCCGGCGCTGTCGGTGAGGACGGGCCCGACCTTGTCGTTGGAGGTGATCGCCAGTTGCCCGGCCGGCTTGGCGCCCGAGGCGCCCGCAGCACCCTCGGCACCCGCAGCGCCGTCGGAGCCGTAGGCGGCGTCCGAGGCCTTCCCGGTGTCCTGGGCGGCAGCGGCGGCCCCGACCGGCTTGGTCGTGTCCGCGGCCTTGTCGTCGGCGGGGCCGCAGGCCGTCGCCGCCAGGACGACGACGATCGCGGCCGCGGCCAGGGTGGTTCCGCGCTTGATGCCCATTTTGATCTCTCCCACTCGTGGTGTCCTTCGCGTCCGCCACCGTGATGGCGTCAACTCTGCCCAGGACACGCCGCGATGGCAGGGAACTGTTCAACTCGTCCGGTGTGGGCTGTTTCACTCACCCCACGCCGAACCCGGAGCGCCGCAGGGCCGTGGCCACAGCGAGGCCGAGCACCTGGTGTCCGCTGTCGTTGGGGTGCAGCCCGTCCGCCAGGTGCTCGGGACCGAGCAGGTCCCGGCCCGGCAGCACGGCGAGCCGGTCGTCCCCCGCGGCCATCCGGTCCCGGGCCGCGCGCTCCATCGCGTGCCGCAGGGCGCCGAGGGTGGCGCCGAGCTTGTTCGGGGTGCGCTCGGCGTCGGGCCGCAGGACGGGGGAGACCAGCAGGATCGGGGTCCGCGGGTGCCCCTGGCGGACCAGTTCGAGGAACGCGCGGGTGGTTTCGTACAGCAGGGGAGACGAAAAGGGCACCCGGGACCAGCAGTTGGTGCCGAAGGCGAGCGTCAGGACGTCGGCGGGCAGGCCCGCGAGCTGTTCGGCGGTGGTCAGCTCACCGCGCGCGGCGCCCGCGTAGCCGAGGTTGACGGTGTCCCAACCGAGGGCCCGGCCGGTGACGGCGGGCCAGCCGTGCGCGGGGCGGGTGGACCACCAGCCCTCGGTGATGGAGTCGCCGTGCACCACCCAGCGCGGTGCGGGCGGCGCCGGGGCGAGCGGGCCGCCGATCCCGCGCAGCCCGAGGATCAGCGGGGACTGGGTTTCCGGCGGGTGGATGGTGAAGGGGCCGGTGCCGCCGCCCAGGTCGATCCGTACGACGGCCTCCGCGGCCGGTTCGGTGAACACCTCGGTGACCACCCCGTGCCGGTCCCACAGCGCGAAGCCGTGCGCGAGGTCGCGCAGCGCGTCGGTGGGGCCGGGCACGGTCGCCCGGTAGCGGACCTCCACCGAACGCGCGGTCTCGGTGGTGAATTCGAGCCGGACGCCGATGGGCAGGGTGGAGCGCTCGCCGGTGTCCCAGGGCAGCCGCATGGTGTCGGTCGGATCGGCGCGGACCGGCCGCCCCCGGTCCAGCCAGGCGACCCCGCGCAGGAAGGGCAGCGCGTCCTGCCAGGGCGCCGGCTCGTCGGGGTGGCGCTGCAGCCCTGCCGACCAGGTCGGTCCCGTCGAACCGGTCGGCAGTCCTGGACCGTCCGGCCCCGCTGCCCCCGCTGCCCCCGCTGGTCCTGCTGCCCCCGCTGGTCCTGCTGGTCTCACCGGTCGCCTCCGATCGTCGGGTACGGGAACCTCGCGCCGACCCCGCGGTCCACCCCGACCGCCCGCCCCGCGACGAACGAGGACGGCGGCGAGGCCGGGACGTACGGGGCGGCCGCGCTGCCCGCGGTCTCGGCGACCCGGCCCGGCAGGGCGTCCTCCGCGTTGCGTCACCGCCCCCCGGTGCCCGGCGGGGCGGTGACCCGCGGGGGCCGCACCACCCCCACTGCCACCGCGTTCACCCGTACCCCGCTCGAGCCCGGTTCCACCGCCGCGGAGCGGACCAATGCCATCGGGGCGGCCCCGGCGGTCCGGACGGGGCTCCGGGGGGCCGATCTCCGTGGAGCACGCCCGGATCCACGGCGGCACGCTGCGGCAGATCTGATGAAGTGTCAAGAGAGGGGGTCCGCGGCGACCTGCGCAGCGATCGATCATCCCTACGCAACAAACGACTGTCAGTGACTGATCCGCGCAATGATCGTGCGCCAATGTGCAAGGATGGTCCATTACGGGCGGTATCACTCAGCTCGTAGGCTCACTCGCTGTACGTGGAGTGGCGCGGATCGCCTGCTCGGCGGTCCCCCATGAGCAGACCCTTCTTTCGTCGGGCCCTGCCCTGCTCCGGATCGTCGCGGTCGACGCCTCCCCTGACCTCCCCGATCCGCAGTGACAAGGAGTCCCCTCGTGCTCGACCACGGCCAGGCGCCACCGCTCGCTACCGAGGCCAAGAGGCCCGTCAACCCGCTGCTCCGCCGCAAGCCGGTGGAGCAGTTGGTCGCCGAGGGCGGCCAGGGTGAGGGCGGCGCGCTCAAGCGTTCGCTCACCATGTGGCAGCTGACCATGATCAGCATCGGCGCGACCCTGGGCACCGGCATCTTCGTCGTCCTCGGCGAAGCCACCCCGATCGCCGGCCCGGCCGTCTTCATCGCCTTCATCGTCGCGGGCCTGACCGCGCTCTTCTCGGCGCTCTCCTACGCCGAGCTCGCGGGCTCCATCCCCGTCTCGGGCTCCTCCTACTCCTACGCCTACGCCACCATGGGCGAGCTCATAGCCTGGGTCTGCGGCTGGTGCCTGGTCCTCGAGTACGGCGTCTCCGTCGCGGCCGTCGCCGTCGGCTGGGGCCAGTACCTCAACGAGCTGCTCGACGGCACCCTCGGCTTCACCATCCCGGAGGGCTTCTCCGCCCCGCTGGGCGAGGGCGGCTACATCAACCTCCCCGCCCTCGTCGTGGTGCTCCTGTGCATGGTCTTCCTGCTCCGCGGAGCCAAGGAGAGCGCCAGGATCAACACGATCATGGTCGCCGTCAAGATCGTGACGCTGGCCGTCTTCATCGTCATCGGCTTCATGGGCATCAAGGCCGGGAACTACACCCCGCTGGCCCCGCTCGGCGTCACCGCCATCAGCACCGCCGCATCGATGCTCTTCTTCTCGTACATCGGCTTCGACGCCGCCTCCACCGCCGGTGAGGAAGCCAAGAACCCGAAGAAGGACCTGCCCCGCGCGATCATGCTCTCGCTGCTGATCGTCACCGTGATCTACTGCCTCGTCGCCCTGGTCGCCGTCGGCGCCATGCCGTGGCAGGAGTTCGAGGGCAGCGAGGCCGCCCTGGCCCAGATCATGGAGAACGTCACCGGACACTCCTTCTGGAGCGTCATCCTCGCCGCCGGTGCCGTCGTCGCCATCGCCAGCGTCGTCTTCGCCGTCCTCTACGGCCAGACCCGCATCCTCTTCGCCATGTCCCGCGACGGCCTGATGCCGAAGGCCTTCGCCAAGGTCGACGAGAAGACCGGCACCCCGAAGGTCAACACGATCATCGTCTGCCTCTTCTGCGGACTGCTCGCCGCCTTCATCCCGCTGGGTGAACTGGCGAACGCCACCAGCATCGGCACCCTCTTCGCCTTCGGCCTGGTCAACATCGCCGTCGTCATCCTGCGCTACACCCGCCCGGAGATGAACCGCACCTTCAAGGTCGCGCTCTTCCCGGTCACCCCGATCCTGGGCTTCATCTTCTGCGCCTACCTGATGACGGAGCTGCCCGGAATCACCTGGCTGGTCTTCGGTGGCTGGATGGCCGTCGGGCTCGTGATCTACTTCTTCTACGGCATGCGCCGCTCCAGCCTGGCCACTGTGGCCGCCACGGCCGCCTCGGCCGCGGAGGTCGCTGAATAGAAGTGATTCACCCCCCGTGCGACTGAACGATCTCGACGAACGCATCGTGCACGCCCTCGCCGAGGACGCCCGCCGCTCCTACGCGGACATCGGCTCCGAGGTCGGGCTCTCCGCGCCCGCCGTCAAGCGGCGCGTGGACCGGCTGCGCGCCGAAGGCGCCATCACCGGCTTCACCGTCCGCGTGGACCCGGCCGCCATGGGCTGGGAGACCGAGGGCTTCATCGAGATCTACTGTCGGCACAACACCTCGCCGGACGACATCCGGCGAGGACTGGAGCGATACCCCGAGGTGGTGTCCGCGTCGACCGTCACCGGCGACGCGGACGCCCTCGTTCAGGTCTTCGCCTCCGACATGCGCCACTTCGAACGGGTCCTGGAACGCATCGCGGGCGAGCCGTTCGTGGAACGCACCAAGTCGGTGCTCGTCCTCTCCCCGCTCCTGCGCCGCTTCACCTCGGGCGCGCCCGCGTAACGCTCCGCGGCGGGCCGGGAGCGGGGCGGGGCCGGGGCGGTCACGCCTCCGGAGTGCGCAAACCCAGGAAGAGCGGGCTGCGGCGCAGGGCGAAGCCCATCGACTCGTAGAGCCGCACGGCCCCGGTGTTGGCCGCCGCCGCGTGCAGGAACGGGAGCTCCCCGCGCCCGCGGACCTCCGCCGCGACCGCGCGTATCAGCCCGGCCGCCAGGCCCCGGCCCCGGTGGTCCGGGTGGGTGCACACCGCGCTGATCTCCGACCAGCCCGCCGGCCGCATCCGCTCCCCGGCCATCGCGACCAGCCGGCCCTCGTGACGTATCCCGAGGTACGTGCCCAGCTCGACCGTCCGGTCCAGGAGCGGGCCCGGCTTGGTCAGCGCCACCAGCTCCAGCATCTCCGGTACGTCATCGAGCCCCAGCACCACCGCCTCCGGCGCCGCCCCGGCCCGTACCGTCCGCCCGTCCAGCTGCACCCCCGGAACCGTCACCAGCGTGTGCCACCCCGGCGGCGGGGTCAGCAACCCCGTCACCCAGACCTCCTGCCCGGGGCCGGCCAGTACGGCCAGATCCGCCCACGCCCGCGGGTCCCCGGGATCGGCGAGCGCCGAGAACGGGGACGTGTCCGGCGCGTAGCGGGCCGCCAGACCAGCGGGACCGAACTCGGCGAAACCGCGGTGCGGCCCGGTCAGCGCGGCCCAGACCGGATTGTCGAGTACCTCGTCGAGCACTTCACTGCCGCACAGCGTGCCGCTCTCGGGGGACATGGGTGCAGGACTCCTTCAGCGGGGCGACGGCGTCCGGCTGGTGACCGCCTTCTTGACGGCCCCGGGCGCCGCCACGAGACTCGGGGGACAGCCATGACGGACAACGCCCGCCACCGGAAGCCTAACCAGCACCGGACGCGGGCGACCGAGGACGAGGACGGGGGTGGGCGGCGGTGGACACGGCCCGGACGGCGGACACGGACACGCGGGCCCGGACCCTCCGGCGCTGCTGGCTCACCCGACGCCTGCACATCGACCTCCTGCGGGTGTGCAGCGCTTTCGGCCCGCTCGGCTGACCCCCTCAGAGACGAGTGACCCGGACCGGGCGCGCGCCCCGCGCCGCCCGGGGCCCAGCCGTGTTGTCCTCCACGCCAGGAGAGTCATGTCGCACACCGTCCTGCCCCGCACTCCGCTGCCCCTCACCCCGCTGCCCCGCACCGGCCCGGCGCCCGCCCCGCGGGGCCGCATCGGAGCCGGTTTCTCCCCCGTACCGCACCGCTACCACCTCTACCTCCGCGCCGACTGTCTCCCCTCGCAGCAGGTCACCGCCGCCCTCGCCGCGCTGGGCCTGACCCGCTCCATCGCCGTCACCGTCCTCGGTACGGAGCCCGGGGCGGCCGGGTACACCGCGCTGCGGCTGGCCTACGAGGCCACCGGCCACCACTTCGACGGCGCCCTGACCGTCCCGGCCCTCGTCGACTCCTGGAGCGGCCGCGTAGTCTCCGACCACACCCCCGACATCCTCGACGACCTGCGCTTCCTGGCCGCCCACCCCGCCTTCCGCGCGGGTTCGTAGCAAGGGGCACAGCAGGCGCCGCAACAGGGGCCGTACGGGGTCCACGGGGCGGCCCGGGGCGCCCGCGCAACGAATCGCCGCGTAGGCCAGGGAACACGCAACGAATCGATGCGCGGAGCGCAACGCTCACGGCTTGTCCGGGTCGAACGCGCGAACGTACCGTTTTATGACCCCCTCCCCGCCTGTCACAGAGGTAGCCCATGCCCCCGCTGCGCACCGCCCTCCTCCAGAGCTCCGGCGTTCTCGGCGACACCGCCGAGAACCTCAAGGCGCTCGACGAGGCAGCGGCGCGCGCCGCACAGAGCGGGGCCGGGCTCCTCGTGACCTCGGAGATGTTCCTGACCGGCTACGCGCTGGACCTCCAGGACATCCCCGGCCTCGCCGAAGCCGCCGACGGCGCCTCCGCCCGGGCCATCGGCGAGATCGCCCGGCGCCACGGGATCGCCGTCCTGTACGGCTACCCGGAGAGCGCGGACGGCGTCGTCTACAACGCCGCCCAGCTCATCGGCCCCGACGGCGCGGCGCTGGCGAACTACCGCAAGACCCACCTCTTCGGCTGCTTCGAACAGGACGCCTTCACCCCCGGCGACACCCCCGTCGTCCAGGCGGACCTGAACGGCCTCCGCATCGGCATCATGATCTGCTACGACGTGGAGTTCCCCGAGAACGTCCGGGCGCACGCGCTCGCCGGCACCGACCTCCTCCTGGTGCCGACCGCGCAGATGCACCCGTTCCAGTTCGTCGCCGAACAGCTCGTCCCCGTAAGGGCCTTCGAGAACCAGATGTACATCGCGTACGTCAACCGCACCGGTCCGGAAGGCGAGTTCGAGTTCGTCGGACTCAGCTGCCTGGCGAGCCCCGACGGGGTCACCCGGACCCGGGCCGGCCGCGGCGAGGAGCTGGTGTTCGGCGAGGCCGACCCCGAGCTGCTGTCGGCCTCGCGCGAGAACAACCCGTACCTGCGCGACCGCCGACCCGGGCTCTACGCCTCCCTCGTCTAAGCCCTCTTCTTCCCCCAGCCCTGCCGCAAGGAGACGTACCCCCATGACGTCCACGGTGCCCACCACCGCCGTCCCGCACAGCGACGGACAGCCGCCGATCACCATGTTCGGCCCGGACTTCCCGTACGCGTACGACGACTTCCTCGCCCACCCGGCGGGCCTCGGCCAGATACCGGCGACCGAGCTCGGCACCGAGGTCGCCGTCATCGGCGGCGGGCTGTCCGGCATCATCTCGGCCTACGAGCTGATGAAGATGGGCCTCAAGCCCGTCGTCTACGAGGCCGACCAGATCGGCGGCCGCCTGCGCACCGTCGGCTTCGAGGGCGCCGAGACCGAGGGCCTCACGGCGGAGATGGGCGCCATGCGCTTCCCGCCCTCCTCCACGGCCCTGCAGCACTACATCGACCTCGTCGGCCTGGTCACGGAGCCCTTCCCGAACCCGCTCGCCGAGTCCACCCCCTCGACGGTCGTCGACCTCAAGGGCGAGACCCACTACGCCGAGACGATCGCGGACCTCCCGCAGATCTACCGCGACGTGTCCGCCGCGTGGAACGCCTGCCTCGACGAGGGCGCCGACTTCTCCGACATGAACACCGCGATGCGCGAGCGGGACGTCCCGCGCATCCGCGAGATCTGGGCCAAGCTCGTCGAGAAGCTCGACGACGAGACCTTCTACGGCTTCCTCTGCAAGTCGGAGGCCTTCAAGTCCTTCCGCAAGCGCGAGATCTTCGGCCAGGTCGGCTTCGGCACCGGCGGCTGGGACACCGACTTCCCGAACTCCATCCTGGAGATCCTGCGCGTCGTCTACACCGAGGCAGACGACCACCACCGCGGCATCGTGGGCGGCTCGCAGCAGCTGCCGCTGCGCCTGTGGGAGCGCGAGCCGGAGAAGATCGTCCACTGGGCCCAGGGCACCTCCCTGGCCACCCTGCACGACGGCACCCCGCGCCCGGCGGTCACCCGCCTGCACCGCACGGCCGGCAACCGCATCACGGTCACCGACTCCTCCGGCGACATCCGCACGTACCGCGCCGCGATCTTCACGGCCCAGTCCTGGATGCTCCTGTCGAAGATCGAGTGCGACGACACGTTGTTCCCGATCGACCACTGGACGGCGATCGAGCGCACCCACTACATGGAGTCGTCGAAGCTGTTCGTCCCCGTGGACCGGCCGTTCTGGCTGGACAAGGACGAGGAGACCGGCCGCGACGTCATGTCGATGACGCTGACCGACCGCATGACCCGCGGCACGTACCTGCTGGACAACGGTCCGGACAAGCCCGCCGTCATCTGCCTCTCGTACACCTGGTGCGACGACAGCCTCAAGTGGCTGCCGCTGTCCGCGAACGAGCGGATGGAGGTCATGCTGAAGTCCCTCGGCGAGATCTACCCCAAGGTCGACATCCGCCGTCACATCATCGGCAACCCGGTCACCGTCTCCTGGGAGGACGAGCCCTACTTCATGGGCGCGTTCAAGGCCAACCTCCCGGGCCACTACCGCTACCAGCGGCGCCTGTTCACCCACTTCATGCAGGACCGCCTCCCCGAGGACAAGCGCGGCATCTTCCTCGCGGGCGACGACATCTCCTGGACGGCAGGCTGGGCCGAGGGCGCGGTCCAGACCGCCCTCAACGCCGTCTGGGGCGTCATGCACCACCTCGGCGGGTCCACGGACTCCACCAACCCGGGCCCGGGCGACGTCTACGACGAGATCGCCCCGGTCGAACTCCCCGAGGACTGATCCTCCGGGCACCCAAGGCCACGGGCCGTCCCCGCGCGAGCAGCGCGGGGACGGCCCGTTCTCAATGCCCGCGCCACGGCGGGGCCGTACGCCTCCAGACCAGCCTCCAGCGCGCGGCCATCGCGGCGCGCGCTGCCGGTACGTCGTCCTCCGGTCCGGTGGGGCGGTACCCCAGGCTCACCCCGCACCTGGCGCACAGCCGGTGGACGCCGTGACCGCTGTGGTACGGCGTCGTGCCGCGGTCCACGTCGCAGACGGGGCAGCTCGCCCACTCCCCGGGCAGGGCGCGCAGGATGCGCGGCATCGTGGCCGTGAGCGGCTCCACGGGGTGGAACTCCGGGTCGGGGCACCAGAGCCGGCGCGTCGGCTCGGGCGGATCCGGGATCCGGACCCCGGCCGCCTTCTGCGCGCGTCGCGCGACCACCCAGGTCGCGTGTGCGGCCTGCCAGATCTCCCGGGCGGCGTGCAGCTCCTCCACCGCCCTCACCAGCGCGTCCGGATCCTCCTCCAGGTCCGCCGGGATCCGGGCGCTGTGGACCAAGTGGTGGTAGGTCGCGCGGACGCCGTACGGCGCGAACTCGGCCACGCAGGTCCGGAACCCGCAGAACCTCTGCACCGGCGCCAGCGAGACGTCGTGCACCCGGAGCCGGTGCGTGGCGAAGCTGGTCATTCCGGGAGCGTAAGGCGGCCCCGCCCGGCCCGCAGCGGGGTTTCAGCCCCGCGGGGTCAGCAGGCAGCGGCCGACCAGGCCCACGCCCGCGTCGAGGGAGTCCGTGAACTCCTCGGCCAGTTCCGGCACCCGGCGCAACGTCCACAGCAAGCGGGCCGCCGACCAGGCCGCGGCGCGGGCGCGCTCCAGGCTCCACGAGCCGACCAGGTGGGTCAGCGGATCGGCGATCTCCAACAGGTCCGGGCCCGGCATCAGGTCCTCCCGGATGTGCTCCTCCAGCGAGACCAACGTGTCGCCGACCCGGTCGAAATCCGCCTCCAGGGCCTGTGGTTCACAGCCCAGCTCACCGCAGGTGGTCACCACCGCCAGCGCCAGGTCATGGCCGATGTGCGCGTTGATCCCGGCCAGCGCGTGCTGGAGCGGGCGGATCCCGGGGTGGCGGCGGTACTGCAGCAGGGGGCGCCAGCAGGCCGGGGCCCGGTCCGCCTCGACCGCCGTCAGGTACCGCTCCGCGAACCGCACGCTGAGCGTCTGCGCCCGCCGGGGCGCCGGGAACCCGCCGTGCTCGATCCGCCGGTGCAGGGTCTCCGTCACCGTCAGGTAGACCCGGTTGAAGACGGCGACGCCGTCCTGCGGCGGGAGCCGCTCCTCCAGGGCGCGCATCCGCGCCAGCACCGCATCCATGGGGGCAGGGTGCCAGGCGCCGACGCGGATCCGGGGAACTTGGCCGTACGCTTCCCCGGTTCGGGCGAAACACCGTCAACGGGGCTTGTCCCGGCCGTCCCCGGAGCCCTCGTCGTAGCCGGAGGTGCCCGCGTCGAGCAGGGGCTCCTGCTTGAGGTGCGCGGGCGCGAGGTAGCGCAGCGCGTGGTAGCCGGTGATCACCACGATCGTGCCCAGAGCGATGCCGCCCAGCTCGAAGCTGTCGGTGATCTGCAGCTTCACACCGCCGATGCCGATGATGATGCCCGCCGCCGCCGGCACCAGGTTCAGCGGATTGCGCAGGTCCACCCCGCCGTTGATCCAGATCTGCGCGCCGAGCAGGCCGATCATCCCGTAGAGGATGACCGTGATGCCGCCGAGCACTCCGCCCGGGATCGCGGCGACGATCGCACCGAACTTGGGGCAGAGCCCGAAGAGCAGCGCGAAGCCCGCGGCCGCCCAGTAGGCCGCCGTGGAGTAGACGCGGGTGGCTGCCATGACACCGATGTTCTCGGAGTAGGTGGTGTTCGGCGGGCCGCCGACCGCCGTGGACAGCATGGACGCGGCGCCGTCCGCCGCGATCGCCGTGCCCAGCTTGTCGTCGAGCGGATCGCCGGTCATCTCGCCCACGGCCTTGATGTGGCCCGCGTTCTCGGCGATCAGAGCGATCACCACCGGCAGGGCGATCAGGATCGCCGACCACTCGAAGGCGGGCGCGTGGAAGGACGGCAGCCCGATCCAGTCCGCCTTGGCGACCGCGGAGAGGTCGAGCCGCCAGTGGTCGACGGCGGCCTCCCCGCCCAACGTCGAGTGGATCTTCCCGAAGAGCAGGTCGGAGAGCCAGGAGATCCCGTACCCGAAGAGCAGACCGAGGAAGATCGCGATGCGCGACCAGAAGCCGCGCAGACAGACCACGGCCGCCCCCGTGAACAGCATCGTCAGCAACGCCGTCCACTGGTCCTGCGGCCAGTACGTGCTCGCCGTCACCGGCGCCAGGTTGAAGCCGATCAGCATCACCACCGCGCCCGTCACGATGGGCGGCATCGCCGTGTGGATGACGCGGGCGCCGAACCGCTGGACCACCAGTCCCGCCAGGAACAGTGCCACGCCGACGACGAAGACGGCGCCCGTGACCACCGCACTGTCCCCGCCCGCGGCCCGGATCGCCGCCGCGACACCGACGAACGACAGCGAACAGCCGAGGTACGACGGGACCCGGCCGCGCGTCGCGAGGAGGAAGATCACCGTCGCGACGCCCGACATCATGATGGCCAGGTTCGGGTCCAGGCCCATCAGGACCGGAGCCACGAAACTCGCGCCGAACATCGCCACGACGTGCTGCGCGCCCAGCCCGGCGGTCCGCGGCCACGACAGCCGCTCCTCCGGCCGGACCACCGCCCCGGGGGCGGGAGTCCGCCCGTCTCCGTGCAGGGTCCAGCCCACGCCGAGGCCCATGTTCCACTCCTCTTCTCCGGACGGTCGCCGATCCGGCTGCTCACACGTCGAGGCCGCAGCGCACGGGGTACGTGCCGCTGCGGCCAGTCGACATATTACGGCCGGGTTTGAGCAGGTTCGTCGAGGTCGGCGGGACCGGACGTGGCCGCCGCCCCGCCGGGATCGCCCCCAGCCTGCCCCACCGGCGGCCCTTGGCGCAGTACCGCGGCACCGGCGACCAGCCCGAACGCCAGCAGGGTGACCAGCCCGAAGGACACCACCAGCGAGGTCGCGTCCGCCACCGCACCGATCGCCGACGGGGCGATCAACCCCGACGTGTACGTGATCGTCGCGACACCGGCGATGGCCTGCGCCGGGGCCGGGCCGCTGCGCCCCGCCGCCGCGAAGGCCAGCGGGACCACCACCGCGATCCCGAGCCCGATCAACCCGAACCCGGCCAGCGCGCCCGCCGGATGCCGGGCCCCGACCACGAGCAGCCCGCCCAGCGTGGCCACCACCCCGCCCGCCCGGACCGTGCGAACCGCCCCGAACCGGTCCACCACCCGGTCCCCGACCAGCCGGGCCACGGCCATGGTCAGCGCGAAGGCGGTGGTGGAGGCCGCCGCCAGCCCCGCGTCCGTGTGCAGGACGTCCCGCAGGTAGACCGCCGACCAGTCCAGGCTCGCGCCCTCGGCGAAGACCGCGCAGAACCCGACGGCCCCGATCAGCAGCGCCGACTTCGGCGGCAGCGCGAAGTGCGGCGGAGCCTGCGCTTCCTGGTCGGCCCTGAGGTCCAGTACGCCCTGTACGGCGAACAGCCCGACCGCCGTCAGGGCCAGCGCGGCGACCAGGTGGTGCAGCCGGGCGTCGGCCCCGGCGTGGGCGGCGACGGTACCCGCGGCCGATCCGAGCAGCGCCCCCACGCTCCACATGCCGTGCAGCGAGGACATGATCGAGCGACCCAGCCGGTTCTCCGTCTCCACACCCAGCGCGTTCATCGCCACGTCCGACATGCCGGCGGTGGCTCCGTAGACGAACAGCACGAAGCAGAGGGCGGGCAGGTTCGGGGCGAGGCTCGGCAGGATCAGCGAGAGGGTCCAGAGCGAGAGCAGGGCCCGCAGCGCGGCCCGCGCGCCGAGCCAGTGGTTGATCCGGCCCGCCAGTGGCATGGCGAGGGCCGCGCCCACGGCGGGGGCCGCGAGGGCCAGGCCCAGCGTGCCCGGGCTGAGCTGGGCGTGCTCCTGGATCCAGGGGATACGGGTGGCGAAGGAGCCGGTGACGGCACCGTGGGTGCAGAAGACGGCGGCGATGGCATAGCGGGCATGGCGCAGGCGCGCCGGGCTGAGGTCGGTGTCCCCGGTCATGAGGATTAAACTATCAGGGACCCTGCCTGATAGATAATGGGCCCAACTCCCTAGGATGGGCGCCGTGACTCCTGCCCCCACCAGCACCCAGGTACCGTCCCCCGCCTCGCCCAGCACGGCCCGGGCCATCAACGACCGCCTCGCCCTGCAACTCCTCCAGGAATCCGGGCCGCTGACGGCCACCCAGCTCAAAACCATGACCGGCCTCTCCCGCCCCTCGGTCGCCGACCTCGTCGACCGGCTCACCGAAGCCGGACTCATCGAAGTCGCCGGCGAATCCGGCGAACAGCGCCGCGGCCCCAACGCCAAGCTGTACGGGATCGTCGCCGACCGCGCCCACCTGGCCGCCCTCGACGTGCGCACCGACCGGGTCACCGCCGTCATCACCGACCTCCTCGGCCGCCCCCTCGCCGAAGCCGCCCTGCCCGTCGGAGCCCCCGAGTACGCCGTGGCCGCCCTGCTGCGCACCGCACGCGAGGCCGGCGCCGCCGAGCTGCACACCGTCGTCATGGGCGCCCCGGGCCTGGTCGCCCCCGCCACCGGCGAACTCCGCGACACCAGCGGCCTCCCGGCCTGGCACCGGGACCTCGTCACCGCCCTGCAGCGGAGCCTGCCCGCCGTGGTCGTCGTAGAGAACGAGACCAACCTGGCCGCCCTCGCCGAGCAGCGCCTGGGTGTGGCCCGCGACCTGGACTCCTTCGTCCTGCTGTGGCTCGGCGCGGGCGTGGGCGCGGCCGTCGTCCTGGACGGCCGGCTGCGCCGCGGCGCCTCCGGCGGGGCGGGCGAGATCGGCTTCCTCCCCGTACCGGGCACCGCCGGACTGCCGTCGGCCGAGGACTGCGCGGGCGGATTCCACGCCCTGGTGGGCCGCGAAGCCGTGACCGCGCTGGCCCGCGCACACGGCTTCGCGGGCCCGGCGGAGGAGGCCGTGGCCGGAGCCGCGGGGGAGGCCTTCCTCGAAGCCCTGGCCGAACGGCTCGCGCTCGGCGCGGCGGCGGCCGCGGCGATCCTGGACCCGGGCTGCGTGGTCCTGGCGGGCGAACTGGGCCGCGCCGGCGGCCCCGCCCTGGCCGCCCGGGTCGCCCACCGCGTGGCGAAACTGACCCCGGTCCCGACGGAGATCCGCGCCACGACCCTGGGCGACCCGGCGGTCCTGGCGGGAGCCGAACTGGCGGCTCGGGAGGCCGCGCAGGCGGTGCTGTTCGGGGGGTAGGGGGTAGGGGGCGGGGGGCTTCGGTAGGCGGGAGCCGCTCGGCCGGTATCAGGGTTGTGTATGGGGTTTTCCCGTCAGTCCGATGGTCTCCGTGTCGGGCCGGTCCCTCAAGGGCGCTCCTTCGTCGCGTCGCTTCGCGATGTCGCTGCGCTCCACCCTTGACCGACCGTCCCGCCCCGGAGGGACGAAGACTGCCGGAAACCCCCGAAAGAACGGGCCGGGTGTTCAAGGATCAGGACGGGGCGGTCGGAGACGCCCAGCCTGGTCGGGCGCGAAAAGCCACATTCGAGAGACAGGGCGCATGACAGCCGTCTGCCGGGTCGGGGGAAGCGCCCCCGATCGCTACGCGCTCCTCGCCTCACAGCGTCTCCACCCCGTCCTGGGCCGGACATAAGCCGCCCACGGGCCCCAGGCGTTCCCGCCGAGAGCGCCCGACGACCGCCTGTGGCCGGCCACAAGCCGCCTACGACCTCGGCCCGACGCCCGGTATGCGTCCGGCGGCCGTCTTGGGCGGGTCATAGGCCGGCCACGCCCCTTTGGCGCTCCTTTGGGAGGCGTCCGGCGGCTGTCCGGGGCGGAGGAGAGTGGGACAGCGGTCATTCCGTCGTGGATGCGGGTCAGCGCACGGGGGTCATCGGACGCCTCCCGTGCGAACGGGTCATCCTGCGGTCGCCCATCGGTTCAACCCGGGGGAGGACGCTGAGGGTTCACCCCGCGACCGAGGATTGACAACGTCGGATCTCACGGGGGAGGGCACGTATGACCACGCACGCCAGGGACACGGCGGTACCGGCAGCCGAGATGACGGTCGGCGCGCCAACCGGCCGCAAGCCCGCCGAGCCCGTTCCCCGCTGGGCGGTTCGGGTGGCCCACGCCATTCCGCTCTGCGTCCTGCCGTCGGGGTTATGGCGTGTAGCGCTGGTCCTGGGCCTGGCGGGCTACGACACGGACTACGAGTGGGCGGCGTGGGAACGCCCCTACGTGATCGGCCTGTCCGTGGTCAGCGAAGGACTCGCGCTGCTCGCCCTCGGGCTGGTGCGGCCGTGGGGCGAAGTCGTCCCCCGTTGGGTGCCGGGGCTGCACGGTAGGCGGATCCCGATCCGGGCGGTGGTCACTCCGGCCGCACTCGGGGCAACGCTGCTCATGCTGTTGTGGGCGTACGCCTTCCTGAACCAGATCTTCGGCTTCGTGGAGCCGAATAACGAGAGCGGCGAAGGAGGCCCTACCAGCGGTCCGGCCGCCTGGGCGCTGTGGGCGGCGTACGCCCCCCTCCTCGCCTGGGGCCCGCTCCTGGCGATCCTCACCGTCGCGTACTACCGACGACGCCGAGCGGCCGACGCATCGGCTCTCATCAGCCGCTGACGACCGGCGGTCGCGGTCATGACGAAACGGGTCGCGATCCATCACTCGCTCAGGCTCATGACGTCCTGGGATGTTCGTTCGCGACGGCCGCGCTGCAGGTGCACGATGTGGTGAGCGATTCGACTTCGCTCCGGTTGGGCCGTTCGCGGACTGGTTGCGTCGGAGCCGTGGCAGATCGACGTCGTGTGGGTGGGCCACTGCCATCGAGCTGAACGTCCAGGACGGGCCGCCGCTGTCGGCGTCGAACTCCGTCAAGGGGCGTGCGAGGCGGCCCCCGGTCGGTCGTCGGACACAGGTCGAGCGTTGGACCCGAGCTCGTGGGCGTCCTACGCCCAGCCGTAGACGGTCGTCGGGCGCTCTCGGCGGGAACGCCTGGGGCCCGTGGGCGGCTTATGTCCGGCCCAGGACGGGGTGGAGACGCTGTGAGGTGAGGAGCGCGTAGCGATCGGGGGCGCTTCCCCCGACCCGGCAGACGGCTGTCATGGGCCCCGTCTCTCGGACGTGGCTCTTCGCGCCCGACAGGACGGGCGTCTCTGACCGCCCCGTCCCTGGAAAGCATCCCCGGCCCGTTCTTTTGGGGGTTTCCCGGCAGTCTTCGTTCCTCCGGGGCGGGACGGTCGGTCAAGGGTGGAGCGCAGCGACATCGCGAAGCGACGCGACGAAGGAGCGCCCTTGAGGGACCGGCCCGACACGGAGACCATCGGACTGACGGGAAAACCCCATACGCAACCCTGATGCCGATCAAGGGAGCCCCGCCCCCCCCCGAAGCCCCCGCCTAGCGCCCCCGCCCCCGCTCCGCCGCGAAGTCGGCGAACGTCATGCGGCCCACCGCGTGGGACGGGGTCAGGTTGCCACCGCGCCTGAAGCCCGCGTAGGCCTTGCCCGCCAAGGGGACGGGGAGCACCCGGCGGTGGCGGCGCGTCGCGGTCAGGTAGGTGCGGGCCAGGTCTTCCAGGGTGTGGATCTGCGGGCCGCCCATGTCCGGGACCCGCCCCGACGGGGTCGGGACGGCCAGTTCCGCCAGGCGGTCCGCGACCTCACCGACGGCGATCGGCTGGACCCGTACCCCCCTCGGCACGGGCACCGGCACCAGCGGCAGCTTCGCCGCCGTGTCCACCAACTGCGCCACCAGATCGTGGAACTGGGTCGTGCGCAGGATGGTCAGGCCCAGCCCGGACTCCTCCAGCAGCCGCTCGACCTTCAGCTTCGTCCGGTAGTAGCCGAGCGGCACCACGTCGACCCCGACGATCGAGATGTAGACGACGTTGGTGACGGTCCCCGCCCGCCGGGCCGCTTCGATGAGGTGCCGGGTGGCGGCTTCGTCGTCCTTGCCTCCGCCGCGCGTGTTGCTCGCGCAGTGCACGATCACCTCCGCGCCCGCCGTCGCCGCGTCCAGCCCGCCGCCGTCCGCCAGGTCGACCGGGTAGTCCGGGGCGTGCCGGCTCAGCGCCCGGACCTCGTGGCCCGCGCTCCGGAGCCGGTCCACGACCAGCACGCCGAGGGTGCCGGTGCCGCCGGTGACGAGGATGGTGCTCACGGGTTCCGCCTTTCGCCGATGTCTTTCCTTCAGCAGCGGAGACCGGACGGCCCTCAGGAATGTGACAGCTGCCGATGGAGGAATTCCAGCTTCTCCGGGTTGAGCACGGTGCTGAGCCCGCTGACCAGCCCGTTCTCGAATTCCACCAGAAGAACGCCCGTCTCGCCGAAGAGCAGCGCCGGTACCCCGTTGACCTCCGCGACGCTGACCGGCAGGTCCCCGGCGAACTTCTTGAGCACCCCGATCGCGAACCGGGCCACCTTCTCCCGCCCCAGGATCGGCCGGAGCGCCGCGTTGACCACGCCGCCGCCGTCCGAGACGAAGCGGGCGTCGGCCGTCAGCAGCCCCTCCAGCCGGGTCAGGTCCCCGCTGCGCGCCGCCGTCATGAAGGTTTCCACGAGGCTCTGCCACCGCTCGGGGTCCGGTGCGAAGCGCGGCTCCGGCGCGGTCGGCCGCTCCGTGGCCACCCGGCCGGCCGCCCGCCGGTAGAGCTGGCGGCAGTTGGCCTCGGTGAGGTCGAGGAGTCCGGCGATCTCCCGGTGGCTGTAGGTGAAGGCCTCGCGCAGCACGTAGACGGCCCGTTCCACCGGCGTCAGCTGCTCCAGCAGCACCAGCAGGGCCATGGACACGCTGTCCCGCTGCTCCGCGGACTCCAGCGGGCCGAGCGTGCCGTCCCCGGTGAGGACGGGTTCCGGGAGCCAGGGGCCTACGTACGCCTCGCGCCGGACCCGTGCCGAGGTGAGGGTGTTGAGGCACAGGTTCGTGACGACCTTGGCGAGCCAGGCGCCGGGGTGCTCGATCGCCTCGCGGTCCGCCGACGCCCAGCGCAGGTACGCCTCCTGCACGGTGTCCTCGGCCTCCGCGGCGGAGCCGAGCATGCGGTAGGCGATGCCGAACATCCGGGGACGGTTTTCCTCGAAGTCCGCGTCGGACGCGGGGATGTGTGTGATCACCGGTGCAGCGTACGAGGCCGGGTCCGTGCGGAACGAGCGAGGACCCGGTGGCCGCCGGGCCACCGGGTCCTCACGTTCGTCCGTGGATCAGGGTGCGGGGGTCAGCAGGCGCCCTGGTCCTTCCAGGCACCCCATTCACCGGTGGTGCCGGGCTCTTCGTTCTGCGTCCACCACTGGGCCTTCCAGGTGCGGCCCTTGTGGGAGACGAGGTTGCCGCTGTTGTAGACCGTGCCCGCCGCGTACGCCGGGTTGGTGCAGGTCCCGCCCGGAGGCGTGGTCGGCGGGGTCGTGGGAGGAGTGGTGGGCGGGGTGGTCGGGGGAGTGGTGGGGGGCTGGGTGCCGCCGCCGGGCTGGACCGTCGTCGTACCGCGGGCCAGGTCGCCGGCGAGGGCGTAGGTGGTGCCGGAGATCTTCACCGTCCAGTTGGAGGGCGTGGACACCGGCAGGTAGTAGTTGAAGGCCAGGTCGACGGAGGCGCCGGGGGCCAGGGTCTGCCAGGCCGGGAGCTTCAGGGAGACCCGCTGGAAGTCGCCCTTCAGGCCGCCGACGTTGGTGCCGGTGTGGCCGCTGCTGATCACGGTCGTGCCGAAGCCGGACTGGTCGGAGGCGTTGTTGGGGGCCGAGGTGCCGTAGTCGAACTGGAACTCGGTGCCGCCGGGCAGCGTGGCGTTCGTGTTGTTGGTGATCTTCAGCTTCGGGGTGAGCGGGTAGTTGGAGTCGCCCAGCTTGAACTCGGTGAACTCCGTCTTGATGTCCACGGCCTGGGTGGGCAGCGCGGTCGCGCCCGCCTTCTTCGCGCCGTAGGGGGAGGCCGACTTGAACTTCTGGTACATCGTGTCGGTGAGCGTGTCGCCCATCTCGTACTGGCCCTTGGCCGCGTTGTACGCGTAGTCGCCCGCGAGCTCCCAGACCATCGTGCCGCCGATGCCCTTGTTGATCACGTAGTCGGCCTTGGCGGCCACCGACTGCTCGTCCTCCGTGGAGAGGAAGACCTTCTTCTGCGCGTTCCACAGCCACGGCGCCACCAAGGTGGAGTCGTACTTGCGGACGTATGCGCCGGTCAGCGTGGTGTTCGCCGGGAAGCCGTACTTGGTGACGTAGTCGCCTACGACGCCCTTCTCCAGGTTCTTGGCGTGCCACATCGGGTTGGAGCCCGCCGGGGACTCGACCCCGTTGGTGTCCTTGTCGTGCCACAGGTTGTCGATGCCGACCGCGCCGTCGCCGCACTTGGTCAGGCCCGCGCCGGCCGGGCAGGTGGTCGCGGGCGCCTTGCCCCACAGGCCGTCGGTGCCGCCCTGCACGTTCTTGAAGCCGCGGGTGTAGTAGGGCAGGCCGATGTTGATCCGGCCGCCCGGCATCGAGCCGCGGAAGTAGTGGTAGGCCCAGTCGGTGTTGAGGTAGCCGATGCCGCCGTACTGGGAGGTGGAGTAGACGCCGGCGGCCGCGAGTTCGCCGTCCTTGCCGTCGTCGAAGAGCGAGGCGTTGGGGCCGACGTACTCGTTCCAGGCGCCGTGCAGGTCGTAGGACATGATGTTGACGTAGTCCAGGTACTTCTGGACCTGGAACGTCTCCATGCCGCGCAGCAGGTAGCCGGAGGAGGGGGCGGCGACGGAGAGCAGGTAGTGCTTGCCGTCGGCGGCGCCCGCGCGGTCGAGCTTCTCGCGCAGGGACTTCATCAGGGCCGCGTAGCCCTGTACGAGGCCGGCGCGGCGGGCGTTGGCCAGTTGCCAGTCCAGCGGGTTGCCGGCGTCCTTCATGGTGGTCGGGTACTCGTAGTCGATGTCGACGCCGTTGAACCCGTACGTGCGGATGAACTCGACCGAGGAGTCGGCGAAGGTGTCGATGCCGACCTGGTTGACGGAGCCGTCGGCGTTCGTGGCCATCGAGTAGAAGCCGCCGGAGGCGACCCGGTTGCCGTCGTCGCCGAAGTAGCCTCCGGTCTCCGCCCAGCCGCCGACCGAGATCAGCGTCTTGACGTTCGGGTACTGCTTCTTGAACTTCGTCAGCTGGTTGAAGTGGCCCTTGTAGGGGAGGGCCGGGTCCATCTCGGCGCCGGCGACACCGGGCCAGGTCATCCCGGTGGCGGCGTTGTTCGCGCCGTCCGCGCCGACGGAGATCTTGTTGTCGGAGCCCACGTGGGCGAAGGCGTAGTTCAGGTGGGTGACCTTGGACCACGGGATGTTGTTGGCGAGGTAGGCGGGGGCGCCGTCCTTGCCGGTGCGCCAGCCGGTGAAGTATCCGATGACGCGGCGCTGGTGGTCGGCGCCCATCTTCTCGCGGCCTTCGGTGTCGTAGACCGAGCAGTACGGGACGTCGACGCCGGCGGTCTTGTACAACCCGTCTGGGCGACAGCCCTCGTTGTCGGCCGCGTGCGAGACGCCCGCCGAGAGCCCGCCCACCAGGAGTCCGGCGATCGCTGCGCCGGATGCCAGGAGCATCGCTCTCGTACGTGTGGGGGACAGCATTGTGCCTCCTGGGGAGGGGAGGATGCAGGACACAACTGGACACAACATGAAGCAACAGGATTGGTGCAGAAGCGTGTTGGCCCGTGACGTGCGCACATCTGACGGGCCGTTCCCGGGAAGTTGAAGGGAACGTTAAGAGGACTAGACCAACCCGTCAATAGGTCTGGACCAATCCCGTCCGACTTGACAAAGTCCGCGTCGGTGCCGACCCCCTGTGAGCCAGGCCACACCACATCACCCGCATCGCGCCCGATCGGACATGGCAGACTGGCTGGAGTACCAGTAGCAGCGCACTCCGGGGTCGGTGTAATTCCGAACCGGCGGTTATAGTCCGCGACCCGTCCGCAGCCAGCGGCCGGTTGACCAGGTGAGATTCCTGGACCGACGGTTAAAGTCCGGATGGGAGGCAGTGCGCGGCGGGCCAGTCACCGGTACGCCGCCGTCGGCGGTTCATCGGCACATCCCTGCGGATGTGCCCGGTCGAACCGTTTCTCCGGCCTCGGCGTCCCCTGTGTGCTGTACCGCTTCATCTGTCGTATCCCGACAGGCCCCGGAGTCCGTGCCCGATGAGGCAGGAGGACCCGGTGGCGACACACGCCGCGCACGCAGCACCCGACGCGGACACCCGTGCCATGCGCCGAGCCATCGAGCTCGCGGCCCGCGGACTCGGCTCCACCAGCCCCAACCCGGTCGTCGGCTGCGTCATCACCGACGCTTCGGGCGCGATCGTCGGCGAGGGCTGGCACGAGCGGGCCGGCGGCCCGCACGCCGAGGTCCACGCCCTGCGCGCGGCAGGCGAGGCCGCCCGCGGCGGCACCGCCTACGTCACCCTCGAACCCTGCAACCACACCGGCCGTACGGGGCCCTGCGCCCAGGCCCTCGCAGGCGCCGGGATCACCCGCGTGGTCTACGCCGTATCCGACCCGAACCCGCAGGCCAGCGGCGGCGGCGCCACCCTGCGCGCCGCCGGGATCGACACCACGGCCGGGCTCCTCGCGGACGAGGCCGAGGCGGGCAACGCCGCCTGGCTGACCTCCGTGCGCCTGGGCCGGCCGCACGTCACCTGGAAGTACGCCGCCACCCTCGACGGCCGCAGCGCCGCCGCGGACGGCAGCAGCCGCTGGATCAGCTCCGCCGAGTCCCGGGCCGACGTCCACCGGCTGCGCGCCGAGAGCGACGCCGTCCTCGTCGGCGGCGGCACCCTGCGCGCCGACGACCCGCACCTCGCCGTCCGCGGCGTGGAAGGCGCCGTGCAGCCGCTGCGGATCGCCCTCGACGCCCGCGCCGAGCTCCGGCCGACCGCCCGCATCCTCGACGACGCCGCACCCACCCTGCTCGTCGTCGGCGAGGACGCCGACACCCGGCACCTGCCCGGTGTCGAACTGCTCCGGCTGCCCCTGCACGACGGCCGCATCGCCGTCCACGACCTGCTCACCCGACTCTTCCAGCGCGGCCTGCGCTCCGTCCTGCTGGAAGGCGGGCCCACCCTGGCCGGCGCCTTCTTCGAAGGCGGCGCCGTCGACCGCGTCGTCGGCTACATCGCCCCGGCCCTGCTTGGCGCCGGCCCCGCGGCCCTCGCCGACGCCGGGATCAAGAACATCTCCGCCGCGCAGCGCCTCGACATCACCGAGGCCGTCCACATCGGCCCCGATCTCCGCATCACCGCAGTCCCCGTCCCCGCACCCACCGCCACCGCCACCGCCACCAAGGAGCACTGAGTGTTCACCGGAATCGTCGAAGAACTGGGCGAGGTCACCGCTGTCGAGCAGCTCGAGGAAGCCTCCCGCTTCCGGCTGCGCGGCCCCCTCGTCACCGAAGGCGCCAAGCACGGTGACTCCATCGCGGTCAACGGCGTCTGCCTCACGGTCGTGGAGACCGCGGACGGCGAGTTCACCGCCGACGTCATGCAGGAGACCCTGAACCGCTCCAGCCTCGGCGCCCTGACCCAGGGCTCCCGGGTCAACCTGGAGCGTCCGATGGCCCTCGGCGGACGGCTCGGCGGCCACCTGGTCCAGGGGCACGTGGACGGAACCGGCGAGATCATCTCCCGGACCCCCTCCGAGCACTGGGAGATCGTCAAGGTCGCCCTCCCGAAGAACCTCTCCCGCTACGTCGTCGAGAAGGGCTCCATCACGGTCGACGGCGTCAGCCTCACCGTGGTCGAGGCCGCGGCCGACTGGTTCACCATCAGCCTCATCCCCACCACCCTCGCGCTGACCACCCTCGGCATCAAGCAGAGCGGCGACCCCGTCAACCTCGAGGTCGACGTCCTCGCCAAGTACGTCGAGCGCCTGCTGGCCGCCGGCGTGAACCCCCTGCACGCGGCGGGAGACGAGCAGTGACCGCCCTGAACTGGCTCAACGCGGAGGCCTTCACCGTCTTCGGCCAGAAGGTCATCTGGTCCGACATGATCGGCAACCTGATGGGCCTGGCCGCGCTCGCGCTCGGCTGGCGCCGCTCCATCTGGACCTGGCCCGCCCAGCTCCTCTCCGGCCTGATCCTCATCGCCGCCTACGCCTCCGCCCACCTCGCGGGCGGCGTCGGCAAGCAGCTCCTCGTCATCGGCGTGGCCGTCTTCGGCTGGCGCGCCTGGCAGCGCGGCCGCCAGCAGGCCCAGGACGGCTCCATCGCCGTGCGCACCGCCACCTGGAAGGAGCGCGGGCTCCTCCTGGCCGGTGCGGCGCTCGGCACCCTCGCCGTCGGCGGCCTCTTCACGCTCTTCCCGAACCTCTCGTGGAGCCCGTGGGCCGACGCGTACATCTTCGTCGGCACCATCGTCGCGATGGTCGCCCAGGCCCGCGGCCTCGTCGAGTTCTGGTTCGCCTGGCTCCTCGTCGACCTGGTCGGCGTCCCGCTCGCCTTCAGCAACGGGCTGGCCTTCTCCGGCCTCGTCTACGTCGTGTACTTCGCCCTCGTGCTGTGGGGCGCCTACGACTGGTACCAGCGTTCCCGCACCAACCCCGCCCCGGCCCTGGAAGGAGCAACGGCATGACCAGCCTCAAGCCCGTGCCCGACATCCCCGAAGAGACCTTCCGCCTCGACCCCGTCGAGCAGGCCATCCGCGACATCGCGGCGGGCCGCCCCGTCGTCGTCGTCGACGACGAGGACCGCGAGAACGAGGGCGACCTCGTCATCGCCGCCGAGAAGGCCACCCCCGAGATCATCGCGTTCATGATGAGCGAGTGCCGCGGCCTGATCTGCGCCCCGATGGAGGGCGCCGAGCTGGACCGGCTCGAGCTCCCCCAGATGGTCACGAACAACACCGAGTCGATGAAGACCGCCTTCACCGTCTCCGTGGACGCGAGCGCCGCCCACGGCGTCTCCACCGGCATCTCGGCCGCCGACCGCGCCACCACCCTGCGACTCCTCGCCGACGGGGTCTCCGAGCCCGGTGACTTCGTCCGCCCCGGCCACGTCTTCCCGCTGCGCGCCAAGCCCGGCGGCGTCCTGGTCCGCAACGGCCACACCGAGGCCGCCGTGGACCTCGCCCGCCTCGCGGGCCTGCGCCCTGCCGGCGCCATCGTGGAGATCGCCGGCGAGGACGGCGTCATGCTGCGCCTGCCCGAGCTGATCCCCTTCGCCCGCAAGCATGGCCTGACGATCATCTCCATCGAGGACCTGATCGCCTACCGCCGCTCCGCCGAGCCCACCGTGCGCCGCGAGGCCGAGGTCAGCCTGCCGACCGCCTTCGGCGAGTTCACGGCGTACGGCTACCGCTCCACCGTCGACGGCGTCGAGCACGTCGCCCTCGTCCACGGCGAGGTCGGCGACGGATCCGACATCCTCGTCCGGATCCACTCCGAGTGCCTGACCGGCGACATCTTCGCCTCCCAGCGCTGCGACTGCGGCCCCCAGCTGCACGCCTCCATGGAACGCATCAAGGCCGAGGGCCGCGGCATCGTCGTCTACCTGCGCGGCCACGAGGGCCGCGGCATCGGACTCCTGTCCAAGCTGCGCGCGTACGAGCTCCAGGAGCGCGGCCGCGACACCCTCGACGCCAATCTGGAACTCGGCCTGCCCGCCGACGCCCGCGACTACGGCGCCGGCGCCCAGATCCTCGCCGACCTCGGCGTGCACGGCGTCCGGCTGATGACCAACAACCCCGAGAAGTCCGACGCCCTGGTCCGGCACGGCATCACGGTCACCAGCCGGGAGTCGATGCCGGTGGAGGCCGGCGAGCACAATCTGCGGTACCTGCGCACCAAGCGGGACCGAATGGGTCACGACCTGCCCTGGCTGGACGGGCCCGTGACCACCTCCGCCTGCGGCAACCAGTAAGCACGCACCACCACCCGTACGCACATCCACCCCACCCATCACGAACCACCAAGGAGCAGAGCTGTGAGCGGCAAGGGCGCACCCGAACTGAGCGTGAAGAACTGCGGAGACCTCCGAGTCGCCGTGATCGCGGCCCAGTGGCACGAGAAGGTCATGGACGGACTGGTCGACGGAGCCCTGCGGGCCCTGCACGAGCTGGGCATCGACGAGCCCACCCTGCTCCGGGTCCCCGGCAGCTTCGAGCTCCCGGTCGTGGCGAAGGTGCTGGCCGGTCGCGGCTACGACGCCATCGTCGCCCTCGGCGTGGTCATCCGCGGCGGCACCCCGCACTTCGACTACGTCTGCCAGGGCGTCACCCAGGGCCTGGTACAGGTCTCGATCGACACCGGAGTCCCCGTCGGCTTCGGAGTACTGACCTGCGACAACGACGAGCAGGCGCTGGACCGCGCCGGGCTCGAGGGGTCGAACGAGGACAAGGGGCACGAAGCGGTCACCGCCGCGGTCGCCACCGCCATGACCCTGCGCACCGTGAGCGAGCCCTGGCGCTAGTCCAAGGAGTGAACCCCGGCACCGGGGCACCCGGGTGAGCCCGTACTCTAAGGGCATCATGGCTGACAAGACCCCCAAGACCTTCGAGGAGCTCTTCGCCGAGCTCCAGCGCAAGGCCGCCGAAGGCGACCCCAGCACCTCCCGCACCGCCGAGCTCGTCCACAAGGGCGTCCATGCCATCGGCAAGAAGGTCGTCGAGGAGGCCGCCGAGGTCTGGATGGCCGCCGAGTACGAGGGCAAGGAAGCCGCCGCCGAGGAGATCTCCCAGCTGCTCTACCACGTCCAGGTGATGATGGTGGCGCGGGGGATCTCCCTCGACGACGTCTACGCGCACCTCTGAACCCCGGCACGCACACCCGCCCGCAAACCCGTAATCCACGCCCCAAAGGAAGCCCCATGCTGCGCATCGCCGTCCCCAACAAGGGTTCACTCTCCGGACCGGCGTCGGCGATGCTCCATGAGGCCGGTTACCGGATGCGCAAGGAGTCCAAGGAGCTCGTGGTCGTCGACCCCGAGAACGAGGTGGAGTTCTTCTACCTCCGCCCCAAGGACATCGCGATCTACGTCTCCTCGGGCAAGCTCGACATCGGCATCACCGGCCGCGACCTGCTGCTCGACTCCGGCGCCAGCGCCGAGGAGATCCTGCCGCTGAACTTCGGCCGCTCCACCTTCCGCTACGCCACCACCCCCGGCACGGCGAAGGGCCCCGAGGACTTCGGCGGGATGACGATCGCGACCTCGTACGAGGGGATCGTCGCCAAGCACCTCGCCGAGAAGGGCATCGACGCCTCCGTCGTGCACCTCGACGGTGCGGTCGAGACCGCCATCCAGCTCGGCGTCGCCCAGATCATCGCGGACGTCGTCGAGACCGGCACCAGCCTGCGCAACGCCGGACTGGAGGTCATCGGCGAGCCGATCCTCACCTCCGAGGCCGTCGTCATCCGCGGCAACGGCGCCGACGCCGACGACCCGCAGGTCCAGCAGTTCCTGCGCCGCCTGCAGGGCGTCCTGGTGGCCCGCAGCTACGTGATGATGGACTACGACTGCCGCGCCGAGCACCTGGAGCGCGCGGTCGCCCTCACCCCCGGCCTGGAGTCGCCGACCGTCTCCCCGCTGCACAACGAGGGCTGGGTCGCCGTCCGCGCGATGGTCCCCGCCAAGGAAGCGCAGCGGATCATGGACGACCTGTACGAGCTCGGCGCGCGCGCGATCCTCACCACCTCGATCCACGCCTGCCGCCTCTAGCCCGTCCCTCGGGCCCGGCGTGCAACCCGGCACGCCGCCCACCGACCCGCACGCCACCTCCAGAAGGCACCGCACCAATGGCCGAGTCCGCCGCCCAGCCCGCCGCACCCACCCTGCCGGTCACCTTCCGGCCGACCCGCACCCGGGTCGTCCTGCTGGGCGTCGGCCTCGCCATGTTCGTCACCATCACGGCGATCGCCCTGCTGCTGGAGAACCTCAGCCCGGGCGAGCGGATCAGCTTCGTCTTCACCGCCGTCCTGATGAGCTCCGTACTCGTCCTGCTCAGCCGCCCCAAGGTGGTCGCGGACGAGACCGGCGTCACGGTCGTCAACCTGACCAACACCCGCCGCCTGGAGTGGGCCCAGATCCTGCGGGTCAACCTCCGCCCGGGCGACCCGTGGGTGTTCCTCGACCTCAGCGACGGCACCAGCCTGCCCGCCCTCGGCATCCAGCCGGGCATCGCCAAGCAGCAGGCGATCGGCGACGCCCGAGCCCTGCGCACCCTGGCCGAAACCCACGGAACGGGCACCGGCGACCACTGAGTCGGCCGATCCCCACGGCTGCGTACCGTTGCGGCCGGGATCTCAATGACTACCCTGGTGGCGGGGCGCAGCCGTGCGCCCTCCCATCGGCCCCGGGACCTCGTGGCCCGTGGGCACCTGCGACTTGAGGAGTGACTCCCTCCAGCAATGGACGGATCGTCCGGTAGTACCCGCGCCGCCCTCCCCTCGGAGGCGGCGGCATGACCATCCCGCTACTTCTTCTTGCGGCGGCCTTCGCCCTGATCCTCGCCAACGGTTTCTTCGTGGCCGCCGAGTTCGGCCTCGTGACCGTGGAGCGACCCGACGCCGAACGCGCCGCAGCCGACGGAGACCGCCGTGCCCGCACGGTGGTCAAGGCCCTACGGGAGCTGTCCTTCCAGCTCTCCGGCACCCAACTCGGCATCACCATCACCTCCCTCGTGGTCGGCATGCTCGCCGAGCCCGCCCTCGCCGCACTGCTGGCCGGGCCGCTCGCCGCGACCGGCCTGCCGAAGGGAGCCGTCTCCGGTGTCGCCGTCGTCATCGGCATGCTGCTCGCCTCCGCCGTCCAGATGGTCGTCGGCGAGCTCGTCCCGAAGAACTGGGCGGTCTCCCGACCGCTCCAGGTGGCCCGCTTCGTCGCCGGCCCCCAGCAGGTCTTCTCCCGCGCCTTCCGTCCGGTCATCGCCGGCCTCAACGCCGTGGCCAACCGCCTCGTGCGGGCGCTCGGCGTGGAACCGACCGAGGAGATGGCGTCCGCCCGGACCCCCGGCGAGCTGCTCTCCCTGGTCCGCCATTCGGCGCAGGCCGGCGCCCTCGAACAGGACACCGCCGACCTCTTCGTCCGGACCCTCTCGCTGGGCGAGCTCACGGCCCAGCACGTCATGACCCCCCGGGTGAAGGTCAGCGCCCTGATGCACACGGCGACCGCGGCCGACGTGCTCAACCTGACCCGCGCCACGGGCCTGTCCCGCTTCCCCGTCTACCGCGACCGCATCGACGAGATCACCGGCGTCGTCCACCTCAAGGACGCGCTCGCCGTGCGCGAAACCGAACGCGACCGCACGAGCGTGAGCCGGATCTGCGTCGCCCCGCTGCTGGTGCCCGGCTCCCTGCCGGTGCAGCCGCTGCTGGAGCGGCTGCGCAGCGAGCAGCCGATGGCCGTGGTCGTCGACGAGTACGGCGGTACCGCCGGCGTCGTCACGCTGGAGGACATCGTGGAGGAACTCGTCGGCGAGGTCCGCGACGAGCACGACCTCGCCGAGGACGAGGCCCCCGAACTGGCCGCCGTACCGTCCGAGGACGGCCGCCCCTCCTGGGAGGCCGACGGCAGCTGCCGGGTGCAGACCCTGCGCCGCATAGGCCTGGAAGTGCCCGAAGGCCCGTACGAGACCGTCGCCGGCCTCGTCGCCGACCTGCTCGGCCGGATCCCCGCCCCCGGGGACCGCGCGGAACTCCCCGGCTGGAAGCTGTCCGTCCGCCGCGTCGGCCGCAACCGCGCCGAGCGGGTCCGGCTGGTCCGGCTGGCGGCGGTGCCCGCGGCCGGTGCGTACCGGCCCGCGGCCGACGGCGCGGCCGTGCCCGAACCGAAGCGGGCCGAGCTGGAAGGCGCCGCCCGATGAACGCGCTCCAACTCCTCTTCGCCCTGTTGCTGGTCCTCGCCAACGGCTTCTTCGTCGGCGCCGAGTTCGCGCTCGTCTCCGTACGGCGCAGCCAGATCGAGCCCCTCGCGGCCGGTTCCAAGCGGGCCCGCCAGGTGCTCCACGGCTTGGAGAACCTGCCCCGCATGATGGCCGCCGCACAGTTCGGCATCACCGTCTGCTCGCTCACCCTCGGCGCGGTCGCCGAGCCCACCGTGGCCCGGCTGCTGGAGCCCTTCTTCCACGCCGTCCACGTACCGCAGGGCCTGATCCACCCCCTCGGCTACGCGTTCGCGCTCGCCGCCGTGGTCTTCCTGCACCTGGTGATCGGCGAAATGGTGCCGAAGAACCTGGCCATGGCGGCCCCGGAGAAGACCGCCCTGTGGTTCAGTCCCGGCCTGGTGGCCTTCGCCCGCCTGTGCGGGCCGGTCACCACCGCGCTCGGTGCCTGCGCCGCGCTCGTCCTGAAGCTCTTCAAGGTGGAGCCCAAGGACGAGGTCGAGGCCGTCTACACCTCCGCCCAGCTGGGCCGGCTCCTCAAGGACTCCCGGCAGGCCGGGCTCCTGGAGCCGGTCGAGCAGGAGCGGCTGGAGGACGCGCTGGAACTGGGCAGCCGCCCCGTCACCGACGTCCTCCTCGGACCGGACCGACTGGTCACGGTCGGCCCGGCGGTGACCCCGCGGCAGATCGAGCAGTTGACCGTCCGCACCGGCTACTCCCGTTTCCCCGTCCGTGCCGACAGCGGCGCCTTCATGGGCTACCTGCACGTCAAGGACGTACTGGACCTGGAGGACAGGGAGCGGGCCGTCCCGCAGCGGGTCTGGCGCCGGATGACCACGCTGTGCGCCACCGTCCCGCTGGACGACGCCCTCGGCGTCATGCGCCGGGACGCCACGCACCTCGCGCAGGTGGCGGATCCGGGGGGCCGGGTCCTCGGCCTGGTCGCCCTGGAGGACGTCCTCGAAATGCTGGTCGGCGAGGTCCGCGACCCGGCCCACCGGGTGGCGCCCGCCCGCCGCTAGGCCGTCGACCGGTCGTTCCGCCCCCGGGCCCTCGCGGGTCCGGGGGCAGAGCTCGTGGGAGGAGGCGTCCAGATCGCGGGCGACGCGGACGAAGCCGACGTGGACGAAGTCGGTGTGAGGTCAGTCACACAAGGTCGGTTCGGGCGCGTTCCGGTGAACCTCGACCGGGTCCCGGCCGTCTTGATGGCCGGATCGTCGGTTCGGGTATCCGGGCTGGACTTCACGGTCTGCGACGCGGAACACTACGATGCCAGCGATCTTCCGGCGTCCCGGTCCGGCTCCGGCCGTGGGACCTCCGGGATGCACGGGGGTCCGGTCACCGTACGTCGGCCGCCTCGCGATTGACCGACCGATCCCCGTTTAGCCAGTAGCCGACGGGGGCAAGACGCCGGTTTGCTAGCGTGTCGGACGTGGAGTCCCGTCGGTCATGCCGGGGACGCGTGTCGCCGGGGAGTCCCCGGCCGATGCCCGCTGACCTCGCTCGCCCTGCCGAGCCGGCCCGACCTGCGGCAGAGTGCCGCTTCACGGAAGCGATGTGACATGACGGATTTGGCACCGAACATCATCGGCGCCCCCTCCAGCACGCCGGACAGCGCCAAAGGCGCCCCGTCCGACGGGAAGTCGACGGCCCGGTCGGGCGGCCGCTTCGACCGCTGGACGCAGAAGCGCTGGTTCCTCCCGCTGGCGGAGGTCGTGGTCAGTGTCGTCGTCGCCCTCGGGTTCATGCTGCTGTGTACGCACATCAGCGTCAACCCCGTCACCCGGATCGGTCAGGTCAGCGGCCTCGCCAAGGTCCAGCAGTACGCGGCCCTGATCGGCATACCCGTCCTCGCGGCGCTGCTGTTCCTCGCCTACCGGGGCACCCTGCGCTACTACCGGGTCGCACAGCGGCTGGTGTGCGCGGCCCTCGCGGGCCTGGCCACCGGCATCGTCGCGGGCGGCATCGCGGTCGCCCTGAACGGCACGCCGTGGGGCCTGGGCGGCCAGGAGGGCGACCCCGGCAACCTCATGGGCATGGCCAACGACATGATGCGCCACAAGGGCCTGCCCGGGGTCTACCCGCCCCTGTTCCCCGCCCTGCTCGCGCTCTGGGCCAAGGCCTTCCACAACGGCATCGCCGATGTGGGCCACGCCCTCAAGGACCTGCAGCTGATCCTCAGCGCACTGGTCGGCCCGATGGCCTACGTCGCGTGGCGACTGATGCTGCGTCCGTTCTGGGCGATGGCCATCGCCGTACCGGCCTCGATCGTCTTCCTCGACCCGATCCGCCCCTACAGCCACGGCTCCATGCTCGTCCTGCTGCCGCTGCTGGCCGCCGCCTTCCGCGAGATCCGCCGGGCCGACCAGCTCACGACGCGCTCCGCAGTACTGCGCGGCCTCGGCTTCGGCATCGTGTTCGGCGTCATGTTCCTCTGGTACTCCGGTTGGTACCTGTGGGCCGCTCCGGGCGGGTTCGTCCTCGGCCTGCTGCTGTTCCCGTGGCGCCGCGGCCGGATCGCCGTCAAGCGTGCTCTGATCTTCCTCGGCGCCATGCTGGCCACTGCCGCGGTCATCGGCGCGCCGCTGCTGTACCAGCTGGCCCGCCTGGGCGCCTCGACGGTGGACCGCTACGCCTACATCAACACCTACCTCGACCCGGCCTACGTGATGGGCTGGGCGTCCGACCGCGCCGGCGAGCAGACCTACTACAACTTCCCGGTGTCCGGCGAGCTGGCCGGCCAGACCGGCTTCGGCATCCTGCTGCTCCTGGGCGTGGGCATCGGCGTGGGCCTCGGCCTGCGCAACACCGTGGTCCGCACCGCCGGCTTCGTCCTCGCCGGCGCCTGGCTGCTGCGCTTCTGGTTCGCCTCCCACATGGCGCACAACCAGGCCGTCCAGCTGTACCCGCGCACCACCTGGATCATCTTCTACTGCCTGATCATCCTGGCCGTCCTCGGCCTGATGCTCACCTACGAGCGCGGCTTCGGCTGGATCCGCGGCACGCTCCAGGAGGTCGCCCCGGCCCGGGCCGCCCGGATCTCCCCGCGCCTGCTGTCCCAGCTGGCCGCCGGCCTGATCTGCGTGACCGCCCTGTTCGCCACCATGGGCGCCTCCTGGTCGGCCAACCGCTTCATGCCGTCCACCAACCCGAGCGTCGAGGACCTCGGCCTGGACGCGCTCCGCGCCCACCAGCAGCAGCTGCCGAACGGGAAGTGCCCCAAGTACTCGCCCTACAAGGGCAAGCAGGAGTGCGTCCCGGTCAACATGAAGCTGTCCGAGTACGTCTTCGTGCCGCCGGCGCGGCCCAGCCTCTGGTGCGCCAACACGACCGCCGAGAACCACGACCTCGTCTGCGGTCGCCAGCCGAAGAACTGACCGCTCAGGTCCGCACGCCGCCGGGGCCCGTCACGACGGGCTCCGGCGGCGTGCTGCTGACCGGGCGTTCCGGCCACCAGCCGGGACTGCCGTGCCGTCCGCGATCCACAACGGCCCGACCCGTGCGGGGGCCGCTGCCCGAACGGCAGCACCCGTCCGCCGCGCGACATCCTCAGAAGGCCGGGGGCTCCGGCCGTTCCTGGGGGCCGCGGCCCGACAGCACCTCCCCGTACGCCTGCATCAGGTCGGGCAGCCGCAGCGTCGCCAGGTCGTCCCGCGACGGCTCACCTGCGAAGCCGGCCAGCCGCAGGTCCCGGTACGCGCAGCTCTTCTCGTACAGGGTCCGCAGGAAGCGGCCGTTGCCGAGCTCGTCGATCCAGCCCTGTTCCACCACGTGCGCGCTGATGCTGCGCAGCTCCTCCAGCGCCTCCTCGTCCCAGTGGTCCCCGTTCGCGTCGGCCAGCACCCCGCCGATCGCGGTCAGTTCCAGCGGCCGGTAGCTGGGGAAGTCCACCCGGGTGGTGAACCGCGAGGACAGCCCCGGATTGGCGGCCAGCAGCCGGTCCATCCCGGCCGGATAGCCCGCCAGTATCACCACCAGGTGGTCCCGGTTGTCCTCGGCCCGCTTCAGGAGCACCTGCAGGGCCTCGTCGCCGTACGCGTCGCCCTTGCTGTAGCCCGAGTTGGACAGTGAATAGGCCTCGTCCACGAACAGCACCCCGCCGATCGCCGAATCGATCAGCTCGTTCGCCTTCACCGCTGTCTGCCCCAGGAACTCGCCCACGAGGTCGGCCCGCTGGGCCTCCACCAGATGGTCACCGCCGAGCAGCCCCAGCGCGTAGAACACCCGGCCCAGGATCCGGGCCACGGTCGTCTTGCCCGTACCGGAGGGCCCGGAGAACACGAAGTGCCGCTTCGGCGGCTGCACCGGCAGCCCCTGACCCGCCCGGAGCCGCGCCATGTGAAGCTGTGCCGAGAGGGCCTTCACCTGCCGCTTGACCGGCTCCAGGCCCACCATCCGCTCCAGCTCCGCCAGCGCCTCGGCGAGCGCCGCCGGGTCCGCCGGCCCGGCCGGCAGCCCCTCGGGCGTGCCCCGTGGCGGCACCGGCGCCTTGCGCCGCGCACCCTCCACGCGTCCCGCCGGGGGAGCGGGCGGACCCAGCGGATCGGGCTCCACCTGACCGTCCGCCGCGATGTCCTGGACGGGCCCGCCGCCCAGCGCGACCGCCGCGAAGTCCCCGCCCGCCGGGGACGGGCCGTGCCCGCTGTAGCCCCCGTACGCGGCGTACCCCGCCAGGCCCGCCAGATCGGCCACGCCGTCGGTGTCGTCACCGTCCTCGATGGCCGTCAGCCGGGCCGCCGTGTCCATGAACGAGGGGTCCACCCGGTGCACCGCCCGGTACAGCGGCAGCGCCGCCGCACTGCGCCCGGTTCCCTCCCGCGCCCGGGCCAGCCAGTACCGCAACTCCTTGCGCTGGGGCTGCTCGCTGCGGCACCGCATCAGCGCCGCCGCCAGCATCGGCTCCGCCTGCCCGTACATCTCCAGCCGGACCCGCGCCATCCCGCCGAACAGCCCGGCCTCGATGCCCAGCAGCGGATCGTTGACCAGCGGCTCGGTGTGCCGGACCAGCTGCTCCCAGTCCTTGACCAGATAGGCCCGGCACGCGTGCAGGAACCGCACCTGCGCGTCGGTGTCCACCGGCGGCAGCGCGGCCAGGGCCTGGTCCAGTTCGGGCACGTGGCGGCCGTCCAGCCAGTGCGAGGCATGGGCGAGGAGCAGATCGCGCCGGCTCTCCAGCACCGGCTGCACCCACCAGCCCAGCCAGTACCAGGAGTTGAGCGTCCGACGGTGCCGGGCGCGCTGCTCGCCGAACCGGTCCCGGTGGGCGTACATGCGGAGTAACGCGTTGCCGGTGTCGACCCGGAGCGCGTGCAGGCCCAGCCATGCGTCCGCCATGGAGGGGTCGAGCCGTACCGCCGCCCGGAACTCTTCCTCGGCCTGCGGATAGGCGCCCACGGTGCAGGCGTCGACCCCGCGCAGCCAGGCCAGTTCGGCCGGGGCGTGCATGCTGCCCGGCGTGCCGAAATCCATCACGTCCCCCACAAGCCTGCCCCCGTGGTGCGCGGCAACCTCCGTGACGAGCACATGAGTTGCCCACTGCGCCGATGAAATCAGGGCTGCATCGTACCTGCGGTGACGCACCTTACGTAGGGCGCGACGGGCCCGGTTCCGGCGTGCGCCCCTGGGGTGAATGGTGACTCAGGGTGAAGGATCGGGGCGGATCGGCCGGGTGTGACGCCGTCGTGGAGGGCGTTCGTCGGCAGAACGAAGCCCCCGATCACGGGGGAACAATCGGGGGCTTCGTGTCCGCGGCAGCCTGTATGGCCGCGCATTGAGAACGTAAGGCCGTCGCGGTACCCAGGTCAAGCGGGTCGGCGAGGGCCCGGCGGGGCGGACTTCCGAGGCCGTTCAGGCCCGGGGGAGTTCGTTACTCCCGGTGACGGAAGTGGAGGCTCCTGCGGTCGCACGGGCCCCGGAAGACCACTCGTATCCCGTACCGCTCTGGCGTACCAGGGTGTCGGCGAAGGGGCGCGAAGGGTCGTGGGAGAAGTGCGCGCGCTCCGCGCGCTCCCATCCGTCCCAGAAGTCGGAAAGTTCGCGCCCGTCCCGGTTTCGGCCCCGCTGCCAGGACTGCTCGCGCGGCGTTTCCATCCACAGCAGCCGCGCCAGCCGCGGCCGCAGCGCTGCCCGCCCCGCGCCGACCCCCTCGACCAGGAGCACCGGCGCCGGCTCCAGCACCCGCTCCGGACCGAACCGGCGCTCCACCCAGTCGTACGGGGCCCAGTGAGCGGGCCGCCCGGCGGCGAGCGGCTCCAGCACCTGCGTGCGCAACCGCTCCTGCCAGTCGAACAGCTCCTCGTGGGTGGCCACGTCGTCCAGGTGCAGCACGGGCGCTCCCAGCGCCTCGGCGAGCCGCCCCGCGAAGGTGCTCTTCCCGGACCCGGCGTGCCCGTCGATCCCGATCAGGCGCACCGGGCCGAGGGAGGGCGGCAGGGCGGCGAGCTCCCGGGCGAGTGACTCAAGTGACTGGTGTGGCTCCACCCGACCAGCGTAGACAGGCCCGACACGGCCCGTGGCTTCGGGCCGCCGCGGCCGGGAACTGCAAGGGTGATGCCGGACGCCACCGGAGAGCTGCCGAACCGCCGACCCGCCCTGGGGGAACACGCGATGACCGAATCCACGCCGCGCAGGACCGTACTCGTCGCCGCGCTCGCGGTCGCCACCGCGGCCACCGCCGCCACCGTCTCCGGCGGCAGCGCCTCGGCGGCCCCTCCCGCTCCTCCCACCCCTGACGTTCCTCCCGCCCCGCGGGCCCCGGGCCCCACCGTCGACAACCGCTTCTGGTACTCCTACGGCCACTGGCTCGCGGGCACCCACCAGGGCACCACAGCCGTCGGCGGCGCCCGCCCCGGCCTGGAGATCGCAACGGCTGTCGGCCGCACCGAGTACGCCGACCCGCACACCGGCCGCAAGAGCACCTGGGAGTACGCCACCTGGACCTCCCCCGTGCACCGCTCCACCGTGCCCGCCACCGAGGCCATCGCCTCCTGGAACGCCCGCACCCCGGCCGGGACCTGGATCCAGATCGAACTGCGCGGCACCTACACCGACGGCACCGCCACCCCCTGGTACGTGATGGGCCGCTGGGCCTCCGGCGACGCAGACATCCGCCGCACCTCGGTGGACGGCCAGAGCGACGGCAGGTCCACCGTCTGGACCGACACCCTCGCCCTCGACCCCCCGGCCGCCACCGCCGGCCTGCGGATCGCGGCCTGGCAGCTGCGCCTCACCCTGTACCGCAGGCCCGGCGCCGAGCGCGGTCCCACCGTGCGGCTCGCGGGAGCCATGGTCTCCGACGTCCCGGACCGCTTCACCGTCCCGGCCTCTGTCCCCTCCCGCACGGCCCACGAGCTGGAGGTCCCGCGCTACTCGCAGGAGGTCCACGCCGGCCGGTACCCCGAGTACGACAACGGCGGCGAGGCCTGGTGCAGCCCCACCTCCTCGCAGATGATCATCGAGTACTGGGGCGGCAGGACCGCCCCCTCCGACCTGACCTGGGTCGACCCGAAGTACTCCGACCCGCAGATCTGCCACGCGGCCCGCTCCACCTACGACGCCGCCTACAAGGGCTGCGGCAACTGGCCCTTCAACGCCGCCTACGCCGCCACCTACCGCGGGCTGGCCGGAGTCGTCACCCGCCTCACCTCCCTGACCGACCTGGAAACCCTCGTCCGGTCCGGCATCCCGGCCATCACCTCCCAATCCTTCCGCCCCGACGAACTCACGGGCGCGGGCTACGGCACCGCCGGCCACCTGATGACCGTCATCGGTTTCACCGCCGCCGGCGACGTGATCGCGAACGACCCCAACTCGCGGGACAACCCCGCCGTGCGCCGCGTCTACAAGCGTGCCGAGTGGGAGAACATCTGGCTCCGTACGAAGCGCACGGGGGTATCCGGCAAGGTCACCTCGGGCTCGGGCGGCATCTGCTACCTCTATGCGCCGGCCCGCCTGAGCCGGGCGCAGTTCCGGGCGCTGCGGGCGGTGGGGGTGTTGTGAGGAAGGCGCGAATTTGCCCGTTGACCAAGGGTCATGGATAGGCGGAACATGATGGGGTAAATGGCACATAAAGGCTTCTCGGTAGGAGGCGGCCGGCCATGACCACCCATCCCAGCATCGAGCACCACCCCGATCTCGCCGAGATGCGCACTCGGTTCGAGCGGGTGACCACCACTCCCCGGGCGCAGGCCGTCGAAGCGCTGGCCCTGATCACCGGCCTGTACCTGGCCGCCTCGCCGTGGATCGTGGGGTTCAGCGGCCTCACCCCGCTGGCCATCAACAACCTGATCGCCGGCCTGGCCTTCTGCCTGTGCATGAGCGGTCTGGGCTCCGCCTACGAGCGCACCCACGCGATGGCGTGGACGGCGGTCGCCCTCGGCGCGTGGACGATCATCGCCCCGTGGGCCATCGCCGGTGAGATGGACACGACGCGAACGGTGGTCAGCAACGTGATCGCCGGAGGTGTCGCCCTGTGCCTCGGCCTCGCGATGGCGGGCATGGCGAGCCGCGACCGCGAGTCCCGCGCCTGACGGGGGCGCCGGAGGGAGCGCCCGATGAATGCACGCGCCGGGTCCCGATCGACGAGGTCGGGGCCCGGCCGTCTGCCGCCGGGACCCGACCCCGATCGGCCCCGTCCATCTCCCAGCCCGTCTCCCCCCGCCCATCTCTTCGCCCGCGACCCTGTCGGTGTATGTCAGTGTTTGCGTGATGCATGCCACCCGTGACGTCCCTACCGCGAAAGCCGCGAACACTGGCACATTGGACGCCATGACTGCCGACAGCGCCGCCCCCATCGCCGCTCCCCGGGACCTCGTCCGGACCGGGGGTCCCAAGGACGACTCCACCTGGCTGGAGCACGTGCTCGGCTGGACCCTCGTGGTCGTCGTCGCCATGTTCGTCACCCAGATCGGCTGGCTCTGACCCCCTCCCGGTCCGGGATCACGAGGCCGCCGGTCGCAGCGCGCCCGTGACGATCGCGCCCGAGATCACGGGCGCCTGCCCGGCGCCGACCCGGGTCACGAAGACGAGCGGCGGCGTGATCGGCCGCGCCGCAGTGCTCGGGCAGCGGCCCGCGGAAGGCCGTCCGATGCACAGGAAGTGCGAAAAGAGCTCGGCGCACAGGTCTGTCCTAAGGTGGGCGTCCTGTGGCGGTTCGAGGCTAGGGCTGAATTTGAGTAGTGGTCAACAGCGGGGAACGACGGGCCGATCGCAGGCGCGCAGGGCCGAACTCATAGCCACCGGACGCAAGTTGTTCGCAGACACTTCGTACGACGCGCTCTCCATGGACGACATCGCCAAACACGCGGGCGCCGCCAAGGGGTTGATCTACTACTACTTCGACAGCAAGCGCGGCTACTACCTCGCCATCGTCGAGGACTCCGTGGCCGAGCTCATCGCCCGGGCCGGCGGCGACACCGACCTCCCCGGCGCGGAGCGCGTCCGTCGCACCGTCGACGGCTACCTGCACTACGCCGAGCACCACCGCGCCGCCTACCGCACCATCGTCACCGGCGGCGTCGGATCCGACGCCGAGGTCCTGGCCATCCGCGACACCGTCCGCGAGGAGCTCGTCGCCACCATCGCCGAAGCCGCGTACGGACGCCGCACCCTCCCGCCGATCGCCCGCCTCGCCCTCGTGGGCTGGCTCTCCGGGGTCGAAGGAGCCACCCTGGACTGGATCGGGGCACTCGGCGCCCCTGACCAGCCCGATCGCACCGAGCTCGGGGCCCTGCTGGTGCGCCAGCTACGCGCGACACTGGAGGTGATCGAGGAGTTCGTCCCGGAGTGTCCGGCACCTCCCGGCCACGAAGAGCCGTTCGATCCGCTCGGTGATCTTGCCCCGGTGACGGGAAGCCCCTGATCGGGCATACTCAAGCCGCCGCAGCCTCTGAACAGCCCCTTCCGTGACCCGGGAGGGCAGCATCGGCTGTGGAATTACCGAGACCCGGTGGCGCGTCCCACACCTCACGCGTCGCCGCCGTGCCCGACCAGGGAGGAGAGCGCCGCCATGACTGACCGCGCCCCGCAGCCGGTGGACCGACAGCTGCCCACCGAGGAGTCCCGGGACCTCCTCGCCCTCGTACGCGAGATCGCGCAGCGGGAGATCCGTCCCAAGGCGGCCGAGGAGGAAGACTCCGGCCGGTTCCCGCGGGAGGTCTTCACCCTGCTCTCCGAGGCAGGCCTGCTCGGCCTTCCCTACCCCGGTGAATTCGGCGGCGGCGAGCAGCCGTACGAGGTCTACCTCCAGGTCCTCGAGGAGCTGGCCGCGGCCCGCCTGACCGTCGGCCTCGGCGTCAGCGTGCACTCCCTGGCCTGCCACGGCCTCGGCGGCTACGGCACCAAGGAGCAGCAGAGCGCGCACCTCCCCGCGATGCTCGGCGGCGGCCTGCTCGGCGCCTACTGCCTCTCCGAGCCGGCCGCCGGCTCCGACGCCGCCTCGCTCACCACCAAGGCGGTACGGGACGGCGACGACTGGATCATCACCGGCACCAAGGCCTGGATCACCCACGGCGGGGTCGCCGACTTCTACACCGTCCTCGCGCGCACCGGCGTCGAGGGGCCCAAGGGCATCACGGCCTTCCTGGTCCCCGGGGACGCGGAGGGCCTGACCGCGGCCGTGCCCGAGAAGAAGATGGGCATGAAGGGCTCGCCCACCGCCCAGCTGCACTTCGACGGCGTACGGGTCCCCGACGCCCGCCGCATCGGCGAGGAGGGGCAGGGCTTCAGCATCGCCCTGGCCGCACTGGACGCCGGGCGCCTGGGCATCGCCGCCTGCGCCATCGGCGTCGCCCAGGCCGCACTGGACGAGGCCCTGACGTACGCACTGGACCGCAAGCAGTTCGGGCACCCGATCGCGGACTTCCAGGGGCTGCGCTTCATGCTGGCCGACATGGCCACCAAGATCGAGGCCGGTCGGGCGCTCTACCTCGCGGCGGCGCGGCTGCGCGACGCCGGCAAGCCGTTCTCCCGCCAGGCGGCCATGGCCAAGCTGTTCTGCACGGACGCGGCGATGGCCGTCACCACGGACGCGGTGCAGGTCCTCGGCGGGTACGGCTACACGGCGGACTTCCCCGTCGAACGGCTGATGCGGGAGGCGAAGGTGCTCCAGATCGTGGAGGGCACCAATCAGATCCAGCGCATGGTCATCGCCCGCCACCTGGCGGGCCCGGAGACGCGCTGACCGCGGTCAGTACAGCCCGCTGCTGGTCGTGGGCCAGACCGGGGAGGACGTGAGCCGCGACCACTCCGGGTCGCGCCGGCCGGGCAACGTCCGGCCGGCATCCGCCCACCGCGTCAGCAGGTCCAGGTAGATCGGCGGATCCGTCACCTGCGATGCCTGCGGGGCCTGCTCACGCGGCCGCTGAACCGATTCTTCGAATCCCGGCGCCACCAGTCGACGCCTTCGGCCCGTTGAAGACTGAAGCATGGTCATACCTCGCCAACGCAGAACCGAAGGGCCGGGTAATCGCCCCCGACGTGCGCCCATCCGTTCGAGGCGTCGCCGAGTGCGGGGCGGGGGCGGCGCGGCGGGGGGTGGTGTGGCGGCCGGACGGCGCTTTCGGCGTCGGCCGCTGACCGTCACCGATCAACGGGTCCGTCGACCTCCGGTCGGCGGACCCGCACCCTCAACGGGCGTCTGACAGCTGGTCCAGCTCCGCGCCGATCGCTCCGCGCAGTGCGTCATGGTGCGGACCGAGTGCGAACGTGCTGTCGCTCCACCTCTCGCGCGGATACAGCCAGACGGGCATGCCCACGAGATCGGCCGGCTCCCATTCGAAACGCGGCCACACGTGCGCGTGCAAGAAGCCGTCGGTGTTGCCGAGGATCTCCAGGTTCACCCGGCGGAAGGCCGGGTCCAGACGCCTGCAGGCTCGCTCGACCGCTTCCCCCAGCCGATCCATGTCGGACAAGAAGGCCAACCGCCTCGCCTTCGGTAGGTCCGACAGCCGTTGCACGGCCGGGTCGTCCGTCAGGAGCACCGAGTATCCGGCCGGGTGACCCCCGCCCACCGAAGCCACCACCGTGCCACCCGACCCCGCCCGACAGACTTCCCGCCCCCGAAGCCCCCGCCCCCCACCTCACCCCACCGGGAGCTCCCGGCATATCGCGCCGGTCTGTCAGAGCGTGCCAGAAGGGTGGCCCCGGGGCTTGTTTCTGACGTACCGTCATATTTGCTCGAGCCGCCGCTCCACGTACTCCCAGCCGTTTCGAAGCCGCCCGTCCAGGAGGTTCGCCATGCCCGCCGACCGGCCCGTCGCGCTCGACGAATACCCGATCCACCAGGCGCCCTTGTCGATGAAGCACGTCGTCAGCGGTGACCGCAACGCCTACGACCGGTGCATCTTCCACGTCTTCGACCACGCCGGCCGCGCCGTCCTGATACTCGGCCTCGGCGTCTACCCCAACGCAGGGGTCATCGACGCCTACGCCACCCTCCGCATCGGCGACGAGCTGCTCGCCGTCCGGGCCTCCGACGCCCTCGGTGACGACCGGACGAACCTCTCGGTGGGACCTCTGTCCATCACCGTCGACGTACCGCTCAAGCGGCTCACGCTGCGCTGCGCCGCCGATCCGGCGGACCCGCACGGGCTCTCGTACGACATCACCTGGACCGCCGAGTTCCCCGCCGTCTGGGAGCCGCACCACGTCCAGCGGCGCGGCGACCGCCTCATGCTCGAAGGCCGCCGCTTCGTGCAGGCCGGCCAGGTCACCGGAACCATCCGGGCCAAGGGGGAGGAGCTCATCCTCACGCCGGGGGAGTGGACCGGCACCCGCGACCGGAGTTGGGGCGTGCGGCCGATCCCCGGGGAGGAAGGGGGGCGCGCGGCCGACGAGTACCGCCCCGAGGGCTTCCACTGGCTGTGGATCCCGGTCCGCTTCGAGGACCGCTTCGTCATGGTCATCGCCCAGGAGGACGCCGACGGCCACCGCACCCTGAACGAGGCCGTGCAGGTCTTCCCGGAGGACCGCGGACGCCACGACGTCCAACTCGGCTGGCCGCACACCGAGATCCGCTACCGGCCCGGCAGTCGGCACCCCGAGCGGGCCGTCGTCCACCTCACCGACCCCTCCCGCAAGCCCCTCGAACTGGGCGTGGAGATCCTCAACTCGTCCCCGCTCGCCGTCGGCGCCGGATACCCGCCCGCCGCTGACTGGCAGCACGGCACCTGGCAGGGCCGCGGCTGGAGCGACCGCCGCGTCTACGACCTCTCCGACCCCGCGGCCCACCCGACGGCCGCCTTCGGAGTGACCGACCACTCGGCCCGCTTCACCCTCGACGGGCGGATCGGCCACGGCATCTTCGAACACGGCAGCTTCGGGCGCCACGACCCGAGCGGTTTCGCCGACCACTCCTCCGTCGCCCAGTAGGAAAGGGGATCCACCATGGCCACCGCGCCACGACCGCGCACCTCCACCCGGGAGCCCGAGGAGCTCGCCCGCCGCCTCGCCGCCTGGTTGGACACCAGGCTCCCCGGCGCGCGGGTCACGGGCGTCTCGGTCCCCGGGTCCAACGGGATGTCCAGCGAGACCCTGCTCTTCGACATAGAGCACCCCGACACCCCGCTGCGCGCCTGCGCGCTGCGGCTCGCCGCCGACCCGGCCGCCTACACCGTCTTCCCGACGTACGACATGCCGCGCCAGCACCGCGTGATGAGCCTGGTCGCCCGGCACACGGACCTGCCCGTCCCGCGCGTGCAGTGGCTGGAGGAGGACCCGGTGCCGCTGGGTGCGCCGTTCTTCGTGATGGCCCGTGCGGAGGGCCGGGTCCCGCCCGACGTCATGCCCTACACCTACGAGGGCAACTGGCTGCACGCCGCCACCGACGCCGAGCGCGCCGCCCTCCAGGAGGCGAGCATCTCGCTGCTCGCCCGACTGCACGACCAGTTCCCCGCCAAGGAGGCCGAGTTCCTCCTCCCCGACGGTGAGGGCACGCCGCTGCGCCGGCACGTGGACGCCCAACGCGCCTACTACGAATGGGTGGTGGGCGGTCTCGCGCCGTCCCCGCTCATCGAGCGGGCGTTCGCCCGCCTGGAGGAGCTGTGGCCGCGGGACGAGGGCCCCGCCGTCCTGAACTGGGGCGACGCCCGCATCGGCAACGTCGTCTACGACGGCTTCACGCCGGTGGCCGTACTGGACTGGGAAATGGCGGCGTACGCCCCGCGCGAGGTGGACCTCGGCTGGATCGTCTACCTGCACCGGTTCTTCCAGGACCTCACGGTCGGCTTCGGCCAGCCCGGCCTGCCGGAATTCCTGCGCCGCGAGGACCTGGAGCGCCGGTACGCCGAGCTCACCGGCCACACCCCGCGGGACATGGAGTTCCACACCCTCTACGCGGCCCTGCGGCACGCGATCGTGATGCTGCGCATCGCCTACCGGCAGGCCCACTTTGGGGAGGCGGAGGTTCCGGCGGACCCGGACGGCTTGATCCTGCACCACGCCAGCCTGGCCGCCATGGTGCAGGGGACGTACTGGTAGGCGGGCGGAGCGGCCGTCAGGCCGCCTGCGCGTGCTGCTGCCGCGTCTGCGCCTGCGGCCGCGGCAGCACGGGGCTCACCACGCGGATCGGGCGCGAGCCCGGACCGCCGACGTGGGAGAAGGGCTGGGTCCGCCAGTCCAGCCCCTGGGGCAGGGTCGACAGGACGACGGATTCGCGCTCCTGAGCCTCCACCGGCTGGATCATGCCGACGGTGGGCAGGGCGTCGCTCGCGGGCCGGCCGGTGCCCGCGCACACGGTGAGGCCGAAGGGGTTCCAGGGGGTCAGGCAGAGGGCGTGCTGCGGGAGGAACTCCTCGTCCGCGACGAGGGCGATCGACTGGCCGCAGTCGGGGCAGATCGCGTGGTGGATCTCGAACCCCTCGATCTCGTCGAGGTAATCGCCGTCCCCGCCGCCGTCCGGGTACGTACCGTCCTCGGAATCGAGCGGTTCCAGGGGCTCCGGTTCGGTGCGACCGGCGCGCTTGGTGTTCAGCATGGATGTACTCCCCCTTGGGTGGGCCGGGCGGGCAGGTTCTTCGGCCTCGGCCACAGCAACCAATTCCCGTCGAGCGTCACGAGTAACCACAACAGACAGGCCTCCACCTGCATACCCCTGTGGCCTTGGTCACATGCCTGCTGCAGATGCCTCCAGTGGGCGGACAGCACTGGGCCTGGAGCGCCCTTGGGCCGTAAGTTGAGCGGCTATGAGCGCAATGGAGGAGCTGGACCGCCAGATCGTTGATCTGCTCGTGCGGGACGGGCGGATGAGCTACACGGATCTGGGCAAGGCCACGGGACTGTCGACGTCGGCAGTCCATCAGCGAGTACGACGTCTGGAGCAGCGCGGGGTCATCCGAGGCTATGCGGCCGTGGTCGATCCGGAGGCCGTCGGCCTGCCGCTGACCGCGTTCATCTCGGTCAAGCCCTTCGACCCGAGCGCCCCGGACGACATCGCCGACCGGCTGGCCGGCGTTCCCGAGATCGAGGCCTGCCACAGCGTCGCGGGCGACGAGAACTACATCCTGAAGGTGCGCGTCGCCACCCCGCTGGAGCTGGAAGACCTCCTGGGTCGGCTGCGCGCCCTCGCCCACGTCTCGACGCGCACGACGGTCGTCCTGTCCACCCCCTACGAGGCGCGCCCGCCCCGCGTCTGACCCGCGCCCGAGCGGGGACCCGGTGGTCGGGCCGGAGTGGGCGACGCGGGACACTGGTCGGCATGACTGACCGCACCGCCCACTCCGCCGACGCCGCCGGAGCACCGACCAGGACCGTCCTCCTCCGTGGGGGCGAGGTGCACAGCCCCGCCGACCCCTTCGCCACCGCGATGGTCGTCGAGCGCGGCCGCGTCGCCTGGGTCGGCTCTGAGGGCGCCGCCGACGCCTTCGCGCAGGGCGTGGACGAGGTCGTCGACCTCGGCGGCGCGCTCGTCACGCCGGCGTTCACCGACGCCCACGTCCACACCACCTCAGCGGGCCTGGCCCTCACCGGGCTGGACCTCACCGGGGCGCGCACGCTGTCCGCCGCGCTGGACCTCGTACGCGCCCACGCGGCGAGCCGCCCGGCCGACCGGGTGCTCCTCGGGCACGGCTGGGACGCCGCCCGCTGGCCCGAGCGCCGGGCCCCGCACCGCGCCGAGCTGGACGAGGCCACCGGCGGCCGCCCGCTCTACCTCAGCCGCGTCGACGTGCACTCGGCCGTGGTCACCACCGCCCTGCTCGCCCTCGTCCCGGGGGTACGGCCCGACGACGACCGGCCGCTGACCGGTGACGACCACCACGCCGTGCGGCGGGCCGCGCTGGCCGCCGTCACCCCCGCCCAGCGCGCCGAGGCGCAGCGGGCCGCACTCGACCGGGCCGCCTCCCTCGGCATCGGTTCCGTCCACGAGTGCGGCGGGCCCGAGATCTCCTCCGCCGAGGACTTCACCGGTCTGCTGGCCCTGGCTGCCGAGCGGCCGGGGCCGCGCGTCTTCGGGTACTGGGCCGACCGGGACCTCGGACTGGCCAAGGAGCTCGGGGCGGTCGGAGCCGCCGGGGACCTGTTCGTGGACGGTGCCCTCGGCTCGCACACGGCCTGTCTGCACGCCCCGTACGCGGACGCCCCGCACACCGGCACCGAATACCTCGACGTGCACGCCGTCGCCGAGCACGTGGCCGCCTGTACCGAAGAGGGTCTCCAGGCCGGATTCCACGCCATCGGGGACGCTGCGATCACCGCCGTCGTCGAGGGCGTCCGGGCGGCCGCCGAGAAGGTCGGGCTGGCCCGGGTCCGCGCCGCCCGCCACCGGGTGGAGCACGCGGAGATGATGACCCCCGCCACCATCGCGGCCTTCGCGGAGCTGGGGCTGACCGCCTCGGTGCAGCCCGCGTTCGACGCGGCCTGGGGCGGCGAGGACGGGATGTACGCGGACCGGCTCGGTGCCGGGCGGGCCCGCACCCTCAACCCGTACGCGGCCATGCTCAAGGCCGGCGTCCCGCTGGCCTTCGGCTCGGACGCGCCCGTCACCCCGCTCGACCCGTGGGGCACCGTCCGAGCGGCCGCCTTCCACCGGACCCCCGAGCACCGGATCTCCGTACGGGCCGCCTTCACCGCCCACACGCGGGGCGGCTGGCGGGCGCTGGGCCGCGACGACGCGGGCGTCCTCGTTCCCGGCGCCCCGGCTGACTACGCGGTCTGGCAGACGGGTGACCTGGTCGTCCAGGCCCCCGACGACCGGGTCGCCCGCTGGTCCACCGACCCCCGCTCGGGCACCCCCGGACTGCCCGACCTGACCCCCGGATCGACGCTGCCGGTGTGCCTCGCCACCGTCGTCGGCGGGCGGGAGGTATTCGTACGCCCACAGGGGTGATCCGGTCGGCCTCGGTTCGGTACGGGCGGTCGGACCCGGATAGGTTCGGCCGGGTCCACCACTAGGAAATCCGTGCCGGACGACTCCGTCTGCGCAGCGCGCCCGCGCCTCGGGGGCGAGGGAAGGTTTCGCCGGGCGGCGGTGGCCCGGGTCGGGGTCCGCGGTCCAGTAGACAACGGTCACGGCGGCCCGCAGCCAGCGGGTGTCTGACCGGCCCGAAGGACCGCGGGCCCCGGCCACTGTTCTAAAGTCATCCTCTGCGACCAGACGTACAGGACGTGCACGAGCACAAAAGGGGACTCAGTGAGCGACGGCGGACAGCGGACCTACGGACCGCTCGGTACAGCCTTGGTGATCATTCCGACCTACAACGAGGCGGAGAACATCGGGCTGATCGTCGGGCGTGTGCGCGCGGCCGTGCCCGAGGCCCACATCCTCGTCGCGGACGACAACAGCCCGGACGGCACCGGCAAGCTCGCCGACGAGCTGGCGGCGGGCGACGACCACGTCCACGTGCTGCACCGCAAGGGCAAGGAGGGGCTGGGCGCCGCCTACCTGGCGGGCTTCGTCTGGGCCCTGGAGCAGGGGTACGGGGTGATCGTCGAAATGGACGCCGACGGCTCCCACCAGCCCGAGGAGCTGCCCCGCCTGCTGACCGCGCTGGCCGGCGCGGACCTGGTCCTGGGCTCCCGCTGGGTGCCGGGCGGACGGGTGGTGAACTGGCCCAAGAGCCGTGAGTTCATCTCGCGCGGCGGTTCGACGTACTCCCGGCTGATGCTGAACCTCCCGATGCGGGACGTGACCGGCGGCTACCGGGCCTTCCGCCGGGAGACCCTGGAGGGGCTGGGGCTGGACGAGGTGGCCTCGGCGGGCTACTGCTTCCAGGTCGACCTGGCGCGCAGGGCCGTGCAGAAGGGCTTCCGCGTGGTGGAGGTCCCGATCACGTTCGTCGAGCGCGAGTTCGGCGACAGCAAGATGAGCAAGGACATCCTGGTCGAGGCCCTGTGGCGGGTCACCCAGTGGGGCATCAAGGCCCAGGCCTCCAAGCTGCTGGGCAAGGACAGCGCTACGGACAGCGGTACGGGCAGTGGTACGGGCAGCGGCACGCAGACCGGCAAGCCGGGAAGCGGAGCCTGACGGGCCGGCCGGGCCCGGGCACCCCTAGGGGATGTCCGGTACCTCCGGCTGAGGCCGCTTTTATGCGGCTCCAGGCACACTGGATGGTATGACGACCGGCATTTCCACGGCCCCCCGGCGGCGCTCGCCCGCCCGTACCTTCCTCCCCCTGGCGATCGCCGCCTGGCTGATCCTGGAGATCTGGCTGCTCACCGTGGTCGCGGACGTGGCCGGCGGGCTCGCCGTGGCCGCGCTGCTCGCGGGCGGCATCGTCCTGGGCGCGGTGGTCATCAAGCGGGCCGGGCGGCGTGCCTTCAAGAACCTGGCGAGCACCTTCCAGCAGGCCCAGCAGGGGCAGCAGCCGGCTCCGCAGCAGCCCGGCCAGGGCAACGGCCTCACGATGCTGGCGGGCCTGCTCCTGATGCTGCCGGGTCTGATCTCCGACGTGGCGGGTCTGGTCCTGCTGCTGCCGCCCGTCCGGGCCTGGATCGGCCGCAGGGCGGCCCGTTCGCTGGAGCGGAAGATGGCCTCCGCCCCGGCCGGCAGCTTCGGTGACGCCTTCCAGCAGGCCCGTATCCACTACCCCGACGGCAAGGTCGTCCAGGGCGAGGTCATCCGCGAGGAGCGGCCCGGCCGGCAGGACGGCCCGGACGCCGCGTACCGCCCGCCGCTGGCCCCGTAACAGGGGAAAGGGTCCCGTAAGGGGACAAGCCGCCGAGTAACGCCGAGCAAACGGACAAGCCGAGGGGCCCCGCCACACAGCATGTGGCGGGGCCCCTCGGCTTTGTGCATCCGTCCGGCTGTCAGGCGGACTTGCGGCTGTCCCGCGGATGCACGGCAATGTTCATGGCGCCGGAACGCAGGACTGCAAGCCTCTCGGCCAGCACTTCCTCGAGCTCCTCGCGGGTGCGTCGCTCCATGAGCATGTCCCAGTGCGTTCGCGCGGGCTTGCCCTTCTTCTCTTCGGGCCCATCCCCGTCCACCAGGAGTGCCATGGCGCCGCACGCCTTGCACTCCCACTCCGGCGGAATTTCTGCCTCAACCGAGAACGGCATCTCAAATCGATGTCCGTTCTGGCATGCGTACTCCACCGCCTGGCGCGGGGCCAGATCGATGCCGCGGTCCGTCTCGTAGCTGGTAACCACGAGGCGCGTACCGCGGAGAGCTCGCTCACTCATGAATCGTGCCTCCCGGGCTTGTCGCCCACAGGACAGGTGTCGCTGTCGTCGTCATCCGGTCAACGTCCGGTCGGCGGTATAGATTCCCGCTCCGGGTCGTGCGTCGCCCGTCGTGCCGCCCCTTGTTGTACCCACCAGTGCCCGTTTTGTCACATCTGGCAGCAGATGTGACCCAACGTCCACGCTTCTTGAGCGCGCAGTAACGGTCCGCCTGGCAGGCCAAAGGCGTACACTACCGCCCCTTTGCTTCAACGTCTAAATTCGTTCGGAATTCGTTCGTAGATCCGGGCGGAGCGCGCTCGCGGACCCGGGCTCAGATCCGCTCCGGTACAGGATTGCCTGCCGCCTCCACCGCGCGCCGCAGCGGCACTCGCGCCAGGAGCACGAATCCCAGTGCGAAGAAGACCACCAGAGAGATGATCGCGTCCCGGTAGCTGCCCGTGAGCTGGTACGTCAGGCCGAACACCAGCGGCCCCACCCAGCTGAGGCCCCGGTCGCTCATCTCGTACGCCGAGAAGTACTCGGCCTCCTTGCCCGCCGGTACCAGGTGCGAGAACAGGGAGCGCGACAGCGCCTGGCTGCCTCCCAGTACCAGCCCGATCATCGCGGCGAGCGCGAAGAACCAGACCGGGGTCCGGGCCGGCAGGAAGTAGCCGACCCCCAGGGTCACCGCCCACGCGGCCAGCGAGCCGAGGATCGTCCGCTTGGCTCCGTAGGTCCGGGCGAGGCGGCCCATGCCCAGCGCGCCGCCGACCGCCAGGACCTGTACCAGCAGCACCGCCCCGATGAGGGTGGACTGCTCCAGCTCCAGCTCCTCCGAGCCGTAGATGGAGGCCTGGGAGATCACGGTCTGCACGCCGTCGTTGTAGATCAGGTACGCCAGCAGGAACGACAGGGTCAGCGGGTAGCGCCGCATGTCCTTCAGGGTGGCGACGAGCTGCTTCCAACCGCTGACGGCCGGAGCCGCCCCCGGCTCCCGGACCACGGCCCGGTCCCGCAGTCGGCGCAGCGGGATCAGCGCGAAGGCCCCCCACCACAGGCCCGCGGAAGCCAGGCAGATCCGGATCGCCATGCCCTCGGAGAGGCCGAAGGAGTCGTGCCCCATGTAGAGCACCAGGTTCACCACCAGCATCACGGACCCGGCGGTGTAGCCGAAGGCCCAGCCCCGCGAGGAGACGGTGTCCCGTTCGTCGGGGGTGGAGATCTGCGGCAGGTAGGCGTTGTAGAGCACCATCGAAACGGACAGGGCGGCGTTCGCCACGACCAGCAGCAGACCGCCCAGCAGGTAGCGCTCACCGCCGAGGAAGAACATTCCGGTGGTCGCCGCGGCGCCCGTGTACGCGGCGGCCGCCAGCAGCGGCTTCTTGCGCCCGGTCCGGTCGGCCACGGCGCCCACCAGCGGCATCAGCAGGACGGCGAGGATCACCGAGGCCGAGACCGAGTAGGCGAAGAAGGACCCGGCGCGCACCGGGATGCCCAGCGGGTGCACGAAGCCCTCGGCGTCCGCGGCGGCCTTGGCCACGGCCGTCAGGTAGGGCCCGAGGAACACGGTCAGCACGCTCGCCGAGTAGACCGAGACGGCGAAGTCGTAGAAGTACCAGCCCCGCTGCTCGCGCTTGCGCTCGGCGGACGCGGCGGTCGTGGCGGTCGCGTCCGCCGCCGGGGCGGCTGCGGCTCTGCCGTCCTCCGCCCCGGGTTCCGCTTCCTCGGTCCTGCTGCGCTCTTCCGCACTCATGCGGTGTCCCCCTCGCTGGTTCCGTTTCCGCAGCGGCGTTCCGGCCCGGGCGGGAGGGTGAAGGGCGCGTCAGGCCCAGGCCCCACGCCGGTCCAGCACCGTGCGCAAGATGTCGATCCGGTCGGTCATGATGCCATCGACACCCAGGTCGAGGAGCGCCTCCATACGTTCCGGTTCGTTCACGGTCCAGACGTGCACCTGGAGTCCCCGCTCGTGCGCGGTCCGTACGAACCGGCGGTCGACCACGCGGATGCCGGCCTGGGTCTCCGGAACCTGCGCCGCCACCGCGCCCACGCGCAGGGCCGCGGGAATGGCGTACGAGCGCAGCCGCAGGCCGAGCACCCCGCGCACGCCGTAGGAGGTCGCCAGCCGGGGCCCGGCGATCTTCTGGGCGCGGGCCACCCGGCTCTCGGAGAAGGAGCTCACGCAGACCCGGTCCCAGATCCCGGCCCGGGCGATCAGGTTGACCAGCGGGTGCAGCGCCGACTCGGCCTTGATGTCGATGTTCCAGCGGGCGTCCGGGAACTCCTCCAGCAGCTCCTCGAGGAGCGGCAGCGGCTCGGTGCCCCCCACCCGGGCCTCGCGGATCTTCTTCCAGGGCAGTTCGGCGATCCGGCCCTGCCCGTCGGTGACCCGGTCCAGCGTGGAGTCGTGGAAGGCGACGAGTTTCCCGTCCACCGTGGCGTGCACATCGGTCTCGAAGTACCGGTAGCCCGCTTCGGCGGCCCGCCGGAAGGCGGCGGCTGTGTTCTCCAGCCCGTCCGCGGCACCGCCCCGGTGCGCGAAGGGGATCGGAGCCGGGTGGTCCAGATATGGATGGCGAAGGCGTACGTGCGTCACGGCGGCAGTATGCCTCTTGTTACCCGTGGGGAGGGTGCGGCCCGGTGGCTGCGCGGTGAACGGCGCGCCGCCGCAGCCGTGCGGCCCCCACCGCCGGGCGTTCGCGTACCCCCCGCCCCTGGTCCCGGTGGACCCCGACGTGGCAGGGTGTGGGGGCGGAAGCAATCCAATACCGGCCGCGCCCGGGGTCGGGCGGGGCCAATTCGACGAAGGTGGACCGGACAGCATGGCCGAATGGACCTCAGCGGTCGGTGCCGCACAGCTCGCCCGCCTCATCACCTCCCAGCAGGAGCGGCCCGGCGCCCCCGGGGCTCGCAAGCCGCCCGCCTACCGGACCCTCGCCGACGGCATCCGCCTGCTCGTCCTCGAAGGCCGCGTCCCCGTCGCCGCCCGACTGCCCGCTGAGCGGGAACTGGCCGTCGCCCTCTCCCTCAGCCGCACCACCGTCGCCGCCGCCTACGAGGCCCTGCGGGGCGAGGGGTTCCTGGAGTCCCGACGCGGTGCCGGCAGCTGGACCTCCGTACCCGCCGGGAACCCGCTGCCCGCCCGGGGCCTCGAACCACTGCCGCCCGAGTCCCTCGGTTCGATGATCGACCTCGGCTGCGCCGCGCTCCCGGCCCCCGAGCCCTGGCTCACCAAGGCGGTCCAGGGCGCCCTGGAGGAGCTGCCGCCGTACGCGCACACCCACGGGGACTACCCGGCGGGCCTGCCCGCGCTGCGCCGGATGCTCGCCGACCGCTACACCGAGCAGGGCATCCCCACGATGCCCGAGCAGATCATGGTCACCACCGGTGCGATGGGTGCCATCGACGCCATCTGCAGTCTCTTCGCCGGGCGGGGGGAGCGGATCGCCGTCGAGTCCCCCTCCTACGCCAACATCCTCCAGCTGATGCGCGCCGCCGGGGTCCGCCTCGTGCCCGTCGCCATGGCCGACGGCCTGCGCGGCTGGGACATGGACGTGTGGCGGCAGGTGCTGCGCGATTCGGCCCCCCGCCTCGCCTACGTGGTCGCCGACTTCCACAACCCGACCGGGGCCCTGGCCTCCGAGGAGCAGCGCCGCGCGATGGTGGAGGCCGCCCGCTCGGCCGGCACCGTCCTGGTGGCCGACGAGACCATGCTGGAGCTCCGGCTGGACCCGGGCCTGGCGATGCCCCGCCCGGTGTGCTCCTTCGACCCGGCCGGCAGCACGGTCATCACGGTCGGCTCGGCCAGCAAGGCGTTCTGGGCGGGCATGCGGATCGGCTGGGTCCGCGCGGCTCCCGACGTGATCCGCAGCCTGGTCGCCGCCCGCGCCTACGCCGACCTGGGCACCCCGGTGCTGGAGCAGCTCGCGGTGAACTGGCTGATGCGCACCGGGGGCTGGCAGGAGGCCGTCGAGATCCGCCGCGAGCAGGCCCGGGAGAACCGCGACGCGCTGGTCGCGGCGGTCCGCCGGGAGTTGCCGGACTGGGAGTTCGAGGTCCCGCAGGGCGGGCTGACCCTGTGGGCCCGCGCGGGCGGGCTCTCCGGCTCCCGGCTGGCCGAAGTGGGGGAGCGGGTCGGGGTCCGGGTCCCCTCGGGGCCGCGGTTCGGCGTGGACGGGGCCTTCGAGGGCTACGTCCGGCTGCCGTTCACCGTGGGCGGGCCGGTGGCCGAGGAAGCGGCCTCCCGGCTGGCGGCGGCGGCCCGGCTGGTCGGCACGGGCGCGGGCGGCAGCGGGGCGGAGCCGCCGCGCACGTTCGTGGCGTAGCCCGCCACGACCGGCCTACGAAGCCTCGGCCGGCACTTCCGGCACCTCCGGGGCGTTCAGAGCCGGCCCCTGCGCCGGCGGCTGCCCCTGGAGCGGCTTGGTCGGCGTGCCCTGGTCCCGCCCACCGCTCCCGCCGGGCGCGAGGCGATCAGGCAGTAGCTCGAGCACGGCCTGGCGGTACGCGGGGTGCGCGGCCTCGTCGTACGGGTCCGGGGTGGCGGGCACCTGGAGCCGGTGCACGGGCCCGGTGCCGAGCCGGGCGTACCCGCGCCCCGGCGGCACCTGTGCCGTCGGGGTGGTGTGCGGCGCCAGCCCTAGTACGTCGGCGACCTGGTGGACCGTGGCGGGCCCGAGGACGACGCGGGCCCGGGTGTGCTGCCAGACCGCGTCGTGCAGCAGTTCCAGGTGCCCGAACTGCTCGGCCACCACCACGGTGACGTGCGCGGGCCGTCCGTGCCGCAGCGGCACCTGGAGTTGGGCCAGCGGGTCGGGGCCGCCGCCGGCGACGGAGAGGTGGGCCAGCACGCTCGGCTGGTCCAGCAGGATCCACAAGGGCCGGCCGGTGTCCTCCGGTGCGGGCCGTCCGACCTCCCGGGCCCGGTGGGTGGCGATGAGCCGCCGTTCGGTCTCCTGCGCTGCCCATTCCAGCGTGGCCTGTGCCCCGACCGGTCCGCATTCCACGGCGAGGACGCCACTGCGGCCGGAGAGGCAGGAGTAGTCGCCGTTGCCGCCGCCGTCGACGATCAGTACGTCGCCCCCGTGCCGCAGGGCCTGCAGGGCGACGGAGCGCAGCAGGGTGGAGGCGCCGCTGCCGGGCTGGCCGACGGCCAGCAGGTGGGGCTCGGCGGAGCGGGGCCCGGTGCGCCAGATCACCGGCGGCACGTCGCGGGGCTCGTCGTCCTCCAGGACGGGCAGGGTGCGCCGCACGCCGCCGGCGTCGGTGAAGCCGAGCACGGTCTCGCCGGGGGAGGTGACGAACGGCTGGGCGGCGATGCCCGTCGGAAGCGCCTCCAGCACCCTCAGGTCGAGCTGGTTGCCCTCCTCGTCCCAGTCGAAGAGGTACTCCCGTCCCCGCCCGGACTTGGCGTGCAGCAGTGCCTCGATCCGGGCCCGTGAGGTGGCCTCGCCGTCGGTGAAGTAGGCCGGGTAGCGGATGCGGAGCCGGGTGATGCGGCCCGCCCCGTCGAACCCGTAGTCGCTGAAGGCCTTGTCCCAGTCCCCGCCGTGGGCGAAGAGCGGACTCGGGTCTTCCGGGATGGAGAAGTACGGCACGAGGGCTTCGTAGAGGGAGCCGAGCCGTTCGGTCTCGGCATCGCTGGGTCCGGTCTTCGTCGGGGTGCGCTCGCGTCCGTGCCAGGCCGCCGCCGCCATGAGGGTGAGCAGGGCGAGCAGGGGACCGTAGGGGAGGAGTGCGACCACGAGGACGCAGGCGGCTCCCAGGAACAGCGCGGGACCACGCTTGTCCTTGGGGGTCTGGGACCAACGGCGCCGCCCGGCCGCGGCCAGGATGCGCAGGCCGCGTCCGATCACGAGGAGAGGATGGAGGACGTCCGTGGCACTGTCGGCGACCGTGCGAGCGAGGTCGCGGCCCCGGGCCAGCGACGTGCTGCCGCTGCTGAGGATGCGGGGAAGTGGGCGCCGGGCCACGGGCGTCTCCTGGAGTTGTGGTGTGACGGTGTTCCGGGTGGTGCTGGTGTCGCTGCGCGATGGCCGGGCTAGAGCTTGATCCCGCCGAGCAGGCTCGCGAGGCTCGCCGTGCTCGCCGTGATGCTCGGGGCGATGGCGGAGCCGGCGAGGAAGAAGCCGAAGAGCGCGCAGACGAACGCGTGCGTCAGCTTCATCCCGTCCTTCTTGAAGAAGAGGAAGCAGATGATGCCGAGCAGGACCACGCCTGAGATGGACAGGACCATGACGTTTTCTCCCGGTTGGTGGGGACAGTCACCATCAGTTCTTCCAGGCTCACAGGAAGTATCAATGCGACAAAAGGTGCATATGGGTGAATTCAATGGTTTTTCACTTGACCGGCCCCGTCCGGTCGGCACGCCCGGCGCGCAGGGGGTCGAAGGTGATCATTGCCTCGGCCCGACCCGGACATGTGCAGGCCAGGGCGCTACTCTGACGATTCACCCGTACGGACGCAGCGCCGTGCACCCCCCTGCCCGCCCGGCCCCCGACCGGGTCTTCCACGTCGTGACGGGCGGGCGGACCATGTCAGCAACGAGTGAAAGGCGGTACGGACCATGAGCGAGCGCGCAGCCGAGGGTTCCGGTTCCCAGGACGTCCCCGACGAGGACGTCATCGAGCTGGCCACCAAGATCTTCGACCTCGCCCGCCAGGGCGAGACCGAGGCGCTCACCGCCTACCTGGACGCCGGGGTCCCGGCGAACCTCACCAACGACCGCGGCGACACCCTGGTCATGCTCGCCGCCTACCACGGCCACGCCGGAGCCGTGTCGGTCCTGCTGGCCCGCGGCGCCGAGGCCGACCGCGCCAACGACCGCGGCCAGACCCCGCTCGCCGGTGCGGTCTTCAAGGGCGAGGAGGCCGTCATCCGCGCCCTGCTCGCCGGTGGGGCCGACCCGAAGGCCGGAACCCCCTCCGCCGTGGACACGGCGCGCATGTTCGCCAAGGCCGACCTGCTGGAACTTTTCGGAGCCGAGTAGTCCGGTTTTACCTAGGATCTGGCCGGGCCCGGACACGTCCCGACCTCACAGGTTGGTCACGGCGGCCATAAATGTGGTCGCGGCGCACAAACCGGCTGGGTCATCATGGCGTCGGATTCGATTCGCGAGCACGGGGGACGGGCAGAAGCGGGCGAGACACGAAGCGTGCACCGGCCGGCCCGGCCTCCATGGTCACGAAGCACCGACGAGAGTGAGAAGGCAATGGTCTACATCGAGCGGAACATGACGGCGGACGTCCTCACATGCTGTTACGCGGCCCTGTGAATTCCGATTCCCGGTTGCGTCCCCAGCTTGATTTGAGGCCATTCCCATGTTCGAACCAGTCATAGCACCGAGCGGTACCCTGCTCGGTCTCCTTCAGCGAGGCCGCGGCGACGGCACGCTGCACGCACTCGCGGCACCCAGGGCGGAGGCCCTCGAGGCCCTCAACCAGTGCGTGCTCCGCGACCCGCGCCAGGACTGGCAGGTCGAGAACCGCTCCTTGTACTACGCCCGGTTGTACCTGGACCTCGCCGGTCCGCTGGGCGAGATCGAGGCCCACCTCTTCAGCGCCGACGACCTCGTCGACGAAGAGGACCACCGCACGGGCCTCGCCCTGTCCGTCCTGGGGCACCTGGCCTCCTACGGCCGCGACGACGCGCTCATGCTGCTGCGCCGCTACGCCGCCTCCGGGGCGAACTGGGCCTGGGCGCTCGACGAGCTGGCCCTGCGCGACGACGACGAGGGCCTGCGGTCCCTGGCCCCGGCCGTCCTCGCCCGCTTCCCCGCCACGGTGGAGGGCGAGGCGCGGCTGGCCGCCGCCGTCCGTGACGCCTACGAGCCCCGCCCGTGGTGCCTGTGGGAGGAGACCCCCCAGTACGGGGAGCGCCTGCGCGCCGCCCGTCAGCAGGGCTCCTTCGACCGCTGGCAGCGCCAGATGACCCCGAGCGGGCCCCGGCCCGGCTGGGGCGTCCAGGCCGTCTTCGACTGGGCCGCCGACGGACTGCGCCGCGGTACCCCGCTGCACGTCCCCGCGGCCCGCTGCCTCGCCGCCGTGGCCCAGCCCGAGGACCGCTCCGCCATCCTCGCGGCCGCCGCCGGCGCCGATGGCGAGGCCGCCCGGGCCACCGCCCTGCACCACCTGGTCCTCGCCGAGCCGGAGAACCCGGCCGTGCTGGACCTCATCGAAGCCGCCGCCGACGAGCCCGCCGTGGCCGCCTACGAGCGCATGTGCGGTCCGGAGGCCGTCGAACGGGCCCGACGCTGGGTCCACCGCCCCGACGCGCTCGGCGAGGCCGCCGCGGCCATCCTGGCCGCCCGCGGCGGAGCCGAGGACGCGGGCCTGGTACTGGGCGCCCTGCGCTCCACCGTGCGCGGAGCGGGCCCCGACACCCGGCGCCTGTTCGCCCTGGTGGACGGGGCCGGCCGGCTCGCCGTCGGCTGCGCGGCCCCCGTGCTGCGCCACATCTACCGCGAGACCGCCTCGTCCCACCTGCGCGGCCGGGCCGCCAAGGCCCTGGCCAGCACCGACCCCTCCTTCGCGGCGGGCTTCGCCGTCGAGTGCCTGTGGGACTGCGAGGAGACCACCCGCGAGGTGGCGGCCCACCACGCCGAGACGGCCGACGCCCGCGTGGCGCCCCGGCTGCGCCGCCTGGCCGCCGATCCCGCGGAGGAGGAGGACGTCCAGTCGGCCGTCCGCAGCCGCATCGCCCCGGAGTCCGCCGTGTAGCGGGTCGCAGGCGCGCGGACGCCCCGGCCTGAGGAAGGCCGGGGCGTCCGGGGCGTCCGGGGCTCATCGCGAAGAGGGTGTCACCCGCCCAGCAAGAGGGGGTCGATCTCGCAGGCGGTGACCTCGGACGTCTTCTGCACGCCGTAACCGACCGTGGCGCCGGGGTCGGACCCGCTCACCGGCTTCTTGAGGACGAGGGTGTACCCCGGAGGCACCGTCTTGGAGTTGATCCTCAACGTGCCCTCCTCCCGCCCCCGGGTCAGTTCGGTCTCGGGGTCGGCCTGCCTACCGGCGTGGCGGTACCCGCGGCCCAGGTGCGTGCACTCCGACCGGGGCTTCAACTGGGTCACCGCGACGCTGACCCCCTGTTCCTGCAGGCTCCGGACCACCTCCGGCAGATCGGCGAGCCCGGGCGCGGGGATCTCGATGGTCCTGCCGGGGTCCTTCGGGGGCTCGGAGCGCGCTTTCAGTGCTTCCTCCAGGCCCTCCGAGTAGTCGAGCGTGCAGGACGGGATCCTGGCCGGCTCCACCACGTTGAAGTCGGTCCTCCGATCGCCCAGCGGGTAGTGCTCCGCCGACGAGAACGCGAGCTTGTAGCCCGGCGGGACCGTCTTCGCGTTGACCTTGAAGAACCACCCGTCATCGCCCTGCTGCAGGACCACGGCCTCGGGGTCGCCCATCGGGTCGAAGCCCCCGCGTATGAGCTCGGAGGTGCACTGGGACAGCGGCCGCTTCGGGACCAGCGCGACCTCGACCCCCAGTTCCTTGAGCCGGTCGGCCAGGGCCGGGACCTGCTGCTGCTCGGGCATCTTGAACCGGAGCGAGCCGTCCGGGTCCTTCTTGATCTCGGGCGCGTCCGTGGTCGAAGGGCTCGGCGAGCCGGTGGGACCGACCGACGGCAGCGAGCCGTTGCGGGTACTGCCGGGCAGGGCCATCACGGCGAGGACGACGGCCGTCGCGATGCCCACCGCGAGCGGGATGCCGTAGCGGCGGGTCAGGGAGCGGGCGGGAGCCGGGGCCGGAGCCTCCTGCGGGAGACGGGCCAGCAGCGCCGCCTTGAGCCGGTCCTCGAACCCGCCGGGCCTGGTGCTCATCGGGCTGCCTCCAACTGCGTTTCGGTGACGGCGGTCCCGGTCCCGCGCAGCGCGCGGCGGGCCCGGTGGAGGCGGACGCGGACGGTCGCCTGGGTGACGCCGAGGGCCTGGGCGGCCTCGGCCGGGGTGAGTTCGTCGATGACCACGAGGTCGAGGGCCGCGCGCAACGGCTCGGAAAGGGCGGAGTGACGCTCCGCCAGGACCCTGAAGGCCCGCTGGGCATCGATCCGTTCCTCCAGGGCCGCTACGTCCTCGTCCTCCAGGAGGCGGCGGCCGCTCAGCCGCGCCAGGGCGCCGCTCTCGCGGGCGAGCCCGCGGGCGTGGCCCGACAGGACGTTGCGGGCTATGCCGAACAGCCAGGCGATCGGTGCTCCCCTGTGGGGCCGGTAGCCGGAGGCCGATCCCATCGCCGCGAGGAAGATGTCCGCCGTCAGATCCGCCGCCAGGTGCGGGTCGGCGACCCGGCGGGTGACGAACCCGAGCACGGCGTCGATGTGCTCCTCGTAGAACGCCCCGAACCCTTCGGGCGTGCTGAGATCCGGCGGCCCGGTCTCGTGTCGTGGGCTGCGCACCCGGTTCCTCCCCTGCGCGGGGACCCGGTCGGTCCCCTCACTCCGTACTTGGCCGCAGCCCCCGAAAACGTTTCACCGGGACCTCACGAACCTGACTGGGATCCCCGGCCGGGCCTGCGCCGCCGCGTCCAGGGCCGGGCCCGGCGGGACCACGCCCACCACCGGGTAGCCGCCCGTCACCGGGTGATCGGCCAGGAACACCACCGGCATCCCGTCCGGCGGCACCTGGACCGCGCCCAGCACCATGCCCTCGCTGGGCAGCTCGCCCGTCCGGGCGCGGGCCAGCGGGGTGCCCGCCTCCGTGCGCACGCCGATGCGGTTGGACGCCGCCGATACGCGGAACTCCGAGCGCCACAGCCCGGCGAGGGAAGCCCCGGTGAACCAGTCCGCCCGCGGCCCCAGCCGCAGCGGGAGCAGCAGCACCGCAGGCGGCCCGGGCAGGCCGCAGGCATCCGCCCCGGGGGACGGATCCGGGCCCGGCGGGCCCACCGGCAGCAGCGTCCCGGCCGACAGGACCGGCGGCCCCAGCCCGGACAGCAGGTCCGTGGAGCGGCTGCCCAGGACCGGCGGGCCGACCAGGCCTCCCCGCACCGCGACGTAGCCGCGCACTCCCGACTCCGCGCGGCCCACCTCCAGCTCCGCCCCGGCCGGGAGCCGGACCGGCGCCCCCCAGGCCACCGGGCGACCGCAGACCCGTACCGGACAGGGCGCGCCCGTGACCGCCACGGTGGTCGCAGCCAGGGCCCGCAGCCCGACCCCGTCCAGGGTCGTCTCCAGCGCCGCCGCGCCCGGCGCGTTCCCGACGAGCCGGTTGGCCAGCGCGTACGCCGCCGTGTCGAGGGCTCCCGAGCGCGGGACCCCCAGGTGCGCGTAGCCCGGGCGGCCCCGGTCCTGGACCGTCGTCAGCGCCCCCGGCCGCACCACCAGCAGCCCCTCAGCCACGGCCGTCCTCCTCGATGAACCGCACCCGCACCCCGGGCGCGAGGAGCGCCGCCGGTTCCCGCTGCGGATCCCAGAGCACCGCGTCCGTGGAGCCGATCAGCTGCCAGCCGCCGGGGGAGGAGCGCGGGTACACGCCCGCGTACTCCCCGGCCAGCGCCAGCGAGCCCGCCGGGACGGCCGTACGGGGCGTCCCGCGGCGGGGGACGCGGAACCGCTCCGGCAGCCCCGTCAGGTAGCCGAAGCCCGGCGCGAAACCGCAGAAGGCCACCCGGAAGACGGCCCTGCCGACGATCCCCGGGACCTCCCGCGGGGCGACCCCCCACAGCCGGGCCACCTCCACCAGGTCCGGGCCGTCGTACCGCACCGGGACGGTGACCTGCGGCCCCTGCGTCGGCGCGAGCGGCGGCACCTCCCACCGTGCGATCTCGGCACCGAGCGCCGCCGGATCCCTCACGCCGTCCAGCAGTACGGTCCGCGCGGCCGGCACGAGGTCCCGTACGGGACCCAGCCCGCCCGCGTCCCGGCGGCGCAGCAGCTCGGCGTGGAGGGCTGCGACCTCGTCCGCCGAGTCCAGTTCGATCAGCAGCGCCCCGCCCCCCACCACGAGGGGCCTCACGCGAAGGCCTCCACCCGGACCCCGGCCGCGCCCAGCGCCTCCCGGACCCGGAGGGCGAGCCCGGCCGCCCCGGGGGTGTCCCCGTGCAGGCACAGCGAGCGCGCGGCCACCGGGACCGGCGACCCGTCGGCCGCCGTCACCGCCCCCTCGGCCGCCATCCGGACGGCCCGCGCCACGACCGCGTCCGGGTCGTGCAGCACGGCGTCCGGCTCGCCGCGCGGGACCAGCGTCCCGGCCGGCGTGTAGGCGCGGTCGGCGAAGGCTTCCGGTACGGGGGGCAGGCCGGCCTCCTCGGCGGCGGCGAGCAGCAGCGACCCGGGCAGCCCCAGCACCGGCAGGCCCCCGGTGGCACCGGACCCGGCCGCCAGCCGGACGCCCGCGACGACGGCGGCGGCCTGGCCCGCGTCGTGCACGGTGCGGTTGTAGAGCGCGCCGTGCGGCTTCACGTACGACACCCGGGAGCCGGCCGCCCGCGCGAACACCTCCAGCGCCCCGATCTGGTAGGCCACCTCGTCGGCGAGCTCGCCCGGCGGCACGTCCATGGAGCGCCGCCCGAAGCCGGCCAGATCGCGGTAGGACACCTGCGCGCCGATCCGCACCCCCCGCTCCGCGGCCCGTTCGCAGACCCGGCGCATGATGGACGGGTCACCGGCGTGGAAGCCGCAGGCCACATTGGCGCTCGTGACGACGGAGAGCAGGGCCTCGTCGTCGGTGAGCGTCCAGCGCCCGAAGCCCTCGCCGAGGTCGGCGTTGAGGTCGATCACGCGAGCGGATGCGATCATGGAAGCCATGCGCCGAGCGTAGAGCAGGCGGCCGTGGCGGATGCCGGGACGATCCGGCCGAACCATGCCGTTTGGGATGTTGTCAGCAACAGGACCTAGTCTTTGTCCGTGACTCTCCCTGCCCCGGCGAAGACCCTTCCGTCCCCGGCGCCGGGCCCGGCCGCCGACGAGGGCCTGGCCCGGCGGCTGCGCGCCCTCGCCTGCACCGCCCCGCTGCACGACCTCGACGTCCGCAAAGCCAATCTGGCCGGCGAGTACGGGGTCTACGCGATGGCGGAGGTCGCCCTGGCCGCGATCGACCTGGTCACGCTCAACATGGACTTCGACACGGGCGCCGACCACGAACAGATAGTGGCCAGGCTGCTGCCGCGCGTCGCGGCCCAGGCCCCCGCCCGCCCGGCGGCCGAGCACGAGCGGGTGGCCCGCTGGGTGCTGGAGAACCTGATCAACGTCGGCAGCGTGGACCGCGGCTTCCGCGCGATCTACGGCACCTTCGGCCCTGACGGCGTCTACGTGCGCCGGGACTACGACTTCAAGCTGATCGAAGAGGTCCCCGGCTACGGCGGCGTGGTCTACCTGCGCACCACCGACGAGGCCGTCAACGTCCTCGTCGGCGCCCTCGACACGGACGTCACCAGCGCCCAGATCGCCGCCGAGGTCAAGCTGGAGGTGCTGATCAGCCGCGGCCGGCTGGCGGACGCCCAGCTCGCCGCCGAGCAGGCCCGCTACCGCACGGTCCAGTACGCCGAGACCCTGCGCCGCACGCTGGACGCCACGCGCCGCAACGTCCGGGCGGTGGACTGGCTGCGGGCCGTGCCCGACATGATCGCCGAGGCGCTGGACCACGTCGCCGACCGCTACCGCCACGAGAACGCGATCCTGACCAACATCCGCAAGGCGCGCGACGAGGCGGAGGAGCCGGAGAACAAGCGGCGCGCGGCCGAGCTCGTCGACATCGTCAAGGACTGCATCCGCCGGCACACCCAGCTCCAGTCCCGGCTGCTGGACGCCGGCCCGCTGTTCCGCGCCGAACAGGACCGCCAGGCCTTCGCCGCCCCGGCACCCCGCTCCGGCATCGACCTGTACGGCCAGCTCGTCGCCCCGCTGCTGCCGCTCCCCCTGGAGCAGGCGAGCCGGGTGACCACCGCCTTCTTCGCCTCCGGCGCCGGGCTGCGCACGCCCGTTTCGGTGCGGGTGGCCGACCTCGTCGAGATCCTGCTGACCCCGCCCGTCGAGCGCGAGCACCTCGGCGCGGAGATGCCCGAGCCGGACCTCATCGCCACCCCGGACGACAGCCGCTTCAGCGAGGAGCAGCTCGCCGCCGCGATGGAGCTCCTCGACCTGCCGCACGACGCCCCGCGGCGGCTGTCCGGGCTCCTCGCGGAGGCCCGCCGCAGCGATCCGGAACTGCCGTACCTGGTGGCCCTGCTGGCCGTCCACGCGGCGAGCCCGGCCGTCGGCACGGCCTACCGGCAGGGGGAGGAGCGGCTCCTCTTCGCGGTGGACGACGGCACGCAGCTCGACGACCACGAGTTCGGCGGCGCCGACCTCATCGTCGGCACCGCCCTGCTGGACGCCGCCGGCATGGCCGCCGACCGCGCGGAGGCCTCGTGACCCGCCGCGCCCTCGCCCCGGCCGGGCCACATCCAGCCTCGCCGGCGTTTGAGGCGCGGGGTCCGGGGCGGCGCCCCAGGAAACCCGGCTCCGCCGGGCACCGGGCTCTGCTCGGACCCTCCCCCAGCTACCGCTGGGAGGTGCCCCCCGCTCAAACGCCGGCGGGGCTGGATCGGCCGACCGCCGCCGCACCGCCACGCGGTACCACCCATACCGTCCGTATCACCCGTACGACCCGCACCGCCGAGGAGACCCGCCCGTGAGCGACCACCACGCCGAGCACCCCGCGTGGAGCGAGCCCGACGCGCCGTCGGCTCCCGTCGCGCCCGCCACCGGAGGGTCCGTGACCCCGGCGGACGCCGCCGACGCGGCCCGGCTCGTCGCCTTCGGGCTGCAGCCCAAGCTGCTCCCCGCCCGGGACGCCGAGTACGCGGAGCTGCTCCGCCGCTACCGGGAGGACCCCGCCTTCGGCCGGCTCGCCGACGCCGTCGCCACCGGCCTCGGCCTCGTGGTCCTGGAGGTGTCCCCGCGCGCCGGCATGGCCGTGGCCGCCGGCGAGGACTCCGTCTTCGCCGTCCGGATGGGCGACTACGCCCGCCGCACCGCCGCCGACTCCGCCGACCGCTTCCTGCACGGCCTCGCGCACCTCGCCGTGGCCGCCCTGGCCTTCCCGCGCCCCGAAGACCTCGCCGACGACGGCTACATCGGCCGCATCACCGTCAACGGCGTCGACGCCTTCGTCCGGCAGACCTGTCGCCGCCTGGAGGAGCGCGCCGAGGAGCTCGGCGAGAACACCGACCCGGCCTCCGACGCCCCCGGCCTGGAGGCCGCCTGGCGCGTCTACGCCCGCCGCAGCGCGACCGGCGCCACCAAGGACGCCCGCCGCCTCGCGGGATCCACCACCGGCATCGTCGGCAAGGCGGCCGCCTTCCTCACCGACTCCGGTTTCCTCCAGCGCACCGGGGACGAGGCCGGAGGCACCTACCGCACGACCCCCCGCTACCAGCTCCAGGTCCGTGACATGGCGGGCAGCGCGGCGATGGCCGAGCTCCTGGAACTCGGCGTGGTCTGCGTCAGCGACGGCTCCGCCACCCTGCTGCCGCCGCCCGAGGGCGACGACCTGGAACTCGCCGCCGACGCCGGGCTCCCGTTCCACGCATGAGCCCCGGGCCCCCCGCGGCCCGCGCCCCGATCCCCGTACGTCCCGCCTCACCAAGACACCACGAGAGTCCGCCGCCATGTACGAGCTGTCCCGGATCCGCCTCTACTCCATCGGGCCCGCCGGTGCGCGCTACGCCGACACCGTGCTCGACCTGCGCGGAGTCGGCGAACCGGTGCCCCACCCGGCGCCGACCCAGGCGGAGTTCTTCGAGGACGAGCCCACCGGCCCGCCGCGCCGGCCCGCGCCCGCCGGTGTGCTCTTCCTGGAGAACGGCGGCGGCAAGTCCGTCCTCCTCAAGCTGATCTTCTCGGTGATGCTCCCCGGCCACCGCAACACCCTCGGCGGCGCCAGCTCCGGCGTCCTGCGCAAGTTCCTGCTCGCCGACGACTGCGGTCACGTCGCCCTGGAGTGGCAGCACACCCAGACCGGCGAGTGCGTGGTCGTCGGCAAGGTCAGCGAATGGCGCGGCCGCCAGGTCTCCAACGACCCGCGCAAGTTCGCCGAGGCCTGGTACTCCTTCCGCCCCGGCCCCGGCCTGAGCCTCGACAGCCTGCCCGTCGCCGAAGCCACCTCCGTGCGCCCGACCGTCGAAGGCGCCTCCGGGGCCCAGGGCCGCCGCCGCACGATGAAGGGCTTCCGCGACTCCCTCACCGAGGCGGGCAAGGCGTACCCGCACCTCGAGGTGTACTTCGAGGAAATCCACGACCGCTGGAACGAGCACCTCACCGAGCTCGGCCTGGACCCCGAACTCTTCCGCTACCAGCGCGAAATGAACGCGGACGAGGGCGAGGCGGCCGGCCTCTTCGCGGTCAAGAAGGACTCCGACTTCACCGACCTCCTGCTGCGCGCCGTCACCGACACCCGCGACACGGAGGGCCTCGCCGACCTCGTCCACGGCTTCGGCAACAAGCTCGGCCGCCGCGCCGAGCTCATGGCCGAACGGGACTTCACCGCAGGCTCGGTGGACCTGCTCACCCGCATCGTCGAGGCCGCCGGAGCCCGCTCCCGGCTGCGCGACGTGCATGCGGGCGCGGAACGCCGTACGCGCACCCTCGCCCGGCGGCTGTCCGCCCGCGCCGCCCAGGAGCGCGGCCGGGCCGCCGACCTGGCCCAGCGGGTCACCGGCGCCGCCCACCAGGTGACCGCCGCCGAGTCCGCGCGCACCCGCAGCGCCGCCGTCTCCGCCGAACTCGCCTACCGGCACGCCTCGCTGGCCCTGACCGTCGCCGACAAGGCCGCCGCGGCCCAGCGCCGCGAACTCCTCGAAGCCCGGACGCTGCACGCCGCGTGGCAGGCCGCCGAGAACGTGCTGCGCCACCGGGCCGCCGCCGACCGCTCCGCCCGCGTCGCTGCCGCGATCCTGGAGGCCGAGCGGGACGCCGCCCCGGCGCTGGCCGCCCGCGCCACGGCGGCCGGCGAGCTCGTCCGGGCCCTGCACACCGCCGCCGAGCACGGCGAGCTGCTCGCCAACGAGGAGGAGGAGCGCTCCGCCGCCCTCCAGGCCACCGGCGAAGCCGCCCACCGCGACGCAACCGCCGCCGCCACGGCCGCCCAGCGGGCCCGCAGCGAGGCCGAGCACCTGCGCTCGCGGCTGGCCGAGGTCCAGCAGGAGACCGCCGAGGCCGTCCGTGCCGGCTGGCTCGACGACACCGCCCCCGACGCCGACCCGGCCCGTGCCGCCCTCGCCGCCACCGATGCCGAGAAGACCGCGGTGGCCGCCTGGGACGAGTCCCGGGAGGCCGCCCGCGCCGCCGCCGAGGCCGCCCGCGAGGCCGCCGCCACGGAATCCCGTGCCGAGCTCACCGCCGCCCGTGCGGCGGACGCCGCCGACGCGGCCGAGGCCGCCCACGACGCGGAGCACCGGGCCGCGGCCTCCCTCGCCACCGCCCCGCGCCTGGCGGAGCTGCTGGGCCTCCCGTCGGTGCCCGCCTCCTTCCTTCCCCACCCGCGCACGCAGAGCGGCGCCGCCGGCGCCTTCGCGGGATCCGGCGCGCAGGCCGCGTCGGCGGGAACCGCGCACGCCGCGCACGCCGCGCACGGCTCTGGCGGACCCGGGCCGGCGGCCCCAGCGGGACCCGCCGGCCGCCCCGACGCAGCCGGAGCCGGCGGGCTCACGGTCGCCGACCTCGACCGGAACGCCGACGACCTCCGCCAACTGCTCACCGACGCGGTCGCAGCCGCCGAGCGCCAGCTCTTCGAGCTGCGCACCACGGCAGCCGACGACGCCCGCATCCTCGGCGCCCTCGGCGACGGCGGCCTGCTGCCGCCCGGCCCGGACGTCCTGGCCACCGTCGAGTACCTCGGCGAGCACGGCATTCCCGCCCTCCCCGGCTGGCGCTACCTCGCCCAGTCCGTGGACCCCGCCGACCACGCCGCCGTCCTCGCCGCCCGCCCCGAGCTCGTCGACGGCGTCGTCATCACCGACCCCGACACCCACGGCCGGGCCCGCGAGGTGCTCTCCGGCGCCGCCCTGCTGCCCCGCTCCACCGTCGCCGTCGGCACCGCCGCCGCCCTGCTGGCCCCGCTGCCGCCGGCCGGCGACGCGGTCGACTCCGGGGTGTTCCTCGTACCGCCGAACCCGGCCATGCACGACGAGCACGCCGCCGACGAGGAGCGCCAGGCCCTGCGCGCCCGCACCGCCGTCCGCGACACCGAGATCCGCGACCTCGCCGCCCGCCTCGGCGGTGACCGCGAGCTCGCCGCCCGCCTCGGCTCCTGGCGCACCGGCTGCCCGCCCGGTCGCCTCACCGAGCTCGCGGAGGCGGCCGCCGCCGCCCGGATGTTCGCCGAGGAGACCGACGCCGAGCTCGCGGAGGCCCGTACCGTCCGCGCCGAGGCCGACGAGGCCGCCGCGGACGCGGCCCGCGTCCGCGAGGAGCGCCAGGACACCGCCCAGCGCGCCCGCCGCGTCGCCGACGCCCTCGCCGGGCTCGCGTTCCGGCTGCGCGAGCGCGCCGGCTGGCAGGCCAAGCTCCGCGAACTCGCCGACGACGCCGCCGAGTCCGAGGCCCGCGCCGAGGTCTGCCTGGACCGGGCCCGCGCCGCTGACGAGGACCGCCGCGCCGCCCAGCGCGCCGCCGACGACGCCCGCCGCACCGCCCGCGCCCTGCGCGCCGAACGCGCCGAGATCGCCGGCGCCCCCGACCAGCTTCCCGACGGAGAGGGCGACGGCCCCCGGGCGCCGCTGCCCGACCTGCGCGAGGCCTACCGCGCGGCCTCCCAGCTGTACGAGAAGGTCGGCGTCGGCGCCGACCTGCGCGCCGAACAGGCCCGCGCCGAGAGCGACGAGAGCGCCGCCCTGGCCGAGCTCGACCGCCTCACCAACAAGGTCCGTACCCGGGCCGCCCAGCTCCTCGAAGGCACCGACGGCGCCGACGGCCCCTCCCGGCAGGCCGCGGCCGCCCGCGCCGAGTCCCTCGTCCAGATGCTGGAGACCCGCGCGTCCACCGCCAGCGAGCAGCTCGGCCGGCTGCGCGGCGAGGCGGAACGGCACGCTCCCACCGAGGGGGAGGCGCACACCGAACTCCCCGAGGAACTCGTCCCCGAGGACGTCGAGCAGGCTCAGGCCCTGCTGCGCACGGCCACCGCCCAGCTCGCCGCCCACACCGCGGCGGTGGAGAGCGCTCGGGCCGCCCACGCGGACCTGCTGCGCGCACACCGCACCGCCGAGGACGGCGCCGGCGGCTTCGACGAGACCGCAGCGATGCTCCGGGACCTGCTGCGCGACCACACCCACCAGGACGACGAGCAGGAGCCGGTGCCCCACGCGGGCACCCTGGAGGAGGCCCGCCAGTCCGCCGCCGAGGCCCGCCGCTCCCTGCGCGGCTGCGCGGGCGAGCTCTCGGCCGCCGAGTCCGCGGTGCGCGAGGCGAGCGACATCCTGGTCCGGCACGCCAACGCCACCCGCTACGAGCAGGTACGCACCCCGGCGCGCCAGCAGATCCGCGAACTGCCCGCCTCCGCCCTGCCCGAGCACGCGGCGGCCTGGGCCGCGGCCTTCGCGCCCCGGCTGCGCGTCCTCACCGACGAACTGGCCCAGCTGGAGCGCAACCGCGACAGCATCGTCGACCGCCTGCGCGGCCTCGTCGAATCGGCCCTGGCCACGCTCCGCTCCGCGCAGCGGCTCTCCCAGCTCCCGGAGGGCCTCGGTGAATGGTCGGGCCAGGAGTTCCTGCGGATCCGCTTCGATGAGCCGGACCAGGCCACGCTCACCGAGCGGCTCGGCGAGGTCATCGACGAGGCGACCCGCTCGGCCGTGAAGAAGAACAGCAGCGCCTCCTTCGGCGAGGGCCGGCGTGACGGCATGTCCTTGCTGCTGAGGGGTGTCCAGGCGGCCCTGGAGCCCAAGGGCATCTCCGTGGAGATCCTCAAGCCGGACGCGGTGCTGCGCGCCGAGCGGGTGCCGGTGGGGCAGATGGGCGACGTGTTCTCCGGCGGGCAGCTGCTGACCGCCGCGATCGCGCTGTACTGCACGATGGCGGCGCTGCGCAGCAACGACCGCGGCCGCGACAAGCACCGGCACGCGGGAACGCTGTTCCTGGACAACCCGATCGGCCGCGCCAACGCCACGTACCTGCTGGAGCTCCAGCGGGCCGTTTCCGACGCGCTGGGCGTCCAGCTGCTCTACACGACCGGCCTGTTCGACACCACGGCCCTCGCCGAGTTCCCGCTGGTGATCCGCCTGCGCAACGACGCGGACCTGCGGGCCGGCCTGAAGTACATCAGCGTCGAGGAGCACCTGCGCCCGGGCCTGCCGCAGCAGTCCGCCGAGGCGGAGACCATCCACGGCGAGATCACGGCGACCCGCATGTTCCGGCGCAGCGGCGTTTCCTGACGCTCGACGCTTCCCGACGCGCGGCGATGCGGGCGTGGGGGCGTCAGCGCGTGGAATAGCGGCCAGGAGCCGCCAGGGGGCCGTCCTCGCGGGGTATTCGGCCCACGGCGGCCTTCCGTGCCTCCCGGGCCGCCCGGGAGGCACGTCGGGCCTCCCGGCGGCGGCTGCGTGCCGTGCTGCTCGGCTCCGACAGGACCCCGTACCGCTGGTTCCAGGTCTGTCGGGTGATCCACACGTCCAGCACGCCCCAGGTGGCCACGATCGTCCCCGCGATCGCCCCGAGTCCCATCGGAAGGGCCAGCCAGGACCCCGTCAAGGTCAGGAAGAACGTGATCGTCGCCTGCGTCAGGGTCACGGCCACGATCAACACCGCCCGCACCGCGGAGGTCCGTACCGAATCCGGCATCCGGCGCCGCCGGGCCGGCTCTTCGACCCACAGTCCCCGCCCGGCCCCGCCGGCCCCCAGGCCCGCACGCACGCCGACGCCCTCGTCACTGCTCATGGTCCGCTCACTCCCCACCGCGCGGTCCGTCATGCCTGCTCGTCCTGCCTACTTGCCACGTCTGCCCACCACGGCCGCCTCCCACGTCCGTTCCGACGCGCCCCCTCGAACAGACAGACGTTCGGCGGCGCCGAGAGATTCCCGGATCGCGGATGCCCCTGCCCGGCCGGAACGATCGCGGAACGAGTAATTCCAGCCATCCATCCGGTTGCGGGAACTGACGCCCCACCGAGTGTCATCTGCCACATATCGGGCTGCTGTTGACCGGAAGTGTCGGACAACTGGTGATCTTCCTCCCGGGGTCAGGCCGAAAACGTCCGGACACGCCTTCGAAGCTGCCTCCCAGCAGTAGTAGGCTCACGCCGTTTAAATGACGGAACACCGACCCCCGGTAACGGGGTTGACCTGGGGGAGGCTGGGGAGGCCATGCGCTTTCGCGGGAAGTCCATCCGCCGGAAGATCGTGGCGTTGCTCCTTGTGCCGCTCGTCTCCCTGACCGCCCTCTGGGGCTTCGCGACAGTCATCACCGGCCGTGAGGCCATCCAACTCTTCGACGTGGCCTACATCATCGACAAGGTCGGCTACCCCGTCGAAGACGTCGCCCGCGTCATCCAGAAGGAACGGCGCCAGACCCTGGTCGTCCTCGGCGACCCCCGGGCCGCCACCGCCACGGCTGAACTCACCAAGCGCCGAGCCGAAACCGACCTGGCCGTCGAGAGGATCAGCCTCAGCGCCCGCGACGCCAAGGTCAGCGACGAGCTGAGCCCGCAGAGCGCCCAGCGCCTGCACTCGATCGTCGCCGCCTTCCAGGGCATCGGCACCATGCGCCGCTCCGTCGACCAGAACGCCCTGGACCCCACGCAGGCCCTGGACCTGTACAACCGGCTGGTCGACCCCTGCTACGACTTCCTCATGAACCTCCACGGCCTGGACAACGTGGAGGTCGACAAGGAAGGCCGCGCCCTCGTCGGCATCAGCCGCGCCCGCGAACTGCTCTCCCGCGAGGACGCCGTCATCGCCTCGGCCCTCGCCGCGCGCAACGTCACCGCTCCCGACGTCCGCCACGTCTCCGACTTCGTCGCCAAGCGCACCCTGCTCTACGAGTTCAACCTCGTGACCCTCCCCGCCGAGGACCGGGAGCGCTTCGAGAAGTACTGGAAGGACCCCGAGACCCAGGCCCTGCGCGACGCCGAGGAACGCTTCATCGTCGGCGGCGCCGTCAACAAGCCGCGCAGCGTCACCGCCGCCCAGTGGGACGAGGCCTCCACCAAGGTCCTCGACGACCTGGCCACGATGAACACCGACGCCGGCAACCGCTACCAGGAGCGCATCGAGCCCGTCGCCACGGACGTCATGGTCCAGGCCGCCGCCGCCGGCGTCCTCGGCTTCCTCGCCCTGATCGTGTCCCTGGTGCTCTCCGTACGCATTGGCCGCGACCTCGTCCGCGACCTGTCCCGGCTGCGCAAGGAGGCCCACGAGGCCTCCGGCGTCCGGCTGCCCAGCGTGATGCGCCGCCTCGCCGCGGGCGAGCACGTCGACGTGGAGACCGAGTCGCCCCAGCTCGAATACGAGAAGGACGAGGTCGGCCAGGTCGGCCAGGCCCTCAACACCCTCCAGCGCGCCGCCGTCGAAGCCGCCGTCAAGCAAGCCGACCTGCGCCGCGGGGTCTCCGAGGTGTTCGTCAACCTGGCCCGCCGCAACCAGGTGCTGCTGCACCGCCAGCTGACCCTCCTCGACACGATGGAACGCCGTACCGAGGACACCGAGGAACTGGCCGACCTCTTCCGCCTCGACCACATGACCACTCGCATGCGCCGCCACGCCGAGGGCCTCGTGATCCTCTCCGGCGCCGCGCCCTCCCGCCAGTGGCGCAAGCCCGTCCAGCTGATGGACGTCGTACGCGCCGCCGTCGCCGAGGTCGAGGACTACGAGCGCATCGAGGTGCGCCGGCTCACGCGCCTGGGCATCGTCGGCCCGGCCGTCGCCGACGTCACCCACCTCATCGCCGAACTCCTGGAGAACGCCACCGTGTTCTCGCCGCCGCACACCGCGGTCCAGGTGCACGGCGAGCGCGTCGCCAACGGCTTCACCCTGGAGATCCACGACCGCGGCCTCGGCATGACCCCGGAAGCGCTGCTCGACGCGAACCTCCGGCTCGCCGAGACCCCCGAGTTCGAGCTCTCCGACACCGACCGGCTCGGCCTGTTCGTCGTCAGCCGCCTCGCCCAGCGCCACAGCGTCAAGGTCGTCCTCCAGCCCAGCCCGTACGGGGGCACCACCGCGGTGCTCTTCCTCCCCGCGGCCCTGCTGACCGAGGCCCCCGAGACCAACGGTGCGGGCGCGCGGTTCGACGGCGCCCGCGCCGCGGCCAAGCCCCTCAGGTCCGACAAGGTCGGCCACCTCGGCCGCGCCGGGTCCGAGCGGCCCGCGGCCGCCGCCATGGAGCGCGCGACCTCCGGCCGCCAGCTGCCCGTCGCCGAACTGCGCGGCCCGGTCGAGCTGGAGGCACCGCTCCCGGTCGGCGGGCTGGACCGGCTGGACGGCCTCGACGACCCCGCCGCGCTCGACGACGCCCCCACGGCGATCACGAGCCGCACCGCCGCCGCCCGCCCGGTCATGGCCACGCTCGACGACGAGACCCCGCCGAACGGCATCCCGCGCAGCGCCCTCCTGGGCCTGCGCCCGGCGGACCGGCCGCACACCGACCGGCACGCGGACCGCAGCGGCTCCCGCAAGGGCGACCGCGAGCCGCACGCACCCACCGGCCCGGTCCGGCTGGACACCCAGCGCGTGGAGACCCCGCGTCCGGACGGCCCCCGCTCCCAGGGCGCCGTACCGCTGCCGCGCCGCCGCCCGACCCCGACCCTCGTAGCAGAGCACGGCCGCCGGGTGGAGCCCCGCCCGGTGTCCGTGGTCCCGCAGCCCTCCCCGGTCCCCGCGACCGGATCCGATGCCGGGGCCGCCGTACCCGGCCCCGACATCGGCGGGCTGCCCCGCCGGGTCCGCCAGGCCAGCCTGGCGCCCCAGCTCAAGAAGTCCCCGTCCGCCGCACCCGCCGAAGCCGCCCCCGACCAGGTGGCCGACCGCGACGCGGAAGACGTACGTACGCGCATGTCCGCACTCCAGCGCGGCTGGACGGCGGGCCGCAACCAGCACGCACAGCAGAAGTCCGAGACCGAGGCAGGCACATCCGCCGCCGGCGGTCCCGCGAACGAGAACGAAGGGGACGGTCGATGACCGCACCGCAGACCGGCAACGACACCAGGGGCCGCGGCTCCGGCCCGCTCAACTGGCTCCTCGACGAGCTCGTCGACCGGGTCGGATCCATCCGCAAGGCGGTGGTCCTCTCCGGCGACGGCCTGCCCACCGGCAGCTCCAAGGACCTGACCCGCGAAGACAGCGAGCACCTGGCGGCGGTCGCCTCCGGCTTCCACAGCCTGGCCAAGGGGGTCGGCCGGCACTTCGACTCCGGCCGGGTCCGCCAGACCGTGGTCGAGCTCGACGAGGCCTTCCTCTTCGTCATGGCCGCGGGCGACGGCAGCTGCCTGGCCGTCCTGGCCGACGCCGACTCCGACGTCGGCCAGGTGGCGTACGAGATGACGCTGATGGTCAAGCGCGTCGGCGACCACCTGGCGACCGCCCCGCGCACTGGGCTGCCAGCCGGAGGGTGAGTCGTAAGGCATGAGCGATTCAGGCCAGGACCACCCCACCGGCATTCCCGGCGGCTTCACCGTCGACGCGTCCTACTCCGACCCCGACCAACTGGACCCCGACCACGCGCACTGGTTCGACGACGACGCGGGGCCCGTCGTCCGCCCGTACGCCATGACCCGCGGCCGGACCAGCCACACGGGCCAGCACCGACTCGACCTGATCGCGCTCGTCGTCGCCGAACCGGCGGCAGACGATCCGGTTTGGGACATGACCCTCTCCCCGGAACACGCCCACATCCTCGGGCTGTGCCGGGGCCGACCGCAGTCGGTCGCCGAACTCGCGGCCGATCTCGACCTCGCGGTCGGGGTCGTCCGCGTCCTGATCGGCGACCTGGTCGACGAGGAACTGGTCCACGTGACCAGGCCGGTACCGCCGGCCGAACTGCCCGATGAATCCATTCTGCGTGAGGTGATCGATGGCCTTCGGGCGCTTTAGCCGCACCGGTGCCATGCACGCGGTGTCGCCGGTCGAGCCGCTGACCTTGAAGATCCTGGTCGCGGGCGGCTTCGGGGTGGGCAAGACCACCCTGGTCAGCGCGGTGAGCGAAATCAGACCGCTCCGCACCGAGGAACGGCTCTCCGAGCCGGGCGTCGGTGTCGACGACACGGGGGGAGTGGAAGGCAAGAGCACCACCACCGTGGCCATGGACTTCGGGCGCATCACGCTCCGCGAGGACCTGGTGCTGTACCTGTTCGGCACCCCCGGGCAGGACCGCTTCTGGTTCCTGTGGGACGAGCTCGCACAGGGGTCGCTCGGCGCCGTCGTCCTCGCGGACACCCGTCGCCTCGCCGACTGCTTCGCCGCCATCGACTACTTCGAGCGGCGCGCGATCCCGTTCGTCGTCGCGGTCAACTGCTTCGACGGAGCCGACCGGCACCCCGTGGTGACCGTACGGACGGCACTGGACCTCGACCCCGGGGTACCGGTGCTGCTGTGCGACGCACGGGACCGGGAATCCGTGAAGGACGTGCTGGTGGGGGTCGTGGAACACGCGATGTCCCTGGCACGCGAGCGGCGCCGGAGCCTCTCGGCGGGCGCCTGACACGGAGGCGGCCCGTACCCCCGCCGACTGGGGTACGGGCCGCAGCTCTCACGGGGGGACCGGGGCCCCGGTCGCGGCGCGGGACTGTGGAGCGAGTGTGAACCTGCCGCCGGGAGCCGTCAAGCGTTCGGACAACACCAGCAGTTCAGCGCACGACGACGACCGCGGACCCGTGCCCGAACAGCCCCTGGTTCGCCGTGATCCCGGCCCGCGCACCGGGCACCTGCCGCTCCCCGGCCGTACCGCGCAACTGCCAGGTCAGCTCACACACCTGCGCGATGGCCTGCGCCGGCACCGCCTCCCCGAAGGAAGCCAGCCCGCCACTGGCGTTGACCGGGATCCGGCCACCCAGCGCCGTCGCCCCCTCCCGTACGAGCTTCGCCCCCTCACCTTCCCCGCAGAGCCCGATGTCCTCGTACCACTCCAGCTCCAGGGCGGTGGACAGGTCGTACACCTCGGCCAGGGAGAGGTCGTCCGGGCCGAGCCCCGCCTCCTCGTAGGCGGCGCGCGCGATCGAGGACCTGAAGGACCCGGCCGCCGGCGCCACCGCCATCGCCACCGCCGAGTCGGTGGCGATGTCCGGCAGGTCCAGCACCGTCCGCGGATAGGTGGGCGTCACCGTCGAGACGGCGCGGATCCGCACCGGATCGGCCACCCCGCGCGCACGGGCGAAGTCCATGCTGGTGAGCACCAGGGCCGCGCCCCCGTCGGAGGTGGCGCAGATGTCGAGCAGCCGAAGCGGATCGGCGACCACCGCCGAAGCGGCCACCTCCTCGGCGGTGACCTTCCTGCGGTAGCGGGCGTGCGGATTGAGCAGCCCTGCCGCCGCGTTCTTCACCTTGACCTGGGCGAAGTCCTCGGGGGTGTCCCCGTGGAGGGCCATCCGGCGCCGGGCGTAGAGCGCGAAGTAGGCAGGGTTGGTGGCGCCGAGCACGCGGAACCGCAGCCAGTCCGGATCGTCGGGCCGATCGCCACCGGCCGGTGCGAAGAACCCCTTGGGCGCGGCGTCCGCGCCGACCACGAGCACCACGTCGGCCAGGCCGGCCAGGATCTGCGCGCGGGCGGCTCCGATGGCCTGGGCGCCGGACGCGCAGGCCGCGTACACGCTGGTCACCCGTGCGCCCTGCCAGCCGAGAGCCCGGGCGAACGTGGCGCCCGCCACGTAGCCCGGGTAGCCGGAACGCACGGTGTCGGCGCCGACGATCGACTGCACCTGCGTCCAGTCCAGTCCGGCGTCGGCCAGTGCCGCCCGCGCGGCGACCCGCCCGTATTCGACGAAACTGCGGCCCCATTTGCCCCAGGGGTGCATACCGGCCCCGAGGACGGCGATGTCGGCGCTCACTCGGCGCCTCCCACCGGCCGGAACTGCCAGGTGGTCCAGACGGTCCCGGTGGTCCCGGTGGTCCCGGTGGTCCCCGTGGCGCCGGCGGTCCCGGCATCCTCGTTCAATACGCCCCCGACCACCTCGACCTCCATCCCGACCGCGAGGTCGGCGACCCCCACCCCCGGCGCGGCCTGCCCCAGGACCACCATCGCCTCGGCCTCCAGTTCCACCGCGACCAGCGTGTACGGCTCCCAGGGCGCGGCCGGATCGGACACGTACGGCGCGGGCGGCCGATAGCGCCCGTCGGTGTAGGACCAGACCCGGCCCCGTGGGGACAGCGGCACCTCGGCGAGCTCGCCGCCGCCCGGGCAGCGCGGATTGCGGCAGTAGGCGTCCTCGCGGGGGAAGAACACCGCGGTACAGGCCGAGCACCGGGTGCCGAGCAGTCGGAAGCCGCCGCCGTCCGGTGCGTCCTCGGTGAACCACCCGCTCACGACGGGTGTGCGTGTGCGTGCCACGATGCCCCTCCCTGGTCAAACTTCTGACGGATCGTCAGGAGTCTGCCACGGGCGGTCGTCCCTGACACGGGTTCTCGGCGAGCCACTTCTGCGCGATCTCGCCCAGCTCCGCGTCGCGCCCGGCCAGCATCATCCGGATCATCTGCGCGTCCCCGCGCAGCGACCATCCGGGATGACCGAAGGAGGCCGGGTTGTTCCCCTCGATCAGGAAGTGCGCGGACCAGGCGGTCCCGTACCCGATCAGGGGGAGGGCGGCGAGGTAGCGCCGGCGGCCGCGCGCCAGCCCGTAGGCGCTCACGGCCAGCCCGGTCAGGGTGCCCGTGAGATGGATCCAGCGGGTGGCCGCGCGCGAGTGCATCGCGACGTAGTAGGGCCAGAACTCCTCGTACGAGGTGAAGGTCATGCGGGCAAGGTACTTACGGCCGCACGACGGCGACAGCGACGGGGAGGGTCGACATGCATACCGCTACCCGCCTCGGGCCCCGTGCGCGGCACGCCATCACCGCCGGGGCGGGCCCGAACGGGCCGCCGGCCGGCAGGGGGCCGCAACAGCCGCCGTCCACAGACCCCTTGGCATACCATCGCCGGATGTCGGCACACCTGAAGGACTCGCACTGCTCCACCTGCGGAGCCCCGTACTCCAGCCCCGAGTGGCCCCGCACCTGCGCGGCCTGCGGGGCGACCGCCTACCGCAATCCGCTCCCGGTGGCCGTCACCCTTCTGCCCGTCGAGGATGCGGACGGCACCGGCCTCGTGGTCATCACCCGCACCATCGAACCGGCCCTCGGCGGCGTCGCCCTCCCCGGCGGCTTCATCGACTTCGGCGAGGACTGGCGCGACGCGGTCGTCCGTGAACTCTTCGAGGAGACCGGCATCACGGCCCCGGCCTCGGAGGTCGTCCTGGCCGACGCCCTGAGCTCCCCGGCGGGCCACCTCCTCCTCTTCGGGCTCCTCCCGGCCCGCCCGGCCGCGGAACTGCCCGCCTCGAAGCCGACGGACGAGACCACGGGCTGGCACGTCCTGCGCACCCCCTCGGCGCTGGCCTTCCCCTTGCACACCCAGGCGGCGGCGTCCTGGTTCGCCGGCAAGTACGCCTGAACCGACCCCGTGGGCCCGACCCCGTGGGCCCGACCCCGTGGGTCGGGAACACGGCGTCGGGCCCTGCGCAAGCGACGTCAGTGCCAGTTGCTGATCTGTACGTCGCGCGGGTGCGGCGCGCCGGAGCCCGTCTCCACCAGGGACTTCAGGCTCATCAGGAAGATCGCCCACTTGGTGCTGCAGTGGTTCATGAACTCGACCGGTTCGCGCCAGCCCGCGTGCGCGAACCTGACGATCGTCCACTCGCCGTCCCGGGTCAGTTCGAAGCTCACCGTCGTCCCGACCCACTCGGCCGGACCGTCGGCGACCTCCCACAGCACCCGTGTGTTCGGCCGCAGTTCGAGCACCTTCATGTCGAAGCCGCCGAGGTCGCCGAACCGGAACTCCAGGACGCCGTCGCCGTTCCCGCTCGTGTCGGTCGTCCACCAGGCGGCCAGTCCCTCGACCGTGGTGAGCGCTTCGTACACCTTCTCCGGGGTCGCGGTGATGCCTACCCGGTGCAGGATGTCCACCATCTCGCTCTCCTCACTCCTGAATGTCGCGTCTCCGCGTCACTGCTTCTCGTTCTTGGCCCGTTGGATCGCTTCGGCGAGGCTCTTGACGCGCCGCAGCCGGGCGTCCCACATCTCGCCGACCGAGTTCAGCTGCGCCACGGCCCGGGCCAACTGGGCCTCGTCCACCCGGTAGCGCTTCTCCCGTCCCGCCGGCGTCGACCGGACCAGCCCGACCCGGTCGAGCACGGCCAGGTGTTTGGTCACGGCCTGTCTGGTCACCGGCAGGTGCACGCTGAGGGTGGTCGCGGTCCCCTGGCCGTCGGCCAGCAGGAGGTCGATCATCCGGCGCCGGGTCGGGTCGCCTATCGCGGACCAGAGGTCGTCGTCGACGGCGGTGCTCATCGCGCGGCCGCCAGTCGATCGGCCGTCGCCACCAGGCGCGGCAGGTAGAAGTCCCAGCCCTGCCGGTGGTCGTCGTAGTGGGCTTCGAGCACGGCGGCCTCCCAGCCCCGCTCGCGGTAGCCGCTCTCGCGGAAGCGGACCGTGGTTCCCGTACCCGCGGGTAGGAGCTCGAAGGTCACCAGTAGCGAGTTGCCCGGACCCGCCGCTTCCGTCTGCGTCTCGTCGTAGGTCCACCGGAACGAGAACATCCGCGGCGGGTCGGCCTCGACGACCGTGAACGGCGCGGACTGCTGCCGACCGGTGTCCTGATCCGTCCACGTGAGACGGGCGGTCGCGCCCGCGGCCGGCTCGAACGCGGTGGTCTCGGCGCTCCACCACTCCCGGATGTGCTCGGGGCTGCTCAGCACCTCGAACACCACCTCGGGCGAGGCGTCGATGTGCAGCTCGCGCTCGATGCTCCCGTACTCCATGGCCGTCTCCATCTTTCGCAACCTTCGGTTGCATATAAAGCTAGCCCCCCTCCGGTCGATACGCAACCGATGGTTGCGTATCGACCGGAGGAGCCCCGGAGGAGCCCCGGAGGAGCCCCGGAGGAGGCATGGAGGAGGCATGGAGGAGGCATGGAGGAGGCATGGAGGGGGCCCGGGGGAGGCCCGGGGAGGCCCGGAGGAGGCGGCGACACCACGGGCCTGCGCGGCCACCGGCCCGTGCGCCTACAGGCCCCGCACGGTGACCCCCTCCACCCGGTTCCCCGACTCGTCCTCCACCACCACCGCGTCACCCAGCCACCGCACCGCGTACCGCTCCACCTCACCCGCCCCGAAACCCGGCCCCGGGTCCCGGATCACCACCCCGCCCCCCGTGCGCCCCCGCGCCGGAGCCCAGACCTCCAGCTCCACCCCGTCGCCGGAGGCGGCACGCACCGGCAGCACCGCCCCCGCCCGTGCCAGCACCGGGATCCGGCCCTGCGGCGCGTCCAGCAGGATCTGCCCCGGGCCCTCGTACGCCGCCCCCGTCGCCGTGTCGTACCAGCGCCCCCGCGGCAGCCGCACCGCCCGCCGGTCCGCCCCGCACTCCAGCACCGGCGCCACCAGCAGCGCGTCACCCAGCAGGAACGCGTCCTCGCAGTCCCGCAGCCGCCGGTCCTCCGGCGTCCCCCACCAGACCGGCCGCACGTACGGGGCGCCCGTCCGCCGCGCCAGATGGGCCAGCGTCACGAAGTACGGCCGCAGCCGCTCCCGCTCCGCCATCACCGCCCGGGCCTGCTCCGTCACCTCCGGCCCGAACTCCCACGGCTCCCGCCGTCCCGCCCAGATCGCCGAGTGGGTCCGGAACAGCGGCAGGTAGGCCCCCAATTGCAGCCACCGCACGTACAACTCCGGCGACGGGGAACCCCCGAACCCCCCGACGTCCGGGCCCGAGTACGGCACCCCGCACAGCCCGAGCCCCAACACCAGCGCCAGCGAGGCCCGCAGCCCCTCCCAGCTGGACTCCACGTCCCCCGACCACGTGCCCCCGTACCGCTGCATCCCCGCCCACCCCGACCGCGAGAACAGGAACGGCCGCTCGGCGGGCCGCAGCCGAACCAGCCCCTCCCACCCCGCCCGCGCCATCCCCAGCGCGTACACGTTGTGCCCCTCGCGGTGGTCGCCGCCCACCCCGTCCAGCGCGTGCCGCGCCGACCTCGGCAGCGTCGTGTCCCCGAACGGCGCAAAGGACACCGGCTCGTTCATGTCGTGCCAGAAACCGGCGAAGCCCTGCGCGAGCCGCTCCTCGTACAGCCCGCCCCACCACTCCCGCACCGCCGGATCCGTGAAGTCCGGGTACGCGCACTCGCCCGGCCACACCTCACCGCGCACCTCCCCGCCCCGCGCGTCCCGCACGAAGGCCCCGCCCGCCCCCACCGTCAGCCCCGACGCGTGCACCCCGTCACCCGCCTTGACCGCCGGGTCCACGATCGACACGAGCCGCACCCCGGACTCCCCCAACTCGCGTGCCAGTCCGGGCAGATCGGGGAACCGCCCCTGGTCCACCGTGAACACCCGGTGCCCGTCGTAGTGGTCGATGTCCAGGTGTACGGCCGACAGCGCGAGCCCGCGCGACGCGTACCCCGCCACCACCCGCCGCACCTCTTCCGCGCTCCCGAACCCCCACCGCGCGTGCTGGTACCCCAGCGCCCACTCCGGCGGCACCGCGGCCGCGCCCGTCAGCCCCGACCACCCCTGCAACACCCGCGCCGGCGTCCCCACCAGCACCCAGCACCGCAGCGGCCCGCCCTCCATCCGCAGCTCGCTCGCCCCCGGCCGGTCCGCCCCCGAACCGGCGCCCTCCTCACCCTCGCGCAGCACCACCCGCCCGTCCCACGAGTTGTCGTGGAACACCAGGTGCGTCCCCGCGTCCGCGACCACCAGCTGCACCGGCATCGTCAGGTACAGCGGATCGGCCCCCGGCCCGAAGCCCCCCTTCGGATCCGTGTTCCACAGCCGGTACGCCCCGTCCCGCAGCCGCGGCCCGGCGGCCCGCCCACCCAGCCCGAAGAACCGCGCGTCCGCCGGCACCTCGCTCCGCTGCGACCACCGCGCCGCACCCATCCGCGGATCCACCGGCTCCCACCACCGCGGCGGCGCCTCCCGCCGCAGCACCGTCCCGCCCGGCGTGCGCACCTCCAGAGCCCCGTGCCGCGACACCGCCACCGTCACCCGCTCCGACACCACCCGCCAGCCGCCCCCGGTGTCCGGCTCCAGCACGGCCCGCGGATCCGGCTCGGGGCCGTCGCCCACCACCGCGTACGAGGGCGTCGGCCCGGCCCCGTCCCAGCTCCAGAACACCGCGCCGCCCACCATCACCCGCACCAGCAGCTCGGAACGCGCGAACCGCAGCACGCCCCCGCCCGGCCGGGCCTCCGTACCGGTCAGCAGCCCGGGGACGCGCGCCCGCTCCGCGCCCCGGCGCGGAAGCCCCACCGCGTCCGAGCGCCGGTGGCGCCAGGCCGAGCGCCAGGCGCGCCGACCGCGCTCCGTACCGATGTCCTTCACCGCACGCACCAGATCACGACCGTCCATGCCGCTCACCCTGCCACCGGCCCTCGGCCGAAGGGACGGCGTTCAACTGCCGTTCACCCGGCAGCGGCACCCCCGAGTCGATCATCCGACCCGCCAGGACGGCCCTGGTGCAGCGGACGATCACATGGCATGGTCCCTGTGAGCCGCCGCGCCCACACCCCCGCGCGACGGCACCGTACGCACACGAAGCGCGAGCCGCAGACTTGACCGGGAGCCGACCCATGACCTCAGCCACGCAGCCGGAACCCCTCTGGGCGCCGGGCCCCGACCGGATCGCCGCGGCACGGATCACCGCCTTCCAGGCCTGGGCCGCCGAGCACCACGGAGCCCCCGCCGACGGCGGCTACCCCGCCCTGCACCGCTGGTCCGTCGACGAGCTCGACACCTTCTGGCAGGCCGTCGCCGAGTGGTTCGACGTCCGCTTCACCACCCCGTACGCATCCGTCCTCGCCGACCGCTCCATGCCCGGCGCGCAGTGGTTCGCCGGAGCCACCCTCAACTACGCCGAGCACGCCCTGCGCGCCGCCGAGGACCCGGCCCGCGCCGCCGACGCCGCCCTGCTGTACGTGGACGAGACCCACGAGGCCGTCCCGGTCACCTGGGCCGAGCTCCGCCGCCAGGTCGGCTCGCTCGCCGCCGAACTGCGCGCCCTCGGCGTGCGCCCCGGCGACCGGATCAGCGGCTACCTCCCCAACATCCCCGAGGCCGTCGTCGCCCTCCTCGCCACCGCCGCCGTCGGCGGGGTCTGGACCTCCTGCGCCCCCGACTTCGGAGCCCGCAGCGTCCTCGACCGCTTCCAGCAGGTCGAGCCCGTCGTCCTGTTCACCGTGGACGGCTACCGCTACGGCGGCAAGGAGCACGACCGCCGCGACACCGTCGCCGAGCTCCGCGCGGACCTCCCGTCCCTGCGCGCCGTCGTCCACATCCCGCTCCTCGGCACGCCCGCCCCCGAAGGCGCCCTCGACTGGTCCGCCCTGACCTCGGGCGACACCGAGCCCGCCTTCGAGCCGGTCCCCTTCGACCACCCCCTCTGGGTGCTGTACTCCTCCGGTACGACCGGGCTCCCCAAGGCCATCGTCCAGTCCCAGGGCGGCATCCTCCTCGAACACCTCAAGCAGCTCGGCCTGCACTGCGACCTCGGCCCCGAGGACCGGTTCTTCTGGTACACCTCCACCGGCTGGATGATGTGGAACTTCCTCGTCTCCGGCCTGCTCACCGGCACGACCGTCGTCCTCTACGACGGCAGCCCCGGCTACCCCGACACGGGCGCCCAGTGGCGCATCGCCGAGCGCACCCGCGCCACCCTGTACGGCACCTCCGCCGCCTACGTCATGGCCTGCCGCAAGGCCGAGGTCCACCCGGCCCGCGACTTCAACCTCTCCGCCGTGAAGTGCGTGGCCACCACCGGCTCCCCGCTCCCGCCCGACGGCTTCCGCTGGCTCCACGAGGAGGTCGCCGAAGACCTCTGGATCGCCTCCGTCAGCGGCGGCACCGACGTCTGCAGCTGCTTCGCGGGCGCCGTCCCCACCCTCCCGGTGCACATCGGCGAACTCCAGGCCGCCTGCCTCGGCACGGACCTCCAGGCCTGGGACCCCTCCGGCAAGCCGGTCACCAGTGAGGTCGGCGAGCTCGTCGTCACCAACCCCATGCCGTCCATGCCGATCCACTTCTGGAACGACCCCGACGGCAGCCGCTACCGCGACAGCTACTTCGAGATGTTCCCGGGCGTCTGGCGCCACGGCGACTGGATCACCCTCACCGACCACGGCTCGGTGATCATCCACGGCCGCTCCGACTCCACGCTCAACCGCCAAGGCGTCCGGATGGGCTCCGCCGACATCTACGAAGCCGTCGAACGCCTTCCCGAGATCAAGGAATCCCTGGTCATCGGCCTGGAGGAGCCCAACGGCGGCTACTGGATGCCGCTCTTCGTCCACCTCGTCCCCGGCGCGACCCTCGACGACGACCTGCGCGCCCGGATCAAGGCGACGATCCGCGAGGAACTCTCCCCGCGCCACGTCCCCGACGAGATCATCGAAGTCCCCGGCATCCCGCACACCCTCACCGGCAAGCGCATCGAGGTCCCGGTCAAGCGCCTCCTGCAGGGCGCACCCCTGGCCAAGGCGGTCAACCCGGGCTCCGTCGACAACCTCGACCTCCTCCACTTCTACGAGGAGCTGGCCCGCACCCGCGGCTGAGGCCAATGTCAGTGGCGATGGCTACTCTGAGTGAGCAAGCGATTGCGATGCTCAGGGGGAGCCATGCCACGCAAGAACGACACCGGTGCGCGTACGGGCGCGCACCGAACCCGTACCACCGACCGGCGCCGACTGCTGCGCCGCGAGGTCCCCGGCACCATCGGCCTCCTGGCCGACGCCGGGGACTTCGCGGCCATGCGCGGCTACCGCAGCTTCACCTTCGACGACCACCAGGACTACCTCCACCACGTGGACGGCCTGCTCAGGTCCCTCGCGGCCCAGGGCATCCACACCACCGTCGCCCTCTTCGATCCCGAGGAGTACGCCGAATTCTGCGGGGAGACCGGCCTCGACCCGGACACCGCCGAAACCCGCGCCCGCTTCACCGCAGAGCTGGCCGGCAGCGGCGCCCTCCTGCCCTACAGCGGCCAGCCCATCGACGAGCTCGTCCCGCTCCTCGTCGACGAAGCCGTCCGCCAAGCCACCTGGGAGTACGCCACCGGCGTCCTCGCCGAGGTCGGCCACTGCGCGGACTGCGGCGAGGACATCGGCCACTCCTCCTTCGACCGCGCCACCGACGCGCTCAAACGCCTCGTGGCCGGCGCCGGACCCGGCCACCACCACTTCGTCTGCAGCATCCCGACCGAAGCACAACAGCTCGTCGCCGTCCTACACGCCGACACCACCGACGACCCGGACACACCGCCGCGCATCGACGGCCGGGCAGGCCTCGACTTCGTGACGGTCCTCGCCGCGGGACTCGCCCTCGGCGGCCCCGGGGGACTGGTGGTCCGCACCACCGGTGAGGGCCGCCGGGACCGGGTCCACGGCTGGCGCCTGGACCGCGGCCGGCTCACCGCCCTGTCGGCCGCGGCCGTTTTCAACGCCTACTGCACCGACGCCGACACCGGAGACCCCGTCGCCCCCGAATCGGGCGTCGAATACTGCCCGGGATACGAGGTCGACGCACCCGGACCGCACCACTGACCGGCCCGGAACGGACCGAGGGGCCCTCGCCACCGGCGAAGGCCCCTCTACACCACCCGCACCAACCGGCTACTCGCCGGACAGCACCGCCTGCGCGGCCACACGAGCCTCCTCGGCGCTGTCCGCCGCACGGGCCGCCGCCGCGGCACGCTCGCACTGGGCCAGCGTGTACTTGGCGAGCGTCGCCCGGACGTAGGGAATCGAAGCGGCACCCATCGAAAGGGAGGTGACACCCAAACCGGTCAGCACGCAGGCCAGCAGCGGATCGGAAGCGGCCTCACCACACACGCCGCAGCTCTTGCCCTCCGCCTTGGCGGCATCCGCCGACAGGGCGATCAGGTCGAGCAGCGCCGGCTGCCACGGGTCCTGGAGCCGCGAGACGGCGCCGACCTGACGGTCTGCGGCGAAGGCGTACTGGGCCAGGTCGTTCGTGCCCAGCGACAGGAACTCGACTTCCTGGAGGATGGAGCGCGCCCGCAGCGCGGCGGAAGGGATCTCCACCATCGCCCCGAACTTCGCCTTCAGACCGGCCTCCCGACAGGCGTCCGCGAAGGCTTTGGCATCGATCCGGTCGGCGACCATCGGCGCCATGACCTCGAGGTAGACCGGCAGCCCCTCGGCGGCCTTGGCCAGCGCGGTGAGCTGCGTGCGCAGCACGTCCGGGTGGTCCAGCAGTGAGCGCAGCCCGCGCACACCCAGCGCCGGGTTGGGCTCGTCGCCCGGCGTCAGGAAGTCCAGCGGCTTGTCGGCGCCGGCATCGAGCACCCGTACGACGACCCGGCCCTCGGGGAAGGCTTCGAGCACCTTGCGGTAGGACTCGATCTGCTTCTCCTCGGACGGCGCCTTCTTGCTGTCGTCCAGGAAGAGGAACTCGGTGCGGAACAGACCCACACCCTCCGCCCCCGCCTCGACGGCGGCCGGCACGTCCGCGGGACCGCCGACATTGGCCAGCAGCGGCACCTTGTGACCGTCGGAGGTCGCACCCGGACCGGACGAAGCGGCCAGAGCCGCCCTGCGCTCGGCGGCCGCGGCCTCGAGCTCGGCCCGCTTCTGCGGCGACGGGTCCACGAACAGGTCGCCCGTGCTGCCGTCCACCGCGATCATGGTGCCCTCGGCGATCTCACCGGCACCCGGCAGCGCCACGATGGCCGGCACGCCCAGGGCCCGCGCGAGGATCGCGCTGTGGCTGGTCGGCCCGCCCTCCTCGGTCACGAAACCGAGGACGAGCGCCGGGTCGAGCAGCGCCGTGTCGGCGGGAGCCAGGTCCCGCGCGATCAGCACGTACGGCTCATCGCTGTCGGGCACACCAGGCATCGGCACGCCCAGCAGCCGTGCCACGATGCGGTTGCGCACGTCGTCCAGGTCGGCCACCCGGCCGGCCATGTACTCGCCGGCCCCCGCGAGCAGGTCGCGGTACGCGGCGAACGCGTCGTACACGCCGCGCTCCGCGGTGCTGCCGACGGCGATCCGCCGGTCGACGTCCGCCATCAGCTCGGGGTCCTCGGCGATCATTGCCTGAGCTTCGAGCACGTGCTGGGCCTCGCCACCGGCCAGCTGGCCGCGCGCGATCAGATCGGCCGCCACAGCACTCACGGCCTGACGGGCGCGCCCCTGTTCGCGCGCCGCTTCATCCGCGGTGATCTGCCTGGCCGGCGGTTCCAGAACCGCCGTGCCCATGTGCCGCACCTCGCCGATCGCCACCCCGTGGCTCACGCCGACGCCTCGCAGCGTTGTCTCCATTTCACCCGTCTCCGATTGAGCGGCGGGCCGAGCCGCCGCGGTGGATGTACGACTCGCCCAAACAGGCGGACGCGTCACTGCCAGCTGAAGAGAGCGTCGTCAGCCTTCACGTCGCCGGACTCGACGACGCCGGAGAGGGATTTGGCCGTCGCTTCGAGCGCCACAACGGGGCAGATCGGCGACTTGCCGGCTGCCTCGACGGCAGCGGGGTTCCAGCGGATGACGGCCTGGCCGCGGGTCACGGTGTCGCCCTTGTTGACGAGGAGCTCGAAGCCCTCGCCGTTGAGCTGAACCGTGTCGATGCCGAGGTGCGTGAGTACACCGTGACCCTCGCCGTCGACGACCACGTACGCGTGCGGGTGCAGGGAGACGACCACACCGTCGACGGGGGACACCGCCTCCGACGCCTCGCGCACGGGATCAATAGCGGTGCCCGGTCCCACCATCGCGCCGGAGAACACCGGATCGGGCACTGCCGCGAGTCCGATGGCGCGCCCGGCAAGTGGGGACGTCACGCTGGTCATGGGGGCCTCCCAGGGGGTGGGGCTCTTCGTGTCGCCGTCACTACCTGTCGCGAACGGCGTACTCTTCAGAAGGATATGGCACTAAATGTTCGGGTTCGCCCGATGTAGCTCCTGATCCGGGCGTCTCCGTTGGCCGGAAGACTAGTGGACTAGACCGGTGGACTAGACCATACGCCTGAATCGATTTGCTTGGGCACCCCCAGAGCTGTACTGTCGTGACTCCCGCCAGGACGCCTCGTGTGAACTTCTCGCGAACGGCCGATGGACGGGACTCCTCCTCTTCGGCATTGATCTTGATCCCACCCTTCTTTTCGTACGCCTTTTCGGTAATGCGGAGAGTGGTCAGGGAGAAGGAAAACCGCTGATAGAGTCGGACTCGCCGGAAAGGGAAAGCGCGAAAGCGAAAACCTGGAAAGCGCCGAGGAAGTCGGACACGAAAGAGTCTGATAGAGTCGG
>NZ_JBIVTH010000024.1:0-111845 GCF_044756625.1 Streptomyces sp. NPDC091682 | reverse complement strand
CAGAACCCCCACCATCACCCTCGCCGCATGACCACCCCAAACGCCCGCATACCCGGCACCACGTCCTTGACGAAGGACATAGAGACACCCCCCCCCGCAAAGCCCCTCGAAACGCCCCTCGAAACGCCCCTCGAAACGCCGCCGCACTCGGAGCCGGGTGCCCCCGTCTCCCGGGGCCGGTGCACCGACCCGGAAAGGTGGGTGCGGGGTCACATCGGACCTCGTCCACAGGCTTCCGCACCCGCATACTGCAGCGGATAGGCTGGGCGGATGACGCGAGCCGAGCAGCCGGCGGTCGTGACCGCCCCGGCGAACCCCACCTACGACGAAGCCCTAGCCGCGGATTCCCGCGAGCGTGCGGTGCGCGCACTGCTGCGCACTCCCAGGCTGCGCCGACTGTGGAGCGCCCAGTTGGTGAGCGGCATCGGCGATGCCCTGGCCCTACTGGTGCTGGTGCTGCTGGCCTACCAGGCAGCGGCCTCGGAAGGGGGCTTCGGCGGCGGGTACCGCGGCCAGGCCCTCGCCGTCGCCGCCGTCTTCGGGGTCCGGATCCTCGCCACCCTGTTCTTCGGCGCGGTCCTCCTCGGCCCGCTGGCCGGGCTGCTGGGTGCCGGCGGCAAGCTGGACCGCCGCTGGACCATGATCGGGGCGGACGGGGTCCGTCTCGGACTCTTCGTCGTCGCCCCGCTGTGGCTCGACTGGATCCCGGCCCACGCGCTGATCGCGCTGCTGGCCACCGTCTCCGTCTCCGGCGCCGCCGAGCGGCTGTGGACCCTGGCCAAGGAGAGCGCGGCGCCCGCCCTGCTGCCCGCGCCGCCGCCGGAGGGGGCGACCGTACGGCCGCTCCCGGACCACCTGGACGCGCTGCGCCGGCTGACCCTGCGCACGTCCTTCGCGGCGCTCCCGATCGCCGCGGCGGCGCTGCTCGCCGCGACCCTCGTCGGCAAGGCGCTCGGCCTCGGCATCGACTGGTTCGCCGCCAACCAGGCCGCCCTCGGCTCGTACGTGGCCTCCGGCCTCTTCGCCGCCTCGGTCTCCCTGCTGCTGCCGCTGGTGCTGCCCGGTGGGGCGACCCCGCGTCCGCGTTCGCCGCTGGAGGGCTTGCGCACCCCCAAGTCGGGCGACCGCCCCGACAAGGGCCGTACGGGTGCCGTCCCGCTCCTCGTCCTGAGCTGCGCCGCGGTCGCCGGAGCGGTGTCCTGCGCCGCAGCCGTGTCCGTACTGCACGCCTTCGACCTGGGCGGCGGCCCGGCCGCCTTCGCGCTGTTCGTCCTCGCGCTGGTCGGCGGCACCGCCGCGGGCATCCGTGCCACCCAGGCCGGCAAGGTGCTGCCCGCCCTGTCCCGCCGCCGACTGCTGGCCCTCGCCATAGCGGTCACCGGGCTCGCGCTGCTGCTGACCGGGCTCGTCCCGGACACCGCGACCGTGCTGTTCCTCTCGCTGCTCGCCGGCACCGCCGCGGGCGTCGCGGCCAACACCGGCCACACCCTGCTGGACCAGGAGACCGAGGAGTTCCGGCGGGCCCGGATCACCGAACACCTCCAGGCGGTCGTACGGGTGGCCGTGGCGCTCGGCGCCGTCGCCGCGCCCGCCCTGGCCGCGGCCATCGGCCCGCACCGGCTGACCGGCGCCGAGGTCGTCTTCGCACACGGCGGCGCCGCCTTCACCCTGATGCTGGTCGGCGCCCTGTTGCTGCCCGTCGCCGTGGTGGTGCTCACCAAGGCCGACGACCGCCGGGGCGTGCCCCTGCGGCGGGACCTGCGCGAGGCGCTGCGCGGCGGGGAGCCCGTACAGGCGGCGTCGGCCGCCGGGTTCTTCATCGCTCTGGAGGGCGGCGACGGAGCCGGCAAGTCCACCCAGGTCCAGGCGCTGGCCGACTGGATCAGGGGCAAGGGCCACGAGGTCGTGGTGACCCGGGAGCCCGGGGCGACCCCCGTCGGCAAGCGGCTCCGCTCGATCCTGCTCGACATCTCCTCGGCCGGCCTGTCGAACCGCGCCGAGGCACTGCTGTACGCCGCCGACCGGGCGGAGCACGTGGACACGGTGGTGCGTCCGGCCCTGGAGCGCGGCGCGGTGGTCATCTCGGACCGCTACATCGACTCCTCGGTGGCCTACCAGGGCGCCGGCCGTGACCTCTCCCCGACGGAGATCGCCAGGATTTCGCGCTGGGCCACCGACGGACTCGTTCCGAACCTGACCGTGCTGCTCGACGTATCGCCGGAGGCGGCGCGCGAGCGGTTCACGGAGGCACCGGACCGGCTGGAGTCGGAGCCGGCGGAGTTCCACGAGCGGGTGCGGTCCGGGTTCCTGACCCTTGCCGCGGCCGACCCCGGCCGCTATCTCGTGGTCGACGCGGGCCAGGATCCGGGGTCGGTGACCACCGTCGTACGGCACCGCCTGGACCGGATGCTTCCGCTCTCGGAGGCGGAGGTGGCCGCCCAGGCGGAGGCCCGGCGCCTCGCCGAGGAGGAGGCCCGGCGCAAGGCCGAGGAAGAGGCCGCCCGCAAGGCGGAGGAAGCGCGGCTGCGGGCCGAGGAGGAGGCCCGGCTGGCCCGCGAGGCCGAAGAAGCGCGGATCAAGGCCGAGGCGGAGGCCGCCCGCAGGGCGGAGGAAGCGCGGCTGCGGGCCGAGGAGGAGGCCCGGGCCCGGGCCGAGGCCGAGCGGCTGCGCCTGGAGGCCGAGGAGAAGGCGCGCGCGGCGGAGGCCGAGCGGCTGCGCCGGCAGGCCGAGGAGGAGGCCCGGCTGCGGGCCGAGGCCGAGGAACGGCGGCTGGAGAAGCAGCGGCGGGCCGAGGAGGCCCTGCTGAAGGCCGAGGAGGCGCGCCGGCTGGTGGCGGCCGAGGCGGCGGCGAAGGCGGCAGCTGCCGCGGCCGTGGCGGCCGCGGAGGCTGCTGCGGTCGCCCCGGTGGCTCCTGCGCCGGCTGCTCCCGCCCCTGCTCCCGCTCCCGCCCCTGTGCCTGCACCTGGGCCGAAGGTCGCCATGACCAAGAAGCCGGAGCCGGAGGCGGAGCCCCACCCGGGCGACGCGGTGACGGTGGAGACCCCGATCGTCCCGACGGCTCCGGTGGTCCCGGAGACCAAGCCGGTCAAGCGGGTCGTCCAGCCGGACGACGTCACCCAGACCGTCCCGGTGCCGAAGATCGACCCGGCCTCCATCGCGGAGACGGCGGTGCTGCCGCCCGTGCCTCCGGCCGCCCCGCAGGCGCCGCAGTCCCCTCAGGACAGCGGGACCGGGCGCGCCCGGTCCGCCACGCGGCCGACGGCCCAGCGCCCCGAGGAGAACCCGACCGACCGGGTGCCGTCGGGCATCTTCCGGGACTCCGGCAACGACCGGACGCGGGAGCTTCCCGTCCTCGACGGCGAGGGCCGGCCGCGCCGGCCGCGCCCGGACTGGGCCGAGGAGACCCCCCTGGACGACCTGCCGACGCTGGCGGACGAGCTGCTGGGCCGCCACCGGGACGACGAGGACGGCGACGAGGGCGACCGGGGCGAACAGGGGCCGCGCCGCCGCCGCTGACCTCGGCGGGGACGGGATTGTCAGTGCCGCCCGCCACAATGGGTGCACGGAGAGTGAAAGGTGGTGGGCGGGATGCCCGTATGGGACGACCTGGTGGGACAGGAGCGGGTCCAGGCGCAGCTGGCCGCCGCCGCCCGCGACGCCGATGCCCTGGTCACGGCCATTACGGCCGGGACCGAGCCGCCCGCGGCGTCCAAGATGACCCACGCCTGGCTGTTCACCGGTCCGCCCGGATCCGGGCGGACCACGGCCGCCCGGGCCTTCGCCGCTGCCCTGCAGTGCACCAGCCCCGACCGTGCCCTCGGCGGTGAGCCCGGCTGCGGGTTCTGCGACGGCTGCCACACCACGATGGTCGGCACGCACGCGGACGTCTCGACCGTCGTCGCGGTCGGCAGTCAGATCCTCGTCGACGACATGCGGGACACCGTCCGCAAGTCCTACACGTCCCCCGCCACCGGTCGCTGGCAGGTCATCCTGGTCGAGGACGCCGAGCGGCTGAACGAGAAGTCCGCCAACGCGGTCCTCAAGGCCGTGGAGGAGCCCGCGCCCCGCACGGTCTGGCTGCTGTGCTCGCCCTCCGTGGAGGACGTGCTGCCGACCATCCGCTCCCGCTGCCGCCACCTCAACCTCAGCACCCCCTCGGTCGCGGCCGTCGCCGACATGCTGGTGCGGCGTGACGGCATCGAGCCGACGACCGCCCTGGCGGCCGCCCGGGTCACCCAGGGGCACGTCGACCGCGCCCGTCGGCTGGCCACCGACGAGGTGGCCCGGGAGCGCAGGGCGACGGTCCTGAAGCTCCCGCTCCGGGTGGACGACGTCGGGGCCTGCCTCAAAGCCGCCCAGGAGCTGGTGGACGCCGCCGCCGAGGACGCCAAGCAGGTTGCGGAGGAGGTCGACGCCAAGGAGACCGAGGAGCTGAGGACCGCGCTCGGAGCCTCGGCGGGCGCCGGTAGCCGGATGCCGCGCGGCACGGCGGGCGTGATGAAGGAGCTGGAGGAGCGGCAGAAGCGCCGTCGCACCCGCACCCAGCGCGACACCCTCGAACTGGCGCTGACCGACCTCACCAGCTTCTACCGGGACGTCCTGGCCCTGCAGCTCGGTTCGTCCGTGGCCATCGCGAACGAGGAGATACGGCCCGACCTGGACCGGATCGCCCGTGCCTCGGGCCCCGAGCGGACCCTGCGCCGGATCGAGGCGATCATTGCCTGCCGGGACTCCCTCGACCGCAACGTCGCCCCGCTCCTCGCGGTCGAGGCGATGACGATGGCCCTGCGCGCGGGCTGACCGCGTCCGGGCGGCAGGGCGGTGGTCCACATCCGGTTGACCGGCTCACCCGTACGGGCGAACCGGTCGTCAGGGCCGGGTAGCAGCCGGTCCGTGCCGGGGCAGGTAGGGGCCACGGAAGGCGTGCGGCCGTCTGGTCCCGGAGCGCCTGCTCACGTCCTCCGTTAAGACGTACGCTCCGGGGATGGACACCAGTCGCCTGCTGCGTACCACCGGAACCGTGATCGCAGCTGCCGGGCTGCTGCTCTCCGGGTGCACCTCGGGCGGGCTGGGGGAGCCCGGGGCCGCCGCGTTCTCCCCATCGGGGTCCGGCACGGCAGCGGCGCAGCCGTCCCCCGACGCGGCCGCGTTGCGCCCGTACTACAACCAGAAGCTGACCTGGCGCGACTGTGGTGTCCCCGGATTCCAGTGCTCCACCATGAAGGCCCCCCTGGACTACGCGAACCCCGGCTCCGGCCAGGACGTCGACATCGCGGTGTCGCGCCGAACGGCCACCGGTCCCGGCAAGCGGCTCGGCTCGCTCGTGGTCAACCCGGGCGGCCCGGGCGGCTCCGGCATCGGCTACCTCCAGGCGTACGCGGGCATCGGCTATCCCGCGGCCGTCCGGGCCCGGTACGACATGGTGTCCTTCGACCCGCGCGGGGTGGAACGCAGCAGCCCCGTCGAGTGCCTGAGCGGCCCGGCCATGGACAAGTACACCCAGGTGGACCAGACGCCGGACGACCCGGCCGAGCGGGCCGAGCTGGTGAAGGCCTTCAAGGAGTTCGCAGCCGCCTGCCAGACGAAATCCGGGCGGGTCCTGCCGCACGTCTCCACCGTCGACGCCGCCCGGGACATGGACCTGCTGCGCGCGCTGCTCGGGGACAAGAAGCTCAACTACGTCGGCGCCTCGTACGGCACCTTCCTGGGCGCCACGTACGCGGACCTCTTCCCGGACCGGGTCGGCCGGCTGGTCCTGGACGGGGCGATGGACCCCACCCGGCCCGCGCTCGAATTGAACCGGGACCAGACGGAGGGCTTCAACACCGCCTTCACCGCCTTCGCCAAGGACTGCGCGAAGCAGCCCGACTGCCCGCTCGGCAAGGGCGACCCGAACGCGGTGGAGGCGCGCCTGAAGGAGTTCTTCCGCAAGGTCGACGCCCAGCCCGTGGCGAGCGGCGACCCGGACCGCCCGTTGGGTGAGGCCCTGGCCACGACAGGGGTGATCGCGGCGCTGTACGACGAGAGCGCCTGGCCGCAGCTGCGCGAGGCGCTCAGCTCGGCGATGAACGGCGACGGATCGGGCTTGCTGAGCCTGGCCGACACCTATTACGAGCGCGAGGCGGACGGCAAGTACGCCAACCTGATGTTCGCGAACGCCGCCGTCAACTGCCTCGACCAGCCCCCCGCCTTCAGCGGCCCCGAGGCCGTCGACACCGCCCTGCCGTCCTTCGAGAAGGCCTCCCCGGTCTTCGGCACGGGCCTGGCCTGGGCCGCGCTGAACTGCACGTACTGGCCCGTGAAGGCCACCGGCAAGGCGAGGGAGCTGACCGCGAAGGGCGCCGCGCCGATCGTGGTGGTGGGCACGACCCGCGACCCGGCGACCCCGTACAAGTGGGCCAAGGCATTGGCCGGCCAACTCGAATCGGGCCAGCTCCTCACCTACGACGGCGACGGCCACACGGCGTACGGGCGCGGCAGCGCCTGCATCGACACCGCGATCAACCGCTACCTCTTGGAGGGCAAGGCCCCGCAGGACGGCAAGAAGTGCTGAGACCGCCGCCCCGGTGCACGGCTTGCTCCCGGCGCACCTGCGGGACCCCCGTCCGGCTTGGTAGCGAAAGGTGTCGGCTATGAGGCGATCACCCTGATATGTGACCTGCGTCGCGCCGCGGCGAAACCTGGTTCGGGGCACCCGTCCAGAGCCTGTAGACTTGGCGCCGCTGCTGATGAGCGCCCCTCTTCGAGGGAACACTTGTCTGATCAGCGGTGCCGCCTTAGCTCAGTTGGCCAGAGCAACGCACTCGTAATGCGTAGGTCTCGGGTTCGAATCCCGAAGGCGGCTCCAGCGAAGCCCCGGGAATCACTCGCCGTGACCCGGGGCTTTTGCTATTCACCGGATCTTGCGCCGCCGCCGTGCACGGGCTGCCCGGGTGCTCTCGCTTTCGGTCCTGGTCTCAGACGCCGGATCTGGGCCAGGTGCGGACACCTCGCCCATCCGGCGCATCGCCTCGCGCGAGGGATCCGATCGCTGAGGATCGTGCCGGCCGTGTGACGGCTCCCGTCGTCACGCTGCCCGCTCGGGGCCGCACGGGCTACTGGATCCCTGAACACAGCTGGCAGAAGCACGAACAGTTCGTACACACCCATGTTCACGGCGGGCCACGGGACGGGCCGCGGCTCGCCGAACAGCTGCCGGTAGCGGTACGAGGCGCGGCCACGCGGAGCGGCGGGCGGGCGATCACGGCCCGGGGCCGGGGTCCTTGGGGTCGCCCGCCAGCCGGACCGTGCTCAGGATGCGCATGATCAGGGCGTCGTCGACGGCGCCCGGGACGCCCGTGCGGCCGTAGAAGTCCCAGGAGACGAGGTCGCCCCGGGAGTTCTTGAAGCCGAAGACGACCGCCTGGCCGTCGCCCGCGCAGCGGTTGGGCCGCGGGGCGCCCGAGGAACGGGCCTTGACGTAACTCCCCTTCACCCCCGACTTCGTGGTGTACGCCACCGGCGCGTCCGCCTTGACCACGCTCTTGTCCGGCTGGGTGTAGGCGGCGTAGACCCAGGTGGGCGCCTCCTTCACGGCGGTGTCGGTGGGGTCCTTGGCGCCACCGGCGCCCTTGGTGCCCACGTTGGCGAGCCGGACGTCCGTGACCTGGCCGTCGCCGTCCGCGTCGATGCTGCACCACTGGGACTTGTAGAAGGCCGGGGCCGTGTGCCCGATGAGGACCTTCTCCGGGTCCTTGCTGTCCTCGTAGCCGCTGAAGACCTGGGGTTCGAGGACCTCCCACCCGGGCGGGACGTCGAACGCCGTGCCGTGGGTGGGGTTGATCACGGTCTTCCAGCCCGCGACGAGCGGCTTCGTCGGGTCCGCCGCCGACGCCGCCGCGGCCGCCCGGATGCGGTCCCGGTTCGTGCGGGCGCCGAGTGCGACACCGGTCGCGGCGGCGGCGACCGCCAGGGCGGTCACGGTGCAGATCCCGACGGCGAGCCGCCTCCTGCTGATCCGGCGCCCGCCGCCGGGCTGCTGCGACGGCCGCGGCGGCGGCGGGTACGGGCCGCCGGGGTGACTCGGCTGCTGGTACGGATTGTCCACGGTGTCCCTCCTGGTACCTGCCTGCCCTACGTGCCGAAGGACAGGATCGCGCGGCTCGCCTTGCGCGGCTCGGGGCTGTAGACCCGGCCGTTGAGCAGGAACAACCGTCCGCCCGCCCACGCGATGCGGACGCCGTGGGGGTAGAAGACGCCCTCGGCGCCGCGGGCCGCGGCCGGGCTCTGCAGGACCGATCGCACGGCTCCGTCGGTCGCGGCGAGGGAGACGACCGCCCCCGCTTCGCCGTTGCCGGGGGTGACGTACGTGAGGACCCGACCGTCCTCGACGGCCAGCGGCCACATGGTGCGCCCCTTGGGCTGCTCGGCGGTGCGCCACCGCTCCTTGCCGGTGTTCAGGTCGACGGCGACGACCTGGCCGGTGTCCTCGGTGTCGAGGGTGGCCCCGGGCTTGCCCGCGCCGATGTAGAGGGAGTCGGCGTCGGCCGTGGCGGCGTAGCACTCCTGGAAGCCGCTCGCGTTGCCGAACCCGTTGCACCGGCCGCTCACCCCGAAGGCGGGGGAGCCCTGTGAGCGGACCGCGCCGTCGCCGGCGAACGCCGTGAGGTTCCAGGTCTTCTTGTCCTTGTGGTGCGCGGCGATCACCAACGGGTCGATGGAGAGCACGCGGCCGACCGTCCAGTTCTGGGCGTACTTGTAGCCCCACCGCGCGACGCCGGTGGCCGGATCCAGCTCCTCGACCATCGCCTGTCCGCGCGCGACGGCGTCCTTGGGGTCGGGGCACTGGCGGATGGCGATGAGCCGCGAGCCCCCGGCGACGGCGGACGGATAGCAGCCGTTCGGGCTCGACGTACCGAAGAGCTTGTGGCCGTCGGTGACCGAGAAGCCGCTCATGACGGCCGCCCGGGCGACGACCACGGTGTCACCGCTGATCGCCAGCTCGAACTGCGTCGTGGTGTCGTGGGCGTTCTCCGGCGGCACCGGAACCTTCCACCCCGCCCGCCCCGTGGCGAGGTCGATCTGCTGGAGGTGGGTGCAGCGCGAGGTCTCCGACGCGCTTTCCTTCACCCCCACGACGAGCTTGCCGTTCGTGGACGGGGCCGGCGGGACCCCGCACAGCGGGGTCTGGATCGAGAGCTTCCATTTCTCCTGGCCGTCGGCCACCGCATAGCCGGTGAAACCGCTCGTCAGGGCGCCTACCACGGTGTCGCCCACCCGCCAGGGGCCGTACTGCGAGGTGCCCGCCCCGGCCACCTCGGCCTGGTTGTCGCGCAGCCAGACCCGGGCCTCGCCCGCCCGGATGCCGGCGTTGGGGTCGTAGGCGTCGGGTCCCCCACCGGGGCCCTTGCCGTCGCCGCGGTCGACCGGGGGCGAACCGGAGGGTCCGGCCGGGGGCTGCGCGGACTCGTCGCGGACCGTGAGGTGGTGGGCGCCGCCGCCGATGAGGAGCAGGGCGGCGAGCAGCGCCAGGGCGGTGCCGACGGCGGCCACGGGCCGGGGCAGCCGTCGCCGGCCGCCGGATCGCGGGGCGCCCGGTGCGAAGGGTGCCGGCGGTGCCGGCGGTGCGGGCGGTGCGAAGGGTGCGGGCGGCGGGCCGAAGCCGTCGGGTCGCTGCTCGTCGGGTTCCGGCCAGGGGCCGGAGGTACGACCGGTCATGGGGGGAAGTCTGACCGATCCGGAGATATTTCTAGAATAGATTTTTGGACGAATTCGTCGTTGCCAGCTCCGGTCGCCCGCCCGGGTGCACAGGTCTAGCGTGGAGAGATGGTTCCTTGGCTCGGCGGGTGAGGAGGCCGGACATGACGACGCGCTGGTGCAGTGCCGCCGTGGCAGTGGCGGCGTTCGGACTCGTGGTGGGGCCCGTGGGTACGGGGGCCGGCGCGGGCACGGTGTACGCGGGGGACGCGGCGCGCGTGCCCGCCGCGACGGTTCCGGCGCCGAGCCCGACACCCGCCTCGGACGGGTTCGCGCAGCTGACCCCCGCCGTCACCCGCCAGTTGGACGCCGCGATCAAGAAGGTTCTGGCGGAGGCGAAGATCCCGGGCGTGATCGTGGCCGTGTCGGCTCCGGGCAAGGGCGACTACGTACGGTCCTTCGGCATCGCCGACAAGGCCACGGGCGCGCCGATGACCCCGAACCTGAACATGCGGATCGGCAGCGTGACCAAGACCTTCACCGTGACCGCCCTGCTGGAGTTGGTGGACGAGGGGAAGGTCGGTCTGGACGACCCGATCGGCAAGTACGTCGACGGCGTCCCGAACGGCGACCGGATCACCCTGCGCGAGCTGGCCGGCATGCGGAGCGGTCTGTTCAACTACTCGGCGGACGAGGACTTCTTCAAGGCGCTGACCAGCGATCCCGACCGGCGCTTCACTCCGCAGGAACTGCTCGACTATTCCTTCAAGCACCCGGTGCTCTTCGAGCCGAACGCCAAGTTCTACTACTGCAACACCAACCTGATCCTGCTCGGCCTGGTGGTGGAGAAGGTCAGCGGCGTCCCCCTCGACCGGTTCATCGACCGGGAGGTCGTCGAGCCCGCCGGGCTGAAGCACACGGTGTTCCCCACGGGCCCGGAGTTCCCGAGTCCGCACGCCCACGGCTACACGAACCAGACGGCCTCCGGGAAGGTCGAGGACTCCACCGACTGGGACCCCTCCTGGGCCTGGGCGGCCGGCGCGATGATCTCCGACCTCCCCGACCTGCGCAGCTGGGCGAAGACCCTGGCGACCGGGACCCTGCTGACCCCGGCCACCCAGGCCCAGCGCCTCGACGTGGTCGACGCGCTCCCGGGTACGGGCTACGGCCTCGGCATCTTCAACGTCCAGGGCTGGATCGGGCACAACGGCTCACTGCCGGGCTACGGGTCGCTGGTCCTCTACCTACCGGAATCGAAGGCCACGCTGGTCGTGTTGCTCAACACGGACATCGGGTACCAGGGCCAGGAGCCCAGCACTCTGTTCGGCGAAGCGATCACCAAGATCGTGACCCCCGACCGGGTCTACACGCTCCCCGCCCAGCCGACGTCGTAGCGGTGACGGTCGACGGCCCTTGTGCACGGCCGGCCCCGGGACTCCGGTCCCGGGGCCGGCCGTCGCACGGGCGGCCCGTCCTTCGTCACGGCCGACTCCGGCCGTAGCGTAGGCAGTCGAGGGCGCCGGGGGTCCGGACGGCTCGGCCCCTCCACCCACCATGGTCCACGGCGCGCCAAACACCCCTGAGGGAGACGCACATGAACGGTCAGGCAGTACAGCGGGACGGCCGGTCTCCGGCGGAAGACTCCGCTCCCGCAGTCTCGGTCCGTGCGGCCGGCGAGGCGGACGTCGACGCCGCGGCCGTGCTGTTCCGCGGCTACCTCGACTTCTACGAGGTGGACGTCGAGGACCCGGACGCCCCGCGGGCCTTCCTGGAGGAGCGGATCGCCAAGGACGAATCGCTGGTGTTGCTCGCCGACGTCCCGGAGGTCGGAACGGTCGGCTTCGCGCAGGTCTACCGCGGGTTCTCGTCCCTCTCCCTGCGCACCGCCTGGGTCCTCAACGACCTCTACGTCGCTCCTGCCGGCCGCCGCACCGGAGCCGGCCGGGCGCTGCTGCGCGAGGTGCTGCGCCGGGCCCGCGAGGCCGGGGTGTCCGGCGTGCAGTTGGAGACCGCGTACGACAACACCGTCGCGCAGGGGCTGTACGAGGCGGAGGGCTTCGTCCGGGAGGAGTTCCACGTGTACTTCCACGAGCTGGGCTGACCGGCCCGCGGCAGGAGTACCGACGGGGACGGCGGCGGAAAGGGCGGCGGGGGATGAAACATTCTCCGCCGCCATCGCGTCACAGGAGTGGGACGGACGCGAGGGGGGAGCAGATGCGCCACGGGCGCAGGGACGGGTTCCGTGAGTTCGCCGCGGGCCGCTCGGGCCCGCTGTACAGGTCGGCATGCCTGCTCGTGGGCGGGGACACCCACCTCGCGGAGGACCTGGTGCAGGAGACCTTGGGGCGGATGTACCAGCGGTGGGGCCGGATCTCCCGCATCGACAATCCGGCGGCCTACGCCCAGACGGTGCTGGTACGGGTCTTCCTCACGCACCAGCGCCGTCGTTCGGCGGGCGAACGGCCGGTCGGGGAGCTCCCCGACCGGGGTGCGCCCGCGCCGGGCGGCGGGGATCCGGCGCTACGGCTGACGCTGCTGGAGGCGCTGGGCCGGCTGGCGCCCAAGGACCGGGCGGTGCTGGTGCTGCGCTACTGGGAGGACCGCAGCGTCGAGGAGACCGCCGACGCGATGAACGCCTCCTCGGCGGCGGTCCGTACCCGGACCTCACGGGCGCTCGCACGGCTGCGGGAGCAGCTGGGCGGCAGCCTCACCGCCTTCGTGGACCACTGACACCGCCGGTCCGTTCGCTCCTCCGACCGCACCCGGCAAACGGAAGGCCTGGTTTCCCATGTCCTTTGAAGACGAACTCGCCGAAGCCCTCCGGCGCACGGGGGCGGGCTTCACGGCCGACCCCGGTGCCCTCGCCGAAGCGGGTGAGCGGCGGGGCCGGCAACTGGCGCGCCGCCGGGCCGCCGTGGCCGGCGGATCCGCGCTGGCCCTGGTCCTGATCGCCACCGCGGGGGCCTACTCCGGCGGCCTGTTCGCCGACTCCGGGGCCGCGGGCGCGGTCCGTGTCGCGGCGCCGGCGCCGAACCCGCCGGGCAACGGGCGGCTGACCGGCACCGGCGCGGTCACCGCCGAGCAGATGATCGCCAACCTGAAGTCGCTCCTGCCGGGCGGTCGACTCACCGAGCCCGAGGCGCGGGGCACGGACGCCGAGCTGGGACCGCGGGTCGGGGTCGTCTACGACGACGGGAAGGGCCCGGCGGCCATCTCCCTCAGCCTCCAGCGGGTGGACCCGTTCGGCAGCGGGGCCCGCGCACAGACCGAGTGCGGGGACGAGAACCTGCACGCCTACGACGCCTGCCGGACCGAGCAGTTGCCGGACGGCTCCCGGCTACTGCTTCACCAGGGGTACGAGTACCCGGACCGCCGTACGGACACCAAGGTCTGGCGGGCCGTGCTGGTGACCGCGCAGGGCTTCCTGGTCGACGCGTCCGAGTGGAACGCCGCGGTCGACAAGGGCGCCCCCGTCTCCCGGACCGACCCGCCGCTGACCATCGCGCAGTTGAAGACCCTGGTCACCTCGGACACGTGGCACCCGGCCCTGAACGACCTGCCGGCGGCCGATCCCGAGCCGGCGCCCGCGCCGGAGTCGATCGTCCTGCGGGACCGGAAGGCCGTGGACGCCCTGGAGCAGTTGCTGAACCAGTTCGCGATCACCGTCCCGATCGTCTCCAAGGGCGGGCAGGGGTCCTACGGCTACGTCGTGCACGACGACGGCAAGGGCAAGTCCCTGGTCCAGATCAACGTCCAGCCGAACGCGAACCCCTCGGGCTTCACCGGGAACTCCGCCGTCACCGAGGAGTCCGACGGGACCAAGGTGAAGGTCATGGCGGGGCCCGGCGAGAAGGACAGGAGCGTGACCCAGTGGAAGGTGGACACCCTGCGCAAGGACGGGCTGCGCGTGGTGGTCAGCGCCTTCAACACGGCGGACCAGAACGGTCCGACCACCCGCCCCGCACCCGCGCTGACGATGGCGCAGCTGCGGCAGATCGCGCTCGCCCCGGAGTGGAAACTGACGGCGCCCGCCGGCTGATCCCCCTCACTTGGCGTCCGCGTAGCACTCCACGACCGCCGTCGTGAACGGGAAGCGGACCGGGGTGTCACCGAAGGCGATTCGGCCGGCCCGCTCGCCGGCGGCCCGGATCGCCTCCACGACGGCCCCGGCCTCCTCGACCGGGCAGTGCACGATCACCTCGTCGTGCTGGAAGAACACCAGCTCGGCCCGCATTCCGGCGGTCGCCTGCCGCAGGGCCGCGAGCAGCAGCAGGGCCCAGTCGGCCGCACTGCCCTGGACGACGAAGTTGCGGGTGAACCGGCCGCGGGCCCGGGTGTTGGTGGAGGCGTAGCTCGGGGTCCAGCCGTCGTCCCGGTCTTGCGCGGTCCCGGCCCCGCCCTCCCCGTACCCCTCGCCCGGGTCGACACCGCCGTCACCGGCCTCGTCCCCCTCGCCGGAGCCGGCGGGCGGCGGGCAGGTGCGGCCCAGCCAGGTCCGTACGAGCCGGCCCTCCTCCCCGGCCTTCGCCGCGTCGTCCACGTACGCGACGGCCCGGGGGAAGCGGCGGCGCAGCGCGGCCAGGTTCTTCAGGCCGTCCCCGGAGGTCTGGCCGTAGACGGCGCCGAGCACGGCGAGCTTGGCCTTGTCCCGGTCGCCCGAGAAGCCCTGGCGGGAGACGGCGGTGTAGAGGTCCGAGGCCTCCCCGGCGACCTCCATGAAGGCGGGGTCGCGGGAGATCGCGGCGAGGACGCGCGGCTCCATCTGGTCGGCGTCGGCGACGACGAGCCGCCAGCCGGGGTCGGCGACCACGGCCCGGCGGATCACCTTGGGGATCTGCAGGGCCCCACCGCCGTTGGTGACCCAGCGGCCGGTGAGGGTGCCGCCGGGGATGAACTCCGGGCGGAAGCGGCCGTCCCGGACCCAGTCCGCGAGCCAGGCCCAGCCGTGGGCGGTGTAGATCCGGTACAGCTTCTTGTACTCGATCAACGGCTCGACGGCGGGATGGTCCAGCTCCTGGATCTCCCAGCGGCGGGTGGACCTGAGCTTGATCCCGGCCCCGGCGAAGGCCTTGATGACGTCGGCGGGCAGATCGGGGCGCACGCGCCTGCCGAAGGCCTCCGACACGCGGTCGGCCAGCTCGGCGAGGCGCCGGGGCTCCCCGCCGCCCCCGTACCGCTCACCGAGCAGCTCGGTCAGCAGGGCGCGGTGCACGTCGGCCCGCCAGGGCAGGCCCACGCGGTTCATCTCGGCGGCGACGAGGAAGGCCGCCGACTCGGCGGCGGCGAGCAGCCGCATTCGGTCGGGGTGGGCGGTGGCGCCGAGCCGCTCCGTCTGGTCGGCGTGGACGGCGAGCAGGGCGTCCAGGGGGACCGGGGCGGGCTGCGGCTCGAAGAGGGAGTCCTGGGCGCGGGGTCCGGCGGCGCGCGGGCGCGGATCGGGCGGTACGGGGGTGTGGGTGAGCCGGGCCCAGGCGGCGGCCGCCGAGCGGGGCTCCCCGAAGCGGCCCTCGTGGCCGAGGAGCAGCAGCTCGGCGTCCTCGATGTCGTGGCACCGCTCGACGCGGGTGCCCGTGGCGAGCAGGCGGGGGTAGACGGCCGCGGTGGACCGCCAGACCCAGCGGGTGCCGGGCGGGGCGGAGCGGATCGCTTCGGCGGGGTCGCGGACGCGGAGCCGGACTCCGTCCGTGGGGGGTACGGGCGCGGCGTGCCACCACCCGTCGCCGTCCTCGGCGAGGGCCCACCGGGGAGTGCTGTCGCTCATGGGTGCGAGTGTCCCACCGGGGTCTGACAGTGGCCGTGCCGCCGTGCCGCCGTGCCGCCGTGCCGCCGTGCCGCGGGGGTGCGGGGGTGCAGGTCCGCGGGGCAGGTGCGGCGCCGTCGCCGGAGGCCAGCCCCCGGACCCCCGCGCCTCAAACGCCGGCGGGGCTGGAGATCGGGCCGGTGGGGCTGGAGATCGGGGCTCCGCCCCGGATCCCCGCGCCTCGAAATCTCCCAGCTACTGCTGGGAGGTACCCCCTGCGGGGCTGGGCATCGGGGCTCCGCCCCGGATCCCCGCCGCCGTGGCGTAGATCTCCAGGGCCGGGCGCGGGGGGCGGCCGAGGAGGTGGCGCAGGGTGCCCGTGTCCGGGGCGTCCAGGAAGCCCGCCGCGACGGCCGAGTACGTGGCCACCAGCATCGGGGGTTGGAAGGGCGCCGCGGCCGGGCCGGAGAGGGCGCTGCGGGCCCGGGCCAGCGAGCCCGGGGCGTAGCGGGCGCCCACCGCCGCGGCAAGGTCCGTTCCGCCCAGCGGGCGGTCGCCCACCAGCTCGTGGACCTGCCCGGCATGCGCGTCGGGTGCCAGGGCCACCCGGACCGCCACCTCCGCGAGGTCCTCCCGCCCGACCGCCGCAAGCCGGCCTGCGCCCAGCGGGGCGGTGATCACCCCGTCGGGCCCCGGCGCGGCGAGCGCGGCCAGCAGCTCCGCGTACAGGCCGTTGCGCAGGACGGTCCAGGCCAGGCCGGAGCCGCGCAGGCGCCGCTCCGTCCAGCGGTGCGCCAGTGCGTACGGCAGGTGGTCGCCCGCCCCGGTGAGGCTGGTGTAGACGACGTGCCGCACCCCGTCCCGCTCGGCGGCCGAGACGGCGGCCCCGTGCCGCGCGATGACCTGGTCGTCCTCGCCGTAGCCGGCGGAGATGAGCAGCAGGGTGTCCACCCCGGTGAAGTCGAGGGAGTCCGGGTCGTCGAAGTCCACCCGGACCTGACCGGGGCCGTCCGGGGCGCGGGTGCCGAACCGTACCTCCGGCCGGCCCGCATCGACAGGGTGGTCCGCCAGCCGGCGCGCGATCAGTGAGCCGAGTCCGCCGGAGGTGCCGGTGATCAAAAGCATGGGGAGTCCTTCGTGTTCGCGCCCGTCGGCCTGATTGGCTTCAGGGGCGGGAACATCGTGTGCCGAAGGGTGCACGACGCGTAAGGAGGCACTTCCATGTCAGTAGGGCACACCGGGATAACCACCCCCGAGCCCCTGCCCGAGCCGCTGCTCAGCTGCGACGACGACTGCGGCATCCGCGACGTCCTCGACCGGCTCGGCGACAAGTGGTCCGTCCTCGTCGTGGTGGAACTCGGCGCCGGCATGCGCCGGTTCAAGGAGCTCCAGCGCGCGGTCGACGGCATTTCGCAGCGGATGCTCACCCTCACCGTCCGCCGCCTGGAGCGCGACGGCCTGGTCACCCGGACCGTGCACGCCACCGTGCCGCCCCAGGTCGAGTACGAGCTGACCGACCTCGGCCGCAGCCTGACCCTCCTGGTCAAGGGCCTCGCGGAGTGGTCGCTGGAGCACCGTGCACGGATCGAGGCCGCCCGCCGGGAATGGGACGCGAAGGCGGACATGCCAAGCTGAGGGGTGTGAGAGACCTTGCCGAGACCGTCGACCGAGCCTTCGCCGCCGCCCTCTACGCCCAGGATGACGCCGGGCTGGACACCGGCGCCTCGCTGCTCGTCGCGGACCAGGGGGGCTGGCCCGCGGTCGGGCGGGAGCTGCTGGCGCGCGGGGAGGCGTACGTACGCCAGGGCTGGGAGCGGGGCTGGCAGCCGGCCGACGTGCTGCGGCTGGTCCGCCGGGACCTCGACGAGCGGCACCTGCGGATCACCGGGGACCTGATCGCCGCCGAGGCGCGCCGCTACGCCCGGCTCCCGGCGCGTTGGGGCGCCGCCGAGGTGTGGTGGACGGGCGACGAGGAGTACGCCGACCGGCTCGCGCAGCGGGAACGGGCCGACCGGTTCACACTGGCCACCACCTTCCTGGAGGTGCTGCGGCTGCTGATCCGGCTGCCCTCGATAGAACCGGTGGGTCCGCTGCCCGGTGACCCGGTCGACGCGCTCGCCGAGCACGCCCACATCGAGCCGCGCATGTTGGGCCGGATCCGGGCCCTGCTCGCCAAGGCCGAGGCGACGACCTTCCCGGACGAGGCGGAGGCGCTCAGCGCCAAGGCCCAGGAGCTGATGGCCCGGCACACCGTGGACGAGGCGCTACTGGCGGCGAGCGGCAGGGGACCGGCCCAGGTGCCCGGCGCCTGCCGGATCGGTGTCGAGCCGCCGTACGAGGAGGCGAAGGCGGTGCTGCTCGACGCGGTGGCCACCGCCAACCGCTGCCGGGCGGTGTGGAACAGCGGCTTCGAGTTCTCCACGGTGGTCGGCTTCGAGAGCGACCTGGAGGCGGTGGAGCTGCTCTACACCTCGCTGCTCGTGCAGGGCACGGCGGCGATGACCCGTGCGGAGGCCGCGCAGCGCTCCGGCGGGCGCAAGCGGACGAAGACCTTCCGGCAGTCCTTCCTGCTCGCCTACGCCAGCCGGCTCGGCCACCGGCTCGCCGAGACCGCCGAGCACGCGGCGACGGAGGCCCCCGACAACCTGCCGGCCCTGGTGGCCCGCGACGTGGCGGTCACCTCGCGGGCGGAGGAGATGTTCCCCCGGACCACCACGACCCGGCTGCGCGGCGCCACCGACCACGCGGGCTGGGAGGACGGCACGGCCGCCGCCGACCGCGCCCACGTGGGCGGCAGGCAGAAGCCGCTGCCCCGCTAGGGAGTGCCCGTGCCCGCGCCCGTGCGCGGGACTGCGGGCGCGTTCGTACCTGCGTCCTGACCCGCGTCCCTAGGGGACTCCTCCGAGCGCAGGGCGTGCGCCTCCGACTTCAGGATGCGCATCGACCGGCCCAGCGAGCGGGCCATGTCGGGAAGCTTCTTGGAACCGAACACGAGCAGGCAGACCACCAGGAGCACGAGCAGGTGCCAGGGCTGGACGGCGTTGCGGAACACGGGCGTTCCACCTTTCGGGCGGGTCGGCTTCTTTTCGAACGACCGGTTCATGGAACAGGCCCGGCCCGGGTCAGGACAAATCTGAAGAAGTCCTGAAAGTCGTTGCGCTCGGCGCCATGGTTCGGGGCGCAGCGCGGCGACACCGGGACGGCGTGAGGGCGATACGGGAGCGTCGGGTGTCACGATGGGGTGATACCCGCGAGTAGGACCTGTCTGTGATCAACGGAGCACCCCGCGTGCACGTGCATCTGCCCGTGCAGCAGCTTATGAACACAGCTATGATCCGGAGGAGTTGACATCTGCACTATCGGGGGCTTCCTGTGGACCACGCGTACAACGGGATGGCATCTGCAGAACTCGCTACCTTGTTTGAGCTGACGTGGCAGAAGAGCCGACACAGCAACTCGCAGGGTTCCTGCGTGGAGTTCGCGCGGCTGCCGGGAGGCGATGTCGCCATGCGCAATTCACGCTTTCCCGATGGGCCGGCGCTCGTCTACACGCCGGCCGAGATCGAGGCCCTGCTCCTGGGCGTCAAGGACGGCGAGTTCGATCACCTGATCAACTGACGGAACAGCGCGCCCATCAAGCCATGCACGTGCACTGGCCGGGACCGATCGCAATGATCGATCCCGGCCAGTTGTCTTGTGTTCGCCCTCGGTCGGAGGCCGGCGGCCGTTCAGTCCTGGAGCAGGAAGAGCGCCCAGACCACCTTGCCGGTCAGCCGGCCCGCGAGCGGGTGCCAGCCCCAGCTGTCGCTGTACGAGTCCACCAGGAACAGCCCGCGCCCGGACTCCAGGTCGAAGTTCTCCTCGGTGTGCTCCGGCGAGAACGCCCCTCCGGGCCGGTCCTCGCTGGGGTCCCGCACCGCACACACCAGCCGCGTGCTCCACCGCATCAGGTGCAGCCGTACGGGCGGCTCCGGTTCGGCGTCCGCCCCCCGCGCGTCCTCGGGCAGGGCGTGGCGCAGCGCGTTGGTGACGAGTTCGGAGACGACCAGGGCCACATCGTCGAAGCGGTCGTCGAGGCCCCACTGGGACAGGGTCGAACGACAGAAGGAGCGTGCTCCGCGAACGGCGTCGTAGCGAGCGGGAAGGGCGCAGGAGGCGGACCCGGAGACAGCCGTGGGGTCGACCGGGGGCAGCCCCTGCCGTAACGGCTCGAGCATGGTCGATCCATTCGTCCCCATGCGAGGCACTCCCGGGATTCGCGGGCGGAGCGGTCATCTCCGTCCAGAAAGAACTGCGGGGTGGGTCCGGCGCCGGCGCGAACAGCACGCAGGTGCGCGGGGACCATCGTTCCGAATGCTCGAGCCGGATGCAAGGGCAGATGCACGTGCACGCGCCGGACCTGTCCACTCCCGTGACGGTTCTGACTCATTTCTTCCTACGCATCCTGACGGACTTCTTTTCGCGAAGACGGGATTCCGTTACAGAACGAGTACGAGCCGATGCGTTTTGGTGGCAGACTGCGGCCCCTGGGGTACGGGGGTCCCAAGACGCTCGCGCACACCACGCGCGTGCCAATTGAGATGGGGAGGGCAGTACTAGTGACCGCAGAAGCCAGCGGTTCCGTGGTGCGCCGCATCCTCCTGGGCTCCCAGCTCAGGCGACTCCGAGAATCCCGCGGCATCACCCGTGAGGCGGCCGGCTACTCGATCCGCGCATCCGAATCGAAGATCAGCCGCTTGGAGTTGGGAAGGGTGAGCTTCAAGGCGAGGGACGTCGAGGACCTCCTCACGCTCTACGGAGTCACGGACAGCACGGAGCGCGAGTCGCTGCTCGGTTTGGTCCGGGAGGCCAATGCGACCGGCTGGTGGCACAGCTACGGCGACGTGCTGCCCGGGTGGTTCCAGACGTACATCGGCTTGGAGGGCGCTGCTTCGCTCATCCGGATCTACGAAGTCCAGTTCGTCCACGGCCTGTTGCAGACCGAGGCGTACGCCCACGCCGTCGTCAGCCGCGGCATGCCCGGCGCCACCGCCGCCGAGGTCGACCGCCGCGTCGCCCTGCGCCTGGAGCGCCAGAAGGTCCTCGTCTCCGAGAACGCCCCCGTCTTCCACGCCGTCCTCGACGAGGCCGCGCTGCGCCGCCCGTACGGGGACCGCGAGGTCATGCGCGGTCAGCTGGAGCACCTCATCGAGGTTTCCCAGCGACCCAACGTGCAGCTTCAGGTGATGCCCTTCTCCTTCGGCGGGCACGCGGGCGAGAGCGGAGCCTTCACCCTGCTGCGCTTCCCCGAGTCCGACCTCCAGGACATCGTCTATCTGGAACAGCTCACCAGTGCCCTCTACCTGGACAAGGGCGAGGAAGTGGGGCAGTACGAGCGGGCGATGGAACGGCTCCAGGCGGATTGCCCCGATGCTGAGCGGACCAGGGATCTTCTCCGTGGCCTGCTCCAACTGTCTTGAATCGCACGTAGTATGACGTCTGATCAGTGCATGATGACCGATCGGTCTCCGGTGCAGCGCACGGGTGCGCGCTCGCAGTAAGGGATGGCATGTCCATATTCAGCGACCTGGCTCACCAGTACATCGACGGCGAATGGCTGGCCGGTACCGGTTCGTGGGACATCATCGACGTCAACCCCTTCAACGGGGAGAAGCTCGCCGCCATCACCGTGGCCACGGTCGAGCAGGTGGACCGGGCCTACCGCGGCGCCGAGCGCGCCCAGCGCGAGTGGGCCGCCACCAGCCCTTACGTCAGACGCGCGGTCCTGGAGCGCGCCCTGCGGATCACCGAGGAGCGCGAGAAGGAGATCGTCGAGGCGATGATCGACGAGCTCGGCGGGACGCGTCCCAAGGCCGAGTACGAGGTCCACCTCGCGATGGAGTTCATCCGCGAGTCCCTCCAGCTCGCCGTCCGGCCCGAGGGGCGGATCCTGCCCTCGCTGGTCAAGGGCAAGGAGAACCGGGTCCAGCGGCTCCCCGTGGGCGTCGTCACGGTGATCAGCCCCTTCAACTTCCCCTTCCTGGTGGCCTTGAAGTCGGTCGCCCCGGCCCTGGCGCTGGGCAACGCGGTCGTCATCAAGCCCAACCAGAACGCCCCGGTCGTGGGCGGCGGCGTGATCGCCAAGATCTTCGAGGACGCCGGGCTGCCGGCCGGCCTGCTGAACGTCCTAGTCACCGACATCGCCGAAATAGGCGACGCGCTCCTGACGCACCCCGTCCCCAAGGTCATCTCGTTCGCGGGATCGGACCGGGTCGGCCGGCACGTCGGGGCGATCGCCGCCCGCCACTTCAAGCGCACGGTCCTGGAGCTCAGCGGGAACAGCGCGCTCGTCGTGCTCGACGACGCCGACCTCGACTACGCGGTGGACGCGGCCGTCTTCAGCCGCTTCGTCTACCAGGGCCAGGTCTGCATGGCCGCGAACCGGATCCTCGTCGACGCCTCCGTCGCGCAGGAGTTCACCGAGAAGTTCACCGCACGCGTGCGCGCCCTCAAGACGGGCGACCCGCACGAGGCTGACACCCACATCGGCCCGCTGATCAACTCCTTCCAGGCCGACGCCCTGACCGCGCTCGTGGACCAGGCCGTGGAATCCGGTGCGCAGGCGCTCGTGCGCGGGTCTACGCGCGGCAACCTGGTCGAACCCACGGTGCTCGCCGGGATCCCCGAGGACTCCCCGCTGCTGAGTCAGGAGATCTTCGGCCCGGTGGCCCTGCTGGTGGTCTTCGACGGCGAGGACGAGGCCGTACGGCTGACCAACGCGACCCCCTACGGGCTGAGCGGCGCCGTGCACACCCGGGACGTGGAGCGGGGCGTCCGCTTCGCCCAGCGGATCGAGACGGGCATGATGCACGTCAACGACTCCACGATCGGGGACGAGCCGCTGGCCGCCTTCGGCGGCGAGAAGGCCTCGGGTCTGGGCCGACTGAACGGCGAGGCCACGATCGAGGCCTTCACCACGCAGAAGTGGATCTCCGTCCAGCACGGCCGGACGACCTTCCCGTTCTAGGTCTCACAGGTCGCACCCCTAGACTCGGCCGGGCGTAGGAAGCCGCCCGGGGGAGAACGAGTTGAGCAACATACCGGAGACCGGCCGGACCCCTCGGGTCCAGAACCGTCTCGTCGTCATCCAGATCGTGGTCTTCTCGCTGTTGCTCACGCTGGGCGGACGCTTGTGGTACCTCCAGATACGCAACGGCTCGGAGTACACGGACGAGGCGAAGAACAACCACGTCCAGCAGGTGGTCCAGCCCGCCGTGCGCGGGTCGATCCTGGATTCGCGCGGGATCCCGCTCGCCGACAACGCGACCCACCTGGTGGTCTCCGCCAGCCGCACCGAGCTGCTGACCATGAAGGACAAGGGCAGGTCCGTGCTGACCCGGCTCGCCGGGGTGCTGGGCATGGACGCCCAGGAGGTCATCGACAAGGTCCGGCTCTGCGACGCCAAGACCAAGCAGCCCTGCTGGAACGGTTCCCCCTACCAGCCGATCCCGGTCAGCGACGAGGCCACCACCGAGCAGGCCCTGCAGATCCGCGAGCACCCCGAGGACTTCCCGGGCATCACGGCCGAGGCGACCGCCCTGCGCCGTTACGCGGCCCCGGACCAGGCCAACACCTCCCAGGTGCTGGGCTACCTCTCACCGGTCACCGACGAGGAGATCGCCAAGGCGAAGAAGTCGGACTCGCCGTACCTGCGTTCCGACCAGGTCGGCCGCTCCGGCCTGGAGCGCACGTACGACAAGGAGCTGCGCGGCAAGGCGGGCGTCACCCGCTACGAGGTGGACAACCTCGGCCGGGTCATCGGCCAGGGGCAGACCGACCCGGCGCGGCCCGGCTCGAACATCGTGACCTCGATCGACTCCCGGGTGCAGGCGGTGGCCGAGCGCGAGCTGAACAACGCGATGGTCGAGGCCCGCAAGGTCCGGGACAAGAACACGGGCCGCAACTACGAGGCCGACTCGGGCGCCGTCGTGGTGATGGAGACCAAGACCGGCCGGGTCGTGGCGATGGCCTCGAACCCGACGTACGACCCCAACGCCTGGGTGGGCGGCATCTCCGCCAAGGACTACGCCGGCCTGACCCGCAAGGAGTCGAACTACCCGCTGCTGAACCGGGCCATCCAGGCCCAAGCGGCGCCCGGCTCCATCTTCAAGGTGGTCACCTCGACGGCCGCGGTCAACGCCGGGTACCCGTTCAACAACCGCTACCCCTGCCCCAGCTCGTACTCGGTCGGCAACCAGACCTTCACGAACTTCGAGTCGCAGGGCCACGGTGACATCACCATCGGGCGGGCGCTGGAGGTCTCCTGCGACACCGTCTACTACGCCATCGCGGACCAGGAGTGGAAGAAGGACGGCGGCATCAAGCCGAAGAAGGACCCGAAGGACTGGTTCCTCAAGACCGCCCACGAGTTCGGGCTGGGCAAGCGCACCGGCATCGACCTGCCGAACGAGGTCCCCGGCCGGGTCCCCGACCGGAAGTGGAAGCAGGACTTCTTCGACGCGAACAAGGACGCCTGGTGCCGCGACGGCAAGAAGAACGGCTCCTTCGCCGAGAAGATCGCCTACGAGAACTGCCGCCAGGGCAACCAGATGCGTGAGGGCGACGCCATCAACTACTCGATCGGGCAGGGCGACACGCTGGTCACCCCGATCCAGATGGCCTCCGTCTACTCGGCCATCGCCAACGGCGGCACGCTCCACCAGCCCAGCATCGGCAAGGCGATCGTCAGCGCCGACGGCACCTCGGTCCAGGAGATCGCGCCGAAGGAGCAGGGCAAGCTGCCGATGGACGCGAAGACCCGTGACGACATCGACGAGGCCCTGGCGGGCGTCGCCACCAACGGCAGCGCGGCCTGGCGCTTCGGCGGCTGGCCGCAGAAGCAGATCCCGATGCACGCCAAGACGGGTACGGCCGAGGTCCAGGGCAAGCAGACGACCTCGTGGTTCGCCTCGTACACCGAGGACTACGCGATCGTGATGACGATCTCCCAGGGCGGTACCGGCTCGGGTGCCTCGGGTCCGGCGGTCCGCAACATCTACGAGGCGATGTACGGGCTCGACCCGACGGGCAAGCAGGACCTCTCCAAGGCCCTGCTCCCGCAGCCCGCCACCGCCCTGCCGGCGATCCGCCCCGACGGGGAGATCGAAGGCAACTGAGCGGCCAATGAGGACAGGATCTGACCTCAAAGCTCCGTAGCGTGTGTCGTGTCGGGGGGAGGAGCCCCCCGGCGCGACACCTCAGGACACCTCACGCACAAGGCGGTCGGTCATGGCTCAGATTTCCCCCGAAGTCCCCGGCGACGAGCGCGGCACCCTCCTCGCCTTCGTCGAGGCCCAGCGCACGGCGATCCGCGAATCGGTCCTCGGGCTCAGCGAGGAGCAGGCCGCGAGCCGCCCCAGCGCCAGCGAGCTCACCCTGTCCGGTCTGCTCAAGCACGTGGCCGAGGTCGAGCTGAACTGGCTGCGCCTCGCCCAGCAGGCGCCGAACGAGAAGGCGCGCACCCAGGAGACCTGGGGCGAGGCCTTCCGCCTGGTCGACGGCGAGTCCATCCCCTCGGTCCTCGCCTTCTGGGACGAGGTCGCGGAGCAGACGGCGGCCTTCGTCGCCGCCCTCCCGAGCCTGGACGCGACCTTCCCCCTCCCGCCGGCGCCCTGGTTCCCCAAGGACGCCAAGGTCTCGATGCGCTGGATGCTCCTGCACCTGGTGGAGGAGTTCGCCCGGCACGCGGGCCACGCGGACATCGTCCGCGAGTCCCTCGACGGCACCAAGGCGATGGGCTAGGCGATGGGCTAGCGGGGCAGGGGCTTAGCCTGGCCCCATGTCAGCGATCCGGCTTCTTGTCCTCGGTGCGGTCCGCCAGCACGGGCGGGCCCACGGGTACCAGGTGCGCAACGACCTGGAGTACTGGGGCGCCCACGAGTGGTCGAACACCAAGCCCGGATCGATCTACCACGCGCTCAAGCAGATGGCGAAGCAGGGCGTCCTGCACGCGCACGAGGTGGGGCCGAGCGCGGCGGGCGGTCCGCCGCGGACCGAGTACGAGGTGACGGACGCCGGCCGCGAGGAGTACTTCCGGCTGCTGCGCGAGGCCCTCGCGGCGTACGACCAGAAGACGGACGTGCTGTCCGCGGCGATCGGCTTCATGGTCGACCTGCCGCGGGACGAGGTGCTCGCGCTGCTCCGGGAGCGGATGGCGAAGCTGGCGCTCTGGCGGTCGTCGGTGACGGACTACTACACGCCGGAGGGCGGTCCGGAGGTGCTGGGCCACATCGGCGAGATCATGCACAGGTGGGTCCACTCCGCGGACGCGGAGGCGGAGTGGACGCGGGGACTGGTCGCCCGGATCGAGGGGGGCGCGTACTCCTTCGCGGGCGAGGGCGGCGAACCGTTCGTCGGGGTGCTGGCGGAGGGCCAGGAGAACCCGTACGCCTAATCAAGTTTGACTAGCTCGTGAGCGGGCACTACTTTCGCGGGTCGTAGTAGTCAAATTTGATTAACGAGGAGTGGCTTTGGCGATCTCCGTCGAAGGTGTGCACAAGCGTTACGGCGACCAGCAGGCCCTGGCCGGGCTCGACCTGGAGGTGGCGCCCGGCACCGTGCACGCGGTGCTCGGCCCCAACGGCGCGGGCAAGACCACGGCCGTGCGGATCATGAGCACCCTGCTCCGCCACGACCAGGGGGTGGTCCGGGTGGCGGGCCACGACGTCACCACGGACCCGGCGGCCGTCCGCGCCCGCATCGGGCTGCTGGGCCAGCACGCGGCGCTCGACGAGGAACTGGCCGGGCGGCAGAACCTGGAGATGTTCGGCCGTCTCCACCACCTGGGCGCGCGCCGCGCCGGGCGGCGCGCCGACGAACTGCTGGAGCGCTTCGGCCTCACGGACACCGGCCGCAAGGCGGTGAAGCAGTACAGCGGCGGCATGCGGCGCCGGCTCGACCTCGCCGCCTCCCTGATCACGGACCCGGAGGTGCTGTTCCTGGACGAGCCGACCACCGGTCTCGACCCGCGCGGCCGCGCCGAGGTGTGGGCCGCGGTCCGCTCCCTGGTCGGCGGCGGTACGACCGTCCTGCTCACCACGCAGTACCTGGAGGAGGCCGACCAACTGGCCGACCGGATCGCCCTGATCGACGGCGGCCGGGTCGCGGCCGAGGGCACGGCCGACGAGCTGAAGGCCCTGGTCGGGGCGGACCGGATCGTCGTGGTCCTACGGGACGCGGCCCGGCTGGCGGAGGTGGCGCGGCTGCTGCCCGACCCCGCCGTCGATTCCGACACCCTGACCCTGAGCTTCCCGGTGGAGGACCGCATGGCGGGCCTGGCCCGGACCCTGCGGACGCTGGAGGAGGCGGGCGTCGAGGCGGCCGACCTCGCCGTCCGGCGCCCCACGCTGGACGAGGTGTTCCTGCACCTGACCGACCGCGAGGGGGTGGCTGCATGAGCGCGGCGTGGGTGGTCTCGGATTCCTGGACGATGACCCGGCGCGAGCTGGCGCACTGGGCGCGGCAGCCGGTCCAGATGGTCGTCGGCCTGGTCTTCCCCGTGATGATGTTGCTGATGTTCGGCTTCCTGGTGGGCGGCGGGCGCGGGATCGACGGCGAGTACGTCGAGTTCTTGGTCCCGGGGATGCTCGCCCTGACGATGGCCTTCGGGCTGGAAGCCACCCTGACGGCCGTCACCCAAGACCTGAACAAGGGGGTGATCGACCGCTTCCGCGCCATGCCGATGTCCTCGTCGGCGGTCCTGGTGGGCCGCAGCGCCGCCGACGTGCTCCAGTCGGCCGTGGGGCTGCTGGTCCTGGCCGCGGTCGGGCTGCTGCTCGGCTGGCGCTGGCACGGCGGCGCGGCGGCCGCGCTGCTCGCCTTCGGGCTGCTCCTGCTGCTGCGCTTCGCGATGCTGTGGATCGGGATCTGGCTCGGCATGGTCGCGGGCCGGCCGGAGCTGGTGCAGGCGGTGCAGATCCTGGTGTGGCCGGTGGGGTTCCTGTCCAACGCCTTCGCCACGCCGGAGTCGATGCCGGGCTGGCTGGGAGCGGTGGTGGAATGGAATCCGCTCTCGGCGACGGCCACGGCCGTGCGCGACCTGTTCGGCAACCCGGCCGCGGCGCCCGCGTCGTGGGCCGCCGACCACGCGGCCCTGCTGGCGGTCGCCTGGCCGCTCCTGCTGCTCGCGGTCTTCTTCCCGTTGGCGGTGGGCCGTTACCGGGGCCTGAGCAAGTAGCCGCCGAAGAGGACTTGCACCTCACGCGGCGTGAGGAACCACAGTGAAGGGCGTACCCGAGCAGAGGAGGGAAGAAATGGGCTTCTCCGTGGGCCAGGTCGCCGGATTCGCCGGAGTCACGGTGCGCACCCTGCACCACTACGACGAGATCGGTCTGCTCTCCCCGAGCGGCCGCAGCGGCGCGGGACACCGGCGGTACGACGACGCCGACCTGGACCGGTTGCAGCGGATCCTGTTCTACCGGGAGCTCGGCTTCCCCCTCGAAGAGGTCGCGGTCCTGCTGGACGACCCGGAATCGGATCCTCAGGAGCATCTGCGCCGGCAGCACGCCCTGCTGACCGACCGGATCGCCCGGCTCCAGCAGATGGCCAAGGCCGTTGAGCACGCCATGGAGGCGAAGAAGATGGGCATCAACCTCACGCCCGAGGAGAAGTTCGAGGTCTTCGGGGACGAGGACCCGGAGCAGTACGCGCAGGAGGTGGAGGAGCGCTGGGGCGACACCGATGCGTACGCCGAGTCGCAGCGCCGGGCGGCCTCGTACACGAAGGGCGACTGGCAGCGGATCCAGGACGAGTCCGCCGACTGGGGCCGTCGGTACGTGGCGGCCATGGAGGCGGGCGAACCCGCCGACGGCGAGCGAGCGATGGACCTGGCCGAGGAGCACCGCCTGCACATCCACCGGTGGTTCTACGACTGCTCGTACGAGATGCACACGTGTCTCGGTGAGATGTACGTGGCGGACGAGCGGTTCACGGCGTTCTACGACGCGATGAAGCCGGGCCTCGCCGAGCACCTGCGGGACGCGATCCTGGCGAACGGCGTGCGCAGGGTGTAAGCGGAATGTTACGCATGCGACCCCCTCCCTACCTGGAACTGGGCGGGGGTCGTGTGCGTTGATAATTGAAACCGCTCCTTCCGCAATACGCCCCCCTCGATCCAGGAGAGCCCGGAACCCGTGTATACGCTTGCGCTCGGCGGCCCTGAGTGGCTGTCCCCGGACTATCTGATCTCGCACTTCGGTCTGATCGGCATCCTGGTCATCGTCTTCGCGGAGTCGGGACTCTTCGCGTTCCTCCCGGGCGACTCCCTGCTGTTCACGGCGGGCCTGCTGGTCGCGGACGGGCAGTACATCAAGCAGCCGTTGTGGCTGGTCTGCACCCTGATCGTGGCGGCCGCGATCATCGGCGACCAGGTCGGCTACATGATCGGCAAGTTCTTCGGGCCGAAGATCTTCAACCGGCCGAAGTCCAAGCTCTTCAAGCGGGAGAACCTGGACAAGGCCCACGAGTTCATGGACAAGCACGGTCCGAAGGCCATCGTGCTCGCCCGCTTCGTGCCGATCATCCGCACCTTCGCCCCGATGGTCGCGGGCGCCGGCTCGATGAAGTACCGCACCTTCTTGACCTACAACATCATCGGCGGCATCGGCTGGGGAGCGGGCGTCACGATCGCCGGCTACTGGCTCGGCCAGATCGAGTTCATCAAGACGAACGTCGAGCCGATCCTGGTGGGCATCGTCCTGCTGTCGGTCATTCCGGTGGTCTTCGAGGTGCTGAAGGCCCGCAAGGAGAGCAAGGCGAACGCCGGCGCCGAGGCGCCCGAGGCCGTGGCCGACGGCTCCGTCCCGCAGGCCCCGGGCACGCGCGGCCGCCACGCCAAGCGCTGAGCGCCCGCCCACGGCGCCCTGCACGCCCGTAACGCCCCGGAAGGCCCACCAGAGGCCCCGGGGCGTACGTGTGCCCGTACAGGGGGCCCGCGTCCGTCCCGGGACCCCGCCTGCGGCATGGTGGGCGCATGACGCGATCTCTTGCCGCAGCGGGCCTGCGGGCCGTGGACGGGTGGGTCGAGCCCGAGGGGCTCATCCCGCCGTTCCTCACCGGCCAGGCGGCGAGCTGTCCGCCCTGGGAAGGCCGCGTCGAGGCGGTGCTGGACGTCACGGACCCGCTGCTGCACGAGAGGGCGAACGCCGACTGGTACCGCCTGGCGGTCGAAGGGGGGCTCTTCGCCGAGGCCGACCGCCGGTTCCTGCTCCCCCGCGCTTCCGCGGAGGGCGGCCTCGGCCGGTGGCGCTGCGTCGAGTTGCAGGACGACTGGGACATCATGGGCGAGGGCGCGGCCGGGCCGCTCGGCAGCGCGCCGTTGCGCCCCGAGTTCGTCATGCTGTCGCTCGACGGCAACGTGCTGTGCTTCGCCACGACGTGGCAACACTCGATCAGCACCTCGGTGCTGACGGCGCCGCATCGTTCGCGGGTCCTGCGCCGGTTCGCCGAATGGGTGGCCCAGGGGGCGATCGACCGGGCGAACGAGCCGCCGCTGAGCACGGCGGCGCGCCGCTGGCTCGATGCGTCTTCCGAGTGAGGTCCCCCGTCAGGGCGCTCAGAAGCCGCGGGTCCGCTTGGCCGCACGGCGCTTGGCTGCGCTCGCCGCCCCCGGGATGCGCATGAACAGCCGCGAGGCCTCCGACCCGAGGTTGACCCCGATCGCGATGGCCAGTGCGATGGCCGCGGCGTTCACCAGCGAGCCCAGGCCCTCGTTCAGCCGGTCCTCGGCGATCAGCAGCAGCCCGTAGTACACCGCCGAGCCGGGCAGCAGCGGGCCGATGGCGGCCGTCACGTACGGCAGGGCGGAGGCGAAGCGGTAGCGGGAGAAGAGCTGCCCGAAGAGGCCCACCAGCCCGGCGGCGATGGCCGTGGACGGTACGGGCGGGATGCCCCCCGCGTAGTGCAGGGCCCCGAAGGTGACCCAGGCGACCGCGCCGTTCAGCGTCACGATCCACACGGTGGAGCGTTCCTGCTGGAGCAGGATCGCGAAGGTGAATACCAGCACCATGGAGGCGGCGATCTGGATCAGCGGCCGCTGTTGGATCTGGAGGACCTCCTCCGGCCGCGGCGAGGCGTCGAACTGCAGCCCCACGTAGAGCACCACCAGTACGCCCATGATGATGCCGATGAAGAGGTACATGACCTCCAGCAGCCGGGCCGACGCGGTGATGTAGTAGCCGGTCAGGCCGTCCTGCACGGCCGCGACCACGGCCCGTCCCGGCAGCAGCGCGAACAGCCCACCGGTGATCACGGCGGAGGCCTTGACGTCGATCCCCGTCATGTTGAGCGCGACCCCGATGGCGGCCGGCGGCATCGCGGCGACCACGAACTGGTAGAACTCGGGCAGCCCGCGCCCGGCGCACAGCCAGGCCAGGCGGTCGCCGAGCATCGCGCCGATCGCAGCGGCGAAGAAGACGAGGATCCCGCCGCCGACGAGGGTGGAGGCCGCCCCGGCGAGCAGTCCGGCGGAGGCCGTGAGCATCCAGCCGGGGTACGGGTGCCGGTTGCGGCGGATCTCGGCGAGGCGCCGGTAGGCCTCCTCCAGCGTCACGTCGATCTCGTGGGCGCTGATGTCGTCCACGAGCCGGAACACGGCCGCGAGCCGGTTGTAGTCGGTGCCGCGGCGGCGCACGGTCCGGCTGGCCGAGACCGGGTCGCCCACCAGCGAGGGGTGGTGGCTGATCGACAGCATGGTGAAGGTGACGGTCGGCTCGCAGCGGTCCAGCCCGTACGAGCGGGCCACCGCGAACATCGCGGCCTCCACGTCCTCGGCGCCCTCGCCGCCCGCGAGCAGCAGCTCGCCGATGCGCAGGGTCAGGTCGAGCACGCGGCCCACGGCGGGCCCGGTCTCGCTGTGCCGCTGCACGAGCTCCGGTACGGGCCGCACGTCGACCGGCATGCGCAGCATCGTGCGCATGCGGTCCTGCCAGGGCGATTCCTTCATCTGTGCGACGGGGAAGCCCTGGCCGGGGGTGTAGGCGAGCGGGGACTGCGCGGCCCGGTACGTGGCCGGGGTGGCGAAGGCCGACCCCTCGGGCTCGGGCTCCACCGGTTCGGCGCCCGCCGGACGGGCGAATTCCGAGGTGGGCTGGTCCTCCTCGGGAACGTCCGGCTCCATGCCGGGCGGCGGCGTGAAGGCGCTGTGCGCCTCGTCGGACTGGGGCTTCCTGTCCTCTGCCCCGTCGGCCTCCGCCACGCGTCCTCCAGTCCGTGATCACCCGGGGTATCAGTATGCGGAATCGTTTCCTCCCACCGCATACCCAACGCACTTCCGGCGCGGACCCGGCGGCCCCGCCGGCCCCAGCAGACCCGGCCGCGCCCGCCGCAGCGGCCCGCGAACGCGACGGCGGGCGGCATCCCCGTGGGATACCGCCCGCCATGTCACGAGGGGCGCGGAGCAGTGCCCCGGCCCGTTACCGCCGAGCGCGAGCTCAGTGGTGGCCGCCCTGCGCCTCCAGGCGCTTGAACGAGGCCTCGATCTCGGCCTCGGCCTCGGTGCGACCGACCCAGTTCGCGCCCTCGACCGACTTGCCCGGCTCCAGGTCCTTGTAGACCTCGAAGAAGTGCTGGATCTCCAGGCGGTCGAACTCGGACACGTGGTGGATGTCGCGCAGGTGCTCGACGCGCGGGTCGGAGGCCGGCACGCACAGCAGCTTGGCGTCGCCGCCCGCCTCGTCCGTCATGTTGAACATGCCGATGGCGCGGCACTTGATCAGGCAGCCCGGGAAGGTCGGCTCGTCAAGGATGACCAGCGCGTCCAGCGGGTCGCCGTCCTCGCCGAGGGTGTTCTCGACGAAGCCGTAGTCGGCCGGGTAGCTGGTCGAGGTGAAGAGGCGACGGTCCAGACGGATCCGGCCGGTCTCGTGGTCCACCTCGTACTTGTTCCGCGAACCCTTGGGGATCTCGATGGTGACGTCGAACTCCACGTCCTGCTCCTCCATGATCAGCTGCATTGCTTCGGGACTGCGTCGTTTCACCTGCGTGCGCGTCCGGTCCAGCCCTGCCGGGTGGGGTGCCATGCTCGCGGCAAGACGCAGTGGTTAAGTGTCCCTCACGCATATGTGTGATCGCGAAAGGGGCTGGTCCGAGGTGCCATTGGTCAAGACCTGGCAGCTCATCGCGGGGTCGGCCGTCGCCGGCCTCGCCCTGTCGGTGGCAGCGGTGGCCGCCGCCGGTCCTTGGGACTCCGGCCAGCGTAAGGCCGAGCGGGTCAGAGCCGCCTCCTGGGGCCGTACGGGTGGCGCAGATCACGGTGGAGGGCCCGATTCCGGCGCCCTGCCCGAGGCGGCGCCCAGCGCACCCGGAGTCCTCGGCGCGATCGGCCCCGGCGTCCCGAGCGCGCAGAGCGCCCCCGCCGCGCCCGCCGCCGCCGGAGGCCTGGCCGCCGCCCTCAAGCCGCTGCTCGCCGATCCCGCGCTCGGCACCGTCCGCACCGCGTCCGTCGTCGACACCGCCACCGGGCAGGTCCTCTACGAGTCCGGGGCGCGGGACGCGATGACCCCCGCCTCCACCGTCAAGATCGTCACCGCCGCGGCCGTGCTGGCCGCCCTCGGGCCCGAGCACCGGATCAGGACCACCGTCACGCCCGGCGCCGCCCCCGGACAGATCGTCCTGGTCGGCGGCGGCGACCCCTCGCTCAGCGCGAAGAAGAAGAACCCCGCCGGATCCGGCGGCAGCCTCGTCGCCCTCGCCGGCGACACCGCGCAGGCCCTCAAGGCCGCCGGCACCGACACCGTGACCCTCGGATACGACGACGGCCTCTACACCGGCCCCGCCCGCCACCCGATCGGCGCCAACCCCAACATCGCTCCGGTGACCGCCTTGACGGCCGACGAGGGCCGCCCCGACGACTCCACCTCCGGGCCCGTGGACCGCACCGGCGACCCCTCCGGGGACGCCGCCCGGGCCTTCCGCACCCTGCTGGCCGATCGCGGCATCAAGGTCACCGGCGAACCGGTCAGGGCCAAACCTGCCGCCGGTGTCCAGCCGCTGGCCGTCACCCTCTCCACCCCGGTCGCGGGGCTCGTCGAGCGGATGCTGACCAACAGCGACAACGACATCGCCGAGGCCCTCGCCCGGCAGACCGCCCTCGCCTCCGGCCGCCCGGCGAGCTTCGAGGGCGCCGAACGGGCCGTCACCGACCGGCTCACCGCCCTCGGCATCGACACCGCCGGCTCCCGCTTCGCCGACGGCAGCGGCCTGAACCGCGCCGACAAGATCAGCGCGGGCCTGCTGACCGCGCTCCTCACCAAGGCCGCCGACCCCCAGCGCCCCGAACTGCGGCCGGTCCTCACCGGACTGCCCGTCGCCGGATTCACCGGAACCCTCAAGGTCCGCAACTCCGGCAGTTCCCCGGCGGCCGGCCTGCTCCGCGCCAAGACCGGCACCCTGTCCGGGGTGAACTCCCTCTCCGGAACGGTCGTCGACCCCTCCGGCCGACTCCTCGCCTTCGCCTTCCTGACGGCGAACACTCCCGGCCCCGAGGGCGCGGAGAAAGCCCTCGACAAGCTGGCCGCGGCCGTCGCGACCGCTTCGTAGGGGGTCCGCCCGAGGGCCGGTCCACGTACGGTTGACGCATGACGAGCATCGGTGGTGCGGAGATGGTCGACTGGAACCTCGCGGTGGCGACCGCGACCCGACTGGTACGACCCGGCCCGGAGGTCACCCGGGACGAGGCGCGGGCCGTCGTGGCGGAGCTGCGGCGGCACGCCAGGACCTCGGAACGGCACGTGCGCGAGTTCACCCGGATGATCCCCGAGGGGTCGGCCGTCCCCGACACGCCCGTCCTGGTCGTCGACCGGGCCGGCTGGGTCAAGGCCAACGTCGCCGGCTTCCGGGAGCTGCTCCAGCCGCTCCTCGGCAAGATGCAGGACCGCCGCGCGGGCGCCTCGGGCGGAGCCGTCCTCGGAGCCGTCGGCGGCAAGGTCACCGGCGTCGAGCTGGGCATGCTGCTGAGCTTCCTGGCCTCCCGGGTCCTGGGCCAGTACGAGACCTTCGCGCCCGTCTCCCGGGACCTGCCCGCCTCCGCCGCCGGCGGCCGGCTGCTGCTCGTCGCGCCCAACATCGTGCACGTCGAGCGCGAGCTGGAGGTGCACCCGCACGACTTCCGGCTGTGGGTCTGCCTGCACGAGGAGACGCACCGTACACAGTTCACGGCCGTCCCGTGGTTGCGCGAGCACCTCGAAGGCGAAATCCAGACGTTCCTCGGAGCGACCGAAGTGGACCCGTCCACCGTGCTGGAGCGCATCCGCGAGGCCGCCCAGTCCTTCGCGGGCGCCCGCCCCGACGCCGAGCGCGGCGACGAGGGACGCTCCCTCGTGGAGCTCGTGCAGACCCCCGAGCAGCGCGAGATCCTGAGCCGGCTCACCGCCGTCATGTCCCTGCTGGAGGGCCACGCCGACTTCGTGATGGACGGGGTCGGCCCCCAGGTGGTGCCCTCGGTCGCCGAGATCCGGGAGAAGTTCCAGCAGCGCAGGGCCAGCGGGGCCGGCCGCCTCGACGCCGCCCTGCGCAAGCTGCTGGGCCTCGACGCCAAGCTGCGCCAGTACCGCGACGGCGAGCGCTTCGTACGCGCCGTCGTCGGCCAGGTCGGCATGGACGGCTTCAACCGGGTGTGGACCTCCCCGAACACACTGCCGACCAAGGCCGAGATCGCCCGGCCCGCCGACTGGGTCGCGCGGGTCCACCGCAAGGGGAGCGAACCGAGCGAAGCGGAGTGACACAGGGGGCGTAAACATGTCTCACTGGGGGAAGCAGCGTCACCCGTCCGAGGGACCGTGGGGCGTTGAAGGGCGTGCGATGCTCGGGGAACGGCTCGGCTCTGTCACCATCGACGCACTCTGAGTGACATCCTCCCGTTCCGCGGGGGCAGCCGGGCAGCAGCACCCCAGCACACCACCCCAACGCCTCCGAGGCATCCGAACTCCATCGAAGGGCACCGGACATGGGTCCCCATCCTGCGGTCGCGGCGATACGCCTGGCGGTCCGCCGCGTACTCCACGACGTCCTCACCGACCACACCGGCAATTCCGCCGGCCCCCACCGCGCCGGGGGCACCCTGCCGCTCGTCCTCGTCGCCTGCTCCGGCGGGGCCGACTCCATGGCGCTCGCCTCCGCCCTCGCCTTCGAGGCCCCCAAGCTCGGCATCCGGGCCGGCGGCATCACCGTCGACCACGGACTGCAGCCCGGCTCCGACCTGCGCGCCGCCGAGGTCGTCACCCGGATGACCGCGCTCCGCCTCGACCCGGTGGAGTCCGTCGCCGTGCGCGTCGGCCGCGACGGCGGGCCCGAGGCCGCCGCCCGCGACGCCCGCTACGGGGCCCTGGACGAAGCCGCGGACCGCCTCGGCGCCGCCGCCGTGCTGCTCGGCCACACCCGGGACGATCAAGCCGAAACCGTCCTGCTGGGCCTGGCCCGCGGCTCCGGCATCCGTTCGCTCTCCGGCATGCCGGAGGTCTCCGGCGGCAGCGCGGGCCGCACGAACCGCTACCGCCGCCCCTTCCTCCAGGTCGACCGGCAGACCGCCCGCAAGGCCTGCATGGTCCAGTCCCTCCCCGTCTGGGACGACCCGCACAACATCGACCCCGCCTACACCCGCTCCCGACTGCGCCACGAGGGACTGCCCGCCCTGGAGAAGGCGCTCGGCAAGGGGGTCGTCGAGGCGCTCGCCCGCACCGCGCAGCTCTCCCGGGACGACGCCGACGCCCTGGACGCCTGGGCCGCCGAGGCGGAGACCGGCGTGCGCGACGCGGACGGCCGCCTGGAGTGCGCCAAGCTCTACGCCCTGCCCCCGGCCGTCCGCCGCCGCGTGCTGCGCAGGGCCGTCGTCGCGGCGGGTTCTCCCGCGGGCTCCCTCTTCGCCCGCCACATCGAAGAAGTCGACCGTCTCATCACCGGATGGCGGGGTCAGGGCGCCATCAACCTGCCCGGCCGGGTCGAGGCCCAGCGGCAGGGTGGCAGACTTGTCATCCGGCAGGGCTGATTGGTGCTGAAACACGGCTGAGTCCTCCGGGGTCGCCCCCGGAGCCCCGGCCGACAACGAAAGTGATGCGGGTGGACGAGAAGGACATGGGCAGCGACCTCCAGTCGGTGCTCATCACCAAGGAAGAGATCGACGCGAAGCTGGCCGAGCTGGCCGCGAAGATCGACGCGGAGTACGCGGGCAAGGACCTGCTCATCGTCGGTGTGCTCAAGGGCGCCGTGATGGTGATGGCGGACCTGGCGCGCGCCTTGTCCACCCCGCTCACCATGGACTGGATGGCGGTGTCGTCCTACGGCGCCGGGACCCAGTCCTCCGGCGTGGTGCGGATCCTCAAGGACCTGGACACCGACATCAAGGACAAGCACGTCCTGATCGTCGAGGACATCATCGACTCGGGCCTGACGCTGTCCTGGCTGCTGTCGAACCTGGGCTCCCGCCAGCCGGCCTCCCTGGAGGTCGTCACGCTGCTGCGCAAGCCCGAGGCCGCCAAGGTCGCGATCGACGTGAAGTGGGTCGGCTTCGACATCCCCAACGAGTTCGTCGTGGGCTACGGCCTGGACTACGCGGAGAAGTACCGCAACCTGCCGTTCGTCGGCACGCTCGCCCCGCACGTCTACGGCGGCTGATCACCGCTCCCGCCCCCGGGAACCCCGCCGGTCCGCGGGGAACCTGGGGGCGTTTCCCTCCGTTGAAGCAGGGGAAAGCGGGTCTGTCAGCCGTCCCACAGGGCCGCGGGTGACAATTCAGGGGTACATTCCGAAGAACAGTCTTTACTCACAGCAGCATTTACCTACGGGCAGGAGGGACGGGACGCCTGGCGTCCCGTATGGATGGACGTGAAGCGATACTTCCGTGGGCCGGTCATGTGGATCGTGCTGGCCGTCCTCGCCGTGGTCGTGTTGATGAATGTCGTCGGCTCCGGCGGCGGCTACAAGTCGGTGGACACCAGCGAGGTCATCAAGGCGATCAACACTGGCCAGGTGGAGACAGCCAAGCTGACCACCGGCGACAGCCAGATGATCAAGATCGAGCTCAAGCAAGGCGAGAAGCTCGGCAAGCACGACGGCACCAAGTTCCAGGCCAACTACATCGGGGATCAGGGCGTCCAGCTCGCCCAGAGCCTCCAGACCAAGTACGACGCCGGTCAGATCCCGGACGGGTACTCCGTCACTCCGGACAAGACCAGCCCGTTCCTGAGCGTGCTGCTCTCGTTCCTGCCCTTCGTGCTCATCGTCGTTGTCTTCCTGTTCCTGATGAACCAGATGCAGGGTGGCGGCTCCCGGGTCATGAACTTCGGGAAGTCCAAGGCCAAGCTCATCACCAAGGACACCCCGAAGACCACGTTCGCCGATGTCGCGGGCTCGGACGAGGCCGTCGAGGAACTCCACGAGATCAAGGAGTTCCTGCAGGAGCCGGCGAAGTTCCAGGCCGTCGGCGCCAAGATCCCCAAGGGCGTGCTGCTGTACGGCCCGCCCGGCACCGGCAAGACCCTGCTCGCGCGTGCCGTCGCGGGCGAGGCCGGTGTCCCCTTCTACTCGATCTCCGGATCCGACTTCGTCGAGATGTTCGTCGGTGTCGGTGCCTCGCGCGTCCGCGACCTGTTCGAGCAGGCCAAGGCCAACGCACCGGCGATCGTCTTCGTCGACGAGATCGACGCCGTCGGCCGGCACCGCGGTGCGGGTCTCGGCGGCGGTCACGACGAGCGCGAGCAGACCCTCAACCAGCTGCTGGTCGAGATGGACGGCTTCGACGTGAAGGGCGGCGTCATCCTGATCGCCGCCACGAACCGCCCGGACATCCTCGACCCGGCGCTGCTGCGCCCGGGCCGCTTCGACCGGCAGATCGCGGTCGACCGTCCGGACATGCAGGGCCGTCTGGAGATCCTCAAGGTCCACCAGAAGGGCAAGCCGGTCGCCCCGGACGTCGACCTGGGCGCCGTCGCCCGCCGCACGCCCGGCTTCACCGGTGCCGATCTCTCCAACGTCCTGAACGAGGCCGCGCTGCTCACGGCCCGCTCGGACAAGAAGCTGATCGACAACCACTCGCTGGACGAGGCGATCGACCGCGTCGTGGCGGGCCCGCAGAAGCGGACCCGGATCATGTCGGACCGGGAAAAGAAGATCACCGCGTACCACGAGGGCGGTCACGCCCTGGTCGCGGCGGCCTCCCCGAACTCCGACCCGGTCCACAAGATCACGATCCTGTCCCGCGGTCGGGCCCTGGGTTACACCATGGTCCTGCCCGACGAGGACAAGTACTCCACCACGCGCAACGAGATGCTCGACCAGCTGGCGTACATGCTGGGCGGCCGCGCGGCGGAGGAGCTGGTCTTCCACGACCCGACCACCGGCGCGGCGAACGACATCGAGAAGGCCACCGCCACGGCGCGGGCCATGGTCACGCAGTACGGCATGACCGAGCGTCTCGGTGCGATCAAGTTCGGTGGCGACAACACCGAGCCGTTCCTGGGTCGCGAGATGTCGCACCCGCGGGACTACTCGGAAGAGGTCGCGGCGCTGGTCGACGAAGAGGTCAAGAAGCTCATCGAGACCGCGCACAACGAGGCCTGGGAGATCCTGGTCGAGAACCGCGACGTCCTCGACAACCTGGTCCTCGCGCTGCTGGAGAAGGAGACGCTGGGCAAGGAGGAGATCGCCGAGATCTTCTCGACCATCGTCAAGCGTCCGGCCCGCCCCGCGTGGACCGGCTCCGCCCGCCGCACCCCCTCCACCCGTCCGCCGGTGCTCTCTCCCAAGGAGCTCCAGCTGACGAACTCGGCGAACGGCACGTCGGCCAGTGTCGCGCCGGTCTCCACGGAGAAGGGCATCGAGGTGGCTCCCGAGGACCGCCCCGAGTAACCGGCGGCTCGCCCCACCCGGAATGGAAGCCGCGCCCCCCAGGTTCTAGCCTGGGGGGCGCGGCACATTTGTACGACCGCGTGTGCGGACAGGAACGAGGATGAGATGACCGACCCAGTGACCCTGACCGGTGACGAGGGCAGGATCGGCGAGTTCGACGAGAAGCGCGCGGAGGCGGCGATCCGCGAGCTCCTGATCGCGGTCGGCGAGGACCCGGACCGAGAGGGCCTGCTGGAGACCCCGGCGCGCGTGGCGCGCTCGTACCGGGAGATATTCGCCGGGCTGTACCAGAAGCCCGAAGAGGTCCTGACGACGACGTTCGACCTGGGCCACGACGAGATGGTCCTCGTGAAGGACATCGAAGTCATGAGTTCATGTGAACATCATCTGGTTCCGTTCCACGGCGTGGCGCACGTCGGCTACATCCCGTCCACCGACGGCAAGATCACCGGCCTGTCGAAGCTGGCCCGCCTCGTGGACGTGTTCGCCCGCCGTCCCCAGGTTCAGGAGCGCCTGACCACGCAGATCGCGGACTCCCTGATGGAGATCCTGGATCCGCGCGGGGTCATCGTGGTCATCGAGTGCGAGCACATGTGCATGACCATGCGCGGGGTCCGCAAGCCCGGCGCGAAGACCATCACCTCGGCGGTCCGCGGCCAGCTCCGCGACTCCGCCACCCGCAACGAGGCCATGTCCCTGATCATGGCCCGCTGAGCCGGAACCCGGTCGGCCCCGGCCCGGGGCCGACCGGGTGGCCTAGGCCTTGGCCGGGGCCTTGCCCGGGTCCTCGTCCTCCGGGAGTTTGAGGACGTGCTCCAGGAAGAGCGCGGCGGCGATAACCGCGATGCCCGCCAGGACCGAGAAGCCGGCGTACCAGGCCTGGTCGCGGCGGGCGGGGACGTCGAGGGCGTCGGTCAGCAGGAAGACGCCCACACCGCCGTACATGCCCGCCACCAGCGCGGCCACCAGTGCACTGGCCTGTCCGAACACCACCGCGCGGGCCGCCATCAGCGGCTCCACGCCCTTGGCGCCCGGGCGCCGCTCGCGCTGGGCCTTGAGGCGGGCGCGCATGGACAGGGCCGTGGCCAGCAGTACCGCAGCGATGGCGCCCAGGACGATCGGCGCGGCCAGCGGAACGCCCGGCAGGGTGCCGTAGGCGTTCCACAGGCGCGCGCCCGCCCAGGACAGGACGCCGGCGACCACGAAAATGCCCGCCAGGACCGCCGGCCTCAGTTGCTTCAATTGCCCGTTCCCCACTTCTTGCAGCGAGTAGCCGTGAACAGGCTACTAACGACTACTCGGGGAGGTGGAGTTCCAGGTCGGGGCGCGGCTCCACGCCGACCAGGCCGATTTCGGCCAGCAGCGCCGTGACCGGGCCGCGGCCCGGGATCTGGGCCTCCGGGTCGATGTCGTGCCAAGGGGCCAGTACGAAGGCGCGCTGGTGGGCGCGCGGGTGCGGGAGGGTGAGGACCGGGTCGTCGGAGACCCGGTCGGCGTACGCGACGATGTCCACGTCGATCGTGCGCGGCCCCCAGCGCTCCTCGCGGACGCGGTCGAAGGCCTCCTCGACGGCGTGCGCGCGCTCCAGGAGCGAGGACGGCGGCAGGGTGGTCTTCACGGCGACGACCGCGTTGAGGTACGAGGGCTGCGAGCCGGGTTCGACGCCCCACGGCTCGGTCTCGTAGACGGGGGAGACGGCCTTGACCCGCATGCCGGGAGTGTCACCGAGGGCGTCGATGGCACCCTGCAGGGTCTCCAGCCGGTTGCCGAGGTTCGCGCCGAGCGCGATCACGGCCCATTTGGGGTTCGACAGGGTCACGTCCGCCGCGTCGACCGCCTCCACGACGGAGGCGGGGACCGGCTGGACGGTGGGGTCGCTCGGGGCGTTCAGTCCGTTGTTCATGCGCGGCTCCGGGTGATCGTGATGGTCACGTCGTCGAAGGGGACGGTGATGGGCGCGTCCGGCTTGTGGACGACGACCTCCACCTGCGCCACCGCTTCGTGCTTGAGGCACTGCTGGGCGATTCGCTCGGCCAGGGTTTCGATCAGGTCGACGGGTTCGCCCTGGACGACGTCGACGACCTCTTCGGCTACTACCCCGTAATGCACGGTCTTTGCCAGGTCGTCCCCGGCCGCGGCGGGACGGGTGTCGAGGTGCAGCACCAGGTCGACGATGAAGGTCTGGCCTTCCTCGCGTTCCCGGGGGAAGACGCCGTGGTGCCCGCGAGCCTTGAGGCCGCGCAGCGCGACACGATCCACGCGAATCACTCCTGCTTTCGTAGGTGCTTCCGGTCCCGGGGCTCCCCGGGGCCATGGCTGCGCCGAGTGCGGTCGGCGTCGTCCGTCTTCGAATTTACCTGCGAAATAGTCCGGCTCCCGCCGAAGGGGTCAGGAGGCGTCCTCCTCCTCGTCCTCGTCGGACTCGGTGAGGACGGGAGAACCGTGGTGGGACCAGAGCCGCCAGCCCTCGGATGTGCGTCGGAACACATTCGTCGCGACGACCAGCTGACCGACGAGCGGGCCGAGTTCTCCGCCGTCCTCGGCGGGGCCGCCGCTGAGGATGTTCTCCGTACACGTCACCAGGGCGGTATCACCTATTACGGCCACTTTGGTGTCGGTGAGGAAGAACTGGATGTAGTCGGTGTGCGACATGATGAGCGCGTACGAGCGCAGGACCTCGCCGCGGCCCGAGAGCACCGGCCAGCCGGGATGGACGCAGGAGATCTCGTCCTCCAGCCAGAGCGCCGACAGTGAGTCGAAGTCCCCCCGCTCCATTGCCTCGTAGAAGGCCGTGTTGACCTCTTCGACCGCCTCGATGTCGGTTCTGCTCACGGTGCTCCTTGTCGGTGGGTACGGATCAGAGTGCGCCTTCCACGGCACGGGCCACTCGAACCGCGTCCGCGGTCGCCCGTACCTCGTGCACCCGTACGGCCCAGGCGCCCTGGTGGGCGGCGATCGCGGAGACGGCGGCCGTGGCGGCGTCGCGCTCGCGGGCGGGCGGCGGGGTGATGTCGGCCCCGCCGGCCAGGACCCGGCCGAGGAAACGCTTCCTCGACGCGGCGACCAGCAGCGGGAAGCCCAGCGCGCGCAGCTCGGGCAGGTGGGCGACGAGGGCCAGGTCGTGCTCGGCGTTCTTGGCGAAGCCGAGGCCGGGGTCGACGAGGAGCCGCTCGGGGGCTATCCCGCCGGCCACGACCGCGTCGATCCGGGTCCGCAGCTCGGCGGTGACCTCGGCGACCACGTCGTCGTAGACGGCGAGGCTGTTCATGTCGGCGCTGAAGCCGCGCCAGTGCATCACGACGAAGGGCACCTCGGCGGCGGCGACGGCCGGGATCATCCCGGGGTCGGCCAGGCCGCCGCTGACGTCGTTGACCAGGGTCGCGCCGGCCTCGACGGCCCGGGCGGCGACGGCCGCGCGCATGGTGTCCACGGAGACGGTGACGCCCTCGGAGGCGAGGCCCCGGACCACGGGGACGACCCGGCGCAGCTCCTCTTCCTCGTCGACGCGGGAGGCGCCGGGCCGGGTGGACTCGCCGCCGACGTCGACGAGGTCGGCGCCGTGCTCGACGAGGTCGAGGCCGCGCTTGACCGCGGCGGTGGTGTCGAACCACCGGCCGCCGTCGGAGAAGGAGTCGGGGGTGACGTTGACGACGCCCATGACCGCGCAACGGTCCCAGTCCGGCAGACCTGCGACCCGGCCCCTGCCGGTGGCTCCGCGCTTCGTGTTCATAGGTCCAAGGGTAGGGCTGACCTGGATACGACAGGGCCCCGGCGCCCTTGCTCCGCCGGGCGGTGCGAGGGCGCCGGGGTCCTGTCCGGCGTTCGGGGCTGCGTCGGGTTCTCCCGGCTCCTGCCGGGTTCTCCGTCCGGGCCGCAGGTCCGGCGCGGGCTACGCGGCCTGGACCTCGCGCTCCTGCTGCTTGGGCACGGTCGTCATGTGGTTGTGCGTGCAGGTGCGCACCGGCTTGGGGCGGCGGCGGCTGGCGAACAGCCGGGGCAGGGCCACCGTGACGAAGCCCTCGGCCTGCATCACGGCGAAGCCGATGCGGGGCAGGTCGCGGCTGTTGCGGTAGACCATGAAGCGCGGCTCCCAGCGGGGGCGGAACTTCTCGTTGAACTTGTAGAGCGACTCGATCTGGAACCAGCGGGAGAGGAAGACCAGCAGGCCGCGCCACATCCGCAGGACCGGGCCGGCGCCGATCTTCTCGCCGCGGGCGAGGGCAGCGCGGAACATCGCGAAGTTCAGCGAGACCTTCTCGATCTTCAGGTCGGGGGCGGCCTGGAGGGAGGCGACGATCAGCAGCTCGTTCATGCCGGGGTCGGCGGCGCGGTCGCGGCGCATCAGCTCCAGCGACATGCCGTCCTTGCCCCACGGGACGAAGTGCAGGACGGCCTTCAGGTCGCCGTACGGGCTGGTGTCGCCCTCCTCGATGCGGTGCGCGGTGGCGATGAAGCAGTCGCCGTCGCCCTCCTCGCCGACCCGGCCCAGGGCCATCGAGAAGCCGCGCTCGGTGTCGGTGCCGCGCCAGGCCTCGGCCGCGCCGCGGACCCGCTCCAGCTCCTCGTCGGTCAGCTCGCTGACCCGGCGGACCTGGGTGGTGTAGCCGTTGCGCTCGATGCGCTTCACCATCTGGCGGACATTGCGCATGGGACGGCCCGCGAGGGAGAAGTCTTTGACATCGACAATCGCCTCGTCACCCAGCTCCAGGGCGTCCAGACCGGTCTCGCGGGTCCAGACCTCGCCGCCGGTCTCGCTGCAGCCCACGACGGCCGGGGTCCAGGAGTGGGCCTTGGCCTCCTCCATGAACCGCTCGATCGCGCCGGGCCAGGCCTCGACGTCGCCGATGGGGTCGCCGGAGGCCAGCATCACGCCGGAGACGACGCGGTAGGTGACGGCGGCCTTGCCGCTGGGGGAGAAGACGACGGCCTTGTCGCGGCGGAGCGCGAAGTGGCCGAGCGAGTCGCGGCCGCCGTGCTTGGCGAGCAGTTCGCGCAGCTTGCCCTCGTCGTCGGCGGTGAGTCGGGCGGCCGGGTGCTCGGGGCGGAAGGCCAGGTAGATGGTGGTGAGGGCGGTCAGCATGCCGAGGGCCCCGAGGGAGTATCCGACGGTCCAGGACACCTGGCCCGCGTAGTCGACGGGGCCCTCGAAGCCGAAGAGGCCGTAGACGACGTGCGTGATCTGCTCGTACAGGCTCGGGTTGCCGACGACCCGGTTCGGGTGGACGTTCACGATGAGCAGGCCGAGGCCGATGGATCCGGCGCTCATCAGTACGAAGTTGGCGAGGGCCTTCCAGCGGCTGCGCGGGTCGGGCAGCGCCTTGAACTCGCTCTGGTGGCGCAGCAGCAGCGCGAAGAGCACCGCTGCGATGACCACGCCGGGGATCGAGTGCCGGTAGAGGAACTGCGCCGCGGCACCGGCCGGCAGCAGTACGACCGCCGCCCGCCAGGCCCGGCGCTTGCGGCGCTTGAGGCCGTGCGCGAGCAGCAGGAGCAGTACGCCCGCGCTGATGGCGAGGGCCGCTGCGAAGGGGCCGAACACCGGCAGCACCTCGGCGAGCGCGTGGATCCGGCTGTGCCGGAACCGCGGGAACACCCCTGCTGCGATGTCCAGAAGGCCGACGATCATGACGGCCGTACCTACCAGGCCGGGCACCGACTCCGGCTGTGGGCCTCGGAGGATTCGGCGGACCCTGCTCGGAACCTGTCCCGACTTATCGCCATCTATCCTGCTAGACATCGCTTCCCGTTGCTCCGCGAGAGATCATGTGGTCGAAGGCCGCGACAGCCTCCGGTGTGTGGTGCGTCCCTTAGGACGACATCGACGAGGAGCGGGTTCACTCTTTCGTCGGAAAAAACGGTCCTGTTACAAGAAAGTCGACTGACTGCTCATGGGTCTCACCAGTAATACGGTTCTGGCGTTGGCCATCTTCGCCGGTGTGCTGCTCTTCGCGGCCACGGTGTGGTTCTGGCCGAAGCTCTCGGGCCGCACCTGGCGCGCGTTCGCCGGCCGCATCGGACTGCTGCTCGCGACCCAGCTGGCGCTGTTCTCGGCTGTGGGGCTGGCGGCCAACAAGTCGTTCCTCTTCTACGGTTCCTGGGCAGACCTGTTCGGCCAGGAGACGTCCATGGGCAAGGTCGTCGACCACTCGATGAGCAGCAAGGACATCAAGGTCGTCGACAAGCAGAAGCTGGACGTACCCGGTGGTGCCAAGCCCCAGGTCGGCGGTCAGATCCTGAAGGTTGCCATATCCGGGCAGAAGTCGAAGATAACGAGCCCCGGCTACGTGTGGCTGCCGCCGGAGTACTTCCAGCCCCAGCACAAGGACGAGAACTTCCCGGCGTCCGTCGTCCTGACGGGCTACCCGGGCACCGCCGAGAACCTGATCAAGGGGCTCGACTACCCGATGAAGGCCTTCAGCCTCTCCAAGTCGGGCAAGATGAAGCCGATGATCCTGGTCATGCTGCGCCCGACGGTGGCGCCGCCGCGGGACACCGAGTGCGTCGACATCCCCGGTGGCCCGCAGACCGAGACCTTCTTCGGGGTGGACCTCCCGCAGGCCATCCAGGACACCTTCCGGGTCGGCAAGAAGCCCCAGAACATGGGCTTCATCGGCAATTCCACGGGCGGTTACTGCGCCCTGAAGATCGCCGCGCACTACCCGCAGACCTTCGGTGCCGCCGCGGCCCTGTCCGCGTACTACGACGCTCCGGACGACCCGACGACCGGTGACCTGTTCCACGGCGACGCGAAGCTGAAGAAGCGCGCGGACGTCCTGCACGTCATGGAGAACAAGAAGCCGACCGGTACGTCCTTCCTCGTCACCAGCAGCGAGAAGGGCGAGCCGAACCTCGCCGACACCAAGAAGTTCATCAAGAAGGTGCAGGGCCCGGACCGGGTCTCCTCCATCATCCTCGACAGCGGTGGCCACAACTTCAACACGTGGCGACGTGAGATCCCGCCGATGCTGACGTGGATGAGCGGCCGCATCCAGGCCTGACCCGCCGCGTGCCGAACACCCGGCACCCCGACCGTCCGACACCCGTGACCGGCCTCCCGAGGCCGGTCACCGCTGTTTCCGGGGCCGCCCGCCCCCCCGGGCGTTACGCCTCCTGCAGCTGGGCCCGGCGCAGCGCCCGGTGGACGCCCTCCGGCGTCAGTACGCCGACCAGCGCGCCGGATTCGGGGTCCGTGACCCCGATGCGCCCCGAGTCCTCCTGGAGCAGGGCGGCGAGCGCCCCGCGCAGCGTCGACCCCAACTCCACCGAGGTCGCCGGGGCCGTCCCCTGGGCCGGTGCCAGGTCGGCCGCCTCGACCGGGGTGACGGCGAGCCGCTTGAGCCCCCGGTCGGCGCCGACGAAGGAGGCCACGTAGGCGGTGGCGGGCGCCCCGAGCACCGCCGCCGGGCGGGCGAACTGCTCGATGGTGCCGGAGCCGTAGACCGCGATGCGGTCGCCGAGCCGGATCGCCTCCTCCAGGTCGTGGGTGACCAGCAGGATGGTCTTGCGCACCGTCTTCTGCAGGGTCAGGAACTCGTTCTGCAGGCGCTCGCGCACCACCGGGTCCACCGCGCCGAACGGCTCGTCCATCAGCAGCACCGGTGGATCGGCGGCGAGTGCGCGGGCCACGCCGACGCGCTGGCGCTGCCCGCCGGACAGCTGCTGCGGGTACCGGCCCCCGTACACGGCCGGGTCCAGGCCCACCAGTTCCAGCAGTTCGGCGGCCCGGGCGCGGGCCCGCGCCTTCGGGGTGCCGATCAGCTGCGGCACGGTCGCCGTGTTCTCCAACACCGTCTTGTGCGGGAAGAGGCCGACCTGCTGGATGACGTACCCGATCCGGCGGCGCAGCTCGACCGGATCGGCGGCCGCGATGTCCTCGCCGTTCAGCAGGATCCGGCCGGAGGTCGGGTCGATCAGCCGGTTGACCATCTTCATCGTGGTCGTCTTGCCGCAGCCGGACGGTCCCACGAGCGTGACCAGCTCACCCTCCGCCACCTCGAAGGACAGGTCCTCGACGGCCGTCGTCCCGTCGGGGTAGCGCTTGGTCACGTGCTCGAATCGGATCACCATCCCATCCTTCCGTACGCCGGCAGCTGTTTTGTGAAGGGCGTGTTGCCCCCTGCGAAGGATTCCGGCCATCGGGGGTGGTGGAGGTTAGGGTCACTGTGACGGGTGACCATGAATACATACGTTCGAATGATGGATGCGGGGGTGAGGGGCATGGCGGCGCAGAACTGCCTGGTGGCGAACGACTGGATCTGCTGGGACTACGTCACCTCCCGCTCCCAGGAACTCACCGACGCGACCCTCGAACACATCTGGATCACGGGCGCGTCGGTCCTGATCGGCATCGCCGTGTCCGTGCCGCTCGCCCTGCTGGCCCGCCGCGGCCGCCACTGGGCGGCGCCCGTCCTGGGTCTGACCACCCTGCTCTACACGATCCCCTCGCTGGCCATGTTCTCCCTGCTGCTGCCGGTCTTCGGACTCTCGGCGGCGCTGGTGGTGACCGGGCTGGTGCTGTACTCGCTGACGATCCTGGTCCGCAACGTCCTGGTCGGCCTGGAGGCCGTCCCCGAGGACGTGCGGGAGGCCGCCCGGGGCATGGGGTACGGCCCGGGCCGCCTGCTGTGGCAGGTCGAACTGCCGCTCGCGCTGCCGGCGCTGCTCGCCGGGGTGCGGATCGCCACCGTCTCGACGGTCGCGCTGACCACGGTCGGCTCCATCGTCGGCAAGGGCGGCCTAGGCAATCTCATCGCTCCGGCCGTGAACAGCTCCTTCAAGGCGCAGGTGCTCACTGCCTCGGTGCTGTGCGTGCTGCTCGCGCTCGTGGCCGACCTGCTGCTGCTCGGCGTACAGCGGCTGCTCACCCCGTGGACCCGGGCCGGCGCCCGGCCCGCGGCTGCAGGTGCGAGTGCGGGTGCGGGTGCGGATTCGGCTGCGGGTCCGGCTCCGGATTCGGCTCCGACTGCTGCTCCGGCGAAGGGGGCCTGAAGCCGTGGACGTGATCACAGGGGCCTGGGACTGGCTGGCGAACGGGGCCAACTGGTCGGGGGAGAGCGGTGTCTGGCACCGGCTCGGCGAGCACATCTACGTCAGCGCGGTCGCGCTCGCGATCGCCTGCGCGGTGGCGCTGCCGATCGGCCTGTTCCTCGGCCACCTCGGCAAGGGCGGCACCCTCGCGATCAACATCTCCAACATCGGCCGGGCCGTCCCCGTCTTCGCGGTGCTGGCGCTGTTCATGGTCTCCCCGCTGCGCAACGCCGGCTACCTGCCCACCATCGCCGCACTCGTGCTCTTCGCCGTCCCGCCGCTGCTGACCAACGCGTACGTCGGCATGCGCGAGGTGGACCGCTCGGTCGTGGAGGCCGCCCGCGGCATGGGCATGTCCGGGACCCAGCTCTTCCTGCGCGTCGAACTGCCGCTCGCGCGCGCCATGGTGATGACCGGGCTGCGCTCGGGCGCCGTGCAGGTCATCGCCACGGCCACGATCGCCGCCATGGTCGGCCAGGGCGGCCTCGGCCGGATCATCACCGCCGGCTTCAACACGTACAACACCCCGCAGGTCGTCGCGGGCGCCCTGCTGGTGGCCGCGCTCGCCCTGCTGGTGGAGGGCGCGCTGGTGGCGGCGGACCGGCTGCTGCTGCCGCGGGCGGCGGCGTCCCGCTGATTCCTGTCCATCGCCTCGAACGGAGTACCTCCATGACCAAGACCACGCGCGTCCTCGGCGCGTCCCTGGGCGCCCTGGCCCTGACGGTTTCGCTGGCCGCGTGCGGCGGCGACAGCCTGGAGAAGAGCAAGGACGGCGGCTCGGCCTCCGCCGACTCCTCCTCGGCCGCGGGCGGCGGCAAGGGCAGCCTGGTGATCGGCGCGGCCGGGTTCACCGAGTCGAACGTGCTGGCCGAGCTCTACGCGCAGGTCCTGGGGGACGCGGGCTACAGCACGTCGGTCAAGACGGTCAACAACCGTGAGCTGTACGAGCCGTCGCTGGAGAAGGGCGAGATCGACGTCGTCCCGGAGTACGCGGCCACGCTCGCGGAGTTCCTCAACGCCAAGGTCAACGGTCCGAAGGCGCCCGAGGAGAAGCCGGTCGCCTCCAGCGACGTCGCGGCGACCGTGGCGGGCCTGGAGAAGCTCGCGGCCCCGCTCAGCCTGAAGGCGCTGACCGCCGGTGAAGCGGTCGACCAGAACGCATTCGCCGTGACCAAGGAATTCGCCCAGAAGAACAACCTGAAGACGCTTTCCGACCTCGGCAAGTCCGGACTCAAGGTCAAGATCGCGGCGGGCGACGAATGCAGCGTCCGGCCCTTCTGCGCGCCCGGGTTGACTAAGACGTACGGAATTCAAGTTTCCGGTATCGACCCGAAGGGCGTCGGTACCCCGCAGGCCAAGCAGGCGGTCAAGGACGGCGCCGACCAGCTCGTGCTCACCACGACCACCGACGCCACCCTCGACAGCTACGGCCTGGTCCTGCTGGACGACGACAAGAAGCTCCAGAACGCCGACAACGTCCTGCCGGTGGTCAACGCCAAGGACGCCGGGGCCCCGGAGGTCGCCGCCGCGCTCGAGAAGTTGACCAAGGCGCTCACCACGGCCGATCTGGTCGACCTGAACCGCAAGGTGGACGCCGAGCGCGCCAAGCCGGCCGACGTCGCGAAGGCCTACTTGGAGTCCAAGGGACTGGTGAAGAAGTAGCGCGCACGGGGTTGATGCAGAAAAGTGGCTCAACTGCCTGGGAAGAGTTTGCCGGGCGGGTATCCCACTCGACCCCCATGCCCTGTAAATTTCGGGCCATGCCCCGTGGACGCCACCGCAATCCCGAACCCCTGCACCGGCTGCTCACGCCGACGACCGTGGCCGGTGTATCCGTCGTCGGCGCCGGCGCGGCCTGGCTGCTGGCGGAACCGATGGCGCTCCGGCTCCTCGTGGCCGTCACGGCGGCGGCGGGGGTGGCCGGCGCCGTCGTCATGCGCGCCTGGGACCGCTCGGCGGGCCGCCGCGTCGCCGAGCTCGCGCGCGAGCGGGTCAAGGACGAGTGGCGGACGGACGAGCGGATAGCCGAGCTCGAATCCGAGCTCGAAGAGGCCCGGATGCTGCGGGCCAGGCTGGACGCCAAGCTGCGCGCCAAGCGGGTCGAACTGGCGGGCCTGCGCGGCGAGCACGCGGCGCTGCTGCGGCGGTACGCGACCGCCGAGACCGAGCGCGCCAGCGCTCTGGAGGGCCGCCGGCTGCTGGCCATCGAGGCCTCCGCGGCGCCGGCCGCCGCGCCCAAGGAACTTCCGGCCGTCACCGAGGAGCGCACCTCGGCGGGCGCGCCCACCGCGGTCGGCTACGCCCTGGCCCACTCGGCCCTGGAGGCGTTGGCCCGCAGGAGGGCGGCGCGGGCGCTGCCCGCCGGGCCGTCGGCCCCGGAGCCCGATCCCGGTCCCGGTTCCGGTTCCGGCCGGGGCCGTGCTCCGGCCCCGGCCGCCGCGCCCTCATCGGTCCCCGCGCGCCGTCCGGCGGCCGCGGTGGCCCCGTACGCGGCGCAGCGGCGCACGGCCTCGCGCGTCGAGGGCGGCTTCGACTTCTTCGGCACCAAGAACGCGGCGCAGGCCCGCGCGGTGATCGAGGCGGTGCAGAACGAGGACCTGGCCGACGTGGTCGGCGCGGAGGCCCTCGCGGTGCACAAGGCCGAGTCCGCCCGGGCCGTCGCCGAGCCGGAGTTCAAGCCGGCGACCGACGAGACCCGCGCGGTGGGCCAGGTCATCGATCTGACGGCCCACGACGAGACCGAGCCGATCGACGTGGTCCGGCTCCGGACCGCGATCTCCTAGGTCGCCCCTCCGCGAGGGACGGCCCGGCGCCCCTCACCGGCCGCCCCCGGGATCAGTCCCGGTACGAGGCCACCAGCCGGGCCAGGTGCCGGCCCGCCACCAGGAGCGGGGTGCGGCTCATGGTGACCTGTGAGGTCGTCTCGGCGCCCTCCAGGGTGTTGATCACGGTGATCGCCAGGTCGCGGGCTTCCGCCTCGGGGTAGCCCGACGCCAGGAGCTTCGCGGCCACCAGGTGCTGCCAGTTGGCGAAGGCCCGGGCGCAGGCCGCCTGGAGCTCGGGGAGGCGTCCGACCGTCTCCAGGGCCGTGGCGGTCACCGGGCAGCCGTCCCGCCAGTCGGAGTCCTCCAGCGCCTGCGCGAGCAGGGCGGCCACGCCCTCGACCGCCTCGGCGGGGTCGGTGTGGGCGGCGAGCCCGGTGCGGAGCAGTTCCGCGAATTCCTCGTCGCCGAAGTGGATCGCGGCCACCGCGAGTTCCTGCTTGCCGCCCGGGAAGAAGTGGTACAGCGAGCCGAGGGTGGCCTCGGCCTCGCGGACGAGCTGCTTGACCGGGGTGTTCTCGTATCCGCCGTGCTGCATGAGGCGGGATGCGGTGCGCACCAGCCGGTCGCGCGTCCCGGGCGCTGTGGTCATCGCTGCTGTTGCCATGGGCGCGATCCTACCGCCGAATCTAGATAGAGCGTTCGTTCTAGCTCCGTGCTACGGTCGTCCCGAGCGCTAGATAGAGCGTTCGTTCTAGACGATGCGTTGGGGGAGAACTCCGTCATGAACCAGATCCGTACCACCCGGGCCCAGGGCGCCGAGGTCACCGTCGTGGGCCTCGGCCCGATGGGCCGCGCCATGGCCGCCGCCTATCTCGACGCCGGCTACGAGGTCACCGTGTGGAACCGCAGCGCGGGCAAGGACGAGGAGCTCGTCGCCCGCGGGGCCCGCCGCGCCGCCGGCATCGCCGAGGCCGTCGCCGCGAGCCCGCTGACCGTGCTCAGCCTCATCGACGTCGAAGCCATGTACGGCACGCTCGGCGACACCGACCTCGGCGGCCGCGTGCTGGTCAACCTGTCCTCGGACGTCCCGGACAAGGCCCGCGCCGCCGCCCGGTGGGCCGGGGCGCGCGGGGCCGCGTACCTCACCGGCGGGGTCAACGTGCCGCCCACCGGCATCGGGCAGGAGGGGTCGTCGATCTTCATCAGTGGCCCGCAGGAGGTCTACGAGGAGCACCGCGCCGCGCTCGACCTGCTCGCCGCCACCGACTACCGCGGCGCCGACCCCGGCCACGCGCAGCTCTACTACCAGCTCAACATGATCCTCTTCTGGACCGCCTACACCGGCTGGTACCAGGCCGTCGCCGTCGCCCGCGCCAACGGGCTGACGGCGACCGACATCCTTCCGTACGCCGGCTACACGGCCGACACCATGCGCGGCTTCTACACCGCGGGCACCCCGCTGATCGACGCCGACGAGCACGGCGGTGAGCACCAGCGCCTCGCGATGTGCGCCGCGAGCGTCGAGCACATCCTGCACACGGCCGCGGACTCCGGTGTGGACACCGGGATCCTGGCCGCGCACGCCGAGCTCTACCGGCGCGGTGTCGAGGCGGGCTTCGGCGCGGACAGCAGCTCGCGCCTGGTCGGCCTGCTGGGCGGCAAAGCCTAGGACCGGCCCTGGCGGATCGAGTCGAACCAGCGGACCACCTGGGGCGCCGAGCGGACCGCCGTGGCCGTGTGGTCGGCGTCCGGGCCCTGGTCCACGACCTTCGCACGGACCCCGTGGCGGGCCAGATCGGTGGCGCAGGCCCGGGAGTTGGCGGCCGGTACGTCCGTGTCGCCGCCGCCCGCGTACAGGCGTACGGGCGCGGCGGGCTTCCAGTCGCAGACGCCGTCGTTTGCCCGTACGGCCTCCAGGAGGGCCCCGCGCGGGCTCCGGATGTTCTCGACCCACTGCGGGGTCAGCAGCTCCTGCGGTGTCGCCGGGAGCGCGGCCACGATGTCCTGCACCTGGTGGCTCCCGTCGAACAGGCCTTCCACAGCCTGTGCATAGGGTGCGCGGAACACCTCGGCCGGGTCCTCGTAGAGCGGGTGGAGCCGGTTCTGGGCCGTGAGGAAGTAGGAGAGGTAGAAGACGGCGACGCGCGGATCGACCCGACCGTCGGTGATCCCCGGGAACTCGGTGCCGAGCAGGTCGTGCGGTCCGGCCATCGGGGCCAGCGCCCGCAGCCGCAGGCCGTCCCGGCCGCGGGAGAGCTCGCGGCCCAGGGCCATCGCCACCTGGCCGCCCTGGGAGAAGCCGGTGGCGTACACGTCCCGGCTGACCGGGCGGCCCAGCCGGTCGGCGGCGGTGCGGGCGGCCTTCAGCATGTCGACGGAGGCCGTGACCGCAGACCGGGTGTCCATGTACGGGTGGCTGCCCGGGCCGCCGCCCAGGCCCAGGTAGTCGGGTGCGGCGACGGCCCGGCCGGCGGAGGCGTGCAGGTAGGGGGTGAGCCGGTTGTAGCCGGCGCCCCCGGACGGGGCGTCGTCGCGGGTGGCGACCGTGCCGTGGGTGTCGGAGACCAGGTCGGGGCGGTGCGGGCCGCCGCGCGGCAGGACGAACAACCCGGTCGCGGTGGTGGGCCGGCCCTGCGGGTCCACGGTGGCGTAGGTCAGCCGGTAGGCGCGCACGCCGTACCGGACGGTCGACGGGTCGATTCCCAGCGTGCCGAGCTCGGCGACGACCTGGTCGCGGTTGAGGGTGTTCAGCGGGACGACGGAAACCAGGTCGCCCCGGGTGGTCGACGCGGTCGATGCGGTGGCCCGCGCGGCGGGCGCGGCCAGCGCCGCCGGGGCGGCGATCCCACCGAGTACGGCGGCGAGGGCCACGGCTGCGGCGCCGCGCCGCAGCCACTGCCGGCGGCGCTGCTGGTTGTGCTGCGTGATCGTCATGCCAGGAACGCTACGGACGCCCGCCGCGCCCCGACATCCCGTCAACACCCTTCGCCCCAGGGGGTTTTCCCCCGGTCGATCGGGGGAGCCCGCCGGGGGGTCAGGGGAAGGTCAGGACGAGCAGCACGGCCACCGCCTCCAGCGCCACCTGCGCGGCGAGCGCGACCCGTCCCGCCCGCGCGGGCGCGGCCGTCGCGACGACGAAGGACACCACCAGGGCGGCGAGCAGCGCCCCGAAGGCGTCGACCGGGAAGGGCGCACACTCGAAGTCGTTCACGAAGCACCGGCCGCCCCGGTCGGTGGTCAGCACCAGCACCTTCACGACGAAGAGGGCGGGCAGGAACAGCAGGGCGGCGCGCACCGCGCGCGACCGGATCCGGGACGCGGGGACGGTGGCGGGCTGCGGCGTGCGGGTCATGCCACCACGGTGCCGCGGGGCCGCCGTACGGGGATCCGCGCTGCTACTCAGCCCGCGCGGCCCCCGTACTCAGCTCCCGGCTCCGCAGCGCAGCCGCTCCTCAGAACAGCGGTAGTTGCCCGGGGTGTTCGGACAACACGAAGCCGTCCAGGGTCGGGGCGGCGGCGCCGAGCACCACCCGGGCCCGAGATCCGGGGCAGGACACCAGACCGCCGCGGACCCGCCCGGAGGGCGGATCGTGGCGGGCGATCCGTCCGGCGGTGACGGCGCAGTCGCGACCGCAGGAGGGGCAGGCCCGGCGGGGAGAGTGGGACATGGCGCCCAGTCTGCCCTGCCGCACCGACATCAGTCCTGCTGGGAAGCGAGCCACGCCTCGTGCGCCCGCTCGATCCGGGCCCACAGCGCCGCCCGGTCCGCCGCCGTCAGGTCGTCGAGCTCCCGTCCGAAGACGGTGGACATGGCCTCGAAGAGCTCCTCCGGGCCGGCCAGTTCGCGCTTGTCGCGGCCGCCCTGCGGTTCGAGGGTCAGCAGGACCTTGCCGTGCAACCGGTTCATGACCTCGCCGTTGCGCCGCAGCATGAAGAAGGACTGCAGGAAGGGGGAGTCCTCGGCGGTGGACAGCCGCAGGTGCTCGGCCTCGAAGTCGGCCATGGTCGCGGGGGCCGAGCGGAAGTTCATCGCGGGGAAGGGCGAGCTCTCGTTGAGGAAGGTCCAGCCCGCGTCGGGTCCGTCCGCGCTGCCCAGCGGCCGCAGGCCGTAGCGGAAGCCCAGCTCGTAGGAGCCCTCGCGCAGCGGCAGCGGCTCGGGCGGGCCGTCGCCCAGGCCGACGTCCACGAAGTAGGCCTCCCCGTCGATCCGTACGGTCAGGGTGAGGTGGTCACCGCTCACCTCTCCGGACTCGCGGTCCGCCGTCATGCCCCCGACGTGGCGGGTAACGTCGTAGCCGAGGCGCTCCAGCAGCGCCGCGAAGGCGCCGTTGAGGTGGAAGCAGTAGCCGCCGCGCCCGGCGCCGATGCGGCGCACGGACAGCTCGGGGTCGATGCCCGGCGGTCGGCCCAGCTGGATCTCGGTGTTCTCGAAGGGGATCCGCTCCAGATGGGCCCGCGTGAGCGCGAACAGCCCTTCGACGGAGGGGGATCCGGGTTCGGCGATGCCGATCCGCTCCAGGTACGCGGCGTAGATACCAGAGATGATCATGAGATCACCCTAGATCGGGCATCGCCCCCGGACGGGCTATTTGTCGATGTCACCGACGACGAAGAAGAGCGAGCCCAAGATCGCCACCATGTCGGCCACCAACTGGCCCGGCAGCAGCACGGCCAGCGCCTGGATGTTGTTGTACGAGGCGCTGCGCAGCTTCAGCCGGTACGGGGTCTTCTCCCCCTTGGAGACGAGGTAGTAGCCGTTGATGCCGAGGGGGTTCTCGGTCCAGGCGTACGTGTGTCCCTCGGGGGCCTTCAGCACCTTGGGCAGCCGCTGGTTGATCGGTCCCGGCGGGAGGTCGTCCATCCGGTCCAGGCAGGCCACGGCCAGGTCGAGCGCGTTGTGGGTTTGGTCCAGCAGGCACTCGAAGCGGGCCAGGCAGTCGCCCTCGGTGCGGGTGATCACCTTCAGGACGTCCTGGAGCTCGCCGTAGGCCAGGTAGGGCTCGTCGCGGCGCAGGTCGAAGTCGACTCCGGAGGCGCGGGCGATCGGGCCGGAGACCCCGTACGCGTGCACCGCTTCGGCGGACAGGACGCCGACCCCGCGCGTGCGGGCGCGGAAGATCTCGTTCCCGTGGACCAGCTTGTCGTAGACGTCCATCCGGGTGCGGACGTCGGCGATCGCCGCGCGGGCCCGCCCGAGCCAGCCGGCCGGGAGGTCTTCCTTGAGGCCGCCGACGCGGTTGAACATGTAGTGCATGCGGCCGCCGGAGATCTCCTCCATCACGGCCTGGAGCTCCTCGCGTTCGCGGAACGCGTGGAAGATCGGGGTGATCCCACCCAGTTCGAGGGGGTACGAACCGAGGAACATCAGGTGATTCAGCACCCGGTTCAGCTCGGCCAGCAGCGTCCGCATCCACACGGCCCGCTCGGGGACCTCCATGCCGAGCATCCGCTCGACCGCCATGACCACGCCCAGCTCGTTCGAGAACGCCGACAGCCAGTCGTGGCGGTTCGCGAGCATCACGATCTGCCGGTAGTCGCGGGCCTCGAAGAGCTTCTCCGCACCGCGGTGCATGTAACCGACCACCGGTTCCGCACTGACGATCCGCTCGCCGTCCAGGACGAGGCGCAGGCGCAGCACGCCGTGCGTGGAAGGGTGCTGGGGGCCGATGTTGAGCACCATGTCGGTGCTCTCCGCCGCTCCGCCGATACCGACCGTGGTCTCCGTCATGCGGGCATTGTCTCAGCCCTAGGGTGGACGCATGGAAACGGGGACGATGAGTGAGATGAGTGAGACGGGCGAACCCGCATGGGTCGGCCTACCGGGCGGGCTGCTGATTCTGCGGCGGACGCTGTTGCTGATATGGACGGTGCTGCTCGCCGTCGTGACCACCGTCGTACTGGGGCTGACGCTCGGCCTGCCGTGGGCTGCCCTCGGGGCGTTCTGGCTCGCGGTCCTGGCCTGGGGCTGGGTGCTCCTCGGCCGGAACTGGCGGTCCTGGCGGTACGCCGAGCGCGCGGACGACCTGCTGATCAGCCGGGGCGTGCTGTGGCGGAAGGAGACCGTGGTGCCGTACGGGCGGATGCAACTGGTGGAGGTCACCTCCGGTCCGCTGGAGCGGCGCTTCGGTCTGGCCTCCGTGCAGCTGCACACGGCCGCGGCCGCCACCGACGCCAAGATTCCCGGGTTGGTGCCGGTCGAGGCGGAGCGGCTGCGAGACCGGCTCACCGCCCTCGGCGAGGCAAGGTCGGCGGGCCTGTGAGCCCCGCCCCGGCCGACGGCGCCGGCGTACCCGCCACGGGCGGTCCTGCGGGCAGTCCCGCGAGCGGTTCCACAGTCGACCCCGCCGCCGATCCCACCACCGACCCCACCACCGACCCCACCACCGACCCCGCGAGCGGTTCCGTCGTGGAGCGCCGGTTGCACCCCTTCACCCCGCTGCGCCGCGCCTGGGTGCCGATCGCCGCGACCGTCGGCGTGATCGCCCAGCAGGGCGACCAGGCCGGGAGATGGGTGGCCGACCTGTCCGCCCTCCTGCGGGTGGCGGCGGTGGTGGGCCTGATCGTGGTCTTCGGCGCCTACGGATTCCTGAGCTGGTGGTTCACCCACTACGCCATCACCGACACCGAACTGCGCATCCGCAGCGGTCTCTTCTTCCGCCGCACCGCGCACATCCGCCTCGACCGGCTCCAGGCCGTGGACGTCACGCGCCCCCTCCTGGCCCGGCTGACCGGAGTCGCCAGCCTCCGGCTCGACGTCATCGGCACCGAGGACAAGGACCAGCTGTCCTTCCTCAGCGAGAAGGAGGCCGTCGCCCTGCGCGCCGAGCTCCTCGCCCGCGCGGCCGGTTTCGCCCCCGAGGAAGCCGTGAGCCTGGGCGAGGCCCCCGAGCGCGAACTGCTGCGGGTGACCCCGCGCGAGCTCCTCGTGTCCCTCTTGCTCAACCTGGGTGCCTGGGTCCTGCTGGTCCCGGGGCTCACCGTGCCGGTCGTCGTGTGGTGGCTCAGTTCCAGCCCGTGGGCGGCCCTGGTCTCCGTGCTCCCGATGCTCGGCGCGGTCTGGGCGGGCACCGCGGGCCGCTTCCTCACCGAGTACGACTGGCGGGTCGCCGAGTCCCCGGACGGGCTGCGGCTGGACCACGGCCTGCTGGACCGGGCCCACGAGACCGTGCCGCCGGGGCGCGTGCAGAACGTACGGATCGTGGAGCCGCTGCTGTGGAGGCGGCGCGGCCTGGTCCGCGTCGAGCTGAAGGTCGCCGGCTCGGACAACACGGTCCTGGTCCCGGTGGCCTCGCGGGACGCCGCCACCGCCGTCATCGCCCGGGTGCTGCCCGGGGTGGACCTGGCGGCCCTGTCTTTCTCCGGCTCCCCGCGGACCGGGTCCCGCTGGGTGGTCCCGGTGTGGTGGAAGGGCTACGCCCTGGCGCTCTCCCCGGAGGTGTTCGCCGCCCGGCACGGCCGCCTGTGCCGGCGTACGGACCTCGTCCCGCACGCCAAGGTGCAGAGCGTCCGCCTCACGCAGGGCCCCTGGTCCCGCGCCCGCGGCGTCGCCGACGTGCACGTGGACACCGGCGCGAACTGCACGGTCACGGCCAGGCTCCGCCCGGAGCCGGAGGCCGCGACCCTGCTGCACGCCCAGGCCGCCCGCTCCCGCACCTCCCGGGCCGCAGCCCGTCCGGACCGCTGGATGACGGGGGCGGGCGCGGACGCCTGAACCGGCGCCCGGCGCCGGGTGGCGACCGGATGGGCCCGGTAGTACGCTTTTTGTCGCCGAATTCGGGGATGAAGAACCGGGCCCAGGCCGCCCACCGTGGCCGTACACCTCGGGCCGCCTCTGATCGCGATCAGCACGCAGGGTGCCGTTGTGAATGCCATCGACAAGGCAATCGGAGCAGAAGCCCACTGGTTGATGGGTCGCGTCATGCCCCGCAGGTTCCTGGGCGAAGTCCGCAAGCACCTCCACCACGTGGCGCCCGATCGCGAGGACGAGCTGATCGACGCGATCCGCGCGCGGGCGAAGGAGATCGCCGACGCGGACGAGGACATGGCCACCGACGGACCGTCGAAGGGCGCGCTGCTGATCGGTGCCGTGGTACTCGCCGCCTTCGAGACGCTGGTCCCCCTGTTCGAAGGGGACCGCAGGCGCACGATCCGCTATCTCCAGCACGCGATGAGCCCGGTGCTGAGGCGCCCCTACGACATGGCCTTCTCGACCCTCAACGAGAGGGACCACGCGCTCGACAAGATCGAGAAGACCTGCCGAGTGATGGTGAAGCTCTACCCCGCCCACTTCGAGTTCGACTTCCAACGGCCGGGGCCGGGGCTCTTCGAGATGAACGTCAGACGCTGCTTCTGGCGCGACTTCTTCGCCCGTCACGACGCCACGCCCGTCACGACGGTGATGTGCGCGTTCGACGTGAACTTCATGAAGGCGATCGACCCCGCCGTCAGCGGACTGCGCGCCGAGCGCACCTCCCTGCTGTCACTCGGTGACAGCAGGTGCCGCTTCGCCGTCCTGGAGACCGACGACCCACTGAACGGCTACAGCGACGCGCTGGAGACGCGGTTCGTCGACGGCGGGGAGCGGGGCGGCTGACGGCCGCCGCGCCGCCCCCTCGATCACTCCCTACCCGGCTCCGCCGCCGCCCGCGCGGACCAGGCCCGTTTCGTACGCAAGGACCACCACCTGGACCCGGTCGCGCAGCCCGAGCTTGGTCAGGATGCGGCCCACGTGGGTCTTCACCGTCGCCTCCGACAGGACCAGCCGGGCCGCGATCTCGCCGTTCGACAGGCCCTGAGCCACCAGCAGCATGACCTCGCGCTCGCGCTCCGTCAGCCGCTCGATCTCCTTGTTCTGCGGCTCCTGCGTGGTCGTCGGCAACATCGGCGCGAAGCGGTCCAGCAGGCGCCGCGTCGTCGACGGGGCCACCACCGCGTCCCCGCTGTGCACCGATCGGATGGCTGCGAGCAGCTCGCCCGGCGGGACGTCCTTCAGCATGAATCCGCTCGCGCCCGCCTTCAGGCCCGAGAAGGCGTACTCGTCCAGGTCGAAGGTGGTCAAGATGATCACCTTCGGGTGCTCCTCCGGCTCGCAGATCCGCCGCGTCGCCTCCACCCCGTCCAGCCGGGGCATGCGGACGTCCATCAGCACCACGTCCACCTTCGTGGCCCGCAGCACCTCCAGCGCCTCCAGGCCGTCGCCCGCCTCGGCGACCACTTCCATGTCCGGCTGGGCGGCGAGCACCATACGGAAACCGGTGCGCAGCAGCACCTGGTCGTCGACCAGCATCACGCGGATGGACATCAGTTACCTCGTCCTCGTCATTTCTTCTTCAGGGGCAGCAGTGCGCTGATCCGGAAGCCGCCACCGGGCCGCGGCCCCGCGTCCAGGGTTCCGCCGACCATACCGATCCGCTCGCGCATGCCGATCAGCCCGTGCCCGGCGCCGTCCGCGCCGCCGTCCTCGTACAGCTCGTGGGCCGCGCCCCGGCCGTTGTCCTCGACCAGCAGGCCGAGCCCGTCGTCGAAGTAGACCAGCCGGACGGTGGCCTTCGCGTCGGGGCCGCCGTGCTTGCGGGTGTTGGTCAGCGCCTCCTGCACGATCCGGTACGCCGTCAGCTCGACCCCGCTGGGCAGCCGCCGCGGGGCGCCCTCGACCTCGAAGTCCACCGCGAGCCCGGCCGTCCGGACCTGCTCGACCAGGACCTCGATCTGCTCGACGTCCGGCTGGGGCACGTAGTCCTCGGACTCCTGCGGCTCGCCGGTGCGCAGCACGCCCAGCAGCCGCCGCATCTCGGCCAGCGCCTGGCGCCCGGTGCCGGAGATGGTCTGGAGGGCTTCCTTGGCCTGTTCGGGGGCCGCGTCCATGACGTACGCCGCGCCGTCCGCCTGGACCACCATCACCGAAACGTTGTGCGCGACGACGTCGTGCAGTTCGCGGGCGATCCGGGCGCGCTCGGCGGCCACGGCCACCTTGGCCTGGGCCTCGCGCTGGTTCTCCAGGCGCTGGTTCCGTTCGACGAGCTGGGCGTAGTAGGCCCGGCGGGTGCGCAGGGAGTCGCCCAGTACCCAGGCGAGGGCGAAGGGGACCATGGCGAACAGCGTGAAGAGGACGTTGTCGCGGAAGCCGCCCCTGTCCACCTGGAAGCGCAGGGCGTACAGGGGGGAGGCGAGGAAGCCGATGGCGAGCGCGGTACGGGACATCCGGCGCGAGACCTCGGCGGAGGCGGCGACCGTGTACAGGATGATCAGCATCGCGAGGTCGGCGTTGTTCACCTCGGTATGGGTGATCAGCTTGTAGACGCCGGTGCCGACGGCCAGCCAGAACATCGGCTGCGTCCACTTGCGGCGCAGGGCCACCACGAGGCTCATCGCGACCACGGCGGGGACGGCGAGCAGCCGTGCGCTGGTGCTGCTGAAACTGTCGTCGGCGACTTGCAGCATGCCGATCCCGAAGAGGAAGACAGCCCAGAAGCTGTCGACGCCCGTCGGGTGTCTGCGGAAGAAGTCGTAGAGGCGCTGCACGTAACCCAGAGTAGGGAACGCAGATAGGTGCTGGAGTCAACCAGAGGTTCGAACCTGACGCCGGGGGCGTACTCCCCAAGGTGGACGGAAGCTTAGCCTTTGTCCGGTGAGCTCTCAGGGTGAAGGCGTGACTCCGGTCCGGTGGCGCAGTGCGATGGAGGCCGCGTTGTACGGGCCCGACGGCTTCTACGTGCGGCCCGGCGGGCCGGGTCCCGCCGGGCACTTCCGTACCTCCGTGCACGCCTCGCCGCTGTACGCCGCGGCCGTGGCCCGGCTGCTGCACCGGGTGGACGCCGAGCTCGGGCACCCGGCGGAACTGGACCTGGTCGACGTCGGGGCGGGGCGGGGGGAGCTGCTGGTCGGGGTGCTCGCCGCGCTGGATCCGGGGACGGCCGCGCGGGTGCGCCCGTACGCCGTGGAGCGGGCGGAGCGGCCCGCCGGGCTCGATCCGCGGATCCGTTGGGTCGCGGCCCCGCCCGAGGGGACGACGGGGCTGCTCTTCGCCAACGAATGGCTGGACAACGTGCCGCTGGAGGTCGCCGAGGACGGTCGCTACGTGCTGGTCGCCCCGGACGGTACGGAGAGCGCGGGCGGCCCGCTGGAGGCCGCGGACCGGGCCTGGCTGGAGGAGTGGTGGCCCGGCGGCGGCCGCGCCGAGATCGGCCGGGCCCGCGACGAGGCCTGGGCGGCCGCCGCCGGGACCCTGGCACGGGGCCTGGCGGTGGCGGTGGACTACGCCCACACCCGGGGCGCAAGGCCCCCCTACGGAACCCTGACGGGCTTTCGCGGCGGTCGGGAGGTCCCGCCGGCGCCGGACGGCTCCTGCGACGTCACCGCCCACGTTGCCCTGGACTCCTGCGCGGGGCCGGGAGCCGTCCTGCTGACCCAGCGCGAGGCCCTGGCCGCGCTCGGCGTCTCGGGCGCCCGGCCCCCGCTGGCCCTGGCCTCCACGGACCCGTTGGCCTACGTACGGGCCCTGTCCTCGGCCGGCGAGGCGGCGGAGCTCACGGACCGCGCCGGGCTGGGCGCCTTCATCTGGCTGGTCCAGCCGGCCGGCATCCCGGCCCCGGCGTGGCCGGTCGCCGCGGGCCGGGCCTGATCGACGGGACACCCGGCCCGGCCGGCCCGGACTAGCTCGGCCCGGGGGGTGGGGTCGGCGGCGGCGAGGACCCGACGCACGGAGGGCCGGGATCCGCTGCGGGATCCCGGCCCTTCTGTTGATCTGCCTGCCCGCGCGCCTACTGCGTCAGCTCGTCGTGGCCCTGGTGCAGGCCGCCACCGCTGCCCGTGCCGCCCGTCGGCTGCGAGACGACCGGCTTCGACAGCGGGGCCAGGTCGAAGGCGTAGTGGCCGACCGCGTCCGCGATGACGTCGACGTTGATGTCGAGCGCCTTCTGGTCGATGTTGGTGATGTCGTCACCCTTGCCGTGGTAGTTCACGTCGTAGGCGACGCCCGCCTGGCCACCGAACTTCGCGGCCTGCTCCGCGGTCTTGATGCCCTCGGCGCCGGTGAAGGTGCCGCCGGACGGGATGCCCACCTCGATGAAGGGGCCGTAGTCCGAGCGGCCCGAGAAGTCCGTGCCCTCGTGCGGGATCTTCTTCGAGTCGAGGAAGTCGTTGATCCCCTTCTCCAGCTGGGCGGAGCCCTCCGGGCCGGGGCCCGCGCCGGTCGCGTCCGAGTCGTCGCCGTCGTAGACGAAGTACGCGGCGTTCGGCGAGGCGATCATGTCGAAGTTCAGGTACAGCTTGATCTGCTTCTTCTGCGCGTCCGTCAGCCCGGCGACGTACGCCTCGGAGCCGAGCAGGCCGAACTCCTCCGCCGACCACCAGGCGAACTTGACCTTGTTCTTGATCTTCGACTGGCTGCTCGCGAGGCGCTGCGCGACCTGCAGGATGCCGGCCGATCCGGAACCGTTGTCGTTGATGCCGGGGCCGGCCGCGACCGAGTCGAGGTGCGAGCCGAGGAAGACGGTGTTGTTCTCGTCGCCGCCCTTGGTCTCGGCGATGACGTTGTACGTCTTGCGGTTCTCGCGCAGCTGCCGGATGTCGAGGGTGACCTCGACCGGGCCGGCCGCGGCCTCGGCCGCGAGCTTCTCGCCGTCCTCCTGGGTGATGCCGCCCGTCGGGACCTTGCCGACGTTCGGGTCACCGAGGGTTCCGTTCAGGGCGCCCGCGGTGTTGTTGTAGATGATCGCGCCGACCGCGCCGGCCGCCGCCGCGTTGGCCTGCTTCGCCGCGAAGGTGCAACCGCCGCGCTTGACCAGGGCGATCTTGCCGGTGAAGGTGCCGGAGGCGAAGTCGCCGGGCTCGCAGCCGTTCGTCCCGTCCGCGTCGACCGGGGCGACCGCGACGCCGGCGGTCACACCGCCCTCCGGGCTGTTCGCCGTGTACGACATCAGGTGGATCGGTACGTCGCGCTGGTTCGCGCCGCCCACCGTCAGCTTCTCCTCGATGGTTTCGACGTACACGAAGTCGAATTCGTTCTTGGTGACCTTGTAGCCGGCCGCCTTCATCACGGCCTCGATGTACTTGGCCGACTGCACGTGCCCCTTGGACCCGGCCGCGCGGTTGCCGTTGTTGTAGTCGGCGAGCGACTGCAGGACCTTGAGGTGGTTGTAGGCGCCCTTGCCGGTCGCTTCCTTGACCAGCTTCTTGGCGAGCGCGTCACCCCGGGCGGCGTCGCTCTGCGGGCTTCCGGTGGCTCCGGCCGGTCCGGCCAGCAGCAGCGGCGAGACGAGGGCTGCGGCTGCCAGGGCGGCGGTTGCTGCGGCTATACGGCGTGAGGGCATGAAGGTCCTTCCACGGCAAAGGCGAGCAGGGCAGGGCGGAGCAGGGCACAGCGGGGCGGAGCGTGGTGGTGCGCGTGAGCAGAAGTGGTGCGCGTTACGTGGGGGATCGGTGGACGCACGTTAGACAGCAAGTGGCCACCATGGCCAGAGTTTTCGCCGATTCCGGTTTATGAATTCCGTATATCGGTGAGTCTGGGCCGCCCAAATCAAGCCAAACGAACGCCGGTTGGTCCTAGCGGAGGATGCCCTCGATGAATTCCGATCCGATGCGTGCGACCGCCGGCAGGTCCAACTGGTGCTGGGCGTAACGGCCCTGACGCCGGGTGTGCATCAGCCCGGCCTTCTTCAGGACGGCCAGGTGGCGCGAAACCTCCGGCGCGGTGATCCCGTACACGGTCGCCAGCTCGCTCGTCGTGAACGGGGCCCGGGCCAGGCTCCGGCACAGCATCATCCGCATCGGGTGCGCCAGCGCCTCCATCCGCCGCTGGAGCAGCTCCACCGAGCCGGGCTCGGAGGCCAGTTCGGGGGAGCCGAGCGGATAGTGGACCACCGGCCGCCAGCCCGGCGCGTGCAACACCAGCAGGTGCGGCCAGCCGAAGTTGGTCGGTACGAAGACCAGGCCGGCGCCTATTCGGGGATCGGTCGCGGTCGTCGATCCGTGGACCATCTTGTCCGCGGTGATGGTCGTGCCGCCCGCGTCGACGCTCAGCGCCGCTGAGACCTCCTTCAGCACGGCCGGCAGCCCCTTGCGGCGCAGCACCTCCGTCTTGTGCCGGGCGTCGGCGCTCTGCCCGGGCTCGACGCGCTTCCACGTCTCGGCGAAGAAGGCCTCGTCGCAGTCCTCCAGGAGGCGTCGCACCCACACCCGGACGGCGGCCGTGTCGTCGAGGAGCCGCATGGAGAAGTCCAGCTGGCGCGGGCCGCGCGCGGCGGCCGTCTCCAGCGCCTTGGCCCGCGCCGCCGGGTTGGCCAGCGGCGAGGAGGACGGGCCGCCCTCGTTGTAGAGCGCCAGCCAGCACTGCTCCAGGGCGGCCCGCACGAACCGCTCGTCGTCGAGGCGGTCGAGCACGTCCAGCGCCTCGGCCAGCGTCGCGGCCGGCCGCCCGGTTCCGCCGGGCAGCCCGGCGAAGGGCATGAAGATGTCGGAGAACGAGCTCCGCCACATGAAGTCGGCCTCCAGCAGCCGGTCCGCGAGGCACGGATCGAGCGAGGCGGTGGTGGCGGTGGTCCAGGAGGCCAGCCCCGGGTGGTGCGCGGGCTGGGAGAGCGCGTGCAGGGCCATGCAGAGCTCGGCGAGCGGAGAGGGCGCGAAAGTGATCCGCTCGGTGGGCAGGCCTGCGATGTCGATGGTGACGCTCATCAGGCCATTCTGTCGTTCCGCGCGCGCCGGGGACGCCGGGGCGACCTGCCGGGCCCTGCCGTACGGGTGGCCGCGGTCGGTTCGGCGCGGCGGCCGGACGAGTGATCGTTTGTGGCCGCGGGGGCGCTTTAGGGCCGTCGATTGACGGGGAACGTTAATTGTCGTGCGCGACGCCGCCGACGGGGTGAGGCTTGGTTCATGACCGCCATCGAGCAGTACATGATCGACACCTACCGGGCCTCCCAGCAGGGCGCCCCCATGCCCCCGCCGCCCGGGCGCGACGACGTCGCCGTCGTGCGTTCGCTGCGCACGTACGAGCAGGCCAGAGCCGTCCTGGACGGCAGATCGGGTCGCCACCCCTGGCGCGCCGCCCTGCGCCGGATATTCGTCCGCCCGCGGGCGTGCTGACCCCCGGGCGGCCTCCTCCCTGCATCTTCATAGACTCCGGACCACCCGAGCCCTGCCTTGCGTGCGGAAGCCGAGCGCGTGGCGATAGATCTCGGGCATGCGGTAACGCCCGTCGATGTCTCGGGCCAGTACACCCCACTGCCCCAGGGCTTCGACGTCGTCGGCCGTCAGTTCCACGTCCGCCGCGTCGAAGGGCATCTTCACGGAGTCCGAAAAAGTCGACATGCGCCTCAGCAGCGCTCCGAGCAGCGGATTCTCCTGGTTGATCTCCTCTACCTTCGCACGGCTGCACGCGCTCAGGGCGCGCCGCATGGCCACCGGGGTCAGCAATCTGTCCGGCCATTTCGCATCGCCCACGGAAGCGAGCGCCGCCTCGCGCACGAAGCGGACGACATCGCGAGCCTGAATCTGTTCGTTGAAGTCTCCAAGGGCGACCGGAACCCATCGTTCGGTCCACGCCTCGCGGGAGTTGTCGGTCCCGAGCTTCGCGCCCCAGAGGGGGAGGAGTGCCTGGACGATCTCGTCGTAGCCCATGTCGGCGATCGGAAGATCGGCGGTCGGCAACGCCTCAGCGTTCATCGCCAGCCACAGTGGCAGCCGGAGGGCGTCCTCGGTGTTCCAGCGCAGCTCATAGGGTGCGTAGCGGTCGAGGAACTGGCCGAAGTTCTGCCTGATCGCCGCGCGTACCAAGTCTTGGCGGACGAAGATCACGAGGCCGAGCGAGCGATGGCGAAGCCGACGGAGCCAGGCCGGAACCTCGATCAGCAGCGTCCGCAGCGCGATGCGCCTTGGTTCCGCCTCCAGTGACTCCAGCCAGTCCTCCAAGCCGTCGATGACGAAGAGGCAGGCCCCAGAGGGGTCCAGAGTCCGCTCGATGAGGAATTCCTCAGCGGGTTCACCCCGTTCGGCGCCTGCCGACCATGCCAGACACTCCAGCCAGCGCAGCCGCCAGAACTCCGGATCATCGGAGCGCTTGTCCTTGAGTGCGGCGTTCAGGTGGCTTCGGATCTCGTCCGCGGTGACGCCTGGCCCCCGTGCCGCGCGGTCCCTGAGCTCCTGCGGCGACACCACTCCCGCCTGAGGCTCAGCGATGTTGGCCGGGTCCAGAACAGGGATCACGATCGCTCGCCGTTCCACGTTCTGCCCGTTCTCCCGGGCGAACGCCTCCCAGGTCCCCGCAGTGCACATCCTGGCGAAGGTGAACGTCTTACCCGCACCTTTCGCGCCGACGACGACCGCGATCGGAAGGTCGGTGCTGTGATCCGCGATAAGTCGGCGTACCGGCTCGGTGGTGAGGAATCCGAGCCCCGAATCCATACCGCGCTGCTCGGCGAAGACGAGTCGGCGTGCGGTGCTCTCCAAGGCACGCCGTCTGTCGTCCAGCGTGGCCCGCCCCTCGGAACGAGGCGGGGCGGTCGGCACGACGCTTGGGGTGAATTCGGTGAGCAGACCGGGGAGACCACAGCGCCGGATCACCTCCACCACAGCGTCCCAGCTGCGGGGAAGCGCCAGCAGCTCCTCGCGGAACGGACTCAGCACAGGCTCGGTCAGGACCTGCTCATCCACTGCCAGATCCTCGGGCGTGTACTCGTCAGAAATCATGCCGGGCAGGACGATCGTGGACGACAGCGCTGCGGAGAGTCCCCTGCGGGCTTCTTCGGCATGGGCGTCATGGATGTCGAGCCGGTACTGCGTCACGATCGCGGCAGGGGTGGGATCCGTTCCCACCACTGCCGGGGACTGAGCCCCGAGCTGCTGGATCATGGCTTCGGTGCCTTGCAGGGACTGACTGCTGATCGTAGTGACGAACACCCGCATCACACGGGGGTCCAACAGGATGGGCGCTGCGAGCTCCGAAGCTCCGGCACGGAGGTCCAGTACGACGGTGTCGGCCTCGGCGGCGTTGGCGAGGGCTACCAGGGACTCACTGAGGAAGTACGGCGAGCGGTCCTCGGTCAGCAGGTCGGCGGGCCCGATCCGGGGCGGACCGAGCCGCACGCGCCGACTGGCCGGAAGGACTGTCACGCGTCCTGTCCCGGGATAGCGCGAGACCCGCTGGTTGGGCAGGTAGGCGGCGGCGATTTCCACCGCCTGCGTGGGGTCGCCCTGCCGTGAGGAGTGCAGGAGGGCGAGGAGGTCCTCGTACGCGATGTCGCAGCGGCCCCCTTGCGCCTGGTACATCCAGGTGATGCCAGGCGCCTCCAGGTCGGCGTCGACGAGAAGGACGTGCTGTCCTTGGGAAGCGAGGAGATCGGCCAGCGCCACCGCGTGCAGTGTGCGTCCCACGCCGCCCTTGAAGGAGTGGAAGGCGGTGAGCTGCTTGCCACCGGCGAACTGTGAGACCTCCGGGCGGGGGAGCGCCTCGCTCAGAGCCGAGGTGACACGGCGCTCGCTGAGCTTTGGGCGGCGGTGGGGGAGTACGCCGGAATCGGCGGCTTCGACCAGGCGCACGGGAAGGGACTGGGGGGCGTTGGCCGTCGGCCGGTCCAGGGCGAGTTCCAGGCCCATTCCGTGTTCGGCAGTGGATCCGAGGCCGAACTGTCCGTCCAGCCATTCGTGTACAGCGGCGGTCCCAGTACCCGGGAGGACTGTCAGCTCCAGCCCATCCCACCAGGCGTCGACCTCCAGCAGCCACTGCGGCCACTGGCCCTCCACAGCAGCTTCCGTAAGTCGGGAATCGATGTCGACCCAGGTGAAGAGCTTGCCGGTCATAGCGCTCAAGATCCCTTCCTGGCGTCCTCCACCAGTGACTTCAGAGCTTCCACCGCCGCTTTCTGATCATCGGCGCGCAGTTCTGCACCATAGCGCCATGCTTCATGCAACTCGTGGCTCTCGATCCAGGCGCCGTTCTTGTGCCGATGGCAGCGCAACGGGTCCGGCCCAGGGGCGGGGTCCTGGAGGTTCAAGGCCTTGGCCAAGCGGCGCAGATTGTGCGTCCGCAGGTCGCTGGGTAAGGAGGAAGTGTCCTCGCAGCGCAGAACCCAGCGCAGCACCTCAGCCTTCAATCCGCACTCGGCAGCGTAGAAGAGCAGCAGGCCGCTGACCGCGTTCTCCCCCGCCTGCTCGGCGGCCTCCCCCTGCTTGGCGAGTCGCTCGCGACTCCGGCGCAGCTCGCTCACGCCCACGTCCACCATCGCGCCAGGCTACTTGCGGTGAGTGAAGAGGCGGGCAGGTTTCTCGAGATCCTTCCTCAAACGGCGCCGGGGTTCTTCATGGCTTGGAGGAAGGCCGACCAGGCGGCCGGGGAGAGAGTGAGGAAGGCCTCGCCGGGATCTGCGCTGCCGGCCACGTTCACGGCCGCGCCGGGTCCGGCTGTCGCGACGTGTACGCAGGCCTCGCCGGTGCCGCAGTAGGACGACTTCTGCCAGCTGGGAACGGACATTGAGGTCTTCCCTTCACAGGGTGCGCAGGATGTTGTGGATGAACTGGCTGCTCTCCTCCCGGCCGAGGGTCATGGCCTCCATGCGGTCGAGGAGGAGCCGGTATCCGCCCAGTCGAGCCTCGGCATCCACCAGTGCCGGACCGTGGGACTGGTCCAGGTGGACCGTGTCGAGCTGTGGCACGGGACCGTGGGCGTAGTAGATCGACTGGCCGGCACCGGGGAACGATCCTGCGTCGAAGGGGATCACCAGGATGCGGACCTGGCTTCGTTGCCCCATCTCCATGAGGTGGGCGAGCTGCCCCTTGACGACGGTGCGTCCGCCGAACTGCATGCGCAGGGCCGCTTCGTGGATGATCGCGGTGTAGGGAATGGGGTCGCTCCGGTAGAGCACGTCCTGCCGCTTGATCCGGTGGGACACCCGGTGCTCGACCTCGGGTGGGGTCAGCTCCGGCACCACCTGTCGGAAGACTTCCCGTGCGTGGTCCGCTGTCTGCAGAAGGCCCGGGACATGAGCGGTGTAGGCGGCGCGCAGCGCCAACGCGTGGTGCTCAAGTTCGGCCAGGTCGAGGAGGCTGGGAGGCAGGGCCTCCCGGTATTGGTCCCACCAGCCGTTCGTGCGGTCGGCTGCCATTGCGGCCAGCGCCTCCACGAGCTGAGGGTCGCAGACCGAGTAGACGCGTGCCATCGCACGAACGCGGTCAGGGCTCACTCCGAACCTGGCCGTCTCCACATTGCTCAGCTGGCCCGAGCTCGTGCCGATCGAGGCCGCGGCCTCGGTGGCAGTCATACCGGCCCGCTCGCGGAGTTTGCGCAGCTCAGCCGCCAGCCGGGCACGACGGGCCGTCGGGGCGGGGCGAGCGACCATGTTTCACTCCTCACTCACACGAGGGAATTCCGGATCGAAGACCTTGGATTCACGCAAAGAATCTTTGGCGCCCTTTAATCTGGTGCGCAGGCCACCTCACCCGGAAGTACCCCGTTCGACGGAGCGGCGCGGTCACCGGGCAGCAAGTGCAACGCGACCAACACCCCTCCGTGATCGGAGACTTCCATGCCTGCCACCGTATCTCCGGCGTGGGCCTACAGCCTGCAACTCCCGCAAGATCCCCGTGCTCCCGCCCTCGCCCGCCAGACCCTGCGCGCCGTGCTCCGCACCCACGCGATGGGTGAACTCGTCGAGACGGCCGAGCTGTTGGCCGGGGAGCTGATGGCCAATGCCTACCTCTACTCCGACGGCCCGTACACACTCCAGCTGCGGGCTATGGGGTCCACTCGGCTGCGGGTCAGCGTCTGGGACAGCAATCCGCACATCCCGCCGCCCTTCGGAGCGGACTCCCCCGGCGGCACACCGCCGCCGGACGCCGAGCGAGGCCGCGGGCTCTTCCTCGTACAGGCGTACGCCGCCAACTGGGGCGGGTATCCGCTCGGCGGGACGGGGCTGTACGGGGACGCCGGGGGAAAGCTGCTGTGGGTCGAAGTCCATGCCTGACCGGGCCGGGACCGTACGAACGGAGTACGGCCCCTCTCCCGGTACCGGTCTACGCGAAATTCGGCGCGTTGCGCTCGTACACCAGCCGCAGCCCGATCAGCGTCAGCCACGGCTCGTGGTCGTCGATCACCGAGGACTCGCCCAGCACCATCGGAGCCAGCCCGCCGGTGGCGATGACCCGCACGTCGTCCGGGTCGCCGTGCGGTCCCGCCAGCTCCTTCGCCATCCGCGTCACGACCCCGTCGACCTGCCCCGCGAAGCCGTAGACCACGCCCGACTGCATCGCCTCGACCGTGGACTTCCCGATCACGTTGCGCGGCCGCGCCAGCTCGATCTTCCGTAGCTGGGCACCCCGTACGCCGAGCGCCTCCATCGAGATCTCGATGCCCGGGGCGATCACCCCGCCCACGTACTCACCCCTCGCGGACACCGCGTCGAAGGTGGTCGCCGTACCGAGGTCGACCACGATCGCCGGGCCCCCGTAGAGCTCGACCACCGCGACCGCGTTCACGATGCGGTCCGCGCCGACCTCCTTCGGGTTGTCCATCAGGATCGGCACGCCCGTCTTGGTGCCGGGCTCCACGATCACCGCGGGCACGTCGCCGTAGTAGCGGCGGGTCACCTCGCGGAGCTCGTGCAGGACCGACGGCACCGCCGAGCAGATCGCGATGCCGTGGATGCCGTCGCCCAGCTCGCTGCCCAGCATCGGGTGCATGCCCATCAGCCCCTGCAGGAGCACGGCCATCTCGTCGGCCGTGCGCTGCGGGTCGGTCGAGATGCGCCAGTGCTCGACGATCTCGGCACCGTCGAACAGCCCCAGGACCGTGTGGGTGTTGCCCACGTCGATGGTGAGGAGCACGGGTTACACCGCCTCGCGCAGATCGAGCCCGATGTCCAGGATCGGCGAGGAGTGGGTCAGCGCGCCGACCGCCAGGTAGTCCACGCCGGTCGCCGCGTACGCGCGGGCCGAATCCAGGGTCAGGCGGCCCGAGGACTCCAGCACCGCGCGGCCGGCCACCAGGGCCACGGCCTCGGCGGTCTGCTCGACCGTGAAGTTGTCCAGCAGGATCAGGTCGGCGCCGGCCTCCAGCACCTCGCCGATCTGCTCCAGCGTGTCGACCTCGACCTCGATCGGAACCTCGGGGAAGGCCTCGCGCACGGCCTTGAACGCCTGGGCGACACCGCCCGCCGCCACCACGTGGTTGTCCTTGACCAGCGCCGCGTCCGCGAGCGACATCCGGTGGTTGACGCCGCCGCCGCAGCGCACCGCGTACTTCTCCAGCGAGCGCAGGCCCGGCGTGGTCTTGCGGGTGTCGCGGACCTTCGCCGAGGTGCCCTCCAGCACGTCGGCCCAGCGGCGGGTGGCCGTCGCGATGCCCGACAGCCGGCACAGGATGTTCAGCGCGCTGCGCTCCGCCGTGAGCAGGTCACGGGTGCGCGAGCGCACGGACAGCAGCAGCTGCCCGGCCACGACGGAGTCGCCGTCCTCCGCGTGCCGCTCCACCTCGAAGGCCTCCGTGCAGACCACGGAGAACACGGCCTCGGCGATCCGCAGACCGGCCACGACACCGTCCTCGCGCGCGACGAAGTCGGCGACGGCCTCGGCCTCCTCGGGCACGGTCGCCACCGTCGTCACGTCCACGCCGCCGTCCAGGTCCTCGGACAGCGCCATGTGCGCGATGTCCTCGACCTCGATCGGGTCCAGGCCGGCGTCGGCGAGCAGCTGCGCCAGCGCCGGGTCCAGGCCGCTCTCCTCGCCGTCGCCGCAGGCGCAGTCGTCGCCGCAGCCGCCGTCGTTCTGGTCGATCAGGGGAAGTTCGGGGGTGCTCACGGTCACTGCTCCAGGCTCGGGGTGCTCAGGGGGTGCACGGACGGGAAGTCCGCGGAGTCGGTGGGTACGACGACCAGGGCGCGCTTCTCGGTCGCCGAGAGCCGGACGACGAGATGGCGGCGCCAATGGGCATCGTCCCGCTCGGGGTGGTCCTCGCGCCAGTGGCAGCCGCGGGTCTCCACGCGCCGCTGCGCCGCGGCGACCAGGACCCGTGCCACGCACAGCAGGTTCGTGGCCTCCCAGGTGTCCACGCCCGGCTCGGCGGTCTTGCCGTGCGCTTCGAGGTCGTTCAGGGCGGTGGCGTACAGCGCTTCGAGGGCGTCGGCCGCGGCACTGAGCGAGTCGGCGGAGCGGAGCACGCCCGCGCCCTCCGTCATGATCCGCTGGACCTCGTACCGGGCCGCGCCGGGCTGCAGCGGGCCGGTCGCCGGGACCGGTATGCCCGGGCCGCTGCCCGCGGGCCGCTCGGCGACGATGTCCTCGGCGATCCGCTCGGCGAAGACCAGACCCTCCAGCAGCGAGTTGGAGGCCAGCCGGTTCGCGCCGTGCACACCGGTGCAGGCGACCTCGCCGCAGGCGTACAGGCCGGGGACGGTGGTCCGCCCGTGCAGGTCGGTGCGGACGCCGCCGGACGCGTAGTGCGCGGCGGGCGCCACCGGGACGGGCTCGGTCACCGGGTCGATGCCGTGGGAACGGCAGGCGGCCAGGATGGTCGGGAAGCGCTGCTCCCACATCTGCGCGCCGAAGTGCCGGGCGTCGAGGTACATGTGCTGCGCGCCCTGCTCCAGCATGCGGCGCATGATGCCCTTGGCGACGATGTCGCGCGGCGCCAGCTCGGCGAGCTCGTGCTGGCCCTGCATGAAGCGCACGCCGTCCGCGTCGACGAGGTACGCACCCTCGCCCCGGACCGCCTCCGACACCAGCGGTTGCTGTCCCTCGGCGTCCGGGCCGAGGAAGAGCACCGTCGGGTGGAACTGTACGAACTCGAGGTCGGAGACCTCGGCGCCGGCCCGCAGCGCGAGCGCCACGCCGTCACCGGTGGACACCGACGGGTTGGTGGTCGCGGAGAAGACCTGGCCCATGCCGCCGGTCGCGAGGATCACGGCGGGCGCGTGCACGGCGCCCACCCCGTCGTGCTGGCCCTCGCCCATGACGTGCAGGGTGACACCGGCCGTACGACCCTGCGCGTCTTGCAGCAGGTCCAGGACGAGGGCGTTCTCCACGGTCTCGATGCCCGCGGCCTGGACGGCCTCGACGAGCGCCCGGGAGATCTCGGCGCCGGTGGCGTCGCCGCCCGCGTGCGCGATCCGGCGGCGGTGGTGTCCGCCCTCGCGGGTCAGCTCTATCTCGCCGGTCTCCGTCGAGGTGTCGAAGACCGCGCCGGCGGCCATCAGCCGCCGTACGGCGTCGGGGCCCTCGGTGACGAGCAGCCGGACGGCCTCCTCGTCGCACAGGCCCGCACCGGCGACCAGCGTGTCGTCGAGGTGCTGCTCCGGGGTGTCGCCCTCGCCGAGGGCCGCGGCGATACCGCCCTGGGCCCAGCGGGTGGAGCCGTCGTCGAGCCGGGCCTTGGTGACCACGACGGTACGGCGGCCCCCGGCGGCGCAGCGCAGCGCGGCCGTCAGGCCCGCCACGCCGGAACCGACGACCACGACGTCGGCGTCGAGGGACCAGCCGGGGGCCGGGGCGTGCAGCCGTATGCCGGTGCCTTCGCCTGCCCCGTCCGACGGGATGCCTCTGCCTGGGGTGCTCACGAGTGTGCTCCGAATTCCAATGGGATGTTGTCGATCAGCCGGGTCGAGCCCACCTTCGCGGCGACGGCCAGCACGGCCCGCCCGGTGAAGTCCGGACCGGTCTCGGTGAAGTCCAGCGGGTCCACCAGCGCCAGGTAGTCCAGCGCGAGCGGCGGCTCGTGGCGGCCCGCCTCGTCCAGGACGTGCAGCGCGGCGGCCCGTACGGCGTCCGGCAGACCGGCGCTGGCCACCGAGACGGCGTGCGCGTCGGCGGAGGCGCGGATCTCGCCGAGGCGGGCCAGGGCGGTGGCCCGCTCGTCGCTGGCCGGGGAGGCCTCGGCGCGGGCGCGCAGCGCCGCCTGCGCGGCGAGCCGGTCGCGGCCGGCGAACAGGGCGCGGGACAGCGCCAGGGCGGTGTGCCGCTCCGCGGGGGAGAGGTAGCGGTTGCGGGACGACAGCGCGAGCCCGTCCTCCTCGCGGACGGTCGGTACGCCGACCACCTCGACGGGGAAGTTCAGGTCGGTCACCATCCGCCGGATCAGGGCCAGTTGCTGCGCGTCCTTCTGGCCGAAGAGGGCCAGGTCGGGGCGGGTGAGGTGGAGCAGCTTGGCGACGACGGTCAGCATCCCGTCGAAGTGCCCCGGGCGGGTGGCCCCTTCGAGCCGCTCGCCCATCGGGCCGGCGCTGATCCGCACCTGCGGGTCGCCGCCCGGGTAGACCTCGTCGACCGCCGGGGCGAACACGGCGTCGGCACCCGCCCCTTCGGCGATCCGCAGATCGGCATCGAGGGTGCGGGGGTAGCGGTCGAGGTCCTCGCCGGCCCCGAACTGCAGGGGGTTGACGAAAACGGTGACGACGACCTGCCCGCCCGGCCCGGCCTGTTCGCGGGCCGTGCGGATCAAGGTGGCGTGGCCCTCGTGAAGGGCGCCCATGGTCATCACCACGGCCCGGCGGCCGGTGCGCGACAGCTTGTGCAGCTCCTCAGCGGTGTGCAGCAGCAGGTCGGTCACTGGTCGCCCCCGTCGGACTCCGTGTCGGCGAGCACACCGAGGAGGTCCTCGGCGAGCTCGGGCTTGAGCAGCCCGTGCGCGAGGGCCCGGTCCGCGGTCGTACGGGCCATCGCCAGGTACCCGGCGACCGCGGCGGGCGCGTGCCGCCGCAGCTCCGAGACGTGCGCCCTGACCGTACCGGCGTCCCCGCGGGCCACCGGCCCGGTCAGGGCGGCGTCACCGGAGCGCAGGGCGTTGTCCAGGGCCGCGCCGAGCAGCGGGCCGAGCATCCGGTCGGGGTGCTCCACCCCGGCCTTGGCCAGCAGCTCCATGGCCTGGGCGACCAGCGTGACCAGGTGGTTCGCGCCGAGGGCCAGGGCCGCGTGGTAGAGCGGCCGGTTCTCCTCCCGGATCCACTCGGGCTCCCCGCCCATCTCGATGACCAGGGCCTCGGCGGCCAGGCGCAGCTCCTCGGGGGCGGTGACCCCGAAGGAACAGCCGGCGAGCCGCTGCACGTCGACCTCAGTGCCGGTGAAGGTCATCGCCGGGTGCAGGGCCAGCGGCAGGGCGCCCGCGCGGCGCGCGGGGTCGAGCACGGAGGTCCCGTACCGTCCCGAGGTGTGCACCAGCAGCTGTCCCGGCCGGACCGCGCCGGTCTCGGCGAGGCCCTCCACGAGGGACGGCAGCGCGTCGTCGGGGACGGTCAGGAGCACCAGGTCGGCCAGCTCCAGCACCTGCGCGGGCGGTACGAGCGGCACGTCGGGCAGCATCCGCTCGGCCCGGCGCACGGACGTGTCGGAGACTCCGGAGACGGCGACGGGCCGGTGCCCGGCCTGCTGGAGCGCACACGCCAGCGCGGGACCGACGCGGCCGGCACCGACGACGCCGACGGCGAGCCGGGCAGGGCGTGGCTGCTGTGATGAATTCACGCGGGGGAGGCCCTTCCGTTCCAGTCCGCGGGGGTACCGGACGATACGCCGCCATGCTAGCTCCTGGGGCAGTTGGCCGGTCGGCGGCGACAGGAGCGAGGATCTTTCCCCATGAGTGATGACAGCGAGGACACCGAACGTACGAAGCGGCTGGTCGCGGCCTGGCGCGGGGCGGAGCGGAGGCTGTCCCGCAGCCTGCTGGAGCCCACCGTGGGGGAGCTGCTCGGCTCGCTCGCCGATGCTCCGTACGACATGGACGGGCCGGCCGATGTCTACGGCGACGGGGTCGTCACCGCACTGGAGCGCAAGGTCGCCGAGCTGCTCGGGACCGAGGACGCGGCGTTCTTCCCCACCGGCACGATGGCCCAGCAGATCGCGCTGCGGTGCTGGGCGGGCCGGACCGGGAACCCGGTGGTGGCCCTGCACCCGATGAGCCATCCGGAGCGGTGGGAGGGAGACGCCCTGTCGACGGTCTCCGGGCTGCGGGTGACGCACCCGACCACGGAGGCCCGCCCGCCGTCGGCCGCGGACGTCGAGGCGCTCCGGGAGCCCTTCGGCACGCTGATGGTGGAGCTGCCCCTGCGGGAAGCGGGCTTCCTGCTGCCCACCTGGGAGGAGCTGGAGGCGCTCACCGAAGCGGCCCGGGAACGGGACGCGGTCGTCCACTTCGACGGGGCCCGGCTGTGGGAGTCCACCGTCCACTTCGGCCGCACCCTGCCCGAGATCGCGGGCCTCGCGGACTCCGTCTACGTCTCCTTTTACAAGTCGCTCGGCGGCCTCAGCGGGGCGGCCCTGGCGGGGCCGCGGGAATTCGTGGAGGAGACCCGGGTCTGGCGGCACCGCTACGGCGGCCAGATCTTCCGGCAGTTCCCGCAGGCCCTCTCGGCGCTCGTCGGACTGGAACGGGAACTGCCCCGGCTGCCGTCTTACGTGGCCCAGGCGCGGCTGGTGGCCGGGGCGCTGCGCTCGGCGTTCGCGGATTCGGGGGTCCCGTGGGCCCGGATCAACCCGGAGGAGCCGCACACCCACCAGTTCCAGGTGTGGCTCCCGTACGAGGCGGACCGGCTGACGGAGGCGGGCCTGCGACAGGCCGAGGAGACGGGCACGGTCCTCTTCCGCCGCTGGTCCGCCGACGGCCCGCCGGGCCTCGCGGTGACGGAACTGGAAATCACGCAGCCGGGACTGTCCTGGACGCAGTCCGACGTCCACGAAGCGGTTTCGGCCTTCGTGGCCCGCATCTAGGGGGCGCCTTGCGGATCCGGCCCGGAACCCCAGCCTCGCCGGCGTTTGAGGCGCGGGGTCCGGGGCGGGGCCCCGGGAAACGGCGAAAGGGCGGGGCGGGGACGAGCCCGCGCAGCGGTACCCGTCCCCCCCCGGGAGGGAAGCGGCGAAACACCGAATTCCCGAAAGGCACCGGCGCGAGCCGGCCGCGGCGTTACCGTCATTGACGGCAATTACCGGCCACCGTGCCCGGAGGAGACACCATGACCGCTCAGCCCGCGTGGCGGAAGTCCTCGTTCTGCAGCGAGGGCGACGCCTGCGTCTACGTCGCCACCGCCCCCGGAGCCCTCGTCAAGGTCGCCGACCGCGCCGACCCCGCGCACCTCGTGCTCGCCACCACCCAGGCCGCCTGGGCCGACTTCCTGCGGGCGGTCAAAGAGACCGGCTGAGGTACCCGCCGAGCGCGCCACACCCGCAATACAGGGGATTTTGTCCGATTAGCGCGTATCTTCGGCCCATGCCCACGCCCTACGGATCCCGCGGCGGCATGGCGTTCAGTGCCGCTGAGCTGCACCTGCTCAGGCGCCTCCTCGCCCACGCCCTTCAGTCCTCCTCGGCCCCCCTGGCGGCCGAGGAGGTCCAGGACTGCCTGCGCCTCGCGCAGTCGGTGGACGAGGCGGTCCAGGAGGCGGGTCGGCTCAGAGCGTTCCTCCTCGCGGACCTCGCCCGCTACCGCGGCGCCCTGCCCGGCAGTCTCTCCGGCTACCTGGAGCTGCTGCAGGACGCCCTGGCCGCCGGGTACGAACCGGAGCCCGACGACCTCGCCGCCCTGCGCGCGCTGCGCGCCAATCCGGTCGCCGCCGCCCTACTGGAACGGGTCCGGACGGTCGCGGAGCGCTCCGTGCGCAGGCGGCTGTCGACGGCCCCGGCGCCCCGCACCCGGCTGCTGGCCCTGGCCGGCGGCAAGGAGCAGGACGAGCCGCCGGCCCGCCCGGCTCCGCACCCCAAGGAGCCGCCCCGCCCGGAGCGGCCGATTCCGACCCCTGGTGAGGTGTTCCCGCCGCGCCGCAAGCCCAGCCCGCCCCCGGCGGCCGGGCTGGCCGCCGGGTAGCTACGCTGTGGGGCATGGACTATGTCTCCGCGCTCGTGCCCCCCTTCGTGATGGCCGTGTTCTTCATCGCTCTCGTCATGACGATCGTGAAGAGCCAGGGCGGTTCCAACAAGGCCAAGGAGGACGCGGCGGTCGATGCCGTGCTCGCCCGGGCCGAAGCCACCCAGCAGCAGCAGAAGTAACCTTCGGGGCGTACGGCTTCACTGGCCGTGCGCCCGTTTTTCTGGCGCGTTGCCGAGCGAGTAGCCAGGCAATTCAGCACAAGCCGCACTATCGTGCTGGTGTGCCTCGCCCCCTGGGAGAACTCGAAGACGCCGTCATGACGCGGGTGTGGCAGTGGAACCGCCCGGTCACCGTGCGAGAAGTACTGGAAGACCTCCAGCAGGAACGGTCCATCGCGTACACCACGGTCATGACCGTTATGGACAATCTCCATCAGAAGGGCTGGGTGCGCCGGGAAGCCGAAGGCCGCGCCTATCGATATACGGCGGTCTCCACCCGCGCCGCCTACTCGGCCGCACTGATGAACGAAGCCTGGTCGACGAGCGACAACCCCGCGGCCGCCCTCGTGGCCTTCTTCGGCATGATGTCCGCGGAACAGCGGGAAGCCCTCCGGGACGCCGTGCGGGTCGTCCAGTACGACGACGAGTCGGGCGCCGACGCCGCCCCCGAACCCCCCGCTCCGCCCGTGGCCGAGGGGGAGTCCGACGAGCGCCCGCAGGAGCCGGGGCGATAACGTCCGCAGCCATGGGAGAGTTTTCCACTGCACATGCAGAAACAGTGACGATCCGCCGTGCCCGGACGCGTGATGTTCCCGCGCTGCGCCGCCTCCTCGACCAGTACGTGCAGCAGCGGATCCTGCTCGACAAAGCTCCGGTCGTCCTTTACGAGGACATCCAGGAGTTCTGGGTCGCGGAACGCGACTCCGACGGCCAGGTCGTCGGCTGCGGCGCTCTCCACGTGATGTGGGAAGACCTTGCCGAAGTGCGCACTCTCGCCGTCGATCGGGGCTTGAAGGGCGCCGGAGTCGGGCATCAGGTACTGGAGCAGTTGTTGCGCACCGCCCGCACCCTCGGGGTGAGCCGGGTTTTCTGCCTCACCTTCGAAGTCGAGTTCTTCGCGAAGCACGGCTTCGTCGAGATCGGCGAGACACCGGTCAAGACCGATGTCTACATGGAGCTGCTGCGTTCCTATGACGAGGGTGTCGCCGAGTTCCTCGGTCTCGAACGAGTGAAGCCGAACACCTTGGGCAACAGTCGGATGCTTCTGCACCTCTGATCGATGGCCTCAGCTTTTCCGGCGCTCTGCGCACCTGTGGCCTATGTCCGAATCGCGTACGTTTCCCGCCCTGTTGCGGTCTCGAACCTCTCACCGGGGGTTTGTGTTTTCCAGGCAAAAGCGGTTTCCTTTCCGCGTACTGCTTTTCGATGAAAGGAAATCCCGGTGGCACAGAAGGTTCAGGTCCTTCTTGTCGACGACCTCGACGGCGGCGAGGCGGACGAGACGGTGACGTTCGCTCTGGATGGCAAGACCTACGAGATCGACCTCACCACCGCCAACGCTGAAAAGCTCCGCGGTCTGCTCGACCCGTACACCAAGGGCGGCCGGCGTACCGGTGGCCGCGCGTCCACCGGCCGCGCCAAGGGCCGCACGGCCGTGGCGTCCGGCAACCCGGACACCGCGGAGATCCGCGCCTGGGCGAAGTCCCAGGGCCTCAGCGTCAACGACCGCGGTCGCGTGCCGCAGGAGATCCGCGACCAATACGAGAACCGGGGCTGACCCGTCAGGGACTGACCCGGCCGGCCCGCGAGGGAGGCCCGGCCACGGCGCTCCGCAGGGGCGTACGGCGCCGGAGCCGCGCGCGGTGACATTCCGTCGCCGCCGCGGAGACCAGGCGCACGAGATCGGGCCCGGCGCCCACCCGCCCGGGACCGGCGCCCTGTCCGGGACCGGACAGGGCAGGCAGAAGTGCCTCGCACCCCTGCTCGGGGGGCCGTAGCCACACGGCGGCCCCCCGGGGACTCCCGTCCCGTACGCAATGCCCCGGCGGCACCGGGGCGGTGATCCGGCCACCCGCACCCAGGGCGGCGAGATCGAGGGCGACCCCGCCCCACTCCAGCCAGTCGAGCAGCCCGTCGAGCTCCTCTGCGCTCCCCGCGGCCACCAGGAACCGCATCCGGCGCCCCATCAGGGCCACCGGGCCCGTGGCGACCGGCCTGCGCAGCAGGGCGGCCCCCGCGTCGGACGGCAGCTCCAGCACGTCGAACCGGCTCCCGGTCGCGAGCTGGGCGGGCGGCCCGCCCAGGACGGTCCAGCCGAGCACTCTCCGGTACCAGGAGGCGCACGCGTCCTCCTCGGGCGCCGGGCGGGGCGGCGGCACGGTCGACGGGGCGAGCGACGGGACGGTTACGGCCATGTCCGGAGCAACTTCCGAAAGGCCGCAGGGTTACGCTCAATGTGACACACCGCACTCACCGTCATGCGGAGCGTAAACATCCGTGGAGTACGGAGTCCACATTCGAGGCGCAACTGTGTTCGCCCTTAGCTGAGGGAACCGGTGGCGCCCGCATGGAGTGTCAGTCCTTACGGGTAAGACATTCCTAGTGGATCGGGGCGACACGCTGATTTGACGGGCATCCGTTCGCCGTCGGCGTACACGCATGACGGGTATCTGCCTGGCCTGCGGGAACATCGTCTCGCACCATCGAGTTGGAGCAGTTGTCGGCTCTTCAAGCCGGTTTTCCCGCTGATGCAGGGGTGAGCCGCGGACGGATGTCGGCAGTTGGAATGAGCTGTCCCGCCCCGCGGGACTAGCATGCGGAAGGACAGGCGGGGACCGACCCCGAACTGCCCGACCGCTCTGAGGAGCGATAAACGATGTTCGAGAGGTTCACCGACCGCGCGCGGCGGGTTGTCGTCCTGGCTCAGGAAGAAGCCCGGATGCTCAACCACAACTACATCGGCACCGAGCACATCCTCCTGGGCTTGATCCACGAGGGTGAGGGTGTCGCCGCTAAGGCCCTGGAGAGCCTCGGGATTTCGCTCGAGGCTGTTCGCCAGCAGGTTGAGGAGATCATCGGTCAGGGGCAGCAGGCCCCGTCCGGCCACATCCCCTTCACCCCGCGGGCGAAGAAGGTCCTGGAGCTGTCGCTCCGAGAGGCCCTCCAGCTCGGCCACAACTACATCGGCACCGAGCACATCCTGCTCGGCCTGATCCGCGAGGGCGAGGGCGTCGCCGCCCAGGTCCTCGTGAAGCTGGGCGCCGATCTCAACCGAGTCCGGCAGCAGGTCATCCAGCTGCTCTCCGGCTACACCGGTGGAGGCAAGGAGTCGGCCACGGCCGGCGGCCCGGCCGAGGGCACGCCCTCGACCTCGCTCGTCCTGGACCAGTTCGGCCGCAACCTCACCCAGGCTGCTCGCGAATCCAAGCTCGACCCGGTCATCGGGCGCGAGAAGGAGATCGAGCGGGTCATGCAGGTGCTGTCCCGCCGTACGAAGAACAACCCGGTCCTCATCGGCGAGCCTGGCGTCGGCAAGACCGCCGTCGTCGAGGGCCTGGCCCAGGCGATCGTCAAGGGCGAGGTTCCCGAGACGCTCAAGGACAAGCACCTCTACACGCTTGACCTCGGCGCCCTGGTCGCCGGTTCCCGCTACCGCGGTGACTTCGAGGAGCGCCTGAAGAAGGTGCTCAAGGAGATCCGCACCCGCGGCGACATCATCCTGTTCATCGACGAGCTCCACACCCTCGTGGGTGCGGGCGCCGCCGAGGGCGCGATCGACGCCGCCAGCATCCTCAAGCCCATGCTGGCCCGTGGTGAGCTCCAGACCATCGGTGCCACGACGCTCGACGAGTACCGCAAGCACCTCGAGAAGGACGCGGCCCTCGAGCGCCGCTTCCAGCCGATCCAGGTGGCGGAGCCTTCCCTCCCCCACACGATCGAGATCCTCAAGGGCCTGCGCGACCGCTACGAGGCCCACCACCGCGTCTCCATCACGGACGAGGCCCTCGTCCAGGCGGCGACGCTGGCGGACCGGTACATCTCGGACCGCTTCCTCCCGGACAAGGCGATCGACCTGATCGACGAGGCCGGCTCCCGGATGCGCATCCGCCGGATGACCGCGCCGCCGGACCTCCGCGAGTTCGACGAGAAGATCGCGGGCGTGCGCCGCGACAAGGAGTCGGCCATCGACTCCCAGGACTTCGAGAAGGCGGCTTCTCTCCGTGACAAGGAGAAGCAGCTGCTGGCGGCGAAGACCAAGCGCGAGAAGGAATGGAAGGCCGGCGACATGGACGTCGTCGCCGAGGTCGACGGCGAGCTCATCGCCGAAGTCCTCGCGACCGCGACCGGCATTCCCGTCTTCAAGCTCACCGAGGAGGAGTCCTCGCGACTGCTCCGCATGGAAGACGAGCTCCACCGTCGGGTCATCGGTCAGAAGGACGCCATCAAGGCGCTCTCTCAGGCGATCCGCCGTACCCGTGCGGGTCTGAAGGACCCGAAGCGCCCGGGTGGCTCGTTCATCTTCGCCGGTCCGTCCGGTGTCGGTAAGACCGAGCTCTCCAAGACGCTCGCCGAATTCCTCTTCGGTGACGAGGACGCGCTGATCTCCCTCGACATGTCGGAGTTCAGTGAGAAGCACACGGTTTCCCGCCTCTTCGGTTCGCCCCCCGGCTACGTGGGCTACGAAGAGGGCGGCCAGCTCACCGAGAAGGTGCGCCGCAAGCCGTTCTCCGTCGTTCTCTTCGACGAGGTCGAGAAGGCCCACCCGGATATCTTCAATTCCCTTCTCCAGATCCTGGAGGACGGTCGTCTGACCGACTCCCAGGGCCGGGTCGTGGACTTCAAGAACACGGTCATCATCATGACGACCAACCTGGGTACCCGGGACATCTCGAAGGGCTTCAACCTGGGCTTCGCGGCGCAGGGTGACACGAAAAGCGGCTACGAGCGGATGAAGGCCAAGGTCAACGAAGAGCTCAAGCAGCACTTCCGGCCCGAGTTCCTCAACCGTGTCGACGACACGGTCGTCTTCCACCAGCTCACCGAGGAAGACATCATCCAGATCGTCGACCTCATGATCGCCAAGGTCGACGAGCGCCTGAAGGACCGCGACATGGGCATCGAGCTGAGCGGCGACGCGAAGCTCCTGCTCGCCAAGCGCGGCTACGACCCGATCCTGGGTGCCCGGCCGCTGCGCCGGACCATCCAGCGCGAGATCGAGGACATCCTGTCGGAGAAGATCCTCTTCGGCGAGCTGCGTCCCGGTCACATCGTGGTCGTCGGCAAGGAGGGTGAGGGCGAAGACGCCAAGTTCACCTTCCGCGGCGAGGAGAAGTCGGCCCTGCCCGACCTCCCCCCGATCGAGGCCACGGGCTCCGGCCCGGACCTGTCGAAGGGCGCGTGACCCTCACGGGGCGCTAGGAGTACGAAGGGGCGGCCCCGGGACTGAGAAGTCCCGGGGCCGCCCCTTTTCCGTGTCCCGCTCCCAGGCCGAAGCCGGTGAGGGTGCTGTGGCGCCGGGCCGGTTGCTGCGGGGAGCAGGACTCGAAGGCGGCCCTCCTGGCCCTCCTGGCGCTCCGGGCCGCCGGGCCAAGGCCCGTGGATCCGGGGCGGACGGTCTCGACGCCGGGGAGGTCAGGTCACCCAGCGCCTGCAGGGCGCCGCGGGTCCGGCCCCACGGGCACGAAACCCCTAGTGACCTGGGTCGCAAACGGTCCTGGCCCCGGTGACAAGCCGCACAGGACAAAACGGACGTACTAGGCCGTTTCGTAGATCGAAAACGCCCTGTCGCGGGACCTTCGTCCCTGGAAGGGGCCGTCAACGGGGCGCGTCACACGGGCGCCGCTACGAGTTCCGCTAGTAATCGGGACATTTGGGGAAGTCCCGGGGCACGGGTTACCAAAGATGAGCCAGCCCGGCACTCGCTCGATCGTGCCGGGTCACTTCATGCCTCTGAGAGGCGTGAAACCCCCCTTGTCCCCGGCCCCGGAGGTCTGCACATGTTCGCGAAGCGCGTCTACACCCGTCGTACCCGTATCGCTGTCGGCACCACCGCTCTCGGTGCCGTGCTGGCCCTCGGGGCGGGCACGACCGCCGCGTTCGCAGACGCCCCGCAGGCCGCCCCCGCCGCCAAGGCCGCCGGTGCCGCGGGCGCCTCGAAGACCGGTCTCTGGGACAAGCCGCTGGAGAAGTACACGCTGTCCGCAACCTTCGGCAAGGGCGGCAACATGTGGTCCCACAAGCACTCCGGCCAGGACTTCGCCGTCCCGGTCGGCACCCCGGTCAAGGCCGCGGCCGCCGGTACCGTCGTCAAGGCGGGCCCGAACGGTGGCGGCGACGGCCCCGCGTACGGCAACGCCATCGTGATCAAGCACGCGAACAACACGTACTCGCAGTACGCGCACCTCTCGAAGATCCAGGTCAAGATCGGCCAGAAGGTCAACGCCTCGCAGCGGATCGCCCTGTCCGGCAACACCGGCAACTCCAGCGGCCCGCACCTGCACTTCGAGATCCGCACCACCCCGAACTACGGCTCGGCCGTCAACCCGGTCGCCTTCCTGCGCACCAACGGCGTCACCGTCTGACCCGTCCCGACCGCAGCACCCGCAGCACCCGTCGTACCGGCCGACCCGCCCTGCTCACCGATCAGGTGAGCAGCCAGGCATGGGTCGGCTTCGGCGATGGTTCGAGCTTCCCCTCCTTGTACCCGGCGGCCTGCTCCTCCGTGAAGGCCATGTCGTAGGTCTTGATGCTGTGCAGGGTGCCCTGCCACGGACCGGTCCAGATGTCGTGGTGCTTGGACCGGCCGAGCTGGAGCGGACCCGGGGCCTGCCAGATGGGCGGCACCGGGGTCTCCCCGGCCTTCTTGCCGTCCACGTACAGGGCTATCGCCTTCTTCTCGGCGTCGTAGGTGGCCATCAGCAGCGTGGGCGTCTTCACCATGCTGAGCCCCTCGGCGGCGACCGTCCGCGTGGTGGCCGCGGCGCCCTTGTCGCCCGTCTGCACGCGGAAGATCCAGGCCTGCTTGCCGTTCACCTCGTTCACGCCCAGCTCGAAGGAGAACGACTCCCCGTCACCCTGGCTCATGATGATCCGGGAGCCCTTGGCGGCGGAGTTGTAGGCGCGGGCCGTGACGGTGAAGCTCTTGGTCACGTCCACGACCGGTTCGGCGGACTGCCCCCACGAGTTCCCGTTGCCCTTGCCGATGACCTGGAAGCGCTTGCCCCGCGGGCCGACCTTGAGGTCGGGGCCGAGCCGGATCCCCATGCTGCCGTAGCTGTCGCGCAGCAGCGTGTCGTCGCCCGCGACGGTCGCGGTGTAGGCGGCGGGCCCCTTCGAATCATCCGGCTCGGGCGAGGCGGAGGCCGAGTTCGCGGGCTGGGCGTCCTGTCGGTCCTCGTCGCCGCCCAGCAGGAAGAACGTTCCACCGCCGGCCAGCAGCGCGAGCACGATCACCCCGCCGCCCAGCGTCCACAGCCGCTTCTTGCGCCGCTCGGCCGCGGAGCGGTCGGCCATGGCCTCCCAGTCCGGCTGCTGCGAAGCGCCGGGCAGGTCCGGACCGGCCAGCCTCGTGAATCCCGGCTGGGCCGGGGGCGGAGCCCACTGACCGCCTCCCGCGTCCTGCTGGTAGCCCCCCGGGTCCGGTGCGTAGCCCCCCGGGTCCTGCTGGTAACCGCCCCCCGGGTTTTGCTGGTAACCGCCTCCCGCGTCCTGCTGGTAGCCCCCCGGGTCCGGTGCGTAGCCCCCCGGGTCCTGCTGGTAACCGCCTCCCGCGTCCTGTGGGTGGCCGCCTCCCGGGTCCTGCTGGTAAGGGTTCGGCTGCTGCCCCGTTTGCGGGTAGCCGTAGCCGGCGGACGGGGTCGGGTAGCCGTAGCCGCCCTGCGCGGGCGGTCCCGGCGGGAACCCGTATCCGCCGCTCCCGGGGGCGGGCTCGGGCTGCGGGTGGCTCGGGGGATTCGTACCGTCGGTCATGCCACGGATGCTAAGTCACGGACTCCCGGGCGGATACCGCCCGGTACCCGTCGCGCCCGACCCGCCCGACCCGCCCCGGTTCAGTCCTGCGGCAGTTTGAGGATCGGGAAGCTGCCCGTCGTCGTCGGCGCGTGCTCCGGAAGCCACAGGACCGCCACCGCGCCCGCCGCCGCCCCCTCACGCTCCGAGCCGCCCCGGGCGGCCACGTTACGGAAGGTCAGCCGGGCGCCCAGCACCCGCGCCTGGCCCTCCGCAATGGTCAGCCCCAGCCCGTGCCCCACACCCGCGCGGTCCGTGGACCCGGTGCGGAAGCGGCTCGGCCCCTCGCGCAGCAACGCCTCGGGGAAGCCCGGCCCGTGGTCGCGTACCCGTACGACCCGTCCCTCGACGTCGACCTGGATCGGCGGCTGCCCGTACCGCGCGGCATTGGCCAGCAGGTTCCCCAGGATCCGCTCCAGGCGGCGCGGATCGGTGCTGACGATCTCGTCCGCGACGACCCGTACGGTCGCCTCCGGCATCAGCGACGCCACCCGCCGGCTCACGAACTCGCCCAGCGCCACGTCCTGGAGCTCCGCCCGTTCCGACGCACTGTCCAGCCGGGCCACCTCCAGCACGTCCTCCACCAGCGCGCGCAGGGCCTGGGCCCGGTCCCGCACCAGCTCCGTCGGCCGCCCCGGAGGCAGCAGTTCCGCCGCCGTGAGCAGGCCCGTCACCGGAGTCCGCAGTTCGTGCGCGATGTCCGCGGTCACCCGCCGCTCGGCCTCCAGCCGTTGCTGGAGGGCGTCCGCCATGGCGTCCACGGCCCGCGCGAGGTCGTCCGTCTCGTCCCGCACGACACCGCCGACCGCATCCCGTACGCGGACGTCGGGATCGCCGTGCGCCACCCGCTGCGCGGCGGCCGCGGCCTTGCGCAGCCGGCGCGAGATCTGCCCGCCGATGAGCACGCCGAGCGCCGAGCCGCCGATCACGGCGGACAACCCGCCGATGACCAGGGCCCGGTCCAGGTCGGGGATCAGATTGGCGCCCTCACGGAACGGCGTGTGCAGCGACAGGACCTGCCCGTTCCCGAGCGGTACGGCGGCCCACACCTCGGCCGCCCCGCGCGGGCGCTCCTGGATGTAGGTCCCGCGCCGTCCCGACTGCGCCTTGTGCCGCAGTTCGGCGGGCAGTTCGGGGTCGTTGACCTTGGCGCCCATGGGAGGCTTGCGCCCGGCGTCGGCATTGCGCGAGATGAACTGCACGCGGTCCAGCTGTACTTCGCGGGCGCTCTCCAGCATCGACACGCGGGCAGCACTGTGCACCACCAGGCTCAGGGCGATCGTGACGAGGGCGCCCACGGAGGCGATGGCGACGGTGATCTTCCAGCGGATCCCCGTGCGCAGGGTGAACCGCCTCATGCTTTGAGCTTGTATCCGAAGCCCCGGACCGTTTCGATCCGGTCCTGGCCGATCTTGGTGCGCAGCCGCTGGACGTGGACGTCCACGACGCGGGTGTCGCCGCCCCAGTCGTAGTCCCAGACCCGCTCCAGCAGGCGGTCGCGCGACAGCACGGTGCCGGGTGCGGAGGAGAACTCCAGCAGCAGCCGCATCTCGGTCGGGGTCAGGGCCACCGCGGCGCCCGCCCGGCGGACCTCCATGCCCTCGGTGTCCACCTCCAGGTCACCGAAGGAGAGCACCCCGCGCTCGGGGTCCGAGCCGTTGTCGCCCGCGTTCGTTCCGCCGTTCTGCGGGCCGCCGGAGTGGTCGAAGCGGCGCAGCACCGCGCGGATCCGGGCCACGAGCACGGATCCGTCGAAGGGCTTGGTGACGTAGTCGTCGGCGCCCGCCTCCAGGCCCAGCACCACGTCGATGGAGTCGGCGCGCGCGGAAAGCATGATCACCGGGACGGTGGACTCGTCGCGGATGCGGCGGCACAGGCTCACGCCGTCCATGCCCGGGACCATCACGTCCAGCAGGGCGATGTCGGGCCGGTTCGCGCGGAAGGACTCCAGTCCGGACAAGCCGTCGGGCATGGCCGTGACCACGAACCCGTCGCGCTCCAGCGCCAGGGTCGTGGCCTCACGGATGACGTCGTCGTCCTCCACGAACAGGACATGGGTCTCGGCCATGCGGGAGCCTCGCCTCGGTTCTTCTGTGCTCGGTCGTGCTCAGTTCTTCTGACTCGTGACCGGGGCGGGCTGGACGCCGCCGTCGACCACGTTGCTGTACTCCGAGTGAACTCGGTCCTGCTCGGCGAACCCCTCCCCGTTCCAGCGGTACGTGATCACGTCCTCGCCCGACGGATAGGCGAGCGTGTCGCTCTTTCCGTAGACCTGCTTCGTGACCACCAGGTCGCCCCGGTCGATCTCCGCGTAGACGGGTGGCTGCTCGTCCGCGAACACATTCTCGTACGTCGTTCCGTCCGACCGGTACACGTAGGTTCCGCGACCCAGGGCGTCGGCGCAGGACAGGACGTTCACCACGATGTCCACGACGGGGCCGCCGGTGATCTTCCCGTAGCTCACGTCCACCGGGTACTCCTTGCCCGAGCAGGGCTTGAGGTCCCGTTTGACCTCGGTGCTGACCTTGGGGTCCTTCATCAGCAGCGTGACGGGGTCGACCTTCTTCAGCGGCCGGCCGGACGCGCCCGAGACGGAGTCCTCGGGCGCGGGCCCCGAGGGCGTGGCCTTGGCCACGGCTTCGGTGCGGGCCGGGCCGCCGTCGCGCAGGCCGGTGCCGCCCGTGGCGCACCCGACCGCGAACACGGCTGTGCCGACGAGGACGACCGCCCCCGCCGACATCAGCACCAGAGAACTTCCGGACAAACCTTGGCCGTTCAGGCCGCGCACCGCTCACGCCCCTCGTACCGCATGGTGTGGTCACCGCGCTCCAGCGCACGCATGTCCAGATCCCGGCTCTCCAGCTCCTGCCGAAGACGGGCCAGCGCGCGGTGCAGAGTGCTCTTCACGGTTCCCGCCGACATTCCGAGCGCCGCGGCCGTTTCCTCGGTGCTCATCTGCTCCCAGTGTCGCAGCACGACCACGCTGCGCTGCTTGGGAGCGAGAACCTTGAGGATGTCCATGAGGAGGGCGCGGTCGGCGCGCTGGTCGGAGCCGTCCTCGACGGAGGCGTCGGGGAGCTGCTCGGTGGGGACCTCTTCGAGCTTGCGGGCGCGCCACCACTCCGTACGGGTGTTGATCATGACCCGGCGCAGGTAGGCGTCGGCCAGGGACTTGTCGGCGATGCCGTCCCAGCGGCCGTAGGTGCGTACGAGCGCGGTCTGCAGGAGGTCCTGGGCGTCGGTGGGGTCCGGGACCAGGCGCCGGGCGCTGCGCAGCAGCGCGTCCTGCCGAGTGCGTACGTACTCCTCGAATCCGAGTACCTCGCCGTGCGCCATCTCAGACCGCCTCCACCCGTTCAACCGCTCATCCCCGTGTCCTACGGATTCGAAGGTACGGAGGGGTTGTCACGGGCCTGTGCGAGCCAGCCTTCGGTGGGCGCACGGACACCCATAGGTTGTGTAACAACCGCCGTGAGCTGCGGTTTCCCGGCAACAAGCGGAATCTCAGAGTCAGTTTTGGTCAGGGCCGCGGGACGGTCCGCAGAACGCTCTGGGGGGCGCCCTGGGGAGCACTCTGGGGCAGGGCCTGCGGGAGCCGGTAGAAGCCTCCGGCCAAGGGCTCCACCAGCCCGTCGGCCACCAGCCCGTCCAGCGCCCGGGCCCGCTGCACCGGCTCGTCCCAGACCGTGTCGAGCACCGCCTGCGGAACCGCGCCCACCGCCTCCCTGAGCACGGCGAGGAGCTTGCCCCGCACCTGCCGGTCGGTGCCCGCGTACGTCTGCCCGCGCCGCGGTGGACCCTCGTGCGCCGGCTTCCCGGCGAGCCGCCACGCGCACAGCCCGGCCACCGGACAGCGCGCGCAGTCGGGGCTCTTGGCGGTGCACACCAGCGCCCCGAGCTCCATCGAGGCCGCCGCCCAGCGGGCCGCGGTGCCCTCGTCCTCGGGCAGCAGGGCCCGGGCGAGGCGCCGTTCGGCGGCGGTCGTCGCGTTCGGCGGGTACTCGACCCCGGTCGTGGTGCGCGCGAAGACCCGGCGGACGTTCGTGTCGAGGACGGCGTGCCGCTGCCCGTACGCGAAGGAGGCCACGGCCGCCGCCGTGTACTCGCCGATCCCGGGCAGCGCCATCAGCTGTGCGTGGTCCTGCGGTACGTCGCCGCCGTGCCGGTCCGTTATCGCCACGGCCGCGCCGTGCAGCCGCAGCGCGCGGCGCGGGTAGCCGAGCCGGCCCCAGGCCCGTACGGCTTCGCCGGGGGCCTCGGTGGCCAGGTCCGCGGGGCGGGGCCACCGGGCGAGCCACTGCTCGTAGACCGGCAGGACCCGGCTGACGGGCGTCTGCTGGAGCATGAACTCGCTGACCATGACCCCCCAGGGGCCGGCCTCGGGGCGGCGCCAGGGCAGGTCGCGGGCGTGCTCGTCGAACCACGCGATCACGGGGGAGTGCAGCGCGTGGGAGGAGTCGGGGGATGCGGCCGTGGAGGAAGCGGGAGATGCAGTCATGGCAGACGGCATCCTGGCACGTTTCCCCTCCCGCGGCGCGCCGGACCGCGATCGGTGAACCAGATGACGGCCGGGATGCCGCCCGCCCGGGCGGCGGTGACGACCGCACCCGTCGGACCGGCGAGCGCGAGGACGGCGAGGGCGGCGACCGAACCGCCGAGCAGCAGGCCGAACGCCACGTCGTGCGGGTGGTGCACGCCGACGAAGACCCGGGAGAAGGCCATCAGCAGCGCGAGCGGCACGGTCAGCGGCGCGAGCCGGCGCACCGCCAGGGCCAGCGCCACGGTGGCTGCGCCCGCGAGGGCCGCGTGGTTGCTGGGGAACGACCCGTCACCGGGCCCCGGGCACGGCACCAGCGGGGCCGCGGCTCCGACGACGGCCCGGCAGGGCCGCTCCTCGTCCACCGCGTACTTCACGAACTCCGACGCGCCGTACGCCACGGCCGTCGCCACTGGCGCGAGCAGGGCCAGCGCCACCAGACGGGCGCCCCGGCCGCGCGAGCGCCACCAGACGGCCGCGAACAGCACCCCGAAGAGGAGCAGCCCGTACGTCGTCCAGATCTCGAAGGCCGATTGCACCCATGAGGGTGTCCGGTGGGCGAAATCGGTGATGGCGCGGTAGGGGCCGGAGCCGTCGGAGCTGTCCATGCTCACCGAACGTACTCAAGGCGGACTAATCTCCACATCAACCCTTTGGCCAGATCTCGACGCCCCCGATTGCGCCCGCAGGATGATCATCGGCAAATCAAGTCCTCTGTGCGGCATGTGGGGCACTGATCGGGTCGCGAACTCTCGTAAGGTTCCGTCCGTGGGATCTCTGCGCAATCCGGTCGGGCCGCTCCCCTCCTCCATCTACTGGCGACGGAGGGCTGTGCTGGCTTCCGTTGTCGCGCTCCTCGCGCTCCTCGCCGTATGGACCGTCAGTTCCGGTGGGGGGAGGACGAGTACGAACGGAAAGGGCCAGGGCGGCCCCGACCCCGTCACCTCGATCACCCCGGGTCCGGCCGGTACCGGCCCCGCGATCAGTGCGGCCCCCGGTGGGCGCCCCGAGTCGGGCAGCGGCGGCAACAGCGGCTCCGGGGGCGGCTCCACCGGCGGCGGGGGCAAGAACGGCGAACCGGGCGGCGGCACGGGCTCGAACGGCAGCTCAGGTTCCGGTTCCGGGTCCGGTGGCGCCGCGGGCGGCCCGGCCCCGGTCCCGGCGGACTCCCCGCTCCCCACGTGCGCGCCGGGTGCGCTGCAGTGGGAGGTCAAGAGCGTGAAGAACGAGTACGAGGCGAACGAGAAGCCGCGCCTGGAACTGGTCGCCCGCAACACCTCAGGAACCACCTGCAAGATCGACCTCGGCCCGAAGCAGGCCGTCCTGACCATCCTCCAGGCGAGCAGCAGCAAGGCGGTCTGGTCCTCGGCGGACTGCCCGGCGGGCGCGGGCAACGCCTTCTTCCGCCTCCCGGCGCAGGGCGAGACGAAGCAGTCGCTGGACTGGGACCGCAGGTTCAGCGCGGCCGACCAGTGCCAGACGCCTCCGGCGGGGTCCGCCGCACCCGACACCTACGTGGTCGAGGTCAAGGCTCCCGGCATGCCGGTGGCCCGCACCTCGTTCGTCCTCAAGCAGGACTAGCCTCTTCCGGCAGCGGCGCACACACTCCCGGCCCCGCCGGCGCTTCAGGCGCGGGGTCCGGGGCGGCGCCCCAGCAATGGCGCGCACGCCGAACGGGCAGCGGAACGAGGGCGGTCGGCCGAGCGAAGCCGCAGGCTGAACGCAGGCTAGACGTACCGCTCCAGGATCGACGACTCCGCCAGCCGGGACAGGCCCTCGCGGACGCTCCGCGCACGGGCCTCGCCCACCCCGTCCACCGTCTGCAGGTCGTCGACGCTGGCCGCGAGCAGCTTCTGCAGTCCGCCGAAGTGCTCCACGAGCCGCTCGATGATCGCGCCGGGCAGCCGCGGCACCTTCGCCAGCAGCCGGTACCCGCGCGGCGACACCGCCGAGTCCAGCGTCTCCGGCGAGCCCGTGTACCCCAGTGCCCGCGCCACGATCGGCAGCTCCAGGAGCTCCGGATGCGTCAGCGCGTCCAGCTCCGCCAGCGCCTCGTCCACCGTGCGGGAACGCTTCGCCGTCGGTTCCGGCACGTAGTCGCGGATGACGAGCTCACGCTCCTGCTCGATCCCGACCGTCAGCTCGTCCAGTTGCAGCGACAGCAGTCGCCCGTCCGTGCCCAGTTCGACCACGTACTCGGCGATCTCGGTCGCGATCCGGCGGACCATTTCCAGCCGCTGCGCGACCGCCGTCACGTCGCGCACCGTGACCAGGTCCTCGATCTCGAGCGCCGACAGCGTGCCCGCGACCTCGTCGAGGCGCAGCTTGTACCGCTCCAGCGTGGCCAGTGCCTGGTTCGCCCGCGACAGGATCGCCCCGGACTCCTCCAGGACCCGCCGCTCCCCGTCCACGTACAGCGCGATCAGTCGCATCGACTGCGACACCGACACCACGGGGAAGCCGCACTGCTTGGAGACGCGGTCGGCCGTACGGTGGCGCGTGCCCGTCTCCTCCGTAGGGATCGACGCGTCCGGCACCAGCTGCACTCCGGCCCGCAGGATCTTGGTGATGTCCTTGTCGAGGATCAGCGCGCCGTCGAGCTTGCACAGCTCGCGCAGCCTGGTCGCGGTGAACTCCACGTCCAGGACGAAGCCGCCGGTGCACATCGCCTCGACGCTCTTGTCCATACCGAGGACGATGAGCCCGCCGGTGTTGCCGCGGACGATCCGCTCCAAGCCGTCGCGCAACGGCTGACCAGGTGCGACCGCGCTCAGCGAGGCGCGCATCATGGCCTCCTGCTTGGAGCTCGCACCCGACTTCCCGGATGCTGCTGCCCCGTCCTTGGCTGCCACTGCACTCCTCCGGTCGCGGGTTGCGCCGCCCAGCGCCGCGGGCACGAGGACGTGCGTACGGCCGGGCGGACCAGCACAAAGTCTACCGGCGCGCGCTACGGCCCCGCCGTGGCTTGGCCAGGTAGGGCCCGGGCGGGGCCCGTGCGGACGCCCTGACCAGGGGATCGTCCCCGGGTCTTCCCCCGGATCTTCCTTCTGGGCCTTCCCTCGGGGCCACCCCCGGGTCCTCCCCCTGGGGCTACCCCGATGGCTTCCACAGGTCTTCTGCAGGTCTTCCGCAGGTCTTTCCCCGGGCCGGCTACTCCGCGGACCGTTCCTTGGCCGGCGTACGCGAGCGGCCGCGCGGCAACACCCTTAGCGCGTCACCCATGTCGGCCACCTCGATGACCTTCATTCCGGCCGGCACCTTCCCCGGGTCCGCCGGGACCAGCGCGTGCGTGAATCCCAGCCGGTGCGCCTCCGCGAGCCGCCGCTGCACGCCGGTCACCCGTCGCACCTCGCCGGCCAGGCCGACCTCACCGATCGCCACGAGGTTCTTCGGCAGCGGGACGTCACTGGCGGCGGAGGCCAGCGCGAGCGCGATCGCCAGGTCGGCGGCCGGCTCGGTGAGCTTCACCCCGCCCACGGTGGCGCTGTAGATGTCGCGCTTGCCGAGCGCCGTGATCCGGCCGCGCTGCTCCAGCACCGCCAGCATCATCGACACGCGCGAGGTCTCCAGGCCCGAGGTCGTGCGCCGGGGGGAGGGGATCTGGGAGTCCACGGTCAGCGCCTGTACTTCGGCGACCAGCGGACGCTTCCCTTCCAGAGTCACCGTCAGGCAGGTGCCCGGAACGGCCTCGGCCCGCCGGGTCAGGAACAGCCCGCTCGGGTCGGCGAGCCCGGTGATCCCCTCGTCGTGCAGCTCGAAGCAGCCGACCTCGTCGGTGGCCCCGTACCGGTTCTTGATGCCGCGCACCAGCCGCAGCCGGGCGTGCCGGTCGCCCTCGAAGCTCAGCACCACGTCGACGAGGTGCTCCAACAGACGGGGACCGGCGATGGCTCCGTCTTTGGTCACGTGGCCGACGAGGAGGGTGGCCATCCCGCGCTCCTTGGAGGCGCGGATCAGCGCTCCGGCGACCTCGCGCACCTGGGCCATGCCGCCGGGCGCACCGTCGATCTCGGGGGAGGCGACGGTCTGTACGGAGTCCAGGATCAGCAGGGAGGGCTTCACGGCGTCGAGATGACCGAGGACGGCGGACAGATCGGTTTCGGCGGCGAGGTAGAGGTGATCGCTGAGGGCGTTGATCCGGTCGGCCCGCAGGCGCACCTGGCTGGCCGACTCCTCGCCGGTCACGTACAGCGTCCGGTGCTCGTCACTGGACGCCTTCGCCGCGACGTCCAGCAGCAGGGTCGACTTGCCGACGCCGGGCTCGCCGGCGAGCAGCACGACGGCACCGGGCACGAGCCCACCGCCGAGGACGCGGTCCAGCTCGTCCACGCCGGTGCTGCGGGCGGTCGCGGTCCGGCCGTCGACCTGCGCGATCGGCAGGGCGGCGGTCGAGACCCGGCCGGCGGCGGTGGTCCGTACGGCGGGCGCGCCCATCTCCTCGACGGTGCCCCAGGCCTGGCATTCGGGACAGCGGCCGAGCCACTTCGCGGTCGTCCAGCCGCAGTCGGTGCAGCGGTAGGACGGACGGTCCTTGGCGGATGAACGAGCGGTGCGGGCAGCCATGCCGTTCACGGTAACCGCCCGCACCGACAGGCCGGACCGGGGTCCCGGTCGGGGGGCGCGGAGGGTGCGGAGGGTGCGGCGGACCGAGGCGGCAGGCCCCGCCGGTCCGACCACGTCAGGGCATGCGTCAGCACCTCACCGATCTGTTCACCCGTAAGGGCTAAAAGTGGCGAAGGCTTCCAAGGCCTTACCAGCGCGCCGCCTACGGTCGCCAGGTGAACAGCAGCAGCCAGGCACACTCCTCAGCGCGCACCGGCGCACACCGGGCGCACGGGCACTCGCCCCACGGGGCCGAGCAGGCGCCGCCGTTCCGGCACGAGCCCTACCTGGACGGCCTGTTCACGTACTGCCTGTCGGTCCTGTGCGACCACGACACCGCGACCGACGTGCTCGGGGACGTCCTCGCCGTGGCCGAGCGGCACCCCGGTCGCTGCCCCGACGAGGGGCACCGGCGCGCCTGGCTGTACGCACTCGCCCGCTGGGGCTGCCTGCACCGGCTGGCCGATCAGCGGCGCGCGCGCCAGGGAGCGCATTCTGCTCGGCGTGCGCCGGCGCATGTTGAGCGTGACCGTGCGCCGGGTGATCCGGGTGATGACATGCCACCCGACCCCGGCCAGGACGCCCATCGGCCCCTTGACGTGAGCGCCTACCGCCGTACGGAGCTGGCCCGGCTCGCCTGGCCCGAAGCCGCCGGCACCACACCCGAGCAGCGCGAGGCCCTCGAACTCGCCGTCCGCCACCGGCTCGGCGTCCCCGAACTCGCCGCCGTCCTCGGCACCCCCGCGGCCGCCGCCCGTGAGCTGCTCTCCGGAGCCGCCTGCGAGGTGGAGCGCACCCGGGCCGCCCTCGCCGTCGTCGAGACCGGCAACTGTCCCGTCGTCTCCCGGCTCACCGGCGACGACGGCGAGGGCGACCGCAACGTCCTGCTCTCCAGCACCCTGCGAGCCGAGCTCGTCCGTCACGTCGACGACTGCCCCCGATGTCGGCGCGTCGCCGAACGCGTGGGCGCCGCGGGCCCCTGGCCCGGCTCCGGCGGCATCAACACCGCCGCGCTCCCCCTCGTACCCGCCCCTCGCACCGCCGTTCACGCCGCGATGGTCCGTTCCGGCCGGGGCCGCGGCCGAGGGCCCGCCCCACGCTTCGACCGCACCGGCTTCCCCATGGACCCGAAGGACCGTGCGGCCCGCCGGGAGCGGCTGCGCGCCCGGGTGGTGACCACCACCGTGGTCGCCACCGTCGTCGCCGCCCCGGTCCTGGCGCTGTGGGCGGCGTACCGGGGCGGACCCGACACCGGCGAGCCCGGCGGCGACGCCACCCGCATCTCCGCCAGCGAGTCCGAGCTCCCGACCGCACGGACCGACGGCCGCCCGCTGACCGCCTACGAGAACACCGGGAACGCGGCCACCACCACCAGTGGACCCGGCTTCGCCCAGAGCGACACCACCTCCGACGTCTCCGTCGAGGTCATCAGCAGCGGCCCGCCCGCGACCCCCGACCACCCCGGCGGTGCCGGCCGCCTCACGGTGGCCGCGTCCGCACAGGGCGCCGTCACCCTGCTCACCCTCACCGCTTCTGGCGGTGCCCCCGTGGACTGGCGGCTCTGGTCCGACGCCCCCTGGCTGCGCGCGAGCCGCACCGCGGGCACGCTGGCCCCAGGAGAATCGGTCACCCTACGGATCACCGTGGACCCGGAGGGCCAGCCGGTCGGCGCCTGGACGGCCCGCGTCGGGGTCGACCCGAGCGGCGCGGTGGTCTCCATCCAGGGCCGCGGCCGCCCCGCAGCGACGCCCGCGCCCACCCCGGACCCGACGCGGCCCGCGACCCCGGAGCCCTCGCCGGACCCGACGCAGCCTTCCACCCCGTCGCCGTCCCCGACGGAGCCGACGATCCCGCCGCCGTCCCCGACGCCCGAGCCGTCCCCGACGGAGGGCTCAGGCGGAACGGTTTCCCCCGCGCCGGACCCGGCCCCGTCGGCATCGCCGGGGCCCTGAGGGGCCCGAGGGGCCTGAGGGGCCTGGGTCAGGCAGGATCCGCGGGGTGCGGGGCCATCGGCAGCAGCGAGGACAGCCGCGCCTCGCACAGCTTCACGAGTTCGGCGTAGCCCTCCTTGCCCATCAGCTCCGTCAGCTCGGGGCGGTACGACACGTACACCGGCTCGCCGGCACCGTGCGCGGAGGTGGCCGACGTGCACCACCAGTGCAGGTCGTGGCCGCCGGGCCCCCAGCCGCGGCGGTCGTACTCACCGATCGACACTTGCAGCACGCGCGTGTCGTCCGGCCGGTCGATCCATTCGTAGGTCCGGCGGATCGGCAGCTGCCAGCAGACGTCGGGCTTGGTCTCCAACGGCTCCCGGCCCTCCTTCACCGCGAGGATGTGGAGCGAGCAGCCCGCCCCGGCGGGGAACCCCGGCCGGTTCAGGAAGATGCACGCGCCGTCCCAGCGGCGGGTCTGCTTCTCCCCGTCGTCGTCGTGCTGCGTCCACCCGCTCTCGCTGCCGACGTCGTGGAACTGCCACAGCTCGGGCGTCAGGCGGGCGACGTGCTGCGCGACGCGCTTCTCGTCGTCCTCGTCGGAGAAGTGCGCGCCGAGCGTGCAGCAGCCGTCGTCGGCCCGGCCCGCCTGGATGCCCTGGCAGCCGCTGCCGAAGATGCAGGTCCAGCGGGAGGTCAGCCAGGTCAGGTCACAGCGGAAGACCTGCTCGTCGTCGGCGGGGTCGGGGAACTCCACCCAGGCCCGGGGGAAGTCGAGCCCCTTCTCGTCGCCCGCGACCGCGGCCTTGTCCCTGCCACCCTTGGCGTTGGCCTTCGCCTTGGCCCTTGCCTTTGCCTTGTCGGTGTCCTTGCCCGCGTCCTTCTGCGACCGGGTCTTGTTGGCCTTCTTCGTATTTGGCACAAACCCAAGCCTATGCGCCCCTTACTCAACCCCCGAGTCTTCCTCGCAGTAGCGTTTCCCCCTATGAGACTCGGTGTGCTGGATGTGGGTTCGAATACGGTCCATCTGCTGGTGGTGGACGCGCACCCTGGTGCGCGCCCGCAGCCGGCGCACTCGCACAAGGTGGAGATGAGGCTGGCGGAGCTGCTCGACGAGCGCGGCGCCGTCACTCCCGAAGGCGTCGAGCGTCTCGTCTCGGTGATCCGCGACGCGGTCCAGGCGGCCGAGGACAAGGGGTGTGAGGACGTCCTCCCCTTCGCGACCAGCGCCGTACGCGAGGCCACGAACGCGGACGAGGTCCTCGCGCGGGTCAAGGCCGAGACCGGTGTCGACCTGCCGGTGCTGAGCGGCGAGGACGAAGCCCGGCTCACCTTCCTCGCGGCCCGCCGCTGGTTCGGCTGGTCCGCGGGGAAGCTGCTGGTCCTGGACATCGGCGGCGGCTCGCTGGAGATCGCGTACGGCATCGACGAGGACCCGGACGCGGCCGTCTCGCTCCCGTTGGGCGCGGGCCGCCTCACCTCGGGCTGGCTCCCGGGCGACCCGCCGGACGCGCTGGACATCCGGGCGCTACGGCGGCACGTGCGGGCGGAGATCGCCCGGACGGTCGGCGAGTTCCGCCGCTTCGGCGCGCCGGACCACGTGGTGGCCACCTCGAAGACCTTCAAGCAGCTGGCCCGCATCGCGGGCGCGGCCCGCTCGGCGGACGGCCTGTACGTGCAGCGGGACCTGAGCCGCAAGTCCCTGGAGGAGTGGGTCCCGCGCCTGGCGGCGATGACCACGGCCCAGCGCGCGGCCCTCCCGGGCGTCTCGGAGGGCCGGTCGAACCAGCTCCTGGCGGGAGCGCTGGTGGCGGAGGCCACGATGGACCTCTTCGGCGTGGAGGAACTGGAGATCTGCCCGTGGGCCCTGCGCGAGGGCGTGATCCTGCGCAGGCTGGACCACATGCCGGCACCGGGGGCGTGAGGGCCGGGGCGGCTCCGGCGGGCGGGAGCCTCTTGATCGGCGTCGGGGACGTGTTCGGGGTTTCCCGTCAGTCCCATCGTCCTTCCGGGTCGGGCCGGGCGGATGCCTTCAGGCGCGGGGCGGTCGAAGACGCCCTGCCCGGTCGGGCGTGAAGGGGTGCGACCGGCAGGCGGGGCCCATCGACACCGGCCCCGGGTCGGGGAGCGCGCTCCGTCGCCACGCGCTCCTCGCGTCTCAGCGTCTGACGGCCGTCTTGGGTCGGGCTCGGGCCGTCCCGGGTCGCCGTCCGCTTCTGGTCGACCGCGTCCGGCGGTCGCTCCGGGTACGGCCCGGCCGGGCCGTGGTCAGAGGGTGAGGAGCCGCACGAGCACCACCGTCATCGTGCCCGCGGTGAAGATCGACCCCAGCACGGTGGCGAAGAGGTCCATCCACCTCATGTCCCAGCCCTCGATCTCGAACCGGTCCGGCCTTTCCGGGTCGTACCGCACCGTGACCTGCGCCCCCACGCGGAAGGCGCTTGGGACCTTTCCGCGGCCGAACCTGGAGGCGTGTTCGCAGGCCCGCCCGTCCCGGTCCGTCCAAGCGGCAACCGGGGCGTAGAACTTGGTGCCTTCGTCGCTGCGCGAGATCTTGTGACGGACGATCCGAGCCCGGGCATCGACGCCGTGGCGGCGAACCGAACGGCTGTAGCGCAGGCCGTAGAGGCCGAAGGCGAGGAAGAGGACGCCGATCGTCAGGGGGATGAGGGAAAAGAGCCATTCGCGTCCCATGATCAATGCGACGCCTGCGCCGACGTGTTGGTTGCGGCTGGAGCGATAGTCCTGCAGCGGACGTTGCGCAGTGGAGCCGCGGCAGCGGGAGCGGGCGACGCCACGGACCGGCTCCCTGCCCCAAGCGCCCCGGCTCGCAACAGGTCGTCGGTGGGCCGCCCCCGTGGCCTGCGTCACGGTCACCCCCGCTCCCGGGCCCGTACCCTGTCCTCGTGGCAGAACCAGTTCGTGTCCCGACCGCGAAAGTCGCCCTATCCACAGCCTCGGTCTATCCGGAGTCGACGGCGACCGCCTTCGAGATCGCCGCGCGCCTCGGTTACGACGGCGTCGAGGTGATGGTCTGGACGGATCCGGTCAGTCAGGACATCGAAGCCCTGCGCCGGCTGTCGGACCACCACGGGGTGCCGATCCTGGCCGTGCACGCGCCGTGTCTGCTGATCACCCAGCGGGTCTGGTCCACCGATCCGTGGACCAAGCTGCAGCGCGCCCAGGCCGCGGCCGAGCGGCTCGGGGCGAGCACCGTGGTCGTGCACCCGCCCTTCCGCTGGCAACGCCAGTACGCGCGGGACTTCGTCACCGGCATCTGGCGGATGGCCGACGAGACCGACGTCCGGTTCGCCGTGGAGAACATGTACCCGTGGCGCTACCGCGACCGCGAGATGCTCGCCTACGCCCCCGAGTGGGACGTGACGAAGGACGACTACCGCCACTTCACCGTCGACCTGTCGCACACCGCGACCGCCCGTACCGACGCCTCCGCGATGATCGACCGGATGGGCGACCGGCTCGCGCACATCCACCTCGCCGACGGGAACGGATCGGCCAAGGACGAGCACCTGGTCCCGGGCCGCGGGACGCAGCCCTGCGCCGAGCTGCTGGAGGGCCTCGCGCGGACCTCGTTCGACGGGCACGTGGTGATCGAGGTCAACACCCGCCGGGCGATGTCCTCCGCCGAGCGCGAGGCCGACCTCGCCGAGGCGCTGGCCTTCACCCGCCTGCACCTCGCCACCGCCAGCACCGAGCGCGACGGGGCCCGCCGGCCGTGACCGATGCCCCTGACGCACCCAAGCCGCGCCGCCGCGGCCCCGGCCGGCCCCGGCAGGACGAGGCCGACGACGGCCCCGGCACCCAGGAGCGCATCCGGCTCGCCGCCCGCGAGGTGTTCGCGGAGCGCGGGTACGACAAGACGTCCGTGCGCGGCATCGCGAAGGTCGCCGGCGTGGACCCGGCGCTGGTGCACCACTACTTCGGCAGCAAGGACGACCTGTTCGCCGCGGCCATCGAGATCAGCATGGAGCCGGCCCTGGTGGTCCCCGCCGTCGTGGGGGAGGGGCCGGACGGCATCGGAGAGCGTCTGGCGCGCTATTTCCTCGGCGTCTGGGAGAACCCGGCCACCCGGGCACCGCTGCTCGCGGTGATCCGGTCCGCGCTGACGCACGAGGCCGCCGCGAAGGTGCTGCGCGGGCTGGTGCTGCGGCGGGTCCTGGAGCGGGTCGCCGCAGACCTCGACGTCTCCGACCCGACCTTCCGTGCCGAGCTGGCCGCCTCCCACATGGTCGGCATCGCGATCCTGCGGTACGTGGTCCAGGTGGAGCCCCTCGCCTCCGCCGACCCGGAGGAGATCGTGGCCCTCGTGGCGCCCACGCTCCAGCGGTACCTGACCGAGGAATGAGCCCGCCGTCCCGGCATCCGGACACGGTGTCCGGATCGCGGGCGGTGGGCGTAGCCTCGTAGCTGAGCCATATCCGCAGTCGCGGCTGACCGTACAGCCGCTCTCATGGGGAGTGAAACCGCATGCCCGAGCTGAGGTCCCGCACCGTCACCCACGGCCGCAACATGGCAGGCGCGCGTGCGCTTATGCGCGCGTCGGGCGTAGCGAGCGCGGACATCGGCAAGCCGATCGTCGCGGTCGCCAACTCCTTCACCGAGTTCGTCCCCGGTCACACCCACCTGGCCCCCGTCGGCCGCATCGTCTCCGACGCCATCCGTGCCGCCGGTGCGATCCCGCGCGAGTTCAACACCATCGCGGTCGACGACGGCATCGCCATGGGCCACGGCGGCATGCTGTACTCCCTGCCGTCCCGCGACCTGATCGCCGACAGCGTGGAGTACATGGTCGAGGCGCACTGCGCCGACGCGCTGATCTGCATCTCCAACTGCGACAAGATCACCCCCGGCATGCTGATGGCCGCCATGCGCCTCAACATCCCGGTCGTCTTCGTCTCGGGCGGACCGATGGAGGCCGGTCAGGCCACCCTCGTCGACGGCACCGTCCGCAAGCTCGACCTGATCGACGCCATGGTCGACGCCTCCAACGAGAACGTCTCGGACGCGGACGTGCTCCGCATCGAGGAGAACGCCTGTCCGACCTGTGGCTCCTGTAGCGGCATGTTCACCGCCAACTCGATGAACTGCCTCGCCGAGGCCATCGGCCTGGCCCTGCCCGGCAACGGCTCGGTCCTCGCCACGCACACGGCCCGCCGCGCCCTGTACGAGGACGCCGGCCGCACGGTCGTGGAGATCACCAAGCGCTACTACGAGGACGGCGACGAGTCCGTCCTCCCGCGCAGCATCGCCACCCGCGAGGCCTTCGAGAACGCCATGGCCCTCGACATCGCGATGGGCGGCTCCACGAACACGATCCTGCACCTGCTGGCCGCCGCGCAGGAAGCGGGCCTGGACTACGACCTCACCGACATCGACGCCGTCTCGCGCCGCGTCCCGTGCCTGGCCAAGGTCGCGCCGAACGTGGCGCCCGGCGGCACGTACTACATGGAGGACATCCACCGCGCCGGCGGCATCCCCGCCATCCTCGGCGAGCTGCACCGCGGCGGTCTCCTCAACAAGGACATCACCACCGTCCACTCGGACGGCCTGGAGGACTGGCTCGCGAAGTGGGACGCCCGCTCCGGCACGGCCAGCGACACGGCGATGGAACTGTGGCACGCGGCCCCCGGCTGTGAGCGCTCCGCCACCGCCTTCTCCCAGTCCAAGCGTTGGGAGACCCTCGACCTCGACGCCGAGGGCGGCTGCATCCGCTCGGTGCAGCACGCGTACTCCAAGGACGGCGGCCTCGCCGTGCTGCGTGGCAACATCGCCGTCGACGGCTGCGTCGTGAAGACCGCCGGCGTCGACGAGTCGATCTGGACGTTCGAGGGCCCGGCGGTCGTCTGCGAGTCCCAGGACGAGGCCGTCGACAAGATCCTCAACAAGCAGATCAAGGAGGGCGACGTCGTCGTCATCCGCTACGAGGGCCCGCGGGGCGGCCCCGGCATGCAGGAGATGCTCTACCCGACCTCCTTCCTCAAGGGCCGCGGCCTCGGCAAGTCCTGCGCCCTGGTGACGGACGGCCGCTTCTCCGGCGGCACCTCGGGCCTGTCCATCGGCCACGCCTCCCCGGAAGCGGCCTCGGGCGGCACCATCGCGGTCGTCGAGGACGGCGACCGGATCCGCATCGACATCCCGAACCGGTCCATCGAGGTCCTCGTCGACGAGGCCACCCTGGCGGCCCGCCACGCGGCCCTCGGCGGCGTCTACGCCCCGAAGAACCGCGAGCGCAAGGTCTCCGCAGCCCTGCGCGCCTACGCCGCGATGGCCACCAGCGCCGACAAGGGCGCGGTCCGCGACGTCTCCCTCCTGGGCTGACGACCGACCCGGCCGGCGCCCCCGCACCCTCCGGTGCGGGGGCGCCGGCGTCTCACCAGGCGCCGGGATCCCCTGCGGCCACCGCGAACACTGACCCGTCGGGCGCCCCCGTGAACACCCGCCCACCGCCGACCGCGGGCGCGGGCAAGGTGGAGGTGTACTTGGCGCTGGTGTCGGCCATGCGCGGCTTCGTCTGTCCCGCAGCACGCCCGTTGGCCGCGTCGAAGGCCAGGAGCCGCCCGTCCGGGGTCATCAGGAACACCCGGCCGTCGGCAAACACCGGTCGGGAGGCCACGGCCACGCCCGTCTCCAGTCGCCACTGCTCCTTGGCCGCTCCGACCGCGACCAGCGTGCCCGAGGTCCCGAAGAGGTACACGGTGCCGTCCTGGCCCACGGCCGGTTCCGCGTCGTAGACCGGCGCTGTCAGTTGCACGCGCTGCACCCCGTGCCCCGCCAGGTCGGCGCGCACGACCGCGCCGGTCCGGGAGGACGCGTCGAGGTCCAGCAGGTACAGCCCGCCCTGCGCCACGCCGACCGGGCGCAGCCGCCCCGCCGTCCGGAGCTGCCAGCACACCGTCCCGTTCGACGGGTCCACCGCGGCGAGTTGGGTCGACCCGCTGTCGCTCCCGGGTGTCGCCACGTACAGCCCCCCGGGGGCTCCGGGCTCGTCCGTGCCGCCCCACCACTCGGCACCGGCCCCGCCGATCTGCTGGGTCCAGCGCGGCGTGCCGGTGGCCGCGTCCAGGGCAGTGACGCTGCCGGTCGGTCCCAAGAGCAGGACCTGCCCGCCCGCTGTCACCACCTGTGTGACGCCCGGCAGCTTCCGCCTCCAGGTCTCCGTTCCCGTGCCCGGGTCCAGCGCCTGGAGGGTCTCGTAGTCCGGCGCCACGACGAGGACCTGCCCGCCCGCGTGTAGCGGCGCACGGAGGGCCTTCGTCCGGGGCGCCTCGGTGGTCGCCTCCACCGCCCACAGGGTCGTGCCGTCCGCGGGGTTCAGGCGGGCCGCGACGAGGCCCGGACCGGCACAGTAGAGGGCCTGCGACTGCCAGGAGCAGGCTCCGATCCGGCTGCCCGTACCGGGCTTCCCCAAGGGGACGGCCCAGGGCGCGAAGCTCTTCTGCGGTGCAGGATCAGCCTGCGCGGCGATCTGGCCGGGGTGTCCGCCGTCCGTTCCGAATTGCCAGTACCCGCCGACTGCGGCAGCGCCAGTGAGCAGCAGCCCGACCCCGATCCCGACGGCCAGGCGGGCCCGGCGTCCGGCGGCCGTCCCGGGTTCGACGGCGCTCCGTACCCGCTGGTGCGTGATCTGCTCCGAGTCGGCGGGCTGCCGCTGCCGGGGGACGAAGGCCTGGGTTTCCTCGGCCGTCGGGTACGCGATCGCCCGCATCTCGGCGATCAGCTCCTCGGCGGTGGGCCGCTGCTCCGGATCCTTCGCCAGGCACCGGGCGACGAGCGGTACGAGCCGCCGCGGCAGCCCGGTCAGATCGGGCTCGCTGTGCACCACCTGGTACGCCACCAGGTAGTGGCTGTCCGAGTCGAACGGTCCGTGCCCCGTCGCCGCGTGCACGAGCACGGACCCCAAGGCGAAGACGTCGGCGGCCGTCCCCACGTCCCGCGGTCGTTGGAACTGCTCGGGCGCCATGTACGGCGGAGTGCCGATCAGCTTCCCGGTCTCGGTCCGCAGGTCGCTGTCCGCCGGACGCGAGATCCCGAAGTCGATGACCCGCACGCCGTCCGGAGCCATCAGCACGTTGCTGGGTTTCAGGTCCCGGTGCACCACTCCGGCCCGGTGGATGTCCCGCAGGGCCTCGCTCAGGCCGGCGGCGAGCCGGGCGAGTTCCACGGGGTCGAGGACGTGTTCCCGTACCCGTTCGGCGAGCGTCGGCGCGTCGATGAACAGCGTTGCCATCCAAGGCCGTTCGGCATCGGGGTCGGCATCCACCACGGGCGCGGTGAATGCCCCGCTCACCCGCCGTGCGGCCGCGACTTCCTGGCGGAACCGAGCCCGGAACTCCGGATCCACCGCGTGCTCGGCGTGCACGATCTTGACGGCGAGTTTCAGCCCCGAGTCGGACGTGGCCAGATGGACGACGCCCATCCCTCCGGAGCCGAGCACCGATTCGAGCCGGTACTGCCCGGCGTACTCCGGAAAGCCCACGTAGTCCGCGCGCAGCGAATGCACCGCTCACCACCCCCGTCGGAGCCTAGTCGATGACCCCTGCGCATCTTCAAGGTCCTGCTACCCTGCGCGAGTTGCGCAGTGCAACAGCCATGGGGGGAGATTTTGCATGTCAGTTGAGAAGGATTCCAGCCAGATCCAGAGCGCGGCCTCCGGTTCCGGCTACCCGATGTTCCCGGTCGCTCCCGGCGCCCGGCTGAACGTCCGCAACGGGCCCGGCACCAACTACCCGATCATCGAGGTCCTGCCGCTCGGAGCGATCGTCTCGCTCCGTTGCCAGTGCGAGGGCACCACCGTCTCGGGTCCGTACGGCACGACGGACATCTGGGACTGCGTCGGCAACGGCCGGTTCGTCTCCGACGCGTACGTGAGAACCGGCAGTGACGGCTACGTCACCAACCAGTGCGGCTGACCGTCCCGGAGCGGGCCCGGCGATCGGCGGGCGGCGCGGCGCGCCCGGCGTGTCCCGGCGACCCGTCTGACACGTGAGACACACCCGGCCCGACCGGCCCGGCGAGGGATAATCGCTGACGTGAGCGACGACCAGCGAGACCAGACCCACGCCGAGCCGGCCGAGCCGGCCGCGGTGCCCGCAGGCCCGCAGCCCGAGCCGATCCCGTTCTTCGGCACCACCTGGGTCGAGCACGACGGCGGCTACGCGCTGCGCCGCGTCGCTCTCGCCATCGGCTCGCTGGCCACCGCCATCGCCTCCGCCATGATGCTCCGCTTCGCCTACGAGGGCCTGGAGATCGGCAACGTCGGCCCCTTCCTCAGCATCTCGGTCGTCATCCTCTTCGCGATCGCCAGCTCCATCGCCTTCACCAAGACCTGGGCCTCCTACAGCAGTCGCCCCGCCCCGTCCTCCGACGAGGCCGCCCTCAAGGGCCTCAAGGCGATCGGTTTCATCGGCTCCCTGATCGCGTACTTCCTGCGCTGCCTCGGCGAGGCGCCGGGCGAGAAGCTCCGCCGCGCCGAGTACGAGCGCGCCCGGGCCGAATACGCACGCCGCCGCAGCACCCGTACGGGGAACCCGGCCGCCCGCCGGTCCAAGCGCAAGAAGTAGCCCGGCGCCGCTCGCGGCGGCGCAGCAGCAGGAGACAGCCCGCATCCATCCCGGCGATTGACGGCACGGCACCGCCAGGAGCATTATTCATCACATGATGAATAACCAGGCCGAGGGAGACCCGGCCGCCGTCCACGCCCGGGACCTCACCGTCCGGCGCGGCACCGGCCGCACCCTCCGCACCGTCCTCGACTCCCTCGCCTTCGACGTCCCCCGCGGCCGCATCACCGGCCTCCTCGGCCCCTCCGGCTGCGGAAAATCCACCCTCATGCGCGCCGTCGTCGGCACCCAGGCCCACGTCACCGGCACCCTCGACGTCCTCGGCGACCCCGCCGGCCACCCCCGGCTCCGCTCCCGCATCGGCTACGTAACCCAGGCGCCCAGCGTCTACGACGACCTCACCGTCCGACAGAACCTCGACTACTTCGCCGCCGTCCTCGACCCCGGCCGCGCCGCCGCCGACCGCCGCGCCGCCGCCGTCACCCGCGCCATCACCGACGTCGACCTCACCAGCCGCGCCGGCGTCCTCGCCGGCAACCTCTCGGGCGGCCAGCGCAGCCGCGTCTCCCTCGCCGTCGCCCTGCTCGGCACCCCCGAACTCCTCGTCCTCGACGAACCCACCGTCGGCCTCGACCCCGTCCTGCGCCGGGACCTGTGGAACCTCTTCCACGACATCACCGCCACCCGCGGCGCGACGATCCTCGTCTCCTCCCACGTCATGGACGAGGCCGAGCGCTGCCACGACCTGCTCCTCATGCGCGAGGGCCGCATCCTCGCCCAGGACACCCCCGACGCACTGCGCACCCGTACCCACGCCACCACCGTCGAAGAGGGCTTCCTGCGCCTCGTCGACGAAGCCAATGCCAATGCCAACGCCGAAGCCGCCGCCGCCAACGTCACCGCCATCCGGGAGCAGACCCGATGAACGCCGCCCGCACCGCCGCCACCGCCGCCCGCGTCCTGCGCCAGCTCCGCCACGACCCGCGCTCCATCGCGCTGATGCTCCTGATCCCCGTACTGATGCTCACGCTGCTGCGCTTCGTCTTCGACGGCAGCCCCAAGACCTTCGACGGCATCGGCGCGTCGCTCCTCGGGATCTTCCCCCTCATCACCATGTTCCTGGTGACCTCCATCGCCACCCTGCGCGAACGCACCTCCGGAACCCTGGAACGCCTCCTCGCCATGCCGCTCGGCAAGGGCGACCTCATCGCCGGCTACGCCCTCGCCTTCGGCGCGGTCGCCGTCCTCCAGTCCCTGCTCGCCACCGGCCTCGCCCTCTGGGCCCTCGGCCTCGACGTCGTCGGATCCCCCTGGCTGCTCCTCCTCGTGGCCCTCCTCGACGCCCTCCTCGGCACCGCGCTCGGACTCTTCGTCTCCGCCTTCGCCGCCTCCGAATTCCAGGCCGTCCAGTTCATGCCGGCGGTGATCTTCCCCCAGCTGCTCCTGTGCGGCCTCTTCGCCGCCCGCGACACCATGCACCCCGTCCTCGAAGGACTCTCCGACGTCCTGCCCATGTCCTACGCCGTCGACGGCATGACCCAGGTGCTCACCCACACCGACATGACCGCCGACTTCGTCCGCGACGCCGCGATCGTCGCCGCCTGCGCCCTGTTCGTCCTCGCCCTCGGCGCGGTCACCCTCCGCCGCCGGACGCCTTGACACCTACGGGCCTGACCGCACTCCGGACAGCGCCTCCCGCTTCCCCGCCCGGGTGCAAGGATGAGGACGTATACGTAGCTCACGCGCAAGAACTGTTCGGCGAGGTGGATCGGGAATGACCCAGACAGTCGCAGTCCTCGGTACCGGCAAGATCGGCGAGGCCCTGCTCAGCGGAATGATCCGCGGCGGCTGGCCCGCCTCGAAGCTCCTCGTCACCGCCCGCCGCACCGAACGGGCCGAGGAACTGCGCACCCGCTACGGGGTCGAGGCCGTCTCCAACGCCGAGGCCGCCAAGCGCGCCGACACCCTCATCCTCACCGTCAAGCCCCAGGACATGGTCAAGCTCCTCGACGAGCTCGCCCCGCACGTCCCCGCCGACCGCCTGGTCATCAGCGGCGCCGCCGGCGTCCCCACCGCCCTCTTCGAGGAGCGGCTCGCCCCCGGCACCCCCGTCGTCCGCGTCATGACGAACACCCCCGCGCTCGTCGACGAGGCCATGTCCGTCATCTCCGCAGGCAGCCACGCCACCGCGGCGCACCTCGCCCACACCGAGGAGATCTTCGGCAGCGTCGGCAAGACCCTGCGCGTTCCCGAGTCCCAGCAGGACGCGGCCACCGCCCTCTCCGGCTCCGGCCCCGCGTACTTCTACTTCCTCGTCGAGGCCATGACCGACGCCGGCATCCTCCTCGGGCTGCCCCGCGCCCAGGCCCACGACCTGATCGTCCAGGCTGCCATCGGCGCCGCCGTCATGCTGCGCGACAGCGGCGAACACCCGGTCAAGCTCCGCGAGGCCGTCACCTCCCCGGCCGGCACGACGATCAACGCCATCGTCGAACTGGAGAAGCACGGCGTGCGCGCCGCCCTCATCGCCGCCCTCGAAGCGGCCCGCGACCGCAGCCGCGAGCTCGCCTCCGGCAACAGCTAAGACGTCCGTACGGTGGGGTCCCGCGGCAAGCGGGGCCCCACCCGTCACGGCTCCAGCAGCCCGATGGCCCGGTACGCCCGGTCCACCACCGGCCGCGCCAGCTCCCTGGCCCGCCCGGCACCCTCCCGCAGCACCTTCTCCACCTCGGCCGGATCGCCCGCCAGCTCCGCGTGCCGCTCCTGTACGGGCCGCAGCAGTTCGACCACCGCGTCGGCGACGTCCCGCTTCAGCGCCCCGTAGCCGCTGTAACCCTCGGAGAGCAGGGCCGGATCACCCCCGGTACACGCCGCCAGGATGTCCAGCAGATTGGCGACTCCCGGCCGCGCCTCCCGGTCGTAGACCACCCCGTCGTCCCCGCTGTCGGTGACCGCCCGCATCACCTTCTTGCGCACGACCCCGGGCTCGTCGAGCAGATAGACGATCCCGGCCCCGCTCTCGTGGGACTTCCCCATCTTCGACGTCGGATCCTGCAGGTCCATGACCCGCGCGGCCACTGCCGGAAGCGTCGCCTTCGGCACGGTGAAGGTGTGCCCGTACCGCTGGTTGAACCGCACCGCCAGGTCCCGGGTCAGCTCGACGTGCTGCCGCTGGTCCTCCCCGACCGGCACCTCCTGCGCGCCGTACGCCAGGATGTCGGCCGCCATCAGCACGGGATAGGTGAGCAGCGACAGCCGCACGCCCTCCCCGGAGACCTGCGCCTTCGCCGCCTTCTCCTTGTACTGGATCATGCGCCGCAGCTCCCCGTCGGTGGCAGTGCACTCCAGCAGGTACGCCAGCCGGGTGTGCTCGTCGACGTGGCTCTGCACGAAGAGGGTGCACCGCTGCGGATCCAGCCCGGACGCCAGCAACAGCGTCGCCGCCTGCCGGCTGAGCCTTCGTACGCGCGCCGGCTCGTGCTCGACGGTCAGCGCGTGCAGATCGACGACACAGAACAGCGCGGACTCGGGCGTCAGGTCGGCTTCGACCCACTGCCGCACGGCCCCCAGGTAGTTGCCCAGCGTCAGGTGCCCGGTGGGCTTGATCCCGCTGAAGATTCTCGTCGTCGTCATGTCCTGCTCTCCCTGTGTGTGAGTGGTGCCGGTGGCCACCGCGCCGGGCGACCGAGCCACTCCCGGGAGGGGAGAAACGAAAACGGCCGCCGTAGCGGCGGCCGTGAGCGCATGCGTGCTCGCGTGAAGGTCGGCCGCCGTCAGGCGGCCCACCAGCAAAGGCTGAGCGTGAGCGCATGCGTAGTCATGGGTCCAGCGTAGACCGAAGGGGCTGAAGGCGGAGGGAGTTTGGCGGATCCCGCGCGGCGGGCCAGTTGGGGGTTGACACTGGTGTGCCCGGTCCGTAAGGTTCTTCGAGTTGTCCGAAGTGAGCGCCGACCCCGGTCGGTCCCCGGACAGCCATCCCGCACTACACATTCGAACGAACGACGCACTCCGTCGTCTCGTTTTCATGCGTATTTGCGAATGAGGAATCCGCGTTCCAGGACGCAGCCGCCGATTAGGTTCGGAGGCAAGGAATCCGCTACTGTCTCACTCGTCGAAAGGGCCTAACAGCCCGGAGGACAAGCCCCGCTGACTGGGGGTCAGGCCCGAAAGGATCTGATAGAGTCGGACTCGCCGGAAAGGGAAAGCGCGAAAGCGAAAACCTGGAAAGCGCCGAGGAAGTCGGACACGAAAGAGTCTGATAGAGTCGGAAACGCAAGACAGCAGAACGAAAGCCCGGAGGAAAGCCCCAGCGGATGTCGCGGGGGTGAGTACAAAGGAAGC
>NZ_JBIVTH010000023.1:55197-112661 GCF_044756625.1 Streptomyces sp. NPDC091682 | reverse complement strand
TCGACGAACGCGGCACCGAACAGCTCGGCCAGGGACTCGTCCCACTCGTCCGGCACGACGCCACGCACGTCATACGCCTTGACGATGTTCGAAAGATCTGCGGCCACTGCCTGCCCTCCTGAAGGTCCTGTGCGGTTCAGCAAAACCTACCCTGAACCAGGGGCAGCGCTTGAGACCGCCGGAGCGTCAGGAATCGGGCGATCTCAGGACGCGCAGGTGTCCACGACGGGTCTCGCCGGTGGACGGGCCGCCCTGGCCGGGGCCGCCGGCCTCGGCGGTGCGTCCCGGCGGCCGGGCGGCTTCGCGCACGGCGTTGGCGAGGGCTTCGAGGTCGTCACCGCTGGGGCGGGACGGCCCGGAGCCGTCGGACAGGCGCACGACGTCCCAGCCCCGCGGGGCGGTCAGGCGCTCCGAGTGCTCGGCGCACAGGTCGTAGCAGTGGGGTTCGGCGTAGGTGGCGAGCGGGCCGAGAACTGCGGTCGAATCGGCGTAGACGTACGTCAGTGTCGCGACGGCAGGGCGGCCGCACGCGGTGCGCGAACAGCGACGTACAAGGCTCACGACGTTGGACGGTACCGCACTCTTGACCGGGCCGCGACGACTCCACCGCCGCTCACTCCCCCGTGTCGTGCTCGGGGCTACCCTGCGGGGGTGACCGACACCCCTCTTCCGCCCTGCCCCGCCGAGCCTCCCGCAGGGGCCGGAACCGAGCCCCGCCCGCGTCGGCGGGACCGGCACGGGCGGGGGATGCGCGGTCCGGTGGCCCCTCCTCAGGTGCCGCTGGCGGCGAGCCGGTCGGAGCTGTTCGGGGATCTCGTACGGGATTCCGTGGAGCGGCTGGAGCGGCGCTGGCCGCAGCTGGCCGAGGTGGAGTTCCTGATCGGTGACGTGCCGGGGCCGCCGGGCGGTCCGGACGGCGGCTGGAACGACGAGGCGGTGCCGCTGGGCGCGGTGTCGGAGTCGCGCGAGGGGCGGCCCGCCCGGATCGTGGTCTTCCGGCGGCCGGTGGAGATCCGCGCCAAGACGCGGGACGAGAGGGCGATGCTGGTCCACGAGATCGTGGTGGAGCAGGTGGCGGAACTGCTGGGGCTCTCGCCGGAGACGGTGGACCCCCGGTACGGCCAGGACTGAGCCGGCCGTCGCGTACCGGGGGTGCTGCGTCATCCGGTCGTCATGCGGTCCTCATCTGGTCAGGACGGAGAGGTCCTGGGCGGCCTTGGGGACCGAGACCGTGGAGCGGTCGTCCGAGAGCCCCTGGACGGTGAACATCGCGATGCCCTCGTGCGGGAGGGACAGGGTGCGGGACGCGTGGACCGGGCCGCCCGAGACGGTCTCGACGGTGAGGGCGTAGGAGCCCTTGCCGCCCGCCGGAGCCAGGACGAGCGTCTGCGTGGTGCCCGCCTTGACATCGACGTCCTTGGAAGCCGCCTCGCCGCCACCCGTGCCCGGCGAGACGGTGACCTTGACCTTCGCGTCGGCTCCCGGGGCGGTCAGGGACAGCACGGTGGTGTTCTCCTCGGGCCGGTTGTCGGCCACGGTCGCGCGTGATCCGACCGGTCCGGTGGCGGGGATGAAGCCGATCTCCTGCTTGGCGCCGCTGCCGCGGACCACCCGTAGTGCCGCGACGACGGGGGCGGACTTCTTGGGGTCGGACGGGGTCAGCAGCAGCGAGCCGGCCTCGCCGCGGGTCAGGTCCTTGAGGTCCGCGGACGCCGTCATACCGGCTTTGACGTGCAGTTGCTCGTTGCCCGCCGGGCTGATCGAGCCGCCGGGTGCGGCCAGGCGCAGCTTCAGGTCCGCGTCCTCCTCGCCCGGTACGAAGACGACCAGTTTCACGGCGGCGGCGTCCGCCGGGATGCCCGGCAGTACGAGCGAGCCGGCCGGGTCGACGGAGGCCGGCAGCCAGTCGGCGCCCACCCCCTCCTCGCCGACCTGCACCGATGCGCCCACCCGGCCGGCGCGCGTGGTCACGTGGGCGGTGGCGTCCGCGAGCTGGGCTCCCGGGACCAGGGTGGACAGCAGGACGGTCTTGGTGGACTTGGGGTCCACCCGGATGCTCTCGCTGGTGCCCGCGTCGGGCTTGGCCGGACCGTCCGGGCCGAACACCTTGATGTCGACGATGGCCGCGGCGTCGTCGGGGTTGGTGAGGTGGACGTAGTCCTCGCGCCCCTTGACCGTGCTCACCGCGGGGAACCAGAAGTCGGTGCCGGGGGCGGTGCAGCCGACGCCGAGCACGCCGCGGGTCCGGCCGACCGAGACCTTGGTGGTCAGCTGCGCGGTCCAGCCGGGGGCGAGGGCCCCGTCGGCGCTGCCGGTGAGGGCGGGTGCGTCGGCGCCGCTGGCGGTGGCCCCGACGGGCTTGCCCGCCTCCTTGGGTTCCAGCACCGGCTTGGCGTCCTTGGTCGCGCCGAGCAGCCGGGCCGAGCCCTTGCCCTCGCCGGCGGCCGCGCCGGGGGTGAAGGACGTGTACGTGGTCTCGGCGATGTCCGAGGAGCTGGGCCCCGGGCACACCAGCAGGGACCGTTCCACCGGCATCCGGGCGGCGGCCGGCTTGCCGTCGGCGGCCTTCCCGTCGGCTGCGGGCGCGGTCAGGGCTGCGACGCCGGTGAGGGCGGCCAGGGCCGCGGTCACCGCCGCCAGCGTCAGGGGTGCGCGCTGCTTCACTGCTGGGGGCTCCCGTCCGGACGCTGGTCGTGCGGTGCGTGGGGGTATGGGGGTTCGTACGGCTGGTACGGCTCGTACGGGTAGGTGTACTGCTGCTGGTCCGGGTCCTGGACCGGCTGGTGCCGGGGCTGCTGCGGGTACGGGTCCTCGTAGGCCTGACCGCCCTGCCCGCCCTGACCGCCCTGCTGCTCGTACTGCGGGTACTGGTCGTACGGGGCCTGCTGCTGCGGCTCGTACGCGTAGCCGCCCTGGTCGCCGTACGCCTGGTACGCGTAGCCGTCGTCGCCGTACGACGGCTGCGCCGGGATCTGCGCGTACGGGTCGGCGACCGCCGCGGTCTCCACCGGTACGGGGGCCGGTTCGGCTTCCGCGCGCAACCGGCGGGCGCGGCGGCCCTCGCCGGTCTCGCCCGGGCCGGGCCCGTCCGGGAGCGCGGCCTCCTCCTCCGGCAGGTCGTCGTCGAGTTCCGCGCGGCGGCCGGGCAGGGCCATCACCAGCAGGACCAGGGCGAGGAGGCCCTGGGCCCAGTACCAGGCGGTCCGCAGCAGCGGGTCCTCGTGGACGAGGTCGAGGCGGCCGCCGTCGGCGGGCAGTTCGAAGCCCTGCGCCCAGCCGTCGAGGGTCTTGGACTTGAGGGGCTTGCCGTCGAGGGTGGCCCGCCAGCCTTCGTCGGCCCGGTCGGCGATGCGCAGCACGCGGCCCGCGTCACCGGCGGGGATCTTGCTGTGGACCTCGACGGGTCCGGCGGCGACCGGGATCGGGGCCTCGCCCTGCTTGCCGGAGACGACGACCGCGCGCGGCAGCCAGGGTTCGACGCCCCACAGGGCGGTGCCGTCCTGCTGGTGACGACGGCTGAGGCCCGGGGTGGCGTCGAGGATGCGGCGGATCTCCTCGGGGCCGCCGGGGCGGAACATCACGAAGCGGATGGCGTAGGCGCTGAGCTGGCTCGACTGGTCGGCTCCGGAGCCGGCGACGAGGTTGGAGACGACCTTGTCGAGTCGGGTGTCCGCGCCGGTGCGGGCGGTGACGTCCGCGTCGCCGATGCGGCCTCCGGAGCCGCGGACGAGGCTGTAGGAGACGGTCGCGGGCGGGGCGAGGTCGAGGATCAGGGTGCGGGTCTGGTTGTCGTCGTCGCCCGCGTCCGCGACGAAGGCCGGGACCTGTACGGGGTCGCGGCGCTGCAGCGGGCCGTCGGCGCCGGCGAACATCCAGGTGGCGGCGGCGACCAGGGGTCCCGCGGCGGCGGCCAGGGCGATGAGGGCCGCCAGCGGCTGGCGCCAGCCGAAGCTGCGGGCGGCGACGCGTTCCCTGGCCCCGTCGGCGCCGAGCACGGCGGCCGCGAGCAGGGCGAGCCCGTAGACGAGGGTGGCGGGGCCGGCCCAGGCGGTGCGGTTGAGGACGACGGCGAGGAGCAGTCCGGCCAGGGCGGCGGCCCAGGCGGTGCGGACGGCGAAGGAGCGGTCGGTGCGCAGCAGGGCGGCCAGGGCGGCCAGGACGATGCCGATGAGCACCGCTCCGGCGCCGGTGCCGGGGCCGCCGGGGCTGATCGTGAGCAGGCCCAGGGCATCGGCGGAGCCGGCTCCGAAGGGCAGTCCGGCCTCCTGCAGGAGGCGGCCGGGGTGGGTGAACAACCCCAGTGACCAGGGGGCGAGCACGACGAGCGGGACGGCGAGGGTGGCGAGCAGCCGCAGGCCGTACGCCTTCCAGTGCGCGCGGCGCAGCACCAGCGCGGCGGTTCCGAGGACGGCGGCCAGCGGCCATACGACGGGGGTGAAGGCGGTGGTGAGGGTGAGCAGCAGCGTGTACGTCCACACCGCGCGCCGGCCGCCCCGCCGGTCGGTGGCCTGCGCACCGTCGGCGAGGTCGAAGGCGGCGACGGCGGCGCGGGCGAGGAGGGGGAGCAGGACGGCGAGGGCGGCGGTGCCGAGGCGGCCGCCGGCGAGGGCTCCGGTCACGGCCGGGAGGAAGGCGTAGGCGATGGCCGCCCAGGCGCGCAGCAGCCGGGATTCGACGAGCGGCCGGGAGGCGAAGTAGGCGGTGAGGCCGGCGAGCGGGACGGATCCGACGAGGAGCAGGGTCAGGGCGGCCTGGGTGGATCCGAACAGCAGGGTGGCGAGGGTGCCGAGGACGGCGAGGTAGGGCGGTGCGGAGGCGGTGGAGCCGGTGCCGACGGCGTGCCAGCCGTCGGTGTAGGCGCCCCAGAGCTCGGAGCCGCTGCCGGGGGCGGGCAGCAGGGCGCCGCCCATGAGGGAGCCGCCGCTGATCAGGGCGCGGCAGGCGGCGAGGGAGACGACGGCCAGGAGGGCGAGGAGGAGGGGCGCGGGGTTGCGGGCGAGCCGCTTGAGGCGGGCGAAGCGCTCGGTCTCCAGCAGGTAGTCGCCGTCCTCGCGGGGGGCGTCGAGGACGCTGCCGCCGCCGTGTCGGCCCGCGGGGGCGGTGGCGGTGTCGCGGTCGCCGCCGAAGTAGCCGGCGAGCTGTTCCGCGTTGGCCCGCAGGGAGGCTCCCGGCGGGGGGAAGAGCGGGCGCAGTTCGGCGGCGGGGACGGCGGGGCGGCGGCGGGCCTTGCGGGCGGCGAGGAGCCGGCCGGGGCGGAGCAGGGTGGCGAGGAGGCCGGTGAGTTCGTCTACGGCCTGGCCGGGGGCCTTGCCGATGAGGTAGGCGAGGGTGCGCAGCACGGTGCCGAACAGGACGCGCAGCAGGACGTACGGCAGGGCGCGGCCGGAACTGTTGGCGAGGATCGTGTAGACGGCGCCGGCCTTGTCGACGCGGTGCGGGCCGGCCGCGGTGCGTCCGGCGCAGTCGACGGTGCGGCGTTCGCGGGCGGCGGCCTCGGCGTGCCGCAGGACGGCGTCGGGGGCGACGAGGACGGTGTGGCCGGCGCTCTGGGCGCGCCAGCACAGGTCGACGTCGTCGCGCATCAGGGGCAGCCGCCGGTCGAAGCCGCCGAGCTCGTCGTAGACGTCGCGGCGGACCAGCATGCCGGCGGTGGAGACGGAGAGGACGGGGCGGACCTGGTCGTGCTGGCCCTGGTCCTGTTCCCGACGGTCGAGGCCGGTCCAGCGGCGGCCGCTGCGGGCGATGGTGACGCCGGCTTCGAGGAGCTGCTTCTTGTCGTACCAGCCGCGCAGTTTGGGGCCGATGACGGCGGCGTCGGGGTTGTCCTCGGCGACGCGGAGCAGTTCGGTGAGGGCGTCGGGTTCGGGGGCGCTGTCGTCGTGCAGGAGCCAGAGCCACTGGACGGGTTCGCCGTGGGGGAGGTCGGGTAGGTCGTACGTGTCGTCGCGCCAGGTGCGGCTGACGGGGTCCCAGCCGCTGGGGCGCTTGAGGTACGGGAGGTCCTCGGGGGTCAGGGTGCCCGCGGAGCGTGCGGATTCGTCGACCGCGGTGCCGAAGCCGGTGCGGCGGGCGAGGTGCAGGACGCGGTCGTCGCCGAGGGCTTCGGTGAGCAGGCGCGCGGAGTCGTCGGAGCTGCCGGTGTCGGCGGCGACGTGGTTCTGCGCGGGGCGTTCCTGGCCGAGGAGGCCGGCGAGTGTCCGGGGCAGCCAGCGGGCGCCGTCATGGGCGACGAGGACCGCGGTGACGACGTGCCGGGGGAACTCGGGTGTGGCTGGGGCCTGGTAGGAGGCCGTCGACTGGCTGTGCAGGGACATCGCGGTACGGGCCCTCCGGCCGGGGGTCCGGGGGTGGTGTGCCCTCGGAGGCTGCTGGACAGCGCCCCACCCTAACGGCTGCCACGACAGCGGTCCGCCTCCTGCGGGGAAGGTGCAGGAGGCGGACCGTGTGCCGTGCTGTGCGTCGCGCTCGTCGTCCCGTTCGGCGCGTTGATCGTCATGCGTCGAACTGCGCTCTGTCGTACGTGCTGTGGTGCGTTCGATATGGAGTGCGATGTGTGGTGGGTGCCTGACCAGTGGTGCGTCGGCCGTTTCAGACCGCTGCCTTTTTCAGGCGGCGGCGTTCCCGCTCGGACAGACCGCCCCAGATGCCGAATCGCTCGTCGTTGGCGAGGGCGTACTCAAGGCATTCGGAGCGGACTTCGCAGGCGAGGCAGACCTTCTTGGCCTCGCGGGTGGAGCCGCCCTTCTCGGGAAAGAAGGACTCGGGGTCGGTCTGGGCGCACAGAGCGCGCTCCTGCCACCCGAGCTCTTCGTCCGCCTCCTCGACCAGCAGTTCCTGAAACAGCTCGGTCATGTGCGCCCCTCGCTCTGTCTGTGCGTCCCCGTGACGATGTCGTCACTGATTGCTACGTAACGACACGAGTGAAATTACAAGTGCGTGGCTCCGGGGCAGTCAAGCCGAGATCTGCTATTGGGCCCCTTATTCACTCTGCGGAACCAAGCCTATGCAGAAAGTGTTCATATCGCCAAAAATCGTGACACATGCCACCGGCGTCACAGGGTGCCGCCTTTACCCGTATTCCACGTGCCACCTCCGAACGGGGTTGCGATCCGGCGGGAGAAGCGGCGCAGATCACATTCAGGTCACGGAAGTCGGGATCTGGTTTGAGAGCCGACACAGCGCCACATCCCCTGCCGCACACTGCACAAACCTTTCTCCGGGTGCAGCAACCGGATGAGGTGAAACTTTTACACCAAACCGGACATTGGGTTGACAGTCAGGCCCCCGAGCCGTTCTCCTTGTTTGCATGTCAGCGCCCGCAGCCACCACCCGGACCCCCATTCGTGGGTTCCTGTGCGCTGCCCAGGTTCGCTGTTGCTGTTGCAGCTGTTGATGCTCGCGGAGCCCCGGCTCCCCAGAGCTCCGGCCCGCCCCCGCAGCAACCGCCAGCACTACTGACATCCGTCGAGGTACCCCCCACGATGAACAGCACGAACAGCACCACCCCCGTCGCTCCCGCCGCTCCCGTCGCTTCCGCCACGGTCGAGAGCGACCTCCAGATCGCCGGCGACATCCTCGCCGTCCAGCACCTCCTGCAGCCCGCCCGCGAACACCCGGCCACCGTCGCCGAGTTCGCCGGGCTCGCCCGCTCCATCGCCGAGGACCGCGCCTCCTGGGAGCACCTGGTCGAGTACGACGCCACCACCCGCTGGTACCACCGGCTGCGCACCGGCCCCGGTTACGAGGTCTGGCTGCTCAGCTGGGTCCCCGGCCAGGGCAGCGGCCTCCACGACCACGGCGCCTCCTCCGGTGTCATGACCGTCCTGGAGGGCGAGCTCACCGAGCACACCCCCCGCGGCCGCACCGCCCACCGCCCGGGCACCCAGCGCGTCTTCGCCCCCGGCTACGCCCACGAGGTCATCAACGACACCCTCGACGGCGCGGTCAGCCTGCACGTCTACTTCCCCGGTCTGACCGAGATGCCGATGCACAGCTGCTCCCCGGCCGAATCCGCGTCCGTCCCCGCCTGACGTCGACCGGCCTGCCACTCCCACCCGCCGCCCGACCACCACCCCTCGACGACAGCCTCCGGCTGACAGTCCCACCCGCCGCCCGACCACCACCCCTCGACGACAGCCTCCGGCTGACAGACTGTCTGCATGCGCATTGTTGTTCTGGCCGGCGGTATAGGCGGCGCCCGGTTCCTGTCCGGACTCAAGTCGGCAGTGCCCGACGCGGACATCACGGTCATCGGCAACACCGGTGACGACATTCACCTCTTCGGGCTCAAGGTCTGCCCCGACCTGGACACGGTGATGTACACCCTCGGCGGTGGCATCAACGAGGACCAGGGCTGGGGTCGCACCGACGAGTCCTTCACCGTCAAGGAGGAACTCGCGGCGTACGGGGTCGGGCCCACCTGGTTCGGCCTCGGCGACCGCGACTTCGCCACGCACATCGTGCGTACGCAGATGCTCGGCGCGGGCTACCCGCTGAGCGCCGTCACCGAGGCCCTCTGCGACCGCTGGCAGCCCGGCGTCCGGCTGCTGCCTATGTCCGACGACCGGGTCGAGACCCACGTCGCGATCACCGAGGCCGGCACCGGCGAGCGCCGCGTCATCCACTTCCAGGAGTACTGGGTCCGGCTGCGCGCCTCGGTGGACGCCGAAGCCGTCGTACCCGTGGGCGCCGAGCAGGCCAAGCCCGCCCCGGGCGTACTGGAGGCCATCGCCGCCGCCGACGTGATCATCTTCCCGCCGTCGAACCCCGTGGTCTCGGTCGGCACGATCCTCGCCGTCCCCGGCATCCGGGACGCCGTGGCCTCCGCCTCGGCGCCCGTCGTGGGCCTCTCCCCCATCGTCGGTGGCGCGCCCGTGCGCGGGATGGCCGACAAAGTGCTCGCCGCGGTCGGCGTCGAGTCCACCGCCGCCGCGGTCGCCCTGCACTACGGGACCGGGCTGCTGGACGGCTGGCTCGTGGACACCTCGGACGCGGACGCCGTCGCCGAGGTCGAGGCCGCCGGGATCACCTGCCGCGCGGTGCCGCTGATGATGACCGATGTGGAGGCCACCGCGGAGATGGCCCGCGCCGCGCTGGAGCTGGCGGAGGCCTCCCGGTGACGCGTGCGCCCGCGTACGAGGTGCGGGCCGTCGACGGGATCCCGGAGGTCAGGCCGGGCGACGACCTGGCGAAGCTGATCACGACGGCCGCCCCCGACCTGCGCGACGGGGACGTCCTGCTGGTCACCTCGAAGATCGTCTCCAAGGCCGAGGGCCGGATCGTGGAGGCCGACTCGCGCGAGGCCGCGATAGACGCCGAGACCGTACGGGTCGTCGCGCGCCGGGGTCCGCTGCGGATCGTCGAGAACCGGCAGGGCCTGGTGATGGCCGCGGCCGGCGTGGACGCCTCCAACACCGCCCCCGGCACGGTGCTGCTCCTCCCCGAGGACCCGGACGGCTCGGCCGCCGCGATCCGCGCCGGCGTGCGCGACACCCTGTCCGTGGACGTGGGCGTGGTCGTGACGGACACCTCCGGGCGGCCGTGGCGCAACGGGCTGACGGACGTGGCGATCGGCTCGGCCGGTGTGCGGGTCCTGGACGACCTGCGCGGCGGCACGGACGCGCACGGCAATCCGCTGAGCGCCACGGTGGTGGCGACCGCGGACGAGCTGGCAGCCGCCGGTGACCTGGTCAAGGGCAAGGCGGCCGGGCTGCCGGTGGCCGTCGTGCGCGGGCTGGCGCACGTCCTGGGCGAGGGCTCCTCGGCCCGCGACCTGGTGCGCCCGTCGGCCGACGACATGTTCCGGCTGGGGACCTCGGAGGCGGTACGGGAAGCCGTGACGCAGCGCCGTACGGTACGGGCCTTCACGGCGGAGCCGGTGGACCCGGGCGCGGTGCGGCGGGCGGTGGCGGCGGCCGTGACGGCCCCGGCCCCCCACCACACGACGCCGTGGCGGTTCGTCCTGCTGGAGTCCGAAGCCTCCCGGGTGCGGCTGCTCGACGCGATGCGGGACGCGTGGATCGCGGACCTGCGCTCCGACGGCAAGTCCGAGGAGTCCGTGGCGAAGCGGGTGCGGCGCGGGGAGGTGCTGCGGGCGGCCCCGTACCTGGTGGTGCCGTGTCTGGTGACGGACGGCGCGCACCACTACGGGCACGCCCGGCGGGACACGGCGGAGCGGGAGATGTTCGTGGTCGCGATGGGCGCGGGCGTACAGAACCTGCTGGTCGCGCTGGCCGGGGAGCGGCTGGGGTCGGCGTGGGTGTCCTCGACGATGTTCTGCCGGGACGTGGTGCGGGAGGTGCTGGAGCTGCCGCAGGAGTGGGACCCGATGGGAACGGTGGCCGTGGGGCACCCGGCGGCGGTCCCGGCGGAGCGGCCGGCGCGGTCCGCGGCGGACTTCATCCAGGTGCGGTGACGCCTGCGGCGGGCCCGCCGGGCCGCCCATGCCCTGCTGGGCCCGGTCCGCGGCCGCCGTCCGGGCGCCGGGCGGTCCCGGCCCCTCGCCGCCACCGTGCCCGCCAGCCCGCGCCGGCCGGGGTGTCCGGCCCGCGGGCCGGCGGGGGCGCCTGACGGCAGGGCTCAGAAGCGGCCGATGTCGCCGCGCGGCATGCGGGGCGCGCGGCGGGGCGGGGTGCGGCCCGCGAGGAGGACGAGGCGGGCCGCGCGGTGGCGCTGTCCTACGTACGGAGCGAGGAGCTCCAGCATGGCGGCGTCGTCTGCGTCGCGGTCGCCCGCGAGGGCGTAGCCGACGATGCCGGGCAGGTGGAGGTCGCCGGTGGTGATCGCGTCGGGGTGGCCGTTGCTGCGCTGGAGGGTCTCGGCGGAGGTCCACGGGCCGATGCCGGGTACGGCCTCCAGCCTCCGTACGGCCTCGGGCAGGTCCATCGCGGCCGCTTCCTCCAGGCGGTTCGCCACGCGGGCCGCCCGCACGATCGTGGCGGAACGCTTGGCGTCGACCCCGGCCCGGTGCCAGTCCCAGGAGGGGACCACGGCCCAGGTGCGCGGCGCGGGCACGACGTACAGGTCCGGTCCGCCGGCCGGGCCCGGGGCGGGCTCGCCGTACTGCCGGACCAGGCGGCGCCAGGCGCGGTAGGCCTCGTCGGCGGTGACCTTCTGCTCCAGGACCGTGGGGATCAGGGATTCGAGGACCAGGCCGGTGCGGGTGAGGCGCAGGCCCGGACGGCGGCGGTGGCTGGCGTGCACGAGGCGGTGGCGGGGCACGAAGGCGGCGGGGTCGTCGCCCGCCCCGAGGAGTGCGGGCAGTTGCTCGAGGAACCAGTCGGCGCCGGGGCCCCAGGCCTCGGCGTGCACCTGTTCACCCGCGCGGGACACGCGGAGGGTGGCCGGGCCCTGCGGGGTGCGGCCGGTGCGCCAGAGCGAGCCGTCGGGGGTGGTGCGGAAGGTGGGGTCGGCGGGGCCGCGGCGGAGCGGGCCGAGGGTGAGGCCGAGGTCTACGGGGCCGTCGGGGATCCAGTGGCGTTCCCGGGCCCCGGAGCCGGCGGCGGCGCCCCGGCCCGCGGGTACGTCGGTGCGGCCGCCGCGGACCGCGGCGCGGGTGAGGGGATCGAAGCGGCCGGCCATGTGTCGAGCGTAGCCCGGCCCGGCCGCGTCTCCCCCGGAGCTCCGCCCCGAACGCCGGCGCGGCCGATAGACCGGGGCTCCGCCCCGGACCCCGCGCGGAGCGCCGTAGGGGGTGTGGGGCCGAGCCCCGGCAACGGCGCCGCGCCCAGGAACCCTGCGGACCGTCGGAGGCTACGGGCGGCCCTGGAGCTTCGCCGAGGCCGTGCGGGCGGCGCCGAGCTTGCCGTAGAGCTTCGTGCCCGGGCACTGGGTGGCGAAGCCGTCCCGGTGGCCGGAGATGACGTTCATCGACACGCTCCTGCCCTTGGGGTAGCGGTTGCCCCCGCCCGACGTCAGGTTGGTCTTCGCGCGCGGGTCCCGGCCGAAGAGGCCGAGCTTCCAGGCCGTGAGGCGGGCGACCGAGTTGACCACCGCCGCCGGCGGGGTCGTGGAGGTGAAGGTGCCCAGCACCGCGACGCCCATGCTGTTGGTGTTGAAGCCCATGGTGTGCGCGCCGAGGACCGCCTTGGAGACGCCGCCCGCGCGGCCCTCGTAGACCGTGCCGCACTTGTCGACGGCGAAGTTGTAGCCGAAGTCCCGCCAGCCGTTGCTGATCACGTGGTAGCGGTACAGGCTGCGCAGGACCGCGGGGGCGTCCTTGCAGGCGTAGTTGTTGCCGGAGGCGCTGTGGTGGACGAAGGCCGCCTTGACCGTGCTGGTGTAGACGAAGCCGGGCTCGCGCAGGCTCTCGTTCGCGCCCCAGCCCTTGCGGGTGACGATCCGCGGGCGCGGGCCGATGTACGGGGCGGCCGCCGCGGCCAGTTCGCCGTCGCTCGCGAAGATCGCGTCGGCGGTGGAGTCGGCCTTGTCGAGTGCGGTGATCTCGTTCGCGCCGAGCGAGGCGTGCGGGACGTTCGCCGCGGAGGACTCCGCCGTCTCCATCGTCATGGCGGGCACCGCCACCTCGCCCTTGCCGTCGCCGGGGCCGGTGTTCTTGCCGTCGGAGCCCGTGGCGGGGGGTTCCGCGCCCGGGTCGACGAGCTCAATCCGCATGCCCGTGGGCAGTCGGGAGGGGGCGCGGGTGGTCGGGGCGCCGGATTCGGCCTGGACGCGGATCTCCACGGCGTCGGACTCGCCCACCCACAGCGGGGCGGTGGCGCCGCGGATCGGGCGCGCGCCGCGTTCCGCCGCGTCGGGGTCGGCGGCGTGCTCGCCGTTGTGGGTTTCCACGTCCTGCCAGTCCGACCAGGTGGCGGTCCGGGTGGAGCGGGTCCGCACCTGGACCCGGCCGTGCAGTTCGGTGGCCGCGTCGTCCCAGACCACGCCGACCAGCGAGAACGTCTTCACCTCGCGTGCGGTCAGGCCCTGCGTCTCGGGGCGGCCCGGGGAGGCGCTCGTTCCGGGGACTCCGGGCGCCCGCGTCGCCGAGGGTCCCAGCGGGACGAGCGGCAGCGATTGGGTGGACCCGGCGGGGGTTGCGGGGGCGGTCTCGGCCAGGGCGGGGGTGGGCAGCGCGAGGGGCAGGGTCAGTACGGCGGCCGTCGCGACGCCGATCGAGGAAGCAAGGAATCCACGCATGAAAAGGATGGTGAGCACGCGGATCGCCGGGCGCCATCCGAGAACTGACGCCCCGTCCGGCCCGCCGCGGATACCCCTACCCCGTACGGAGGAGCCGACGGCCCCCGTACGAGGGACGGGCCCGCGTACGCTGTGCCGGGTGAACGCCACTGACCGCACCCCTGCCGACCTGCTGCGATCCGCGCTCGCCGCCGATCCGGGCCGCCCGCTCGTCACCTTCTACGACGATGCCACCGGCGAACGCGTCGAATTGTCCGTCGCGACCTTCGCCAATTGGGTGGCCAAGACCGCCAATCTGCTCCAGGGCGACCTGGGGGCCGAGCCCGGGGACCGGCTCGCGCTGATGCTCCCGGCGCACTGGCAGAGCGCCGTGTGGCTGCTCGCCTGCGCCTCCGTGGGGGTCGTCGTCGAGGTGGGCGGGGACCCGGCCGGTGCGGACCTCGTCGTCAGCGGGCCGGACACCCTGGAGGAGGCCCTGGCGTGCGGCGGTGAGCGGGTCGCGCTCGCGCTGCGGCCGCTCGGCGGACGGTTCCCGCAGCCGCCGGCCGGGTTCGCCGACTACGCGGTGGAGGTGCCGGGGCAGGGAGACCGCTTCGCGCCCTTCGTGCCGGTGGATCCCGATGGCCCGGCGCTGGTCGTCGGCGGCGAGGAGCTCACGCACACGGCGCTGGTGGCCCGCGCCCGCGAGGACGCGGCGAAGCTCGGCCTCGGCGAGGGCTCGCGGGTGCTGACCGGGCTCGGCTACGACACCTGGGACGGGCTCTCGGCCGGACTCTACGCCGCGCTGGCCGCGGGCGGGTCCGTGGTGCTGTGCCGGAACCTGGACCGACTCCCGGCGGACGGGCTGGCGCAGCGCAGCGAGAGCGAGCGCGTCACCCACACCGTCTGATCGCCGCCCGGAGGCCCGTCGCCCACACTGGTGGAGGGCAGGTGCGGGCGATTTGTCACCCGAACGGCCCTTGACGAGCCCCTGCCCCCGGGCTGCTCCGGCGCCCCGGGGGCAGCATCGGCAGTGGCCGTGCTCACCCTTACGGCCGACGGCCCGCAGTCGTAGCGGCGAGGGGACGGACGCCAGTGACGGACAGCGCAGGCATACCGGGCGGCACCGACGCGGCCGGGGGTGCGGGGCGGCCCCCGCGCAGCCGCGGGCGTCGGCGCCGGCTGCTGCGCTGGGTCGGCCTCGGGATGGCCTTCCTGGTCCTGGCGGGTACGGCCACCGGCTGGTGGCTCTACAACAAGCTCGACGGGAACATCACCGAGGACACCTCGGCCGCGGCCGAACTGAGGCGCTACGAGCGCGAGCGCCCGGCCCACCTGGCCACCGGGGCCCAGAACATCCTGCTGATCGGCTCGGACTCGCGCTCCGGCCGGAACAACGCCGGGTACGGGCGGGACAAGGGCACCGAGCGCTCGGACACCACGATCCTGCTGCACTTGCCGCAGGACCGCAGGAGCGCGACCGCCGTGTCGATACCCCGGGACCTGATGACGGACATCCCCTCGTGCCGGCAGGTGGACGGGAGCCGCACCGTCGAACGGTTCGCGCAGTTCAACTGGGCGTTCCAGTGGGGCGGGGCCGCCTGCACGATCCGTACCGTTGAGAAGCTGACCGGGATCCGTGTCGACCATCACATGGTGATCGACTTCAGTGGGTTCAAGAAGATGGTCGACGCCATCGGCGGGGTGGAGGTCTGCCTCAAGGAGCCGGTGGACGATGCCGAGGCCAAGCTGCGGCTGGCCGCCGGACGCCAGACCCTGCGGGGCGAGCAGGCGCTGGGATACGTCCGCGCCCGCCACAGCCTGGGCAACGGCAGTGACACCGAACGGATGGACCGGCAGCAGCAGTTCCTCGGTTCGCTCGTCAAGAAGGTGCAGAGCAACGGGGTGCTGCTGAATCCGGCGCGGCTGTACCCGCTGTTGGACGCGGCGACCTCCTCGGTGACCACGGACCCGGCACTGGCCTCGCTGCGTGGCCTGTACGAACTCGTGCGGGGCATGCGGGACATACCGACCGATCAGGTCAAGTTCCTGACGGTGCCCCGCAAGCCGTACTCGCCCGACCCGAACCGGGACGAGCTGGTCGAGCCCGATGCGGCGCGGCTGTTCCAACAGCTGCGGACGGACAAGCCGGTCACGGTCGCCCCGCCGCAGCCCACCCCGACCGCACGTCCGGCGGAGGCCGCGGGGTCGGACACGGGGGCCGGTTCGAACACGGACTCCACCGACGAGGGAACCATCACACCTCAGGCACCCGTCCCTACCTTTACGGGAACCACTGCGGGCAACGCCGACTGCCGGTAAAGCAATCCCAAAAGCCGGTGACCGAACCGAGTGGGATGGGCGGTTCGCCCCGTTATAAGGTGAGTGGAATTTGTCACCAGCATGGTTTGCCGCCGAACAGGGCGGATAAGGTGAGCGATCCGGTGCCCGGCCGGATCAGAAACGGGCACCAGCAGCCGGATCGTTGACCGTGCGCCTGGGGGAGGCGCGTCGCGAGGCACCGACGGAGGATTCGAGCAACCGTGGATGCGCAAAGCCGTGGACGGGCGGACGAGATCGACCCCGCCGACCAGTGGGTGCTCAATCCCCGCACCGGCAACTACGAACTGCGACTGGCCGACTCCGCCGCGCAAGCGCGGCCCAAGGTCACCGCACCCCGCAGATCACCGTCTGCTCCCCCAACCCCCACCACCCCCTCCCCCGGGGTGCCGAGGCCGCGTCGCGGCGACCCGCCCCCCGGCGGCGGTCGGCGCGGCGGGCGCTCGCGCAAGGGCGCGGGCGGCGGCGGCGGTGGACGCCGCAAGAAGGGGCTGGCCATCACCGGCGGAGTGGTGGCGTTCCTGCTGGTCGGCGGTGCCGTGGCGGGGTACCTCTACTACGACCACCTGAACGGCAACCTCAGCGTCACCGATGTGGCGGGCGCGGGCACCGGCGGTTTCAAGAAGGACCAGCCCATCAACATCCTGGTCATCGGAACCGACAAGCGCACCGGCGCGGGCAACGAGAACTACGGGGACAAGGACAGCGTCGGCCACGCCGACACCACGATCCTGTTCCACGTCTCCAAGGACCGGACCAACGCGACCGCGCTCTCCATCCCCCGCGACCTGATCGCCAACATCCCGGCCTGCCCGACGAAACAGCCGGACGGATCGACGAAGACGATCGCACCCACCAAGGGCACCCGCTTCAACACCAGCCTGGGCCAGGAGGGGCGCGACGCGGGCTGCACGATGCGCACGGTCAAGGAACTCACCGGCATCGAGGTCGACCACTTCATGATGGCCGACTTCAACGCCGTCAAGACGCTGAGCACGGCGGTCGGCGGAGTACCGGTGTGCCTGGACAAGGCCGTCAACGACGAGGAGGGTTCCCACCTCAAGTTGGACGCCGGCGAACACCGGCTGGAGGGCGAACAGGCCCTCGCCTTCGTCCGCACCCGGCACGGCTTCGGCAACAACAGCGACCTCGACCGGATCAGGATCCAGCAGCAGTTCCTGGGTTCCATGATGCGTGAGATGAAGTCGAAGGAGACGCTGACCAGCCCCAAGAAGTTCCTCTCCCTCGCGGAGGCCGCCACCAAGTCCCTCGGCGTGGACTCGGGGATCGGGTCCATCGGCAAACTCACCGATCTGGCGGGCGAGTTGAAGGGCATCGACACGAAGAACATCACCTTCACCACCCTGCCGGTGCTCGACAACCCGGCCGAACCGGTGGGCAAGAAGGCGACCGTCGTCGTCGACCACGCCCTGGCCGACCCGCTGTTGCAGATGATCCGGGGGGACGTCTCGCTCACGGAGGTCGAGAAGAAGGAGCAGGCCGCCAAGGAGGCGGCCGACGCGGACGCGAAGGCCAAGCAGGACGCCCAGCTCCAGGGCACCCGCGCGGCTGCTGCGGACGTACGGGTGAGCATCTACAACGGCGGCGGCCCGAAGGGCTCCGCCTCCACCACGCTGAACTGGCTGCAGAACAGCAAAGGCGTGCAGAAGTCCAGCAACGTCGGCAACGCGCCCGAGAAGGTCGGCGCCACGCAGCTGGAGTACGCCCCCAACCAGGCCGACCAGGCCCGGGCGTTGGCGGACATCATGGGCCTGCCCGCGACCGCGCTGAAGGTGGGGACGGCGGACGCTTCGGCGAAGACCCCGATGAAGCTGACGCTGGGTCCGGACTTCCAGCAGCCGGGCGCCCCGCTGGCGGCCCCGGTACCCCAGCAGCTGCCCGAGGACGTGCAGCGGGCGCAGGCCGACAAGGCGATCTGCGCCAAGTAACAGGACTCGGCCGGTGACACCGGCGCTCTGTTGACCAAGAAGGATCTTGAGGGGGACGTGTGAGGCGCAGCAGCGTGCGAGGGGAGGGGGCGAACGCCCAGGCAGCCGGGGAGGAGATATCCGGCGGCGGGGCGGCGGCGTCCGGCACGGTGCCCCCACAGCGGGGCGGCTCCGGGGCGGGCCGCCCGGAGGCCGGCAGCGGCCCCACCCGCAGGCAGGGCCGGCGGCGCGTGCTGCGCTGGACGGCCTCCGTGCTGTCCCTGCTGATACTCGGGACGGCGGCCACCGGATACCTGTACTACCGCCACTTGAACGGCGCCATCCAAACGGACGCGCTGAACCTCGGTGAGACCAAACTGGGCGGCTCCAAGCCCAACGCCTCCGGGCAGACCCCGCTGAACATCCTGCTGATCGGTTCCGACGCGCGCGACGACGCGGCGAACCAGGCCCTGGGCGGGGCCACGGACACCTTCGACGGCCCGCCGCTGGCGGACGTGCAGATGCTGCTGCACCTGTCCGCGGACCGCAGCAACATGTCGGTCGTCTCGATGCCGCGCGACACGATGCTGATGATGCCCAAGTGCACCGAGCCTGCCGGCAAGGTGCACCCCGCCAGCAAGGGCCTCGTGCAGACCAACGAGTCCCTGCAGCGCGGCGGTCCGGGCTGCACGGTCGCCACCTGGCAAGAACTGACCAAGATCCCCATCGATCACTTCATGATGATCGACTTCAAGGGCGTGGTCTCGATGGCGGACGCCATCGGCGGCGTCCCGGTCTGCGTGGAGGAGAACGTCCACTCCCGCACCCGTGACGGCAAGGGCTCCGGCCTGAAGCTGCCCAAGGGCACGAGCGTCATCCAGGGCGAGCAGGCCCTGCAGTGGCTGCGCACCCGTTACGGCTTCGAGGACGGCACCGACATCGGCCGCACCCATGCCCAGCACCAGTACATGACGTCGATGTCCCGCGAGTTCCGCAAGAACGCCAAGCTCACCAACCCGGTGAAGCTCAACAGCCTGGCGCAGGCGGCGATCGAGGCCATGGTCGTGGACCCCGGGCTGGACAAGATCGACAAGCTGTACGACCTGAGCATGGAGCTCAAGAAGGTTCCCCCGGGCCGGATCACCATGACCACCATGCCGTGGGTCTACAGCACCAAGCCCGGCCTGGACGGTCGGGTCGAGCCCATGGCGGACGAGGCCGAGGCCGTGTTCCGGATGGTCCGCGAGGACATCGCGCTCGACGGCAAGGGCTCCGGGACCCCGGCGGAGGGCGCCTCGCCGTCCCCGGGCGCCTCCGCGTCCGCGTCCGCGGGAACGCCGACGCCGGCCGCCCCGAGTACGTCACCCACCACGGCCCCCACCACGGCACCGACCACGGCACCGACCACGGCACCGGGCGCGGCTGCCGCGAATATCGCGGTCGCCGTCCGCAACGCCACGAGCGGCAAGGCCGGCGCCGAGACCCGCGTCAAGAACCGGGCGAACGAGGTGGCCTCGCTGCTGACCGGCAAGGGCTTCACCAAGGCCACCGCCGACACCCAGACCGGCGCCGAGGACACCACGGTCGTCCGCTACGCCACGGACGCCCAAGCGGCCGACGCGGGTGTCGTGGCCACCGCCCTGGGCCTGCCCGCCTCCTCGGTGCAGAAGTCCGAGGAGGTCTCCGGGATCACCCTGTACGTGGGCAAGGACTGGCGCACCGGCAACGCGCCCACTCCGCCGCCGCCCGCCCCGACCGTGGCCCCAACCTCGGCCCACGCGCTCAACGGCGACAACGAGGGCGCCTGCATGGCGATCCAGCCGGGCTTCACCTGGTAGCGCGCACGTGAAAGGGGCCCGGCCCGGCGGCTGCGACGGTGCGCACCCCCCGGGCCGGGCCCCTTCGTACGTCTCAGACCTGCGAGGAGTCCCGCTGCACGGCCGGACGGCGGCTCGCGATGACCTTGTTCGCCAGCGCCCGAGGGCTCGTCAGGAAGCCGAAGCCCCAGCTCAGGTGCATGGTCGCCAGGGCGACGGGGATCTGCGCCCGGGCCTTGATCCCGAGCCCCTTGCCCGCCGGTACGGAGCCCGCGGTGATCGCCGCGAGGTAGCCGGCCGGGAGGAGGAAGCCCAGGGGGGAGACGGTCACGCCCACGACCACGCTCGCGGCGATCGCGCAGACGAGGGTCGGCGGGGCCAGGTAGCGCAGGTTGATGGAGCCCGAGTGGTAGCGGGCCACCACGTGCCGCCAGCGCCCGTAGTCCTTGTACTGCTTGGCCAGGGCCCGTACGGAGCGGCGCGGACGGTACTGGACCATCAGCTCCGGCGAGAACCAGATCAGACCGCCGGCCTCACGGATGCGGAAGTTCAGCTCCCAGTCCTGGGCACGGATGAACTCCTCGTTGTAGCCGCCCTGCTGTTCCAGCGCTTCGCGGCGGAAGACTCCGAGGTAGACGGTCTCGGCCGGTCCCGCCTGGCCGCCGGTGTGGAACGGCGCGTTGCCGACACCGATCTTCGAGGTCATCGCGGCGGCGACGGCCTCTTCCCAGGCGTTCTCGCCCTCGGCGTGCATGATGCCGCCGACGTTCTGGGCGCCGGTCTCCTCCAGGAGGCGCACGGCGGTGGCGATGTAGTTCGGCGAGAGCATGCCGTGGCCGTCGACGCGCACCACGATCGGGTGGCGCGAGGCCTTGATGGCGGCGTTGAGCGCCGCCGGGGTCCGGCCGGTGGGATTCGGGACGGTGTGGACTCGGGGATCCTCGGCGACGAGTTCGGCGGCGATCTCGTCGGTGCGGTCCGTGGACGGCCCGAGTGCGATCACCACCTCCATCTCGCCCGCGTACTCCTGCTCCAGGATGTGGCGGACGGAATCGCGGAGGTAGTGCTCCTCGTCGAGCACCGGCATGATCACCGAGACTGCGGGCTGCTGGGCGGGCATGTGGTCCTTCAAGGTCGGGTATCGGTGTCACGTTACCGCGTACGGGGGAACCGGGTGCGCGCCGAGCGATCGGTAAGGACAGCTGCTGATCGTATGGGCCTACTGTTCTGCCGAATCGGCCGATCCGGTCAGTGCCCCGGCCGGTCTCCCTGCTGCCCCCGCGGAGGTGTCCACCGTGCCCCAGCCGCACCGTCCCGCCCGTCCTGACGGGCCGCCCCGGCCGCAGCCCGCCCGACGCGGCGGAGGCTGCCGCGCCCGGCACCGGAAGGGGCGGCCCCGGTGGGGCGTACGGCTCGCGGCCGGGCTGTCGGTGGTGGTGCTCGGCTCCGGGGCCGTCGGGCACGCCGTGATGACCGGTCTGGACACCGGGATCGAACGGGTGGACCCGTTCAAGGACATGAAGAACCGCCCGCAGGCCGGACACGGCCTCAACTTCCTGCTGGTGGGCACCGACGGGCGAGAGAAGGTCTCCCCGGAGGAGAAGCGCGAGTACCGCCTGGGCGGCGCGCCCTGCCACTGCACGGACACGATCATGCTGGTGCACCTGTCGGCCGACAAGGAACGGGCCAGCGTGATCAGTCTGCCCCGCGACAGCTTCGCCGAGGTGCCCGCGCACCGGGACCTCGTCACCGGCAAGGCGCACAAGGCCCACCCCGTACGGCTGAACGCGGCGTACGCGGAGGGCGGGCCCAACCTGACCGTGCGGACCGTAGAGAACATGACCCGGGTGAAGATCGACCACTACCTGGAGGTCGACTTCACCAGCTTCATGAAGACGGTCGACGCGATGGGCGGCGTGGAGATCTGCACGGCCAAGACCATGCGGGACCGCAACACCGGACTCGACCTGTTGCCGGGCAACCACCGCCTCAGCGGTGGACAGGCCCTGCAGTACGTGCGCTCGCGCCACGTCGACGGGGCTTCCGACCTCGGCCGGATGCAGCGCCAGCAGCGGTTCGTCGCCGCCCTGATCAAGCAGGCGACCGGGGGCGGGGTGCTGCTGAACCCGGTGAAGTTCAAGGAGGTCAGCTCCACCCTCCTCGGGTCCGTCCGGGCCGACAAGGACTTCGGCTCGGAGCAGATGCTGGCCCTCGGGCAGGCGATGCGGGACTTCACCCCGTCCTCCTCGGAGTTCGCCTCGGTGCCCATCGGCAGCCCCTCCTTCCCCGTCAAGGGCATCGGGTCCACCGTGAAGTGGGACGAGCCGAAGGCGGCCAAGCTGTTCGAGGCGCTGCGCGAGGACCGGCCGCTCGCCCCCGCCCGGCCCGGGAAGGCCGCCGGCGGCCCGCCCTCGGCGGTGCCGGTGGACGTGCCCCCGCGCGAGGTCCGCGTGCAGGTGGAGAACGGCACCCGGATCGACGGAATGGGCGGCCGGGTGGACGCCGCGCTGCGCGCCACCGGCTTCGACACGACCCGGGCCCCGGGCAACGGGGCCAGCCGCGAGGTCAAGCGCACGGTGATCACGTACGACCCGCGTTGGGACCGCTCCGCCCGCTCGGTGGCGACCGCGCTGCCGGGCAGCGAACTGCGGGCGGTGGCGGGCCAGGGCCGGACGGTGTTGGTGATCGCGGGCGCGGACTACCGCAAGGTGGTGCCGGTGCGCGCCGAGGACCCCTACCGGGGCGCCTTCGGGGTGGTCACCGGCGACCAGGTGGTCTGCGGGGACTGAGGGTTCGGGACGGCCTCGGCGTCAGTCGTCGAAGCCCTGGGCCGCCCGCTCCTCGCGCAGCGCCATGATCGCCTGGCGGCGGGCGAGCCGGTGGGTGCGGCGGATCTGGGCCTCCTGGTAGCGCCGCTCGTCCTGCTCCGTCTCCGGGAGGACGGGCGGGACCTCGCGGGGCTTGCCGTCGGCGTCGACCGCGGCGAAGACGAGGTAGGCGGTGCCGACCTGGGTGGCGGGGGTGGACTCGTTCCACCGCTCCGCGAGGACGCGTACGCCGATCTCCATGGAGGAGCGGCCGGTCCAGTTGCACTGGGCCTTCACGTGGACGAGGTCGCCCACGCGCACGGGTGCGAGGAAGGCCATCTCGTCCATGGAGGCGGTGACCGCCGGGCCGCCGGAGTGGCGGCCGGCCACGGCGCCCGCCGCGTCGTCCACCAGCTTCATGATCACACCACCGTGCACCGTGCCGAGGAGGTTGGTGTCGTTGGCGGTCATGATGTGGCTGAGGGTCGTCCGGGAGGCTGCGGTGGGCTTCCCGGGCAGCTCGCCCGGTATCTGTGTCATACGGACACCTTAGGGGTGTCTTGTCGGTCGGGCCGGATCGGGGAGCGGGTGCCCGGTGCGTGCGCGGCGGGTGTCGCGGGCCCGGCCCGACCGACGCGTCACCGTCGAGATGGCCCGTGGAGGCATCAGCTCTGCAACAGCAGCGGAACGGAATGCGGACCGGGCTGTCGGAGCACGCACCCGGGCAGGCATTCTTGGGCGCATGAATGACTGGCCAGAAGGTCGTGACGACGCGTACGGGCGCGGCAGCGCGCAGCCGCAGCCCGAGGGCGTGCAGCGGATGCGGCACATCCAGCGGCAGCCGCAGCCGCAGCAGCCTCCTCGGCCCGCGCAGCCCCCGCGCCCGCAACGCCCGGCGGGCCCGCCGCCCGCGTACGGCGTACCCCCGCAGCAGGCGGGCGGCCACGACACGTACGGCGGTTACGACAGCGGCTACAACACCGGCCAGGTCTACGGGGCTCCGCAGGGCGGTGCTCCGGGCGGTCCGGGAGGCCCCGGCGGGCCGTCCGGGCCCGGCCGCCCCGGGCGGGCGCCCGGTCCCGCGCCGGACTGGCGCAAGCGGATCAAGGTCGGCTCGATCGTGCTGGTCTCCGCGCTCCTGGTGACCTCCGTCGCCACCTACTTCTGGGCCGACTCCAAGGTGCGCCGCGAGGTGGACCTCTCCAAGGTCATCGAGCGCCCGAAGGAGGGCGACTGCACGACGTACCTGATCGTGGGCTCCGACAGCCGCGAGGGGATGTCCGACGAGGAGAAGAAGAAGCTCCACACGGGCTCGGCCGAGGGCAAGCGGACCGACTCGATGATGATCCTGGCGAAGTGCTCCAGCGGGAACACCATGATCTCGCTGCCGCGCGACTCTGACGTGGAGATCCCCTCCTTCGTCGGCTCCCAGTCCGGCAAGACGTTCCCCGCGCAGGGGCGGCGGGTCAAGCTCAACGCCGCGTACGCGGAGGACGGCCCCGAGCTGCTCGTGCGGACGGTGGAACACAACACGGGCCTGCGCATCGACCACTACGCGGAGATCGGCTTCGCCGGCTTCGCGAACATCGTGGACGCGCTGGGCGGCGTGGAGCTGAACATCGAGGAGGGCTTCAAGGACGAGAAGTCGGGCGCCGACTTCAAGGCCGGCAAGCAGACCCTGAACGGCGAGCAGTCCCTGGCCTTCGTACGGACCCGGTACGCCTTCGCCGAGTCCGACCTCCAGCGGACGAAGAACCAGCAGAAGTTCTTGTCGGCGCTGGCCAGCCAGGCCGCGACGCCGTCGACGATCCTCAACCCGTTCGCGCTCTACCCGATGCTGGGCGCGGGCCTGGACACCCTCATCGTGGACAAGGACATGGGCCTGTACGACATGGGCCAGATGTTCTTCGCGATGAAGGGCGTCAACGGCGGTGACGGCGTGTCGATGAACATGCCGATCTCCGGCCAGCGCGGCGGCAACCTCGTCTGGGACAAGGCGAAGGTGCAGCAGTTGGTGAAGCAGATCCAGAACGACGAGAAGGTCACCGTCCGCGGCAACTGACGCCGGCGGCCTCCCCGCCTCCCCGGGCCTGGATTCAGGCGTCCGGGGAGAAGCGGACGGCGGCGGCGGGCAACTGCGCGTCGCACCACACGCGGGCGCCGGCGCGCAGTTCGTTGTCGGCCCCCACGGTGGCGCCGTCGCCGATGACGACGGCGTCGAGGACGGTCCGCGCGCCGACCGCGGCGCGGGCGCCGATCAGGCTGGCGTTCACCTGGGCGTCCGGGCCGATGACGGCGCCGTCGAGGACGATGGAGCCCTGGACGACCGCTCCGGCCCCGATCCGGGCGCCCGCGCCCACGACGGTGCCCCCGGACAGCTTGGCCCCGGCGGCCACCTCGGCGCCGGGCAGGACCAGGGACTCGCCGCGGCGTCCGGGGACGGCCGGGGAGGAGACCACGCCGCGTACGAGGTCGGCGGAGGCCTGGATGATCGACTCGGGCTTGCCGAGGTCCATCCAGTAGGTGTTCTCGGTGACGCCGTGCAGCTTGGCCCCGGCGGCGAGCAGGCCGGGGAAGGTCTCGCGCTCGACGGAGACCGGGCGGCCGGCCGGGATGGCGTCGATCACGCTGCGGCGGAAGACGTAGCAGCCGGCGTTGATCTGGTCGGTGATGATCTCCTCGGGGGTCTGCGGCTTCTCGGTGAAGGCCAGTACCCGCCCCTCGGAGTCGGTGGGGACCAGGCCGAAGGCGCGCGGGTCCTCGACCCGGACCAGGTGCAGGGAGACGTCGGCGTCGGCCGCCTCGTGCGACTCGACCAGCCCGGCGATGTCCAGGCCGGTGAGGATGTCGCCGTTGAAGACGAGGACGGAGGAGTCCGGGCCGCCGGTCAGGCGCTCTCCGGCGTTGCGGATGGCGCCGCCGGTACCGAGGGGCTCGTCCTCGACCACGTATTCGAGGCTGAGGCCGAAGTCGGATCCGTCGCCGAAGTAGGGCTCGAAGACCTCGGCGAGGTAGCAGGTGGCCATCACGATGTGCGTGACACCGGCGGCGGCGGCCCTGGCTATCTGGTGGGCGAGGAACGGGACGCCGGCCGTGGGGACCATCGGCTTGGGCGTGTTCACCGTCACGGGGCGCAGGCGCGTCCCTTGTCCGCCGACCAGCAGGATCGCTTCCGTCATTGCGTTCTCCCCAACCGATTCCGGCGTACGAAGGTCCAAATTTAGCCCATGCGGGTACCCCCCACGGGCGGTGCGTGCGTCAGCCTGCGCCGCAGGCCGGGGCCTCAGGCGGCGAACGGGTTCGCGTGGCCCGGCAACTGCTGCCCCGGGCGCAGGAACCGCTGCCTGCCCTGCTCGTCGCGCACCGCGAAGAACCCGGCTTCCCTCAGGCGCCGGGCCAGCTTCGCCCGGTGGATCTGACCCGCCTTCAGCGCCACGGTCAGGAACACCACGAGGCTCGCGCCGGTGGCCACCGCCTCGACCAGCGGGCCGGTGGCGAGCTGGAGCGCGGTCACGAGCACGCAGCCGAGGTAGCACAGCACCATCTGGCCCCGGCTGGTGACGAAGCGGGCCGCGAGGTCGAAGGCGATGAGGTCCTTCAGCACGGCCACGGCGCCGGCCGCTTCGGGTACGGGCTTCAGCGACCCGGGCTCCAGCCCCGGCGCCGTCCCGCCGATCCCCGCCCGCGGATGGGCGGTCAGCGTGGCCGCCTCGCGGGAGCGCGCCTCGGGGCTCGGGTCCCGGTACATCCGCAGGAGGATCTGCGCGTCCTTGTACCCGGTCGCGTGTGCCGAGCCGTACACGTAGCCGTACTGCTCCGCCACGTGCGCGAGGGCGGCCGCCTTCGGGCGGGAGCCCTGCGGACCGATCTCGATGACGTCCTGCTGACGGGCGATCTGCCGGAGCATCCCCGATATCTGACGTTCTGCGGACATCCCGTTCCCCCCTGAGCCCCGCGCCCGGGGGCCGACCGGCGCACAGCCTAGGGTGCGGCGCCGGCCGTCTCGCACGTGGCCCCCGGCCGCACGCCGGGAGCCACGTGTTTCCGCGGGGTCGGGCCCCTACGGAAGGTTGCGGGCCATCACGATCCGCTGAACCTGATTCGTACCTTCATAAATCTGCGTGATCTTGGCATCGCGCATCATGCGCTCCACCGGGTAGTCGCGGGTGTAGCCGTAGCCGCCGAGGAGCTGGACGGCGTCCGTGGTGACCTCCATGGCCACGTCGGAGGCGAAGCACTTGGCCGCGGCGCCGAAGAAGGTCAGGTCCTCCTTGTCACCGCCGGCGGAGACGCGCTCGGACTTGGCGGCGGCCGAGTAGGTCAGCTGGCGGGCGGCCTCGATCTTCATGGCCATGTCCGCGAGCATGAACTGCACGCCCTGGAAGTCGCCGATCGGCTTGCCGAACTGCTTGCGCTCCTGGACGTAGCCCTTGGCGTAGTCCAGTGCGCCCTGGGCGATGCCGAGCGCCTGGGCCGCGATGGTGATGCGGGTGTGGTCCAGCGTCTTCATCGCGGTAGCGAAGCCGGTGCCCTCGGCGCCGATCATGCGGTCGGCCGGGATCCGGACGTTGTCGAGGTAGACCTCGCGCGTCGGGGAGCCCTTGATGCCGAGCTTCTTCTCCGGGGCGCCGAAGGACACGCCCTCGTCGCCCTTCTCCACGACGAAGGCGCTGATGCCCTTGGAGCGCTTCTCGGGGTCGGTGACGGCCATGACCGTGTAGTACTCGGAGACGCCCGCGTTGGTGATCCAGCGCTTCACGCCGTTGAGCACCCAGAAGTCCCCGTCGCGCACGGCTCGGGTCTTCATGCCGGCGGCGTCGGAGCCCGCGTCCGGCTCGGAGAGCGCGTACGAGAACATCGCGTCGCCCTTGGCCAGCGGGCCGAGGTACTTGGCCTTGAGCTCCTCGGAGCCGGAGAGGATCACCGGGAGCGAGCCGAGCTTGTTCACGGCCGGGATGAGGGAGGAGGAGGCGCAGACGCGGGCCACTTCCTCGATCACGATCACGGTGGCGAGGGCGTCGGCACCCGCGCCGCCGTAGGTCTCGGGCACGTGGACGGCGTGCAGGTCGCTGGAGACCAGGGCGTCCAGGGCCTCCTGCGGGAAGCGGGATTCCTCGTCGACCGCGGCGGCGAACGGCAGGATCTTCGCCTCGGCGAGCGAGCGGACCGACTCGCGGAGCATGTCGTGCTCCTCGGCCGGGCGGTACAGGTCGAAGTCGGCAGAACCCGCCAAGATCTCTCACTCCCCAGGGTGATGCGTGATGCTAACTACCGTTAAGTAACCCAAGCCTAGTGGTCCGGTCACGGATGGCGATATGCACGGACCACGTGAGATGGGTGACAGCGGCGGTCTCCTGGGGAACGTCCCCGCTGGTGGGCCCGACTATGCTCAGTGGCCGCAAACGGCCCCGCACCTCTGGAGCACCCATGGCCCCGCTCAAGATCACTGTGATCGGCACCGGATACCTCGGTGCGACCCACGCCGCCGCGATGGCGGAACTGGGATTCGAGGTGCTGGGGCTGGACGTGGTGCCCGAGAAGATCGAGATGCTGGCCTCGGGTCGGGTCCCGATGTACGAGCCCGGGCTGGAGGAACTGCTGGCCAAGCACGTGGCCGGGCTGCCGGGCTCGACCGGCCGGCTGCGCTTCACCACCTCCTACGAGGAGGTCGGCGCCTTCGGCGACGTCCACTTCGTCTGCGTGAACACCCCGCAGAAGCACGGCGAGTACGCCTGCGACATGTCCTACGTGGACTCCGCGATGGCCTCGCTGGCCCCGCACCTGACGCGGCCGGTCCTGGTGGTCGGCAAGTCCACGGTGCCGGTGGGTTCGGCGGAGCGGCTCGCGGTGAAGCTCGCGGAGCTGGCCCCGGCGGGCGCGGACGTGGAGCTGGCCTGGAACCCGGAGTTCCTGCGGGAGGGCTTCGCGGTGGACGACACCCTGCACCCCGACCGGATCGTGATCGGCGTCCAGGGCGACCGCGCCGAAAAGGTGCTGCGGGAGGTGTACGAGACGCCGATGTCGGAGGGGACCCCGCTGGTGGTCACCGACTTCCCGACCTCTGAGCTGGTGAAGACCGCCGCGAACTCCTTCCTCGCCACGAAGATCTCCTTCATCAACGCGATGGCCGAGGTGTGCGAGGCCGGCGGCGGTGACGTGGTCAAGCTGGCCGAGGCGATCGGCTACGACGAGCGGATCGGCGCGAAGTTCCTGCGCGCCGGGATCGGCTTCGGCGGCGGCTGCCTGCCCAAGGACATCCGGGCCTTCATGGCGCGCGCCGGCGAGCTGGGCGCCGACCAGGCGCTGACCTTCCTGCGCGAGGTCGACTCCATCAACATGCGGCGCCGCGGGCACATGGTCGAACTGGCCCGGGAGGCCGTGGGCGGTTCGTTCCTCGGCAAGCGGGTCGCCGTGCTGGGAGCCACCTTCAAGCCGGACTCCGACGACGTACGGGACTCCCCCGCGCTGAACGTGGCCGGGCAGATCCACCTCCAGGGCGGCCAGGTCACCGTCTACGACCCCAAGGGCATGGACAACGCCCGCCGCGTCTTCCCGACCCTCGGCTACGCGGACTCCGCGCTGGAGGCGGCCCGGGGCGCGGAGGTCGTCCTGCACCTCACCGAGTGGCGCGAGTTCCGTGACCTCGACCCGGCGGAGCTGGCCGGTGTGGTGACCGACCGCCTCGTCCTGGACGGCCGCAACGCGCTGGACCCGGTGCGGTGGCGGGCCGCGGGCTGGACCTACCGGGCGATGGGCCGCCCGCGGGCCTGACCCCTGCGGGGTTGCTCGGCAAAGGGGAAAGGACCCGGGGCTCCGCCCCGGACCCCGCGCCTCAATCGCCGGCGGGGCTGGTTCTGGCGGGGCTGAGCTAGCGGCGGTGGCCGGCGGCGCGGGAGGTGAACTCCGCGTCGCGCAGGACGCGCTGGGCGTTGCCCCAGGTCAACAGGGCCACCTCGGACTCCGGCCAGCCGCGCTCCAGGAGCTCCGCGATGAGCCGCGGATAGCCCGAGGGGTCGGTGAGGCCCGTCGGGCGGGGGTGGCCCGGTCCGGTGCCGAAGGTGGCGCCGAGTCCGACGCCGTGCGGGCCCGCGATGGCCCGTACGTGGTCCAGGTGGTCCGCCACCGCGTGCAGGGAGTCCCCGGTGCGCACGGTGTCGAAGGTGACCATCGCCAGGCCGTTCGCCTCCCGCACCGCGGCCAGGACCTCGTCGGTCACGTTGCCCGGATGCGGGTTCAGCGAGGCCGCCCCCGTGTTCGAGATGATCACCGGCGCCTTCGAGGCCCCCGCGACCCGGCGGGCGACCGCCGGTGCGCAGCCCGTGAGGTCCAGCAGGATCCCCAGCCGGTTCGCCTCGCGGACCACCTCGTGGCCGAAGGCCGTCAGTTCCTCCTGCGCCCAGGGCGCTCCCGAGGGCGCGAGGATCCGTACGCCCAGCGCGTGGAAGGCGCGCAGTGCGCCCAGCGAGCCGGTCAGCGTGCGGCCGGGCACCGGGCCCAGGAACGAGGCGATGCGGCCCCGATTGCGGGCGTCCGCCAGGTCGTCGGCGCCGAGGGCCAGGCAGAGGCTGTTCGGGTAGCGGCGCATCAGGGTCAGCGCCGTGTCGATCTGGTCCAGCGTGTCGGAGAGCACCTGGTCACCGGGGGCGTCCTCGTGCGCCCGCCCCGACGGCACGAGCAGGGACCAGAACTGGGCCCCCACTCCCCCGGCGCGTAGCCGCGGGATGTCGGTGTCAACGCCCGCGTCCGAGGTTTCGATGTCGTGGTACGGGCTCTGGTGCAGGGTCCGGACCAGGGTGTTGCACCCGTCGACCACGGGATGGACGGCCAGGAGTGCGACGGCCCGGTCGAGGGCGCCCGCCGCCACCGCCGCCGCGGGTGCGGGGAGGTCTTCGGCTCCGATGCCCACGGAGTGGGGTTCGTCCTGCAGGTCGGCCATGGCGTTCGCTCCGGTGTCGGCGGCAGCGGGGAAGGGGCGCTGTCACCGTGACACGCAGGACGGCCGGGCCGCCCGGCGGACGCAGCGTTCGAGTGAACCCGCAGGTCACACTCTGTCACCGCGTCCGCCGGGCACCGCGTCCGCTATCGGATCACCGCGTTCGACGGGCCCCGGGAGGCCGACAGGTCGCGGGCCACCGACTCCGCGTCGCGCAGCACCCGTACCGCGTTGGTCCAGGTCAGCTTCGCCAGGTCGACCTTGGACCAGCCGCGCGTGAGCAGTTCGGCGACGAGGTTGGGGTAGCCCGCCACGTCGTCCAGGCCGGACGGGGTGAAGGCCGTGCCGTCGTAGTCCCCGCCGATGCCGATGTGGTCGATGCCGGCCACCTCGCGCATGTGGTCCAGGTGGTCGGCCACCGTCGCGGCCGTGGCCACCGGGCGCGGGCGCCCCTCCTCGAAGGCCCGGTGCAGGGCCATCGCCTCGGGGGTGGTGTCCAGGTGGTGGAAACCGTGCGCGCGCAGGTTCTCGTCCGCGGCCAGGGTCCACTCGACGGCCGCCGGGAGGATGAACTTCGGCACGAAGGTGGCCATCGCCACCCCGCCGTTGCCCGGCAGCGTCGCCAGCACGTCGTCGGGGATGTTGCGCGGGTGGTCGCAGACCGCTCGCGCCGAGGAGTGCGAGAACACCACCGGTGCGGCCGAGACCTCGATCGCGTCCCGCATCGTCGTCGCCGCGACGTGCGAGAGGTCCACCAGCATGCCCACGCGGTTCATCTCGCGGACGACCTCGCGGCCGAAGTCGGTCAGGCCGCCGTGCCGGGGCTCGTCGGTCGCCGAGTCCGCCCAGTCGATGTTGTCGTTGTGGGTGAGCGTCATGTACCGCACGCCCAGCTGGTGCAGGGCGCGGAGGGTGGCCAGCGAGTTGTTGATGGAGTGGCCGCCCTCGGCGCCCATCAGCGAGGCGATCTTGCCGTCGGCGCGGGCCGCTTCCATGTCGTCCGCCGTCAGCGCCCGCACGAGGTCGCCGGGATAGCGGTCGATCAGCTGGGCGACGACGTCGATCTGCTCCAGGGTGGCGCTGACCGCCTCGTCACCGGCGTAGTCGGAGCGCACGTAGACGGACCAGAACTGCGCGCCGACCCCGCCGGCGCGCAGCCGGGGGATGTCGGTGTGCAGGTGGGCGGACTGGTCGCCCGCGATGTCCCGTCGCGCCAGGTCGTAACGCACCTGCTCGCGCAGCGCCCAGGGCAGGTCGTTGTGGCCGTCCACGACGGGGTGTTCGGCCAGCAGCTCGCGCGCCTCGTCCAGACGCTGCGCCGCGCTCACTTTCCGAACCCGAAGGACTCCGCGTTCGCGACCTTCGTGCGCAGCCGCTTGCCCTTTTCGGTGGCCTGGTCGTTGAGCTCCTGCTGGAAGTCGCGCATCCGGACCAGCAGCTCCGGGTCGTGGGCGGCCAGCATCCGTACGGCCAGCAGGCCCGCGTTGCGCGCCCCGGCGACCGAGACGGTGGCGACGGGAACCCCGGCGGGCATCTGGACGATCGACAGCAGCGAGTCCATGCCGTCGAGGTACTTCAGCGGCACCGGCACGCCGATGACCGGCAGCGGGGTGACCGAGGCAAGCATGCCGGGCAGGTGGGCGGCGCCGCCCGCGCCCGCGATGATCGCCTTTAGGCCGCGGTCGGCGGCCCGCTCCCCGTACTCGACCATCTCGCGCGGCATCCGGTGCGCGGAGACGACGTCGACCTCGTAGGGGATCTCGAACTCGTCGAGGGCCTGGGCGGCCGCCTCCATGACGGGCCAGTCCGAGTCGGAGCCCATGACGATGCCGATGACGGGGGCTGCGGTGGTGCTCATGCGGTGACCGTTCCTCTGAGGTAATCGGCAGCGTGGCGTGCGCGCTCCAGCACATCGTCCAGATCGTCGCCGTAGGTGTTGACGTGGCCGACCTTGCGACCGTGTTTCACGTCCTTGCCGTACATGTGGATCTTGAGCTGGGGGTCGTGGGCCATGCAGTGCAGGTACGCCGCGTACATGTCGGGGTAGTCCCCGCCCAGTACGTTCGCCATGACCGTCCACGGGGCGCGGGGGCGCGGGTCGCCCAGCGGAAGGTCCAGGACCGCGCGCACGTGGTTGGCGAACTGGGAGGTCACGGCCCCGTCCTGGGTCCAGTGACCGCTGTTGTGCGGACGCATCGCCAGTTCGTTGACCAGGATCCGGCCGTCGGTGGTCTCGAACAGCTCCACGGCCAGGTGGCCGGTCACGTCGAGTTCCTTGGCGATGCGCAGGGCGAGGGCCTGGGCCTCGCCCGCGAGGGCCTCCGAGAGGTTCGGGGCCGGGGCGATCACCGTGTCGCAGACCCCGTCCACCTGGCGGGACTCGACGACGGGGTAGGCCACCGCCTGGCCGTGCGGGGAGCGGACGATGTTGGCCGCGAGCTCGCGGACGAAATCGACCTTCTCCTCGGCGAGGACCGGGACGCCCGCCTTGAAGGGGGCCGCCGCGTCCTCGGGGGTGCGGACGAACCACACCCCCTTGCCGTCGTACCCGCCCCGCACGGTCTTGAGGATGACGGGGAACCCGCCCACCTCTTCCGCGAAGGCGGCCGCGTCGTCCGGATCGCTCACGATCCGGTGGCGGGGGCTGGGCGCGCCGATCTCGTCGAGCTTGGCGCGCATCACCCCCTTGTCCTGGGCGTGCACCAAAGCGTCGGGCCCCGGGCGGACGGGGATGCCGTCCGCTTCCAGGGCCCGAAGGTGCTCCGTGGGTACATGCTCGTGGTCGAAGGTGATCACGTCACAGCCGCGCGCGAAGGCGCGCAACGTCTCCAGGTCGCGATAGTCGCCGATGACGACATCGCTCACGACCTGGGCCGCCGAGTCCTGCGGGGTGTCACTGAGGAGCTTGAATCTGATGCCGAGGGGGATGCCCGCCTCGTGGGTCATGCGGGCGAGCTGGCCGCCGCCGACCATACCGACTACCGGGAACGTCACTCCTCCAGGGTATCCGTCGGTATTCGGCCATCGGGACCCGCATGGGCACGGCTCCGGCCCGAGCTGCCCGTGTGCCGTGCGTCGCAGGGTGCCGGAAGGCACAGACGTAGCGCAGGGGGGACACTTAGCATGGGCGGGTTGACGGAGAACACCGGACGCCCCGTAAGCGGGCGGTGACCGACAGGACTGACCTACTGATGAGCACGCCTGGCGGATCTGTCGTCGAACGTGTACGCGGCCTCGTACGAGAGGTGGCCAAGTTCGGGGCGGTCGGCGGTCTGGGTGTCCTGGTCAACCTGGGCGTCTTCAACCTGATCCGCAACACCACCGACCTGCAGGTGGTGCGCGCGAGCGTGATAGCCACCGTCGTGGCCATCGCCACGAACTACGTCGGCTTCCGCTACTTCGCCTACCGGGACCGCGCCAAGAGCGGTCGTACCCGCGAGCTGTCCCTGTTCGCCGCGTTCAGCGGCATCGGCCTGGTCATCGAGAGCGGTGTGCTCTACACCGCCACCTACGGGTTCGGCTGGGACGGCCCGCTCGCCAGCAACGTGTTCAAGTTCATCGGCATCGGGACCGCCACCGTGTTCCGCTTCTGGTCGTACCGGACGTGGGTCTTCAAGGCCCTGCCCGCGCCGGTGGAACAGGCCGAGCCGATGCCGGAGCCGGCGCCCCTGCCGAAGCCGGACCGCAGGCCGGAGCCGATGCCCGAGCCGGAGCCCGCGAACAACTAGAGCATCGCGGCCCTGGGCCCTAGGTCCTGTCGTCAAAGTAGCGCCGGTCAGGCCCGCGGCGTCCGGTGCCGTGCATCGCAAGGCGGAGGGGCGCCCGAGTACTGGACGTACTTGGGTGCCCCGACAACGCGGCAAGGTGCGGTGCCGGGCGTCGCGGGCCCGGGGGCACCTCCCAGCGGTAGCTGGGGGAGGGACTTTGACGACAGGGCCTAGGCCTAGCGGACCGTGGCCTGCGGTTCGGCCCGTTCCGGGGCCGTCCGGCTGAGGAACAGCGCGAAGACCGGTGGCTGCGTCTGGAGCAGTTCCAGGCGTCCGCCGTCCGCCTCCGCGAGGTCCCGGGCCACTGCGAGGCCGATCCCGGTGGAGTTGCGGCCGCTGATGGCCCGCTCGAAGATCCGGTTGCCGAGGTCCGGCGGGACGCCCGGTCCCTCGTCCGTGACCTCCAGCACCGCCTGGTTGCCGATCACCCGGGTGCGCAGCGCGACCGTGCCGCCGCCGTGCATCAGGGCGTTCTCCACCAGGGTGGCCAGCACCTGCGAGACCGCGCCCGGGGTGCCGACGGCCCGTACGCCCTGCCGTCCGGAGCGCACGATGGCCCGGCCCGCGCTGCGGTAGGCCGGCCGCCACTCCTCGACCTGCTGCTTGACGACCTCGTCCAGGTCGAAGGGGACCGCCGAGCCGGTCCGCGGGTCCCGCGAGTTCGTGAGCAGCCGCTGCACCACGTCCGTGAGCCGCTCCACCTGGGTCAGGGCGATCGTCGCCTCCTCCCGCACGGTCGCCAGGTCATCGGTGACCGTGATCTCCTCCAGCCGCATGGAGAGGGCGGTGAGCGGGGTGCGCAGCTGGTGGGAGGCGTCCGCGGCCAGGCGCCGCTCGGCCGTCAGCATCCGGCCGATCCGCTCGGCGCTGGAGTCCAGCACGTCCGCGACCCGGTCGAGCTCGGGAACCCCGTACCGCTTGTGCCGGGGCCGCGGGTCGCCCGATCCGAGCCGCTCCGCCGTCTCGGCCAGGTCGGTGAGCGGGGAGGCCAGCCGGTTGGCCTGCCGTACGGCGAGCAGCACGGCCGCCACGACGGCCAGCAGGGCCACCGCGCCGACCACGGCCAGGGTCCGCCCGACCTCGCGGGTCACGGTCGAGCGGGATTCCTCGACGACCACGACCTCGCCCTGCTCCCCGCGGGCGGTGCCGCGGATCACGCTCTCGGGGATCGGGGTGCCCACGTCCACGGCCGGCTGGCCGGGGACGGTGATCCGCGCGTGGTGGCCGGCGTCCAGCTGCTCGCCGAGGGCCACGGGGTCGATCGGCTTCTTCTCGAGGACGTTCGCCTCGACGATGCCCACGAGCCGCAGCGCCTCGGACTCGATGCGGTCCTGGGCGCTGCTGGTGATGGTCCGGGTCTCCACGATGACGAGGGAGACCCCGAAGACGGCGATCACGACGAGCACCACGGCGAGCGTGGAGTTGATGAGGCGGCGGCGCATGCCCTAGAGCATGCCCCAGGTGGGGGCGGAGGAGGCGGTCAGCTCTTCTCGAAGCGGAAACCGACGCCCCGCACGGTGGCGATGTAGCGGGGGTTGGCGGCGTCGTCGCCCAGCTTCTTGCGCAACCAGGAGATGTGCATGTCGAGGGTCTTGGTGGAGGACCACCAGGTGGTGTCCCAGACCTCGCGCATGAGTTGGTCGCGGGTGACGACCCGGCCCGCGTCGCGGACCAGGACCCGCAGCAGGTCGAACTCCTTGGCCGTGAGCTGGAGCTCCTCCTCCCCCATCCAGGCCCGGTGCGATTCGACGTCGATCCGCACGCCGTGGGTGGCGGGGGGCTGGACGGCCTCGGTGGCACCGCGCCGAAGCAGGGCCCGGACCCGGGCGAGCAGTTCGGCCAGCCGGAAGGGCTTGGTCACGTAGTCGTCGGCGCCGGCGTCCAGGCCGACGACCGTGTCGACCTCGTCCGCCCGGGCGGTGAGGACCAGGATCGGGAAGCCGTGGCCCTCGGCGCGCAGCCGGCGGGCCACCTCCAGGCCGTCCATGCCCGGCAGGCCCAGGTCGAGGACGACGAGGTCGACGCCGCCCTGCAGTCCCGCGTCCAGGGCGGTGGGGCCGTCCTCCCGGACCTCGACCTCGTACCCTTCCCGGCGCAGGGCGCGGGCCAGGGGTTCTGAGATGGATGCGTCGTCCTCGGCGAGCAGTACACGCGTCATGTGGGTGATGGTAGTCCGCGGCGGCTGAAACCAGAGGCCCCCGGGAAGCCCCCTCTCTATCTGGGCTTATGAACTACTAAGCGCCTTCGAATATGTCGAACGGTTCCCGACGCGCCTTGTGATCCATCTCTCAAGTCCTTTCATATGCCGCAGTGTCGTGTCGTATGGTGGCGAGACGCCTGATGCAATACCTCAGGGACCTTTGTGCCGAAAAGCGGCACGAAGGTCTCTATTTCTGTCCGGAACCGGACGGGCGGTCCCCTGGGGCCCGCCCGGCCCGTCTTGACGGCAGTGAACGACCTGTTGGCCGGGCCCTCGCGCGATGACTGCGCGGGAGGGCGCGGATCCCGGTGACGGATGCCCTTCCGCCCCCCCATCCCCGTGGGGCGGGCCCCGAGGCGTGGGGTGGGAGATCCGTCCGCCGGTGCCGGCCACCCCCCACCGGGCGCGGACGAGCTCACGAAGCCGATGCGTCCCGAGCAAGCAAGGATCGACCATGGCTTCCAGCCTGACGACGGCTTCTCCGAGCCCCGCTCACGAGAAGACCCTCCTCGGCCACCCGATCGGCCTGGCCACGCTGTTCATGACCGAGATGTGGGAGCGCTTCTCCTACTACGGCATGCGTGCGCTCCTCGTCCTGTACTTGGTCTCCGGCGGTGTCGACGCCGCGACCGGTAGCCAGGGTGGCGGCCTCGGCTTCACTGCGGCGACGGCCACGGCGATCTACTCCGTCTACGTGGCCATGGTCTACCTGATGGCCATGCCCGGCGGCTGGTTCGGTGACCGCGTCTGGGGCGCCCGCAAGACGGTCGCCATCGCCGGCGTCGTGATCATGGCGGGCCACGTGTCGCTCGCGCTGCCCGGCCAGATCGCGTTCTTCGTCGGTCTGCTGCTGGTCGCGGTCGGCTCCGGTCTGCTGAAGGCCAACATCTCCACGATGGTCGGCCACCTGTACCGCGGTGTGGACGACCCGCGCCGTGACAGCGGCTTCACGATCTTCTACATCGGCATCAACGTGGGTGCCCTGCTCGCACCGGTCGGCATCGGCATCGTCGGTGAGACCGTGAACTGGCACCTCGGCTTCGCGCTGGCCGCCGTCGGCATGGCCGTCGGTCTGGTGGTCTACCTGCTGGCCGGCCGCACCCTGAGCCCGCAGAGCAGCATCGTCCCGAACCCGCTGAGCGCGGTCGAGCGCAAGGCCGTGATCGTCAAGGCGCTGGCCGTCCTGGCCGCCGTCGCCGTCTTCTACGGCGCCGTGGTCGCCGCGGACATGTTCACCATCAAGTGGGCGCTGTACCCGATCACCATCGCCGGCCTGCTGATCCCGGTCGCCGTCCTCGTGCGCATCAAGCGGGACAAGGACCTCTCCGCCGTCGAGCAGACCCGGATGAGCGCCTACATCTGGTTCTTCGTGGCCGCCGCCGTGTTCTGGATGATCTACGACCAGGGCGGTTCGACGCTCTCGCTGTTCGGTGACAAGAACTCCGAGCGCGCCCTGTTCGGCTGGGAAGTCCCGACCACCATCTTCCAGTCGCTGAACCCGCTCTTCGTGGTGGCCCTGGCCCCGGTCTTCGCCGCCGCCTGGGTGGCCCTGGCCCGCCGCAACCGCGAGCCCAGCACCATCGTGAAGTTCTCGGTGGCCCTGGTCATCGTCGGCGCCTCGTTCTTCGTCTTCGCCCTGCCGCTGAGCCAGACCTCCGGCAACGACACCAAGGTCACCATGTGGTGGCTGGTGCTCATCTTCCTGATGCACACGCTCGCCGAGCTGTGCCTCTCCCCGGTCGGCCTGTCGGTCACCACGAAGATGGCGCCGCAGAAGTACGGCTCCCAGATGATGGGCGTCTGGTTCCTGGCCGTCACCGCCGGTGACTGCATCACCGGTCTGATGGGTCTGGCCGACGTGCAGCTGAACGGCGTCGGGGTCATCCTCTTCCAGGCGGTCGCCGCGACGCTCGCCGGCCTCGCGATCTTCATGTACCGCAAGAAGGTCAACGCCCTCATGGGCGGCATGGGCTGACGCGTTCGCGCCCCGTACGACGGAGACGGCCCGGCACACCCTTCGGTGTGCCGGGCCGTCTCCGTGTCAGCGGGTGCCGCGCAGGCGGCGCCACGGGGTGAAGGTGAACACCGCGCCGCCGAGCAGGATCACCGTGCCGGCGACCAGGGCCAGGGCCTTGATGCCGCCCTCGTCCTCCGCGCCGGTCTCGGCGAGGCCGCCCGAGGTGGCGGTGCCGGAGGTGGCGCTGCCGGAGGTGCTCGTCGAGGAGCCGGAGCCGCCCGGTTGCGCGGCGGTGTCCAGTTCCAGCGAGACCCCGCTGCTCGTCGCCTTGCAGGGGACGTTGATCGGGGTGGCGCCGGGGGCCATCGTGACGTCGATGGTCAGCTGGTCCGGGCTGAGCGTCACCTTGCCGCTCTTGCCGGGCTTGTAGGTGCCCGTCATGTCGCTGAGGCTGACCGGGGCCTTGTCCGGGATGGGTTCCGCGTTGGCCGGGCCGGAGACCTTGACCGTGCCGCTGTCCGCCCCGCCGAGCTTCACGTCCATCGAGGGCTTGAGCGCTCCCGCGGGCAGGGCCATGGGCGCCGCCATCGCACCCTTGGCGGTCTTGACCGTCAGGTCGTAGCTGCCGCCGTTCTTCTTCGCGTTGATGGTGACCGGGGTCTTGATGCCCCCCGGGACGACCGGACCGCAGTCGAAGGCCACCTCGACCGCCTTGCCCGGGAAGTCGGTCTGGCCGCCCCCGCCGCCGGAGGCCGATCCGCCCGAAGTGGTCGTGGAGCCGCCGATGGTGGTGGAACCGCCCGTGGTGGTGGAGCCGCCGGTGGTGGTGCCACCGGTCGTCGTACCGCCGCTGGAGCCGGCCGCCACGTCGATGGTGGCCCCGACGCCCACGCTGCCGGTCGGGGCGCACTTGGTGACGAACGTGCCGAAGGAGAAGGTGACGGCGACGTCGTACTTGCCGGGGGTCAGCGTGACCTTCCCGGCCTTGGTGAGCTTCAGCTTGCCCTTCATCACGGACATCACCATGGGCGCCTTCTTCGGGATCGGCGGGTTCTTCTTCTCCCCGACGACCTTCAGCTCACCCCCGCCGCCGCCCACGGTGATCCAGCCGGTGGGCTGGACCGCGTCCTGCGGGATGTCCATCAGGTCCGTGTTGTTCGAAGCCGGCTTCACCGTCTCCCAGGACACGTCGACCTCGTCGCCGACCTTCGCCGAGGCGGGAGCGGTGACCTTGGCGGTGGTCTCCCCCTCCACCGGACTGCCGCCCCCGGCCGGGGGAACGCACTTGACGTTGAACTTGGTCTCCGCGGCCTGGGCGGGAGTGGCTCCGATGGCGATACCGGCGCCGCCGAGCAGCAGCGCGATCACGGCCGCGCTCACCCTCCGTTGGGTTTTCACGAATGTCCCTTCGTCGTCGAACGGTTCTCAGACGGTGCGGACGCCTGTGGTGCTGTGCCCGGCGTGCTGTCCGGGGTGAACCACGGCAGGACCGCCGTGGTGGTCTGGGGGGACTGCTCCGGCCGGTCGGGGCCCGGGGCCAGCTCGGGGGGCCGCGGGTCCCCGGTCCTCGGCAGCCGGGCCGTCACGGCGGAGGCCGCCGCCGCGGCCGCGGCGGCGGTCGTGTCCAGGGGACGCGTACCGAGGTGGCGACCGGCGGCGGGCGCGGTGCGCGGCCGCACCCGGTCGACGACCGCCATGCCGATGCGGAAGACCGCGGCCGGGATCACCAGCAGGAGCAGGCCCCAGAAGAGCAGCACCCCGTACGGACGGTCCACGCCCCAGGGCTGCGTGGCCACCACGGTCTCGCCGTACTTGAGGGAGATCGTGTAGTCGCCGTGGGCGCCGGCGGCCAGGCCCACGTCGAGCGCGATCTCCGCCTTGCCGCCGGGCGGGATGGTGCCCTTCCAGCGGGCCTCCTCCCACAGCGGGGCGAACACCCCGTGCGCGGTGCCGAGCTGGAAGACCGGGTCCTTGACCGGGACCGGCCCGAGATTGCCGACGGTGACCTTGAACTTCCGGGCGGGCGGGGCGCCGAACCAGGTCAGCACCCCGTCCTCGCCCTCCAACCGGACCCCGGTGAGCATCGCGAGGCGGGCCGTGCCGGATTCGGCGGGCAGCTCGGCGACCGGGTGGTCGGTGATCTTCAGGGGGGTCGCGACGGTGGACTGGTCACCGTTGACGGAGGTGACGTTGACGATGCAGGGGCACGGCTTGGGCGGTGCCACCACGGGCAGCTGGGCGGTGAAGCGGCCGTCGGCGGCGACCGAGACTGCGGCGCCGTCGGCGTTGGCGCAGCTGTTGGTGCCGCCGATCATGTTCTGGCCGCAGACCAGCAGCATCACCAGCGTCTTGGCCGGCCAGCCGGTACCGGTGACGGTGATCCCGGTGCCCTTTGCGGCCTCCTGGAGCGAGAGCGCCACGGCCGGCTCGCCCTCGGCGGCCGCGGCCGGGCCCGTGGGGAACAGGGCGAGGGCGCACACCGCCAGCCCCGCGGCCAGCAGGGCTCCGACTCTTCTCACCTGGCGGCTCCCGTCAGTTCGTGGTGCGGTGCTGGGGTCGTCGGTCCGGCCGCGGGCGGCGCGCCCGGCGCCGGGAACGGGCCCGGTGGGGGCCGCCGCCTGCCGCGTACGAGGTGCAGCGCGGCGGCGGTGGTCGCGCCGAGGCCGAGCAGGCCGGCCCCGGTCCAGCCGGCCGGGCCCCCGGGGACGAGCCAGCGCGAGCCGGTGGCCACCGCGAGGGCGCCGCCGGGGGCGGTCACGGTGAGGGTGACGCGGACCCGGTCGAGGGCCGGGGCGCCGGGCCAGGGCTCGGTGAGCTCCACCCGCTGGCCGGGGAGCAGTTCCACCGGCAGGGTGCGGCCGCGGGGCGGGTCGGACACCTCGCCGATGAGGGCCTCGGCGCTGATCCGGAGGTCGGGGGCGAGGGCCACGTTGCCGCGGTTGACGAGGGTGTAGGCGATGACGGCGGCCGGGCCCCGGCCCCGTACGGCGACGTCCTCGACCGTGAGGGCGGCCAGGGCGGGGCCGCCGACCCGCAGGTGGACCCGTACTCCGACCTCGTGGCCGCCCTCGGTGGCGATCACGGCGGCGGGGTGGTCGCCGGGCGGGGAGGCGGGCGGCACGGTGAGGGTGAAGGGGACCACGGCACGGGTGCGGGGCGGGACCTTCACGGTGGCGGCGGCCCCGAAGCTGATCCAGGAACCGGCCCCGGTGGCCCCGGTGGCCCCGCTGCCGGGCGCCGCCGGGCGGACCGCGAAGGCGCCGTCGGCCGTGTTGTACGCGTCGGCCCCGCGCAGCGTGATGGTGCGCTCCCGGTCACTGGTGTTGACCAGGGCGAGGCGGTCTTCCAGCACGGTGCCGGCGGCACCGGCCAGGTAGAAGTAGGGGCGGACGGTGGCCGCGGCTCCGGCGGCGGGCTCGGCGGTCCAGCCCGGCTCGTCGGCGGCCGCGGGGTGCGCGGGGGCCGCGTACAGCGTGGCGGCGGCGAGCAGCAGGACGGCGCCGGCGCGCCTCAGGGTGTGGAGCACGTGCATGACCGGGGTGCTCCGTTCAGGACCGGGCCCGACGGCCGCGCCGGGTCAGCCAGAGCACGCCGACGGCGCCGGAGAGCAGCACGGTGCCGCCGAGGGTGCCGAGGGCCAGGGCGGAATCGGCGGGCCCGGTCTGCGGGAGGGTGTCGCCGGTGGTGTCGGGGGCGGCCTGCGTGGTCCCGCCGCCGGGTGCCGTGACGTCCAGTTCCAGCGAGGGCTTCGGGCTGTTGCCGGGGGTGCAGGTCGTCGTGGTGCCCATCGCCACGATGGTGAGCACCCCGGCGGTGAAGGTGACCTTGCCGCTCTTCTTGGGCGTATAGGTGCCCGAGAGGTCGGTGATCTTGATGGGTGTGTCCGGGGGCACGGCCTCGGGGTTGGACGGACCCGAGACCGGCACCGACGCCTTCTCGGCACCGTCGACGAGGACGACGGCGCTGGGCTTCATCGCGCCCTTGCCGAGTTCGATGGGGCTGGACGAGACGCCCTTCTGGAAGGACATCGTCAGCTTGTACCCGTCGCCCTCCTTGGCCGCCTTGATCTCGATGGGTGACACCGCCGACTTGTCCCCGATCGGGGTCTTGCAGTCGTAGGCGACGTCGACGACGGCGGCATGGGCCGCGGGGGCGGTGAACAGCACCGCCGATCCGGCCAGCGCGGAGGCCAGCGCGAGCGCAGTGGTGCGTTTGCGGTCGGACACCTTCGTCTTCCCCTCGGGCCACAGAAAACTGACGACACATCAGATCGGTGGCTCAAGGTACGCCCGGGCCCTTACGGAGGGAAGACAAAGGACAGGCCCGAATTGACCGTTCGTCAGTGGGCGCGGACGCCCTTCTGCCACACCGCGGAGACGAGCGGTACGCCCGGCCGGTAGGCGAGGTGGACGTGGCTCGGTGCGTCCAGCAGGGCCAGGTCGGCGCGGGCCCCGGGGGCCACGCGGCCGATGTCCTCGCGGCGCAGGGCGCGGGCGCCGCCGGCGGTGGCCGCCCAGAGGGCCTCGTCGGGGGTCATCCGCATGTCGCGGACGGCGAGCGCGATGCAGAACGGCATGGAACTCGTGTAGGAGGATCCGGGGTTGCAGTCCGTGGACAGGGCGACGGTGGCGCCCGCGTCGATCAGGCGCCGGGCGTCGGGCCACTGGGCGCGGGTGGAGAACTCGGCGCCGGGCAGCAGGGTGGCGACGGTGGTTCCGGCGGCCTGCGCGAGGGCGTCGACGTCGGCGTCGGTGAGGTGGGTGCAGTGGTCGGCGGAGGCGGCCTCCAGTTCGACGGCGAGCTGGACGCCGGGCCCGTAGGAGAGCTGGTTGGCGTGCACGCGGGGGATCAGCCCGGCGGCGGCGCCGGCGGTGAGGATCGCGCGGGCCTGGTCGCCGTCGAAGGCGCCCTTCTCGCAGAAGACGTCCACCCAGCGGGCGTACGGGGCGCAGGCCTCCAGCATCTCGCCGGTGACGAGGTCGACGTAGCCGGCCGGGTCCTCGGCGAAGTCCGGGGAGACGATGTGCGCGCCGAGGTAGGTGACCTCCTCGGTGTGCGCGGCGGCGATGCGCAGGGCGCGGGCCTCGTCGGCGACGGTGAGGCCGTAGCCGGACTTGGTCTCGAAGGTGGTGGTGCCCTGGCGGCGAGCCTCGTCGAGGTGGCGCACCAGGCCCGCCTCCAGCTCGGCGTCGGAGGCGGCGCGGGTGGCGGCGACGGTGGTGCGGATGCCGCCGGCGGAGTAGGCACGGCCCGACATCCGGGCGTTGAACTCCTGGGTGCGGTCGCCGGCGAAGACGAGGTGCGAGTGGGAGTCGACGAAGCCGGGGATGACGGCCCGGCCGGCCGCGTCGAACGCGGTGTCGGCGGCGGGAGCCTGTGCCGCGGGGCCGACCCAGGCGACCTTGTCGCCGTCGATGACGACAGCCGCGTTCTCGATCAGGCCGAGGGGGCTGCCGTCGCCGAGGGCGGGGTCGTTGGTGACGAGGCTGCCGATGTTGGTGATGGCGGTGGTGGTCATGGGGTCCTCTCAGAGGGTTCGTTCCCCCACCCCGCCCTTTCGCCGTTTCCTGGGGCTCCGCCCCGGACCCCGCACCTCAAACGCCGGCGGGGCTGTATTTCAGCCCGTCCGGCGTTTGAGGACCGGGTCCGGGCAGAGCCCGGTTTCGGGAAGGGGCGGGGTGGGGGAAAGCCCGCCGCAGGCGGCACGGTCAGGAGCGCAGGGCTGCGATGGACTCGGCAAGGGCGGACGGGACGTCCGGGACCAGGGTGTGGGCGCCGTCGCGGACGATGTGGCGGCCGCCGACCACCGTGTGGCGGACGTCCGAGGCAGTGGCGGCGAAGACGGCCGTCTCGGCGCCGAGGCGCGCCAGCGGACCCGCCGTGCGCACGGAGTCCAGCGCGATCGTGGTGAAGTCCGCGAGCGCGCCCGCCTCCAGGCGGCCCGCGTCCGGGAGTCCGAGGGCGGCGTGGCCGTCGGCGGTGGCGGCGGCGAGCAGGGCGTTCGCCGTCCAGTGACCCCGGGTGCGGCTGCGCAGGCGCTCGTTCAGCTCCATCGCGCGGGCCTCTTCGAGCAGGTCGATGACCGCGTGGCTGTCGCTGCCCAGGGACAGCGGGCTGCCCGCGTGCTGGAGCCGGGTCGCCGGGCCGATGCCGTCCGCGAGGTCGCGTTCGGTGGTGGGGCACATGCACGTACCGGTGGTGGTCCCGCCGAGGAGGGCGATGTCCGTGTCGGTGAGGTGCGTGTTGTGGACGCCGGTGGTGCGCGGGCCGAGCACGCCGTGGTCGGCCAGCAGCTGGGTCGGCGTGCGCCCGTGGGCGGCCTGGCAGGCGTCGTTCTCGGCGGTCTGCTCGGAGAGGTGGACGTGCAGGGGCGCCCGGCGCTCCTCGGCCCAGCCGGCGACGGTGGCCAGTTCCGCAGCCGGCACGGCGCGGACCGAGTGGATGGCGGCGCCGATCAGGGCGTGCTCGCGGGGCTTGAGGGCACTGGCGCGCTCGGCCCAGGCCTCGGCGGTGCCGTCGGAGAAGCGCAGCTGGTGGCTGTTGGGGGCCTCGCCGAAGCCCGAGGACAGGTACGCCGTGTCCAGGAGCGTGATCCGGATGCCGGCCGCGGCGGCGGCCTCGATCAGGGCCTCGCCCATCGCGTTCGGGTCGGCGTACGCGGCGCCGCCGGGCGCGTGGTGGACGTAGTGGAACTCGCCGACGTTGGTGATGCCGGCCAGCGCCATCTCGGCGTAGACGGCGCGGGCGAGCGCGAAGTAGCTGTCGGGGGTGAGGTTCTGGGCGACCTTGTACATGAGGTCGCGCCAGGTCCAGAAGGTGCCGGAGCCGATCTGGACCGTGCCCCTCAACGCACGGTGGAAGCAATGAGAATGCGCGTTGGCCAGCCCGGGGATCGTCAGGCCGCGCAGCACCTCCGCACCGGGCGGCGGGCTGCTCACGCCGGTGCGCAGGGCACCGATGCGGCCCTCGGCAGTCACCTCCAGGGCGACGCCCGGCTCGACGTGGGTGTCGAGCCAGGCGTGCTCCAGCCAGTACGTCGTCAACGACATGCCAGGCCTTCCAGTACGTCGGCGAGGGCGAGGACGCCGGCCACGCAGTCGTCCTCGGCGGCGAACTCCCGCGGGGAGTGGGAGACGCCGGTCGGGTTCCGCACGAACAGCATGGCGGTCGGGACGGCCGCCGAGAGGATCCCGGCGTCGTGTCCCGCTCCGGTCCCGAGAACGGGGACCGAACCGCCGAGGATCCGGTTCATCTCGTCGCGCAGGGCGTGCTCGAACTCGACGACCGGGGTGAAGGACTCCCGGACGACGGCGAGGTCGATGCCGTCCTGGTCGGCGCGCTCGCGGGCGGCCTTCTCGATGGCCGTGACGACCGTGTCGAGGGTGGCCTGGTCGGCGGCGCGGGAGTCGAGCCAGCCGCGCACGAGCGAGGGGATGGCGTTGACCCCGTTGGGCTCGACCGAGATCTTCCCGAAGGTGGCGACGGCCCCGGCGAGGGCCGCCTCGGTACGGGCGGCCAGCACGGTCGCCGCGTAGGTGAGCATCGGGTCGCGGCGGTCGACCAGCCGGGTGGTGCCGGCGTGGTTGGCCTCGCCGCGGAAGTCGAACCGCCAGCGGCCGTGCGGCCAGATCGCGGAGGCGATGCCGACCCGGTCCCCGGAGAGGTCCAGGGCCCGGCCCTGTTCCACGTGCAGTTCGACGAAGGCGCCGATGCGGCCGAGGCGTTCGGGGTCGGCCCCGATGGCCTCGGGGTCGTATCCGGCGGCCTCCATGGCCTGGGGCAGGGAGATGCCCTCGGCGTCGCGCAGCTCGTACGCCTTGTCCTTGGTCAGCTGTCCGGCGGCGAGCCGGGAGCCGACGCAGGCGAGCCCGAAGCGGGCGCCCTCCTCGTCACCGAAGTTGGTGATGGCGAGCGGCCTGGAGAATTCCGCTCCCCTGCTGCGGAGCTCGTCCAGGGCCGCGAAGGAGGACACCACGCCGAGGGGGCCGTCGAAGGCCCCGCCGTCGGGGACGGAGTCCAGGTGCGAGCCGGTGACCACGGCGTCCCCCGCGAGGGGGTCACCGAGCCAGGCCCACTGGTTGCCGTTGCGGTCCGTCTCGTACGTCAGCCCGCGCGCCTCGGCCTGCTCCTGGAACCAGGTCCGGCAGTCGGCGTCGGCCCCGCTCCAGGCGTACCGGCGGTACCCGCCGGTGCCGGCGTCGCGGCCGATGGGTGCGAGCTCGGCCCACATCTGGTGGAAGGTCACGCGGAGTCGCCCTCGCGCATCGGGACGCGGACGCCGCGCTCGTCGGCGACCGTCTCGGCGATGTCGTAGCCGGCGTCGACGTGGCGGATGACGCCCATGCCCGGGTCGTTGGTGAGGACGCGGCGGATCTTCTCGCCGGCCAGCGCGGTGCCGTCGGCGACCGTGACCTGGCCCGCGTGGATCGAACGGCCCATGCCGACGCCGCCGCCGTGGTGGATGGAGACCCAGGAGGCACCGGAGGCCACGTTGACCATGGCGTTGAGCAGCGGCCAGTCGGCGATCGCGTCGGAACCGTCCAGCATGGCCTCGGTCTCGCGGTACGGGGAGGCAACCGAGCCGCAGTCGAGGTGGTCGCGGCCGATGGCCAGCGGCGCAGCGAGGGTGCCGTCGGCGACCATCTCGTTGAAGCGCTCGCCGGCCTTGTCGCGCTCGCCGTAGCCGAGCCAGCAGATGCGCGCGGGCAGGCCCTGGAAGTGGACGCGCTCGCCGGCCATCTTGATCCAGCGGTGCAGGGACTCGTTCTCCGGGAAGAGCTCCAGCATGGCCTTGTCGGTCTTGTGGATGTCCGAGGCCTCGCCGGACAGGGCGGCCCAGCGGAAGGGGCCCTTGCCCTCGCAGAACAGCGGGCGGATGTAGGCCGGGACGAAGCCGGGGAAGGCGAAGGCGCGGTCGTAGCCGGCCAGCTGGGCCTCGCCGCGGATGGAGTTGCCGTAGTCGAAGACCTCGGCGCCGGCGTCCATGAAGCCGACCATGGCCTCGACGTGCTTGGCCATGGACTCGCGGGCCCGGGTGGTGAAGCCGGCCGGGTCCTTGGCGGCGTAGGAGGCCATGTCGTCGAAGTCGACGCCGACGGGCAGGTACGCGAGCGGGTCGTGGGCCGAGGTCTGGTCGGTCACGATGTCGATGGGCGCGCCCTCGGCCAGCATCTGCGGGAGCAGCTCGGCGGCGTTGCCGAGGAGGCCGATGGAGAGCGGCTTGCGGGCGTCACGGGCTTCGACCGCCAGCTGGAGGGCGTGGCGCAGGTTGTCGGCCTTGACGTCCAGGTAGCGGTGCTCGATGCGGCGGTCGATGGCGCGCGGGTCGACGTCGATGCAGATCGCGACGCCGTCGTTCATCGTCACGGCCAGCGGCTGGGCGCCGCCCATGCCGCCGAGGCCGGCGGTGAGGGTGATGGTGCCGGCCAGGGTGCCGCCGAACTTCTTCGCGGCGACGGCGGCGAAGGTCTCGTAGGTGCCCTGGAGGATGCCCTGGGTGCCGATGTAGATCCAGGACCCGGCGGTCATCTGGCCGTACATGGTCAGGCCCAGGTTCTCCAGGCGGCGGAACTCCTCCCAGTTGGCCCAGTCGCCGACGAGGTTGGAGTTGGCGAGCAGGACGCGCGGCGCCCACTCGTGGGTCTGCATCACGCCGACCGGGCGGCCGGACTGGACCAGCATCGTCTCGTCCTGCTTGAGGGTCTGCAGGGTGCGGACCATCGCGTCGTACGAGCGCCAGTCGCGGGCGGCCTTGCCGGTGCCGCCGTAGACGACGAGCTTGTCGGGGTGCTCGGCGACCTCGGGGTCGAGGTTGTTCTGCAGCATGCGCAGGGCGGCTTCCTGCTGCCATCCCAGGGTGCTGAGCTCGGTGCCTCGCGCGGCACGTACGGGGCGGGGTCCTGACATAGCGTTGCCTCCTCCGATGTTGGTCAATCTATTCACATACTCCCGCCCTGAATAGATTCAGTCAACAGCTGCGGGCGGCCCCGTCGAATGATGGGATGGCGAACATGGGCACCGAGGACGCCGCCGAGAGCGCCACCGAGAGCGCTGCCGCGCGCCGCGATCTGGCCGTACGAGCCGCCGTCGAGCAGGGGATCGTCGGCGGGACCGGCCCCGCGCCACCCCTGGTCTGCCTGCTGGACACGGCCGGGATCCGCGCCTCCGCCGCCGCCCTGACCGATGCCTTCGCCACCGCCCCTCCGCCCGCCGCCCCCGTGTTGCACACCTTCGCCGTCAAGGCCTGCCCGCTCGTCCCGGTGCTGCGGCTGCTCGCCGACGCCGGGCTGGGCTGCGAGGTGGCGAGCCCCGGCGAGCTGGCACTGGCCCGGGCCGCGGGGGTCCCCGCCGACCGGATCGTCCTGGACTCCCCCGCCAAGACCGGGGCCGAGCTCCGCGAGGCCCTGGTGCTCGGCGTCGCCGTCAACGCCGACAACCGGCAGGAGCTGGAGCGGCTCGACGCGCTCGTCGGCCGGGCGCCGGCCGCGTCCCCGATCGGCGTCCGGATCAATCCGCAGACCGGCGCCGGAACCATCGACGCCCTGTCCACGGCCACCGCGAGCTCGAAGTTCGGCATCGCCCTGCGCGACCCCGGCGCCCGCGAGTGGCTCGTACGGGCCTACCTGGACCGGCCGTGGCTCACCCGCCTGCACGTCCACTCGGGCTCCCAGGGCGTTCCCCTGTCCCTGATCGCGGAAGGCGTACGGGACCTGCACGCGCTCGCCGAGGAGATCAACGCGGCGGCCGGCCGGCGGCAGGTCGACACCCTCGACATCGGCGGCGGCCTGCCGGTGAACTTCGCCTCGGACGAGGAGCACCCCACCCACGCGCAGTACGTGGCCGCCCTGCGCGGGGCGGTCCCCGCCCTCTTCGACGGCTCGTACGGCCTGGTCACGGAGTTCGGCCGGTCCCTGCTGGCCAAGCACGGCCTGGCGCTGGCCCGGGTGGAGTACACCAAGACCAGCGGATCCCGGCCGATCGCGCTCACCCACGCCGGGGTCCAGCTGGCGACCCGCACCGCGTACGCCCCGGCGGCCTGGCCGGTGCGGATCCTGCCCTACGACGCGAAGGGCTCCCCGAAGACCGGCGACCCGGTGGCCCAGGACGTCGCGGGCCCGGCCTGCTTCGCGGGCGACCTGCTCGCCTCGGCCCGCGAGCTGCCGTCGCTCGCCCCCGGCGACCTGATCGGGATCCCGGACACCGGCGCGTACTTCTTCACGGCCCACTACGGCTACAACAGCCTGCCCCGCCCGGCGGTCTACGGTTTCGCGGTGGGCCCGCAGGGCCGGGTCCGATTCAGCCTCGCCAGGCCGGCGCAGGACCTCGCCGAGATCGTGGCCGAGGCAGGCGGAGACCTGCGGGACGCACTGCTCTGACCGGACCGCTCTGGGACCCGTCACCCGAACAGGTGATTTCGTCCGGATTCCTCTCATCACACGGAACTCGCTGTGACAGTTCGGCTACGGCTCAACCCATGCGGTACCTGATAGTCCTCCTCGGGACGGCAGCTGCGTTCGGCTTCTGCTTCGCCCTGGCCCACTGGGACCCCTTCGACTGGCTGCCGGACGGGAAGGGCAGCGGCGTGGAGGTCGCCTCGGCCTTCGCCGGCGCCATGGCGACAGCGGCCCCCGGCGCGTGGTGGGCCGTCGGCAGGCGGCCCAAGGCCGTGCGCCAGCGCCTGCGCGCCAGGGAGAACAGCGATGTGATCCAGGAGAGCGGAATCGCGGACCCCGACGAGGTGGACCAGGACCTCGACGCCGCCCCCGGCGCGGTGGTCCGGCAGACCGGCGGGAGGGCCGCGCCATAGCCCTCCGCAAGCGGTCGCGGCAGCAGCTCACGGCCCACCGGAACAGCCAGGTCACACAGGTGGCCGGGGACTACGTGGTCCACCGGACCGACACCCCGGCCGCGCCGAACGCGCTGCGCGCCCTGCCCCAGGCGCCCGACGTGCTGTCCGGGCGCGAGGAGGCCATCGGCGAGCTGCTGAAGACGCTGGCACCCGGCGGAAGCAAGGCCACCGTGGTCTCCGGCCTGGCCGGGGCCGGGAAGACCGCGCTGGCGCTGACCGTGGCCCAGCAGGTCATGGAGGAGGGCTGCTTCGAGGGCGGGGTCCTGTTCGTCGGGCTGCGCGGCTACCTCCCGAACGGCGCACTCGGCGGCGGCCAGGCGGTCTCCCTGCTCCTGGGCGAGCTGGGAATCCGCGACGAGGACGTCCCGCCGACGCCGGAGGGACGGCTGGCGCTGTACCGCTCTGAGCTGGCCGCGCGGGCGGCCGAGGGGCGCCGAGTGCTGATCGTGGCCGACGACGCAGGCGAGATCGGGCAGGTACGCGACCTGGATCCGACGGGCTCGGGCCGCTGGCGCATGCACGACCTGGTGCGGTTGTACGCGGCGGAGCTGGCACGCCCGCACGCGGAAGAGGACGGGTGGGACGCCGCCGCCGAGCGCCTGATCTGCCTGTACGGGGCGTTGCTGGTGGGGTCCGACGGCCACCTCCGGGGCCGGACCGACGAGGAGTGGTCCGCGCACGTACCCGATGCGACCACGGCGTTGCAAGTGCTCGACGAGGAGCGGGACAACCTCATCGCGCTGGTCCCCTTCACCGCGGCCCTCGGCAAGTCGGCCGACGTGAACGGATTCTGCGCGTACCTGCAGACCTACCTCCGTCGGCGCAGGCTCTTCCAGGAGGCGGTCGCACTCAACCGGCTGAGCCTCGCGGAGGCGGAGCGCTCCGGTGACGCCGCGGCGCGGAACGGGACCCTGCGCAACCTCGCGATGGCCGTCGCCCAAGTCGGCGAGTTCGAGGAGGCCGCCGCCCTGCGGGAGCGGTTCGCGCCCCCGGACCCCGGGGAAACCCCGCACGAGAGGGCGGGCCGCCTGCTGAACGAGGCGAGCCTCGCACTGATCTCCGGCCGCACGGACCAGGCGGTCGCTGCCGCGGAGGAGAGCCTGCGCCTCTTCGGCGACCTGGGCGACCGGCGGAGCGAAGGGGAGGCGTGGAGCAACCTCGGCATCGCCCTCCAGGAGCAGGGGCGCTGCGAGGAGGCGGTCGCCGCCCAGGAGAGGGCCAACACCATCCTCTCGGAGGCCGGACATCCGCACTCGGCAGCCGCGGCGAGACGCAATCTGGGCGGGGCGCTCAGCGCGGCCGGGCGCCATGAGGCGGCCATCACGGCCTATGAGCAGGCCGTGGCGATGTTCGCGGAGCTCGCGGAGGTCCACGAAGTGGGCGTGGCTTTCGCCGGGCTGGCCGAGGCTCTGGACCGCGCCGGCCGCGCCCGGGCCGCCGTCGAAGCCCACGGGAAGGCCGTCCGGTGCTTCCGGCACACGGGCGACCAGCGGGGCGAGGCGCATGCGCTGGTCATGCACGGCATCGCGCTGGCCGGACTCCGGGACTTCGAGGGCGCCGCTCTGGTCCACGAGCGGGCGTGCACGCTGTCCGAGGACATCGGCGACCGCTCCGGGGCGGGCTATGCGCAGTTCTGCCTGGCCAGTGCGCTCAGCCAGAGCGGCCGGGCCGACGAAGCGCGGGCCGCGCTGCTGCGGTCCGCCTCCGCCTACGCGGAGGCGGGGGACGAGGCGAGGTCCCGGCTGGCCACCCTCATGTTCGAAGGCATCCGCAGCCGGCCGAACCGCAGGAGAGGCCGCCGCGCGGGTCGCCTCCTGCGCCGCCGGGGCCGCCCCGCCGCCCCCGAGGAGCCGTAGGAAGTGCCCGCGGCACAGGGCAAAGACGCAAGCCAGGGCTCGGGCGGATAAGGGGCCCTACTCCACGAACAGGCCGCGGGCCGCGGCCCGCGCGTCGAAGGCCTCCAGCCGCGCCTGGGCGTCCGGCAGGGCGTCCGCCATCGACTCCAGCAGCACCCGGCCCAGCAGCATCGGCGCACACGCCGTGTCGAAGGCCAGCCCGGTGCCGACCTGCGCCGGAATCAGTAGGTCCGAGTGACGGGCCACGGGGGCGAAGGCCGAATCGGCGACCGTCACCACGGTGAGGCCGGTCCGACGCGCGCGTTCCAGCGTGTCCACGACCTCCCGGGGATGGCGGGGCAGCGCGAAGCAGAGCAGCGCCGTGGCCCCTTCGTAGCGCGCCGCGTCGATGCGGTCCTCCATCATCGAGCCGCCCTCGTCGAGGAGCCGGACGTCCGGGTGGACCTTCGACGCGAAGTACGCGAACCCGCGCGCCTGGGACGAGGCCGCCCGCAGCCCGAGCACCAGCAGCGGGGTCGAGGCGGCGAGCAGCCGCCCCGCCTCCTGGACCGGCGCGGGATCGGCGAGCATGGCGGCCAGCTGCCGCAGGTTCTCGATCTCGCCCAGAACGGCCTGCTGGTACTCGTTGTACGAGTCCTCGTGCGCGGCCTCGGGCCGCTCGGCGGGGGCCACCTCGCGCAGGTGGCGGCGGAGCGCGGGATATCCGTCGAAGCCCAGCGCCACGGCGAACCGGGTCACCGAGGGCTGGCTCACCCCGGCCAGTTCGGCGAGCTCGACGCTCGACAGGAAGGGCACCTCCGCCGCCCCGCGCACCATGCAGTGCGCGATCCGCCGCTGGGTCGGCGTCAGCCGGTGCCCCTCGAACAGCTTCTGCAGCCGCGCGGCCGGGCTGTCACTCATCCCGTCCCCTCCGTCCCGGTGAAATATTCAGTCACGGAGCACTCTGCATGCGGTTATGCAGCAGGGCAAGCCGTGCCCGGGATCCGGATACGGGGGCTAGCCGCAGTGCCGGGCCCCGCCGGGGTTCCTACGGTGGGGTCATGGACGCGCATGCCCAAGACCTGAAGAAGGAATTCGACGCGACGATGGACGCCCGGCGCGAGCTGGGCCCGGAGTACGAGGCCGCGCTCGTCGATTCGTTCGTCGAGAAGGTCGACACGCAGGTCCGGCGCCGACTCGCGGAGGAACGGCTGTCCGCGGCCCGCGGTGGCGGCCGGGCGCCCTCGGACGCACCGGGGGACGGGAACCTCGGCGAACGCTTCGGCTTCGCGATCATCACCCTGGTGCTGGCGATCCCCCTGTCGGCGATCGCCGCCACGCGGGCGCGGCTGCCGGGGCTGATCGTCACCTGGGTGGGGATCGTGGGCGTGAACTTCATCCACGCCCATCGCCTCCGCCGCGGTACGCAGGACCCCCGGGACTGACCCCCCACCCCACCGCACGGGCGAGTGAGCCGAAGGGGCGCGACGGGGAGTGAGGGCGAACGCGCGGAGGAAGCCGCGAGCCGGGGGCACCCCCAGCGGTAGCTGGGGGAGAGCGGTTTTCGAGCACGTACGCCCGCACGAGCCGGCACAAGGCGCCCCGGAGGCGAACCGAGCTCGAGAAAAATGGAACGCGCGGGGACCGCCGCACCCTCGGTCGCCCGAGGGGCGGGACGACGGCGGTCCCCGCGAAGGACACGGCCGGGTCAGGGCCGTCCGCGTCCGTGGCGCAAGCGCAGTCCGGGAGCCGCTCCGGAGGTACGCGCACACCGTTCCGTGGTGCCGGCCGGGTTCCGGTCTCCCGGACTTCCCTGCCGACAACCACCACTGTGCCCGAGCCGTGTTAAGCGGGTGCTGCCGTCACGTGTCATGCCCGTACCGTTTGCGCGAAGGCCGCGCCACGGGCCGGTTGCCCGGGGCGGGGAGGCGGGCCGTGGGCCCGCGCCCCTCCCCGAGCGGGCCGGGGCTACTTCGCGGACTTGGCGAGGAAGGCCAGCAGGTCCTGACGGCTCACCACACCAGTGGGCTTGCCCTCGACCAGCACGATCGCCGCGTCCGCCTCGCCGAGCACCGCCATCAGTTCGGACACCGGCTCGCCGGAGCCGACCTGCGGCAGCGGAGAGCTCATGTGCTTCTCCAGCGGGTCGGTCAGGGAGGCCCGCTGGGCGAACAGCGCCGCCAGGAGCTCCTTCTCGACCACGGAGCCGATGACCTCGGCGGCCATCACGTCCGGGTGACCGGCGCCCGGCTTGACGATCGGCATCTGCGAGACGCCGTACTCGCGCAGGACCTCGATGGCCTCGCCGACGGTCTCCTCGGGGTGCATGTGGACGAGGGAGGGGATGCCGCCCTCCTTGTCGTTCAGCACGTCGCCGATGCGCGCGGCGGGGCCGGCCTCCTCCAGGAAGCCGTGTCCCGCCATCCACTCGTCGCTGAAGATCTTGCTGAGGTAGCCGCGACCGCTGTCCGGCAGCAGGACGACCACCACGTCGTCCGGCCCGAGGCCCTCGGCGGCCTTGAGCGCGGCCACGACGGCCATGCCGCAGGAGCCGCCGACGAGCAGGCCCTCCTCCTTGGCGAGGCGGCGGGTCATCTGGAAGGAGTCCTTGTCGGACACCGCGATGATCTCGTCGGTGACGTTCGGGTCGTAGGCGGTCGGCCAGAAGTCCTCGCCCACGCCCTCGACGAGGTACGGGCGGCCGGAGCCGCCGGAGTAGACCGAGCCCTCGGGGTCGGCGCCGATGACCTTGACTTTCCCGCCGCTGACCTCCTTGAGGTAGTTGCCGGTACCGGAGATCGTGCCGCCCGTGCCGACGCCCGCGACGAAGTGGGTGATCTTCCCGTCCGTCTGGTCCCACAGCTCGGGGCCGGTGGTCTCGTAGTGCGAACGGGGGTTGTTCGGGTTGCTGTACTGGTCGGGCTTCCAGGCGCCGGGCTCGCGCGCAAGGCGGTCGGACACGTTGTAGTACGAGTCCGGGTGCTCGGGGTCGACGGCGGTCGGGCAGACCACGACCTCGGCGCCGTACGCGCGCATCACGTTGATCTTGTCCATGGATACCTTGTCAGGGCAGACGAAGATGCACTTGTAGCCCTTCTGCTGGGCCACGATGGCGAGTCCTACCCCCGTGTTGCCGCTGGTCGGCTCCACGATGGTGCCGCCGGGCTTGAGGGCTCCGCTCTGCTCGGCGGCCTCGATCATCCGTACGGCGATCCGGTCCTTCACGGATCCACCGGGATTGAAGTACTCGACCTTCGCAAGGACGGTGGCCTGCAGGCCTTCGGTCACACGGTTGAGCTTCACCAGCGGGGTATTGCCGACGAGGCTGATCATCGAGTCGTGGAATTGCACCATGTTCTCCAAGGAGGGGACTCCACGGGTTCTCCGGGAGGTCTGGCCAGAGTATGCGGAAAGGGATTGGCCGACCGTCCGTACGGGGCAGGTAGGGATCAATGAGGACCGAGGAGGTGGCCTGAAGGATGTCCAGGGCGAGAACAGCCCGCCGGATCGCGGCGGGGGCGGCGTACGGCGGAGGCGGACTCGGACTGGTCGGGGCCGCCGCGGTCGGGCTGGTGGTGGCCGAGATGCAGTTCGCCAGGCGGGCGGTGGGCTCGGGGCTGCCGGAGCCACCGCGTGCCGATGGGCTGTACGGGAGCGAATTCGGCGGGCCGGAGCAGAGCCCGGGGCCGCTGCGGCTGGGCATGCTGGGTGATTCCACGGCCGCGGGACTGGGCGTGCAGCGGGCCCGGCAGACTCCGGCGGCCCTGATGGCCTCCGGGCTGGCCGCGGTGGCCGAGCGGCCGGTCGAGCTGCGCAACGTGGCCCTTTCGGGGGCCATGTCGGACGACCTGGACCGGCAGGTCGGCTTGCTGTTGGACGGCCCCTGGCCGCCCCCGGACGTCTGCGTGATCATGATCGGCGCGAACGACGTGACCCGCCGGATGCCGCCGACCCAGTCGGTGCGGATGCTCACCTCGGCCGTGCGCAGGCTGCGCATGGCCGGCTCCGAGGTCGTCGTGGGCACCTGCCCGGACCTGGGCACGATCGAGCCGGTCTACCAGCCGCTGCGCTGGCTGGCGCGCCGGGTCTCGCGCCAGCTGGCCGCCGCGCAGACCATAGGAGTGGTCGCGCTGGGTGCCCGTACGGTCTCGATGGGAGACCTGCTCGGACCGGAGTTCGCCGCGAACCCGCGCGAGATGTTCGGCCCGGACTCCTACCACCCGTCGGCCGAGGGGTACGCGACGGCCGCCATGGCCGTGCTGCCGACCCTGTGCGCGACACTGGGCCTGTGGCCGGAGTCGGACCGGCTGGACGTGTCCCGGGACGAGGACATGCTGCCGGTGGCGAAGGCCGCGTCGGCCGCGGCGGGCCAGGCGGGCACGGAGGTCACGGCCGTCCGCGGCCCCTGGGTGCTGCTCAAGCACCGCCGCCGGCGGCGGGTGCCGGCGACGGACCCGGCCCAGCCGGTGGTGCCGTAGGCCCTGGCCGGGCGATCCGAGCGGGTTCGGGCCGCCCGCCGCGACGCCCGGACCGCGTCTCGTTCGGCGCCCACGGCCCGATGCCGCGGGCGAGTGCGGCCCGTGTCACACGCCCCGGCCGGTGACCTGGACCGTACGGGGCGGTAACTTCGCTTGCGGTCCCGCTCAGAGCCGCAACACACTCTTGGAGTCCCGATGCCCGAAGCCGTCATCGTTTCCACCGCCCGCTCCCCCATCGGGCGCGCCTTCAAGGGGTCCCTCAAGGACGTGCGGCCGGACGACCTGACCGCGACGGTCATCCAGGCCGCCCTGGCCAAGGTCCCCGGGCTGGACCCGCGCGAGATCGACGACCTGATGCTCGGCTGTGGCCTGCCCGGCGGCGAGCAGGGCAACAACCTGGCCCGCATCGTGGCCGTGCAGATGGGCATGGACTTCCTGCCCGGCACCACCATCACCCGTTACTGCTCCTCCTCGCTGCAGACCTCCCGGATGGCCCTGCACGCCATCAAGGCGGGCGAGGGCGACGTGTTCATCTCCGCGGGCGTGGAGACGGTGTCGCGGTTCGCGAAGGGCAACTCGGACTCCTGGCCCGACACCCACAACCCGTTCTTCGGGGACGCCGAGGCCCGTACGGCCGCCGTCGCCGAGAGCGAGGGCTCGTCCTGGCACGACCCGCGCGAGGACGGACTCGCCCCCGACGCGTACATCTCGATGGGCCAGACCGCCGAGAACCTGGCCCGCCTGAAGGGCGTGACCCGCCAGGACATGGACGAGTTCGGCGTCCGCTCCCAGAACCTGGCCGAAGAGGCCATCAAGAACGGCTTCTGGGCCCGCGAGATCACCCCGATCACCACCCCGGACGGCACGGTCGTCTCCACGGACGACGGCCCGCGCGCCGGCGTGACCCTGGAGGGCGTGCAGGGCCTCAAGCCCGTCTTCCGCCCCGACGGCCTGGTCACGGCCGCCAACTGCTGCCCGCTCAACGACGGCGCCGCGGCGCTGGTCATCATGAGCGACACCAAGGCCCGCGAGCTGGGCCTGACCCCGCTGGCCCGGATCGTCTCCACCGGTGTCACCGGCCTCTCCCCCGAGATCATGGGCCTGGGCCCGGTCGAGGCGTCGAAGCAGGCCCTGAAGCGGGCCGGGCTGACCGTCGGCGACATCGACCTCTTCGAGATCAACGAGGCCTTCGCGGCCCAGGTCATCCCGTCGTACCGGGACCTTGAGATCCCCCTCGACAAGCTGAACGTCAACGGTGGAGCCATCGCCGTCGGTCACCCCTTCGGGATGACCGGTGCGCGCATCACCGGCACCCTGATCAACGGCCTGCAGTTCCACGACAAGCAGTTCGGTCTGGAGACCATGTGCGTGGGCGGCGGCCAGGGCATGGCCATGGTCATCGAGCGGCTGAGCTGAGCCGTAGCGGAGGGTAGGGGTC
>NZ_JBIVTH010000023.1:0-55099 GCF_044756625.1 Streptomyces sp. NPDC091682 | reverse complement strand
TCGCGTGAGGGACGAACGCGGCACCTGCCCGCAGCGGTGGCGAAGCCCAGCGCGACCGAAGAAACGGCGGCTGAGCTGAGCCGTAGCGGAGGGTAGAGGTCGCGTGAGGGACGAACGCGGCACCTGCCCGCAGCGGTGGCGAAGCCCAGCGCGACCGAAGAAACGGCGGCTGAGCTGAGCCGTAGCGGAGGGTAGGGGTCGCGTGAGGGACGAACGCGGCACCTGCCCGCAGCGGTGGCGAAGCTCAGCGCGACCGAGAAAACGGCGGCTGAGCTCATTGGATCAAGAGCGACCCCAGGCGCCGCAAGGGATCCGGATGGATCCCTTGCGGCGTACTGACACCGGATCTAACCCGGTCGCGGCCGACCTGTGACCAAATTTCCCCCAGGATGTGACCTATCTCCTGGGGGATCGGTGTTTATGCAGGTCAAGGCTGGTACAGATGCGGCGTGTGTGACGAAAGCCCTGTCCATTTCGTGACGTAATGCACTGCACGCCATTCCCAGGTCGGGACACTCTGATGTAGGAAGTCGGGGGATCGAATCACCTCAGGAGTTAGTCAGTGAGCGCCATGTCTCTTGCCCTGCTGCTGACCACGGCCGCTGCCACGGCCGTGGGCGCTGCTGCGCTGCACGCCGTCCATGGTCTGCGCAAGCAGGTCGCCGCCCTGCGCACTGAGCTGTCGGTGCCGGTCCACCCCCGCGGTGCGACCGTCCCGCACGCCCGCAGCGCCGTGGAGTCCCCCGCCGCGGAGATACGAGCCGCCGTGGCGGAAGCCCTCGCCGAGGAGCGCGAGCGCGAGCTCGCCGAAGCGCGGGCCTTCTGGGCCGCGCAGGAGGCCCGTGACGCCGCCGACGCCCCCTCGCTGCTGGGCGGTCTGTCCGGGCTCGGCGAGGACAGCCCGGTCTTCCTGCCCCGGCAGGCCGACCTGGTGGGGCTGGAGCCCGTGCTCGGCGAGGAGATCCTCGACGAGCTCCCCGGGTATCCCGAGGATTCGGCCGAGCTGGCCGCCGCGCGCCGGCGCCACCCCTCGCACCCCGACTTCGTACCGGTCCAGGCCTCGCACCCCGGCGCCGACCACGAGCGCACCGTGAACCGCCTGGAGGAGCTCGCGGAGGCCCGTACGGCCCTCGCGGACGTCCGCCCGGGCCCGCTCGGCACGCTCGACGTGTACGTCTTCACCGACGGCACGACGCTGTGCATGACCCCGGGACACCGGGAGACCGCGGAGCGCCTTGCCGAGGCCCTGCGCTCGGGCACCGCGCCGGTCCTGCTCGGCGGCTCGGGCATCTCCGGCGCCTATGCGCTGACCTTCTCCTGCGGTGACGCCGAGGACCCCGACAGCAACGTCTACATCCTCGCGGACCGCGTCATCGCATCGCTCTGATCTCCGCCTGCTCCACCAGCCGCACGGCCTCGTCCAGCTCCTCTGACGGGGCCGTCGTGCTGTCCGGGGCCGGGTCTGCGGCGCGCAGTGCTTCGGCGAGGTCCAGCCCGGTCACCGCCACCTGATCGCCGACCGCGAAGAGGCCGGCGTCCGGCACCTCCTTCGGCTCCTGCCCGGGCGTCTCGATCCGCTGGGCCCGTACGGAGAGTTCGCGGGCCAGGTCCAGTGCCGCGGCGGCGGCGCCCTGCTGCAGGCGACTCTGCGGCGCGGCCCGCAGCCGGTCGGCGAAACGTTCCACGACGGCGGTCAGGGGCGAAGTATCAAGCACCCGGCCGACCTTACGCGCCGCCCGGGCACCATTGCCAACGGGCGAACTCTCCGGCACGGTGGCGTGAAGAGAACAGCACGGCAAACCTTCCGGAGGCGCCCATGTCCGTAGAGTTCTCCGAGCAGACACACCGCAACATGATCGACAGAATCCCCCAGACCACCGGTCGTGAAGTGTCCGACTGGCTCCGCACCGTGGACGACGGCCCCTCACTCGTCCGGTTCGAGGAGAAGGTCAGCTGGCTCCGCGGCGCGCACGAGCTGTCGTACGGCCAGGCCAAGGCGATCATCCACGAGTACGACCTGCGCAGAGCCGCACGCCGGTTCGGCTGAGCCCCCTCCCCCGATACCCCGACCGTCCCCGCACCCTGGATGCGGGAAGGCCCCGCGAGCGGTGCTCGCGGGGCCTTCCCCGTGCGGGTGCGCAGACCGGTGACCGGCCTGCGGGTCCTGCTAGTCGTCGCCCGAGAGGATCGAGAAGATGCGCAGCATCTCGACGTAGATCCACACCAGGGTCATGGTGAGGGCGAAGGCCGCCAGCCAGGCCTCCTCGCGCGGGGCACCGTAGGCGATGCCGTCCTCGACCTGCTTGAAGTCGAGGGCGAGGAAGCAAGCGCCGAGGATGACGCCGATGGCGCCGAACAGCAGGCCGAGGCCGCCGCTGCGGAAGCCGAGGCCGTCACCGCCGCCGACGATCGCGACCAGCGAGTTCACGAGCATGAGCAGGATGAAGCCCAGCGCCGCCGCCATCACGAAGCCGTAGAAGCGGCGGGTGACGCGGATCCAGCGCATCTTGTACGCGAAGAGCACGGCGGCGAAGACGCACATCGTGCCCATCACGGCCTGCATGACCACGCCGGGACCGAGGTACGTGCTGACGGCCGCGCTGATCACGCCGAGGAAGACGCCCTCGAAGGCCGCGTAGGCCAGGATCAGGCCCGGGGAGGGCTTGCTCTTGAAGGACTGGACGATCACCAGGACGAAGGCGATGAGGGCCGCGCCGATGGCGATGCCGTACGACACTCCGAGGTTGTCCGGGTCGACCGGTAGCGCGATCCAGGCGAGGGTCGCCGTCGCGATGAGCGTGCCGAGCGTCATGGCCGTACGGCTCACGACGTCGTCCATGGTCATCACGTTGGCGCGGGCCGGGGCCTGCGGCATGCCGGTGGTCGGGTCGGCCGCATACGGGTTCGTCGCGTACGGGTTGGTCCCGGCCTGCTGTGCCTGCGCGTCAAAGCCCGCGTAGCCACCGTTGTCGCGGCTGAACCCCCGTCGCGAGAAGACCGGGTTACTGCTCCTCATCTCACTCCTCCGTGGCCACCGAGCGCGGCCTTGCATCAAGAGTAATGCGCTCGCAAAAGAAGCACCCTACTGCTGGAGGAGGATCTTAAGAGAGGCCACGACGGAGCGCAGTAAATAAAAGAGGAATCCGCACGTCCGCTCACCGGCCGGACCGGCCGGGTGCAGACGATCCGGGTCGGATCACGCGGTCGCCGTCGCCACGGAAGACTTCGGGGTCCCGTGCGGGGAGACGAGCGCCACCCACGTGTTCCGCCGCGTTCCCGATCCCGGAATCGGCCGCGCCCCCACGGGGTCGGTCATGCGGGCCGGACACCGTTCCATTGATGGTGCCCGGAGCCGGACTTGAACCGGCACGGCCCGAAGGCCAGCGAGGTTTAAGCTCGCCGTGTCTGCATTCCACCATCCGGGCAAGGCGTGGCGGCCCCCGTAAAAAAGCCTTGAACGCTGAACCGAGCCTATCCGGATCGCTCCCCCCACCAACCTGCGAACTTTCCGATGTTGTCTGATTTTATTGGCGCTTGAGGGTTCGTCAGGGCCCAGAAACCGCGGTCGGCCCGCTCTGGCCGTCGGTCATGACCTGTGTGGGAATGACGGGATTTCGATGGCCCACGCCACCCCCCTGCGCCACCCTCCCCGCCACCCCGGGTGATCGCCCTCGAGTCAGGTCCCCGTCATACCAGAGGAGGACACGCGCCCGCCCGCCGTCAGACTCCAGTGGGCCGAAGAACAGGCACGGCGGCTGATCCGGGGCGGGGGTACTCGCGGCGAGGATGGAAGCGTCCCGCACAGCAGACCGAGGAGCCGTCCCGTGACCACCATGAACTACGCCCCGCACACCGCCCAGGCCGTGGCCGCCCGCGCCACCGACCTCTCCAAGGTGTACGGCCAGGGCGAGACCCAGGTGGTCGCCCTCAACAAGGTCTCGGTGGACTTCGCGCAGGGGCAGTTCACCGCGATCATGGGCCCCTCGGGCTCCGGCAAGTCCACGCTGATGCACTGCGTCGCCGGACTCGACACCTTCTCCTCGGGCTCCGTCCGCATCGGCGACACCGAACTGGGCAGCCTCAAGGACAAGCAGCTCACCCAGCTCCGCCGGGACAAGATCGGCTTCATCTTCCAGGCCTTCAACCTGCTGCCGACCCTGACGGCCCTGGAGAACATCACGCTCCCCATGGACATCGCCGGCCGCAAGCCCGACCAGCAGTGGCTGAACTCCGTGATCGACATGGTCGGCCTCTCGGGCCGCCTCTCCCACCGCCCCACCCAGCTCTCCGGCGGCCAGCAGCAGCGCGTGGCCGTGGCCCGCGCCCTGGCCTCCCGCCCCGAGATCATCTTCGGCGACGAGCCCACCGGAAACCTCGACTCCCGCTCCGGCGCCGAAGTCCTCGGCTTCCTGCGCAACTCGGTGCGCGAGCTCGGCCAGACCGTCGTGATGGTCACCCACGACCCGGTCGCCGCCTCCTACGCGGACCGCGTCATCTTCCTCGCCGACGGCAAGATCGTCGCCGAGATGTTCGACCCCACCGCCGACGGCGTGCTGGACCGCATGAAGGCCTTCGACGCCAAGGGCCGCACCAGCTGACCCGGGATCTCCTCCCCGGCCCTCTTCCAGACTTCCAGCCCCAGGACTGAGATCCCCCATGTTCCGTACCGCCCTGCGCAACGTCCTCGCGCACAAGGCCCGACTGCTGATGACGGTGCTCGCCGTCACCCTCGGCGTCGCCTTCGTCTCCGGCACCCTCGTCTTCACCGACACCCTCAGCAAGGCCATGTCCAACCAGTCCGCGAAGTCCTACGAGGGCGTCGCGGTCTCGATCACCGACGGCGGCGCCAGCCGCGGCGAAGACGGCGGCAAGGAGGGCGACCCCGGCATCAGCCAGCAGACCCTCGACAAGGTCAGGGCGCTCCAGGGCGTCGACTCCGCCTCCGGCCGGGTGACCGGATTCGCCGGCGTCGGCGACGAGAACGGCAAGCTGATCGGCTCCGGTTGGTCCAACGCCGGCTCCAACTTCGCCCCCGCCAAGGACGGCAAGGACCCGCGCTACACCTTCACCGACGGCTCCGGCCCGGCCAAGGCCGACCAGGTCGCCCTCGACAAGGACAGCGCGGCCAAGGGCAAGTACCGGGTCGGCGACAAGATCCGTGTCGCCACCAACGGCCCGGTCCAGGAGTTCACCCTCTCCGGCGTCTTCACCACCGAGGACGGCGCGGTCAACGCGGGCGGCAGCCTGGTCCTCTTCGACACCGCGGTCGCCCAGGAGCTCTACCTCCAGCCCGGCTTCTACAGCGAGGTCTCCGTCGCCGCCAAGGCCGGCACCGGCGCCGACCAGCTGCTGACCCAGATCAAGCCGCTGCTGGGCGAGAACTCCCACGCGCAGACCGGCGCGGCCCTCGCCGCCGAGCAGGCCAAGTTCATCGAGCAGGCCATGTCCGGCATGAGCCAGGGCCTGCTGATCTTCGCCGGGGTCTCCCTCTTCGTCGGCATCTTCCTGATCTACAACACCTTCACGATGCTGGTCGCCCAGCGCACCAAGGAACTGGCCCTGCTCCGCGCCGTCGGCGCCAACCGCGGCCAGGTCAAGCGCTCGGTCCTCGCCGAGGCCGCCGTGGTCGGCTTCATCTCCTCGGTCATCGGTCTGGCCGCCGGCATCGGCCTGGCGGTCGCGATGCGCTCTGCGATGGGGCTCCTCGACGCCAAGATCCCCGCCGGCGACCTGATCATCGCGCCGACGACGGTCGTGACGGCCCTGGTCATCGGCGTCGTCATCACCATGCTCGCCGCCTGGCTGCCGGCCCGCCGCACCACCAAGATCGCCCCGGTCGCCGCCATGGGCAGCGCCCACCTCCCGGCGACCATGAAGTCCCTGGTGCTGCGCAACTCCATCGGCAGCGTGCTCGCCCTCATCGGCATCGGGGTGGTCCTGCTCGGCGTGAGCCAGAAGAGCGACGGTCGCACGACCATCGCCGCCGGCGCGTTCTTCCTGGTCATCGGCCTGTTCGTGCTGCTGCCGATGCTGTCCCGCCCGGTGATCGCCGCGGTCCGCCCGCTGCTGGAGAAGGTCTTCGGCGTCGCCGGCAAGCTGGCCGCGCAGAACGCGCTCCGCAACCCGCGCCGCACCGCGGTCACCGCAGCCTCCCTGACCATCGGCCTGACCCTGGTCACCGCCATGTCGGTGATCGGCATCACCGTCGGCCAGGCCGTCGACAAGACCACCACGCAGAACATCAAGGCCGACTACCGGGTCACGATGGCCGGCGAGGGCATGAACCTCGACAAGTCCGTCCTCCCCGCCCTGGAGAAGGGCAAGGGCGTCGTCGCGGTCTCCCCGAGGACCCGTGAGATCGTCAAGCTCGGCGACACCGGCCAGCTGGTCAACGGCGTCAACCCGGCCGGTCTCTCCCAGCTGCTGAACGTCCACACCACCAGCGGCGACCTCGCCGCCCTGGGCGAGGGCAAGCTGATGGTCTCCGCCGAGGAGGCGAAGAAGAAGGGGCTGAAGGTCGGCTCCACCCTCGACGCCCAGTACGACGACGGCCAGAAGGGCAAGCTCCAGGTCGGCGCGATCTTCGACGGCAAGGGCCAGCTGGACGACTACGTCCTCGACAACAAGATCCTGGCCTCGCACAACGAGACCCAGTACCTGCCCGAGGTCCTCGTCAAGACCGACGGCGGCGCCTCCGCGGCGAACCAGCAGGTCGTCGTCGACGCCCTCGGCAAGAACCCGGCCATCAAGGTCGCCGACAAGGCCGGCATCCGCAACGAGATGGCCGGCCAGGTGAACACCGCCCTGAACATCATGTACGGCCTGCTCGGCATGGCCCTGATCATCGCGGTGCTCGGCGTGATCAACACCCTCGCGATGTCGGTATACGAGCGCCAGCAGGAGATCGGCATGCTGCGCGCCGTCGGCCTGGACCGCGGCAGGGTCAAGAACATGATCCGGCTGGAGGCCGTGGTGATCTCGCTCTTCGGCGCGGTCCTCGGCATCGGCGTCGGCGTCTTCCTCGCCTGGGCCGGCGGCAAGACCATCGCCGGCTCCGTCCCGGGCTACGAACTGGTCATCCCCTTCGACCGGATCGGGATCTTCTTCGTACTCGCCGGACTGGTCGGTGTGCTGGCCGCCATGTGGCCGGCCCGCAGCGCCGCCCGCCTGAACATGCTCACCGCCATCAAGACGGAGTAGCAACGGCAGGGACAGCGGAAGGGCCCCGGGGCGTGTCGCCCCGGGGCCCTTCCCGCTTCCGCGCCCGTGCCCGCACCCGTGCAGTGGCCCTGCTAGACCGTTTCTGCGTCCCAGGTGCGCAGCCGCAGCGGCAACCGGGCGTCCCCGGCGGCCGTGGGCCGCACCGCCAGCACCTGGTTGACGCCCAGTCGGCCCCGCTCGAAGCCGAGCGCGCAGGCCGCCATGTAGAGCTGCCAGACCCGGGCCCGCCCGGGCGAGGTCAGTCGGACCGCCTCCGCCCAGTGCTCCTCCAGTCGGGCCACCCAGGCCCGCAGGGTCAGCCCGTAGTGCTCGCGCAGCGCCTCCACGTCGCGGACCTCGAAGCCGGCCCGCTCCAGCTCGCCGACGGTGGTGCCGAGCGGGGAGAGCTCGCCGTCGGGGAAGACGTAGGCATCGATGAACTCGTCGATCCGGTAAGCCTCCTCGTCCGGCTCCGGCGGACGGGCGATCTGGTGGTTCAGCAGCCGCCCGCCGGGGCGCAGCAGGGCGTGCAGGGTGCGGGCGTACTCCCGGTAGCGGTCGGCCCCGACGTGTTCGGCCATCCCGATGGAGGAAATGGCCTCGTACGGCCCGTCCTTGACGTCCCGGTAGTCCTGGATCCGGATGTCCACCAGGTCGGTCAGTCCCCCGTCCGCGACCCGCTTGCGGGCGTACGCGGCCTGCTCGCGGGAGAGCGTGACGCCGGTGACCCGGACCCCGTACTCCCGGGCCGCGTGCAACGCCATGGAGCCCCAGCCGCAGCCGACGTCGAGCAGCCGCTCCCCGGGGCGCAGGGCGAGCTTGCGGCAGACCAGGTCGAGCTTGTCGCGCTGGGCCCGTTCCAGGGTGGAGCCGGGGCTCCAGTAGGCGCAGGAGTACACCATCGAGGGGCCCAGCACCCGTTCGTAGAAGTCGTTTCCGACGTCGTAGTGGTGGCTGACGGCCCGGCGGTCCCGGCCCTTGCTGTGGCGTGGCCCGCCCCGTCTGGCCGCCTCCTCGGCGGGCGGCGCGGGCGGCGGCAGCGGTCCGGCGAGGGCGATGAGTTCGCGCGCGGCGGCGCGGTGGGCGGCGTCGCGCCACCTCGCCCCCGGCAGGTCGCGCAGCGCGGGGAGCCCGGCGCGGCGGGCGATGCTCCCGAAGGCCGCGCCCGGGCCGGGCCCGGGCTGGGCCGTGGAGACGGCGGGGTGGACGGGCGGCAGGTCCGGCTCGCGTTCCCACAGCAGGCCCGCCACCCGGTCCAGTAGATCGAACAGATTGCCTTCGACCGTCAGTTCGCCGGCCACCCAGGCCCGGGCCAGCCCCAGCTCGCCGGGCCTCCACAGCATCCGGCGCACGGCGCGGCGGTCGTGGATGACGAGCACGGGGCCGTCGGGCGGGCCCGCCTCGCTGCCGTCCCAGGCCCGCACGCGTACCGGTAGCGGGGCACCCAGCAGGGTCTCGGCAACAACGGCGAGCCGCGGCGCGGCGTCGGTCATGGCGCACCTCCACAAAAGCTCCGACCCCTCCGTCTACCCGTCCCGGGCTCCGGGTACGCCGAAGGGGCCGCCCGCACCACGGATGGCGGGCGGCCCCTTCGGGGTCGTACAGGTCGTGCAGGTCGTGCAGGTCGTGCAGGTGGAGCGGACGGAGCAGGTGAGCCGGGTGGGGCTCAGGCCCCGCCGGTCACACCGGTCAGGCCTTGGCCTTCGCTGCCGGGGCAGCGGCGGCGGCCGGGGCCGGCGCCGGCTTGGCGGCCTCGTAGAACTCCTCGCGGGGGGTCTCCAGCGCGCCGAGGGAAACGACCTCGCGCTTGAGGAACATCGCGAGGGTCCAGTCGGCGAAGACGCGGATCTTGCGGTTCCAGGTCGGCATGGCCATGCCGTGGTAGCCACGGTGCATGTACCAGGCCAGCCGGCCCTTGAGCTTGATCTTCGTCTTGCCCATGACGATCATCGCGACGCCCTTGTGGAGGCCGAGACCCGCCACCGCGCCCTTGTTGGAGTGCGAGTACGGGTGCTGCGGGAAGCCCCGCATGCCCGAGATCACGTTGTCGCCGAGGACCTTGGCCTGGCGCAGCGCGTGCTGGGCGTTCGGCGGGCACCAGGCGTTCTCGACGCCGGCCTTGCGGGCGGCGACGTCCGGGACCTGGGCGTTGTCGCCGGCGGCCCAGATGTAGTCGGTGCCCGTGACCTGGAGGGTCGGCTGGGCGTCCACGTGGCCGCGGGGGCCGAGCGGCAGGCCGTAGCGGGCCAGCGCCGGGTTCGGCTTGACGCCGGCGGTCCACACGATGGTGTTGGAGTCGACCTCGAGGCCGTTCTTCAGCACCACGTGGCCGTCCACGCAGGAGTCCATGGAGGTGCTGAGGTAGATCTCGATGCCGCGGGACTCCAGGTGCTCCTTGCCCCAGGCGCCGAGCTTGGGCCCGACCTCGGGAAGGATCTTGTCGGCCGCGTCGACCAGGATGAAGCGCATGTCCTCGCGCTTGATCGTGGAGTAGTACTTCGCGGCGTCCCGGGCCATGTCCTCGACCTCACCGATGGTCTCCGCACCGGCGAAGCCGCCGCCGATGAAGACGAAGGTGAGGGCCTTGCGGCGGACGTTCTCGTCCGTCGTGGACTCGGCCTTGTCGAGCTGCTCGAGGACGTGGTTGCGCAGGCCGATGCCCTCTTCGACGCCCTTCATGCCGATGCCCTGTTCGGCGAGGCCGGGGATCGGGAAGGTGCGGGAGACGGCGCCGAGCGCGATCACCAGGTAGTCGAAGGGCAGCTCGTACGCCTCGCCGACGAGCGGCGTGACGACGGCGACCTTGCGGTCCTGGTCGATGCTGGTGACCCGGCCGGTGAGGACCTCTGCCTTGGGCAGCACGCGTCGCAGCGGGACGACGACGTGCCGAGGCGAGATGCTGCCTGCGGCCACTTCAGGGAGGAAGGGCTGGTAGGTCATGTACGAGCGCGGGTCGACGACCGTGACGGTCGCCTCGCCGTAGCGCATCTTCTTCATGATGCGCTTGGCTGCGTACAGGCCTACGTACCCACCTCCTACAACGAGGATCCTGGGACGCTCCGTGGTGCTCATGGAACGAGTATCCAGCACCCAAAGGGGTGTCGCTCGTGAGCCCCTTCACAAGGGCTGAGAGACCCTCTGCTACACTCCGCCGCCCACGTGACGGAGGTCATGGCGCGCGACGGGAACCAGAAGGCGCCCGGAGTCGTTGTTCACCCGTCCTGAACTGGCCTCCAAGGCCAAAAGAGGACTGGACCACAGGGGTTCGTCCATACCTCCGACGCGGATCCCGTCACCCCCGTGGATCGCACGAACACACGCGAAAAAGGGCCTGAGGGCCTCCGGAAGACCCCGAAGGGCCCTTCCTTCGAGCCAACAGACCCCTTTTCCTTGTGAAGAACTTCACGAACTTGGTGTGGATCACGGGCCCAAGAGCCCTTCACAACCTACTTCGAAGGTCGTTCAGGCGATGGACCAAGCGATTCCATCGAGCATCTCCCTCCGAACCCACATCGATTCGGCACCGGACAGGCATGTGTACGCGCCCGCGCGTACGCTGGCGGCATGAGTGAGAACGCCGTGACCGTGCGTGAAGCCCGGGCCCACCTCGCGGACCACATCAACCGGGCGGAGCAGGGCACTCCGACCGTCATCACCCGTAACGGCGCCCCGGTGGCCGCCCTGGTTCCCCTCGCGGACTTCAACGCGCTCGAAGAGGCGGCCGAGGAACTCCTCGCACGCGAGGCGGAGGCCGTGCTGGCAGAAGGTGGACCGACCGTGACCATGGCCGAGTTGCTGGCCGACCTGTTCAGTGAGCGGGCAGACGGAGCGGCGTGAAGTGGTCGGCGACCGGCGCGACGTCCACCTCACCAGCTGAGTCCGGCAAGACGACGGTGCTGCGGTCGGCCGACCGCAGCACCGTCTTCCATCGATCCGGCAGGTCACACCCGCCGCTGGTCGGCCCCGGCCTCTTCTGCGGTCTTGATCGCGATGCCGTCGAGGATGTCGTGCTCCGACACGACGACCTCCGAAGCGCCGATGCGATCCATGATCGCCAGCAGTACCAGCGCACCCGCTCCGATCACGTCCACCCGACCCGGATGCATGACGGGGATCGCCGCGCGCTCGGCGTGCGTCGCCGTCAGCATCCGCTCGCTGATCGCGCGCACCTGCTCGTAGGAGATCCGGGAGTGGTGGATCGCGGACGATTCGTACTCCGCCAGCCCCAGCGCGATCCCGGCGACCGTGGTCACCGAACCGGCCAGGCCCACCAGCGTGCGCGCCTCGGCCAGCGGGACGCCCTCGGCGGCCAGGTCCAGCGCCGCCTCGATGTCGGCGCGGATCGCGGCGACCTGCTCGGCGGTCGGCGGGTCGGTGACGACCCCGTCCACCACCAGGTGCCGCTCGGTCATCCGGACGCAGCCGATGTCCACGGACCGCGCGGCCCGTACGTGCTCCTCGCCGACCACGAACTCGGTCGAACCGCCGCCGATGTCCACCACCAGGAACGGCCGCGGAAGGTGCTCGTGCGCCGCGAGCTCCTTGGTGGCACCGACGAAGGAGAACTCCGCCTCCTGGTCACCGGAGATCACCTCGGGCTCGACCCCCAGGATGTCCAGGACGCCCCGGACGAAGTCCGCCCGGTTCTCGGCATCCCGGGAGGCGGAGGTCGCCACGAAGCGCACCCGCTCCGCACCGAACTCCTTGATCACTCCCGCGTACTCGCGGCAGGCGGCGAAGGTGCGCTCCAGCGCCTCCGGGGCCAGGCGCCCGGTCCGGTCCACGTCCTGACCGAGCCGGACGATGGTCATCCGGCGGTCCAACTCGACCAGCTCGCCGGTGGCCGGCTCGTAGTCCGCCACCAGCAGCCGGATGGAGTTCGTACCGCAGTCGACGGCGGCGACCCGGGTCACGCCCGCGACCCCTCGTCGTCCGTCTTCTTCTCCCCGCACGGCACGACGCAGGCACCCTTGGCCCACCACTCCGGCAGCATCGCCAGGGCCTCGTCACCGAACGGGTTCACCCCGGGGCCGGCGGCCAGGGAGTGGCCGACCAGCACGTGCAGGCACTTCACCCGGTCCGGCATGCCGCCGGCGCTCGGGAAGCCCTGGAGCACCTCGATGGCGTCGCGCCGCTGGATGTAGTCCTCGTGGGCGGCCTGGTAGGCGGCGGCCAGTTCCTTGTCCTCGGCGAGCCGGGCCTGCATCTCCTTCATCACGCCGTTGGCCTCCAGCGTGCCGATCGCGGAGGCCGCGCGCGGGCACGTCAGGTAGTACAGCGTCGGGAAGGGGGTGCCGTCGGGGAGCCGCGGGGCGGTCTCCACCACGTCCGGCTGCCCGCAGGGGCAGCGGTGCGCGATGGCGCGCAGCCCGCGCGGCGGGCGGCCGAGCTGCTGCTCGAACGCCTCGATGTCCGCGTCGGTCGGCTCGGTCCGGTCGGTCTGGGGCGGGGGCGTCTGCATGCCTGGAGGAAGTCTCTTCGTTCTCGTGGATGGGTGCTGCGGTACGGCGGTACGGATCACTCGCCGGGGCGGTCGGCCTTGTCGACGCCGTCCCAGACGTTGGAGTACCAGGGGCGGTCGGAGCCGGCGTGGCCGGTCCGGTGCGGCTGCGGGGACTGGGCCCCGGGGTCGCTCATGATGTAGCCGATCTCCCCCGGGCGCAGGAAGTGCAGGTGCTTGCGCGCCTGCTGCTCCGCGTAGGCGTCGTCCTGCCAGCGGGCCTTCTCGTCACGGAGCCGCTCGAGGCGGTCCCGCGCGGCCGCGGCGGCCCGCTGCTGCTTCGCGATCTCCGAGCGCTGGGAAACGTACTGGCGCATCGGATACGCGAGGGCGACGACCAGCGTACAGAGGACGAGCACCAGGAGCGCGGCGCGGCCGGTGAGCCGGCTGCGGCGGACCTGGCGCCGCGACTGCGACCGGTAGACGTGGGCGGCGGTCCGCTCGCCGAGCTGCTTGAGCCTCGTCGCGGTGGAGAAGGTGGAGAACCGATCCCGGTTCCCGGCCATTGGTCCGCCTCCCCTAGGTACGCACTACGCAATACGTCCCCGCACACGGTACGGGACCGAGTGCGGGGACGTACGGAGGCCAGCCCCTCAGGGGGGTGATTAGCCCTTGAAGCGCGGGAAGGCGGAGCGGCCCGCGTACACCGCGGCGTCGTCGAGGATCTCCTCGATGCGCAGCAGCTGGTTGTACTTGGCGACGCGGTCCGAGCGGGCCGGGGCGCCGGTCTTGATCTGACCGCAGTTCACGGCGACGGCGAGGTCGGCGATGGTGACGTCCTCGGTCTCACCGGAACGGTGGGACATCATGCACTTGAAGCCGTTGCGCTGGGCCATCTCGACGGCGTCCAGGGTCTCGGTCAGCGAACCGATCTGGTTCACCTTCACGAGCAGGGCGTTCGCGGAGCCCTCCTCGATACCGCGGGCCAGACGCTCCGGGTTGGTGACGAACAGGTCGTCACCAACGATCTGGACCTTGGCGCCGAGGCGGTCGGTGATGGTCTTCCAGCCGTCCCAGTCGTCCTCGAACAGCGGGTCCTCGATGGAGACGAGCGGGTACGCCTCGACGAGCTCGGCGTAGTAGTCGGTCATCTCGGCGGCCGAGCGGGACTTGCCCTCGAACTCGTACTGGCCGTCCTTGTAGAACTCGGACGCGGCGACGTCGAGCGCGAGCGCGATGTCCGTGCCCGGGGTGTAGCCGGCCTGCTTGATGGCCTCGATGATGAGGTCGAGCGCGGCGCGGTTGGACTCCAGGTTCGGGGCGAAGCCGCCCTCGTCGCCCAGGCCGGTGGAGAGGCCCTTGGTGTGCAGGACCTTCTTGAGGGTGTGGTAGACCTCGGCACCCCAACGCAGCGCCTCGGAGAAGGACTCCGCGCCGATGGGGGCGATCATGAACTCCTGGATGTCCACGTTGGAGTCGGCGTGCGACCCACCGTTGAGGATGTTCATCATCGGAACGGGCAGCAGGTGCGCGTTCGGACCGCCGAGGTAGCGGAAGAGCGGGAGGTCCGAGGCCTCGGACGCGGCGTGCGCGACGGCCAGGGACACGCCGAGGATGGCGTTGGCGCCGAGCGAGCCCTTGTTGTCGGTGGCGTCCAGGTCGAACATGGCCTGGTCGATCAGGCGCTGCTCGGTGGCGTCGTAGCCGACGAGCTCCGGGCCGATCTGCTCGATGACGGCGAGGACGGCCTTCTCGACACCCTTGCCGAAGTAACGGTCGGGGTCACCGTCACGCAGCTCGATGGCCTCGAATGCACCGGTGGAGGCGCCGGACGGAACTGCAGCACGGCCGGTGCTGCCATCGTCGAGGCCCACCTCGACCTCGACCGTGGGGTTGCCTCGGGAGTCCAGGATTTCCCGGGCTACGACGACGTCGATGGACGGCACGAGCATCTCCTTCTGGGATGTGACGCTGAGTGTGCGGTGGCGTGTCAGGCCGTGGGATGGCCTTGCCGCCTAGAGCCTAACCGGCTCCGGGCACTGGGCCGCCCGACCGCCCGGACCCTGGGACGAAAAAGCGCTCGAATACCCCTCTTCCGGGACATACATCGCTTGATCATCGACGTTCGGGGGCCGCACGCAGCACCGCCCGGCGCGTGGGGCGCGCGCCGGGCGGTGGAAATCCTGCACGGGGTCAGCTGACGCCGCGTACACGTTCCTGCGGCTCTACCGCAGTGTTCAGCTGAGCTTCAGCTTCTGTCCCGGGAAGATCAGGTCGGCGTCCGAGACGATGTCCTTGTTCAGCTCGAAGAGCTGCTGCCAGCCGCCCTTGACGCCGTTGGCCTCGGCGATGGTGCCCAGGGTGTCGCCCGACTTGACCTCGTACGAGCCGTTGCCGGTCTTCGGCGCGGCCGGAGCCTCGGTGCGCTCGGAGCGGGTGGTCGGAGCCTCGGCGCGCTTGGTCTCCTGCTTCGGCGCGGCCTTGGTCTCGACCTTCTTCGTCTCGACCTTCTTCGTCTCGGCCTTCGGCTGCGGCTTGGACTGCGGCTTAGACTGGGGCTTCGACGACGCCGGGGTCTCGGAGCCGCCACCGCTGTAGGCGGAGTTCGACAGGCCCTTGCCGCAGGACGGCCAGGCGCCCTTGCCCTGGCTCTTGAGGACCTTCTCGGCGATGGCTATCTGCTGCGACTTGGAGGCCTGGTTGGCCTGCGCGGCGTACGACTTGCCACCGAACCCGGCCCACGTGGAGGGCGAGAACTGCAGACCGCCGTAGTAGCCGTTGCCCGTGTTGATGGCCCAGTTGCCACCCGACTCGCACTGCGCGACCTTGTCCCACTCGGACGTGGTGGCGGCGCTGGCGGTGCCCGCGGCCATCAGGGGGGCGGCCACGGCCACACCGGCGACACCGGCGAGCGTGACGATCCGAACAGACCGCTCGATTGCAGTACCGCGACGGTGCTTGCCCTTGCCGGAAAGCAGCATGGAGTTCTCCTCACCGACGCCTACGAGGTGAGCTGTCGGGTTCGGGCGAGTGAGTTGCCCGGCCGTGCGACCTAGCGCACGTCTTAACCCCAAGCCGGTTGCGTGACCGTCTCTCAACGGCCGCTCCCGGCACCTACCTTGGTTCCCCCGCTCCTGCCTTCGGCGCTTGACGCGACGACTGTTCCCCCCGTCCGCCGGCAGGATTCGGCGATGCGGTCGAAGGAGCTCGCGGTGGCGAGCGATTCAGAAGGTAGACAGGTCTCTCCCCGATGTTCAACGACGAACATCGGGGAGAAACGGCCCCTACTTGCGCCCCCTGCAGGGGTGTTTGCGCAGGTGAGGGCGGGGTTTGCGGAAGCCCCGAGGCGGGACACGCCAGTTGACCGGAAGAGACACATGTCTCACTTATAGAAATCCGACATTCGACTCTTTCCGGATAACTGAACTGTCCTTATTGCGGGGTTAGATCCAGGTTCTGGCCGGGCTTGATGAGGTCGGCGTCCCCGCCGATGACTTGCTCATTGGCCTGGTAGAGACCGTTCCAGCCCCCCTTTACGCCCTTGGCAACCGCGATGGTCGCCAGGCTGTCGCCCGCCTGGACCGTGTAAGTGGGGTCCGATGCGGCACCGGACGGGGCCGTCGACTCGCCCTCGGGCGCACCGCGGTGCTTGCCGCTGCCCTCGACAGGAGTGGCGCCGGTGGTCTGCGGGACCTCCGGGTTCGCGGGGGCCGTCGAGTCGACCGGGGGCAGTCCCGGCGTGACGGGCGGGGTGGTGGGCGCGGTCGGGTCCACCGGCTGCGTCGGCGCCGTCGGGTCGACGGGGGCCGGCGTGCCGGTCGGGCCGCCCGGCTGGACCGGAGCGGTCGGGTCGACCGGAGGCGTCGTCGGGACGTCCGGCGCGGGCATGACGGGCAGCCCGACGGACGGGGCGTCGGGAATCAGGAACGGGGTGCTGGACGGGCTCGCAGCCGGGGCCGGGGTCGGCGACCCGTAGTCCGTGGACGGCTTGCCGCCCCCGGTGGACGGAACGGCGTCGTCCGGGCGGGACGGCGCGGGGGCGATCGGGCTCTGGCTGCCGGGCAGACCGGGGTCCACCTTGGCGGCGGGGCTCTCCTTGACCAGGCCGGCCGAGGCCGCACACAGCGGCCAGGCCTGCGGCCCCGTCGAGCCGAGCACCCGCTCGGCCACGGCTATCTGCTGGGAACGGCTCGCCAGGTCGGGGCGCTCGGCGAAGTCGAGCCCGCCGGCGCTCTGCCACTCTTCCTGGGTGAACTGGAGTCCGCCGTAGGCGCCGCTACCGAAGTTCGCGCTCCACGAGCCGCCGCTCTCGCACTCGGCGACCTTGTCCCACGTGGACGTGTCGGCGGCAGTGGCGCTGGTGGCGGCCAACAGCGGCATGGCCAGCGCGGAGCCAGTGACTCCGGCTGTGACGACCAGCGCGGGGACCTGGCGGGGGCGTCTGTGACGGCCGTTCCCGGAGAGCATGAGGGATCACCTTTCGCATATAACAGCGGGGTAACGGCAGAACCTAGCGGCCTTCGAACGATTGTCACAAGTCAAGGCCGAACCTGACTTTTAATCAGCTTTCGCGCAACTGTTTTGAGCCGTGAATCGAACGGGAAGAGTGCGCAGTCCTCGCATGATCAACCCTCCGCGCCAGCGCAGGTCTTGGGGTGGAACGGCAAGTTCCAGATCAGGTAGACGCGTCAGCAAAGTCGCGAGTGCGGTCTGCCCTTCGAGTCGGGCGAGCGGGGCACCCAGGCAGTAGTGGATGCCGTGGCCGTACCCGAGGTGCTGATTGTCGGTCCGGGAGAGGTCGAGGGTGTCCGGGTCCGCGAAGCGCTCGGGGTCCCGGTCGGCCGCGGCGAGGACGACGAGAACCGGATCGCCCGCCGCGACGTCCTCGCCTCCGAGAGTCAGTGGTTCGGTGGCGAACCGCCAGGTCGCCAGCTCCACGGGGCCGTCGTAGCGGAGCAGCTCCTCGATGCCGGTCTCCAGCAGGCCGCGGTCGCCGGCGGCGAGGGAGTCTTGGAGGCGGGTGCGCTGGTCCGGATTCATGAAGAGGGAGTGGACCCCGTTGCCGATGAGGTTCACGGTGGTCTCGAAACCGGCGAAGAGCAGGATGAAGGCCATGGCGGTGGCCTCGCCCTCCGTCAGGTGGTCGCCGTGATCGCTCGCCCGAATCAGGTCGGAAATGAGGTCATCGCCCAGATCATCCCTTTTGCGATGAATGAGTTCACCGAGGTAGGTCCGCATCTGCTTGACCGACCGGGCCACCCCACCACGTGGACCGCCGCCGTGGCGGATCATCATGCCGGCCCAGTCGCGGAAGTCGTCCTGGTCCTCGCGCGGTACCCCGAGCATCTCGCAGATGGCGTAGATCGGGAGCGGGAAGGCGAACTCGTGAATGAGATCGGCCTCGCCCCTCCCCGCGAACTGGTCGATCAGGTGGTCGGTGAGCGCCTGCACCCGCGGGGCGAACTCGGCGACCCTGCGGGGGGTGAAGGCCTTCGACACCAGTCGCCGCAGCCGGGTGTGGTCGGGCGGGTCGATGTTGAGCAGGTGCGTCATCAGCTCCGCCTTACGCTCCCCCGGGATCCCGGTCTTGCCCTTGGCGTGCGCGGGCTCGGCGTGGTGCGCCGGATTCTTGCTGAGCCGCTGGTCGGCGAGGGCCTGGCGGGCATCGGCGTACCGGGTGACGAGCCACGCCTCGACCCCACTGGGCAGCTTGGTGCGGTGCACCGGGGAGTGCTCGCGCAGCCAGGCGTACGCCGGGTAGGGGTCGGTCGCGAACTCCCAGTCGAAGAGGGTGGGGCCCTCGGCGGAAGGAGTGTCGGCGGGAGTGTCCGCGGGGGTTTCGGCGGGGGTTCCGGAGGTCTGCTCGTGCACCTGATGACCGTATCCCGGCGCCGAGACCCCATCCGATATAGCCGGTTAGTCGCGGCTGTCCGTAGATCGGCCATCCCTTGACGTCAACTTCTCCGACATTCCTACTTTCGGTTTTGTGGATGTCAGGATCTTGAAAAGCAGTTTCGCGGTGGTGGAGAGACGGGCCGAGCACGCCGTCAAGTTCTTCTACTCCCACCTCTTCTGGCACAACCCCGCGATCCGCGCCCTCTTCCCGGACCCCCTCCACGACATGGAACGCCAGCGGGACCGGCTCTTCGCCGCGCTCACCCACGTGATCGCCCACATGGACGACGAGACCCTCGGCCCCTACCTGCGCGACCTGGGACGCGACCACCGCAAGTTCCTGGTCCGCCCCGAGCACTACGCGGCCGTCGGCGCCAGCCTGCTCGCCGCACTCGCGGAGACCTCCGGCGCGGCCTGGACCCCACCGGTCGAGAAGGCCTGGGCCGAGGCCTACCAGGTGATGGCCGACGCGATGACGGCCGGCGCCGAAGCGAGCGAGGACCCACCGTGGTGGGACGCCGAGGTCGTGCGCCACCTCCAGTACGGACCGGACATAGGCGTCCTGACGCTACGGCCGCACGCCCCCTTCCCCTATCTCCCCGGCCAGTACACGAGCGTGAGCAGCGGTCGGTTCCCGACGACCTGGCGCACCTACTCCATCGGCAACGCCCCCCGCCCCGACGGCACCCTCGACCTGCACGTCAGCCGGGTCGAACAGGGGCGCCTGAGCACCGCCCTGGTCCGCGAGACCCGGCCGGGCGACCTGCTGCGACTCAGCGCCGCCGGCGGGCAGCTGACCTTCCGCCGCGCGGACCGCCCGGTCAGCCTGATCGCCGCCGGCACCGGCTGGGCACCCATCCGGGCCCTGCTGGAGGACCTCGCGGAGCGTCCCTGCGATCAGGACGTACGGCTCTTCGTGGTGGCCCGGGACGGCGCGCACCTCTACGACCGCCCGCTCATCGACGCGTTCGCCGCCAGCTGCGCCTGGCTCGCCGTCACCTACATCACGCCCGCCCCGGGGCGCCACCGCAACCAGGCCACCGACCGGCTGGCGACCGCCCTGGGCAACCGGGGGCTGTGGCCGGACCAGGACGTCTACCTGAGCGGTCCGCCGCAGTTCATCGACGAGACCGCCCACCTCCTCCAGGAGCTGGGCGCCCGCCCCGGCCGCCTCTTCCACGACGCCGTACCGGCCCGGGGCCCCGCGTACGGGGAGCGCCCGCTGGGATTCGGCGAGTGGTTCCTCGACCCCCGGGCGCCCCACTGGCACGACCCGTCGGCCCGCGCGCCGAAGGCGTACTGAAGGAAGGCCCCCTCGAGGAAGGTCCCCTACTCGCCCGGCTCCGCCACGCCCTCGGCCGCCCGGATCGCGTCCCGGTAGGCGCGGGCCGCCGCGCGCAGCGCGGTCTCGGGGTCGGTCCCCGCCGCCTCGGCACGGGCCGCGAGCTCGAGCAGTTCGTACCCGATGCCCTCGCCGCGGGGCAGTTCCACGGCCACGCCGCCCGTCCGGGCCCGGCCCGCGAGCTTGGCGGCGAGCGCCAAGCCGGGCTGGCCCACCGGGATCCCGTCGGTGACCGACTCCCGCCGCTTCTCCACCGCCTTGGTGCGCTGCCAGTGCGCGTTGACGTCCTCCGGGGTCTCGGCCTCCGCGTCGCCGAAGACGTGCGGATGCCGGTGGATCAGCTTGGTGACCAGCGCCCCGGCCACGTCGTCGATGGAGAAGGCCTCGGTAGCGTCCTCGCCGTCCTCGCCGTCCCCGCCGGCCTCCTCGGCGATCCGGGCGTGGAAGACCACCTGGAGCAGCACGTCGCCGAGCTCCTCGCGCAGCTCCTCCCGGTCCCCGTCCTCGATGGCCTCGACCAGCTCGTACGCCTCTTCGATCGCGTACTTGGCCAGGCCCCGGTGGGTCTGCCGGGAGGTCCACGGGCACTCGCGCCGGACCCGGTCCATCACCTGGACCAGGTCGAGCAGGCGCGCGCCCGGCAGGTCGTAGGAGCCCGGAAGGAGTTCCAGGTCGGGCATCGAGACCCGGCCCGAGCCGGCCAGCCGGGCCAGCCCGTCGGTGAGCCGCTGGTCGCCCTCGCCGCCCGGGAGCACCACGACCGTACGGCCGCCCGCGCAGGCCTCGACCAGCGCGTGCGCGTCCGGGCTCTCGAACGCGACCTCGATGCCCGCCTCCCGCAGGTACGGCAGCTGCGGGTGGTCGGGGTCGGCGCACAGCACCCGGTCCGCTGCGTGCAGGGTCTGCCACGCCGGCCAGGACAGTACGCCGGGGGCGACCCGGTGGCTGGTGGTCAGCAGGACGATGCGGCCCGTGGGCTCGGCGGCGGCGGTGGCGGTGGGTTCGGAGTGGTCGGTCACCCTCCGAACCTACCTCCGGCGCGCCGGCCCGCGGCCCGCGGGACCCCGGAGCCTCAGGCTCCGGCGGGCGCCGCCTCGGGCCGCGTCCGCTGGGTGATCCAGGGCGTCTCCCCGGTGCCGAGCTTGATCTCCTTGGCGTCCCAGGCGCCGTAGCGCGGGTTCACCTCGATGTGCAGTGCCTCGACGGCGGCGCGGGCGGGCTGCTCCAGCTTCCCGGCTCCGTACTTGGCGGTGAGCGCGGTGAGGAGCACCCGGTCCCGGAGGAAGCGGTCGACCTGGCCGGGGGCCATGGCCCCCTTCTGCAGGAGCAGTGCCTCGAACTGCTCGTTGCCGCCGTTCTCGTCGACGTACGCCTTGCGTTCGTCCTCGATGTCCTTCTGGGTGGCCGTGAGCCCGGCGGTATCGGCCATCTTGTCGATGATCCGGCTCTGGAGGAGCGCGTCGAGCTTCTGCCGCTCCAGGTGGGGGGTGCTCGCGATGAGCTCGGCAGCGGCCTGCCCGGACCGGTTCTGCGCCGCACGGACGTCGTTGACCTGGGCCTGGAGCGCGGAGGTGGTGATCCGTTCGCCGCCCACGACGGCCGCGGTGCCGGCTCGCGGCTCGCCCGAGCAGGCGGACAGCAGGGGCGCCGCCACGAGCAGGGCGGCGGAGACGGAGAGCGCTGTGCGACGGTGCAAAGGAGCCTCCAGGGCCGGAAGATTGTGCGTCAGTGCACAAAGGGCCGTGCGGTGATCGATGTTATGAGGTCACGGTGATCCGGACCACCGGTTCGACCAACGATTCACGCGCGGACCGAACACGCACCGTTCATAGGCGAGCCGGCGGGCACGGGCGGGTCCGGCACGCCACCCGTCACCCGTTCTGGGGACCCCGAGCCCCTCGCGCCGCCGGGATCGGCCACCGGCAACCCTGAGGCCACCCTTCGGTCACCCGGCCCTGCCAAGGTCGGCCCACCATGTCGACAACGCACCGCTCGCCGCACCCCTCGCCGCGTCCCGCACCGCGTCCCGCACCGTCTCCCGCACCGCGCCGCTCACCGCACGGCTCACCGCGCCGCCGGAGCCTGCTCGGCTCGGCGTTCGCCGCCCTGCTCACGGCGGTGGCGGTGTGCGCCGGGGACGCCGCCACCCGGGTGTTCCCCTACGGGCCGCGCCACCGCAGCATCAACGACCTCGGCAACCAGTTCGTCCCCTTCCACGCGCAGCTGTGGGACCTGCTGCACGGCCGCGCGGAGGGCGGACTGCTGTTCAACTGGCGCTCCGGCTACGGCATGAGTTTCCTGCCGGACCTGGGCACCTACCTGACCAGCCCCTTCGCCGTCCTCGTCGGTCTCTTCCCGCGCGCGGACATCGACCTCGCCGTGTACGTCGTGACCGTGCTCAAGACGGCGGCCGCGGCGGCCGCGATGGCCTGGCTGCTGCGCACGCAGCGCCGCGGGCCCTGGTGGGCGGCCGGCCTGCTCGGGGCCTCGTATGCGCTGTGCGGCTGGTCGGTGATCGAAGCCTCGTACAACCCGATGTGGCTGGACGGGCTGCTCGCCTTCCCCCTGCTGTGCCTGACCGGCGAATGGGCCCTGCGCGGGCGCCGGGTCCTGCTGGCGCCGCTGGTCGTCGCGGTCTGCTGGACGGCGAACTTCTACACCGCCTACATGGCGACGCTGGGTGCGGCGCTGGTGCTGCTGGTACGGGTGGCGCTCACCCGGGAGGGCACCTCGAGCCGGCTGTCGGTGATCGCGCGGGGCGCCGGGACGACCCTGCTCGGGATCGCGCTCGCGGCGCCCGTCCTCCTGCCCCTCTTCCTCAGCTCCGGACGGGCCTATCCGGGATGGGTCAAGGAGTTCCGGCCGGTGACCTGGGCGGACCTGTTCGCACGGCTGCTGCCCGGGACGTACTCCTTCTCCTCCCCCGCCGTCTTCGTGGGCACCGGAACCCTGCTGCTGGTGGCCGCGCTGCCCTTCCACCGGGCGGTCCCGGCGCGCACCCGGCTGTGGTGGGCGGGGCTGACCGTGGCCGTGGCGCTCTCCCTCCAGTGGGCGCCGACCCATCTGGCCTGGCACCTGTTCGCCACCCCGAACGGAAGCCCGTACCGGCAGACCTTCGTGCTGGCCGGGATCGCCGTGATCGCCGCCTGGACCGGGCTGGCCGCGGGCCCGCCGCGGCCGCCGGCGCTGGCCGCGGGAGCGGGCGTCCTTTCGGTCGCCGCGCTGTGGGCGCAGAGCAGCCCGCTGGTGACGGCGGCGGGCTACGCGCTCTTCGCCGGCGGGCTGGCCCTGGCGGGGGCGGCCTGGTGGTCGCTGCGCCACCGCCGTCCCGCGTGGCCGGCGGCCACACTGCTCGCGCTGGTCCTCCTGGCCCAGGCCGCCGCGACCACCGCCTACGGACACAAGGGCAAGCTGGGCGGGCTCGACGACTACCCGTCCTGGGGGCCGGCGCACACCGCGCGCGCCGAGGCCCTGGCGGCGGCCGACGGCTGGCCCGCGTACCGCACCGACCCGAGCCGGCCCGCCCTGACGGGCAACGACCCGCTGCTGCTCGGCGGCGAGGGCGGCGCCTACTACAGCAGCCACACCCCGGACGTGTTCACCCGCACGATGGTCGCCCTCGGGGCGGGCTGGACCTCGCGCGGACGCAACGTCCAGAGCATCGACAACCCGGTCACGGACGCCGTCTTCGCGGTCGGCGCACGCCTGCAGCCCGACGGCACGGTCCGCCGCGCCCAGGTGCCCCCGCTGGTGACGACCCGCCCGCCCGGCGCCCCCCTGTCCTACGCCGAGGACTCCCCCTTCGCCAACCAGGAAGCACTGCTGGGCGCTCGGGTGTACGAGGACCCGCTCACACCCGGCACCTGCCGCGCGGGCACGGAGGCCTACCTGTGGGCCCCCGAGTACAACGCGACGGCCCGCCTCGCGGACGGCCCCGCCTTCCGCCTGAACGGCAACGCCCCCCGCAACCGGGCCGCCCTCCAGCCGATGGGCCCCTCCCGCGGGGAGTCCTCGGCCCTGGTCTTCGACGCGGCCCCGCCCCCGCGGTGGACCCTGTCCTGCCTGGACCGGACGCGGCTCGACGCCGCGGTCGCCGGCCTGCGGGCAACGGCCGCGACCTCGGTCCGGGTCGACTCCTCCGGGGTCCGCGCCACCCTCCCGCCGGGCACGACCGGCACGGCGGTCCTCTCGGTCCCCGCGATCGCCGGCTGGACCTGCAACGGCCGCCCGGCCGCCGGTCACCTGGGCCTGGTGGCGGTCCCGCTCACCCCCGGCACCACCCGGGTGAGCTGTGAGTTCCGCCCGCCGGGTCTGGTTCCGGGGCTGGCCGTCCTGGCGGGCGCGTCGGGGATCCTGCTGCTCGCGGCCCTGCGGGGACGCACCCGGCGCTCGGTCAGCGGACCTGGCTGAGCCACTGCAACGTGCGGCGGATCTCGGCCGGGAAGGGGTGGCCCGGGCCGTGCAGCCGTTCCGCGTCGAACAGCAGCCGGGCCAGGGTGTCGTGGGCCGCCTGGCGGTCGCCGAGGGAGAGCAGCAGGTGGGCTATCCGGCGGCGGACCTCCAGCGGGAGGCCCGGGTCCGGGTTGGCGTAGTGGTTCTCGAAGAACGGGAGCAGCGAGCGGTACTCGGCCAGGGCGGCGGCCGGCTCGCCCAGTTGCTCCAGGCACTGAGCCGAGTCGTAGCGGAAGCGCAGCGACTGGGGGTCCCCGGCCGGGAACTCGTCGGCGAGGCGGCGCAGTTCCGGCAGGGCCCGCCGGTACTGGCCGTCGTCCATCAGCGTGGCGGCGTACTGCTTGCGCAGGGAGCGCACCACCGGGGAGTGCTCCCCGTGCTCGGCGGCCGCCGCCGGGAGGATGCCGCCGAGGATGTCCACGGCCTGGGTGAGCCGCCCCTCGTCCAGGGCCTTGCGGGCCTCGTCCACGGCTCCGGGGACGTCGGCCTTGGGCGGCGCGGGCGGGGTGCTCGGCCGCGGGGGGATGGCCGCGGCCCGGTCCGGCCAGGGTGCCTGCGGGCGCAGGAAGGGCCGGGTCGGGTCGAGCGGGCCGGACGGGGTGCGGCTGCCGCGGGCGGGCAGCAGCGGGGCCAGCGCCTCGTAGACCTCCTGGGCGGAGGAGGGCCGGTCCTGCGGGTCCTTGGCGAGGAGGTGGAGCAGGAGCTTCTCCAGCTCCGGCGGGATCTCCGGGCGCGCCTGGCGGACCGGGAGCGGGGGCTCGTACAGGTGGCGGTGCAGGACGCCGAGGGCGGTGGATCCGGCGAAGGGGACGTTGCCGGTGAGGAGTTCGTACAGCAGCACGCCGAGGGCGTACAGGTCGGTGTACGGGCCCACGGCGCCGCCCATGGCCTGCTCGGGCGCCATGTACGCGGGGCTACCGATGGGCGAGCCGGTGCTGGTGAGGCGGGTGGTGTCGGTGTCCATCACCGAGGCCACGCCGAGGTCCAGGACGAGCACCGTGCCGTCCGGGCGGACCATCACGTTGCGCGGCTTCAGGTCCCGGTGCACGATCGGCACCGCGTGCACGGCCGACAGGACCGAGCACAGCTGCGCGACGACGGCGACCGCCCACTGCCAGGGGTAGGGGTCGTGCTCGGCGAGGTGGTCGGCGAGGTCGGCGCCCTCCACGTAGCCCATGACGAGGAAGAGTTCGTCGCCGTCGCTGCCCGCGTCGTGCACGGTGACCAGGCCGGGGTGGTCGACCTGCGCGGTGACCCGGCACTCGCGCACGAAGCGGCGGCGCAGCTCCTCGGCGACGGTGCCGGGGCCCGCGACCTTGTCGGGGCGCAGCAGTTTGACGGCGACGCGGCGGTCCAGGCGCCGGTCGTAGGCGGTCCATACCTGGCCCATGCCGCCCTGACCGAGGACGGTCGCGAGCTGGTAGCGGTCGCCGATGAGCCGGTCGGTCACTGCTGCGGGTCCTGGTACGGGGTCTGGTGGGGATCGTGGCGGGGGCCGCCGGCCGGCGGGGTCTGCTTGCGCAGCAGCTCGCTGAGCTCGTCGAGCTCGGCGCGGACCTGCCCGATGCGCGGGGGCGGCGTCGGCTGCGGCGGCACCTGCGGAGGGGCCGGGGTCGGCGCGGGGGTCGGCGTCGGGGTGGAGGGCCGGGTGGTGGCCGTGGCGGGCGGGTACCCGTAGGCGGGCCCGGACGGCTGCGGGTGGACGTACGGAGCGGGCTGCGCCGGGTACCACTGTGAGGTCAGGGCCGACCGCCGGGCCTCGTGGTGCTTGATGTCGGCGACGAGGAAGTACACGCAGATCGCGAAACCCATGAGGATCGAGCCGCCGGCGCCCAGGTCGCTCTGCCAGCCGTTGACTTCGGGCGTGGGGTCGGCCTGGATGAGCGCCATCCACACGACGGCGAGCACGCAGCTGGCCACCATCAGCGCCCAGTCACGGGACTTGCGCGTGACCAGGGCGAGTCGCAGCAACGACCCCCAGGCGAGGAAGCCGCAGCTGAGGATGGGCAGCAGCACGAACACCACGCGCAATGCCATCACACCCCCCGAATCGGACTGGGGGCCGTGCTGCGGCGGAAGGCCGGGGCCGTGCATCGCTGCTCCTGACGGGCCGTGCGGAAGAAGTTTCGGGTCTGAGGGTATACAGCGTTCCCGGCCAGGGGTGAGGGGATGCGCGCAACCGTTGCACGCTCGCTGCACGGCCGTTCACTCCGGCGTGACCGTGCCGTCGGAGAGACCGTCGTGGAAACCCTGTACGAGTTGTTCGCCGAGCCGCCCCGCCAGCCGTAGTGCGTCCTCGAACTCGGCGAGCGCGCGGAAGCGGAGCCCGTAGCTCTGTTGTTGTGCCAGGGGCAGCCGGGGCAGCTGGAGCCGGCGTACGTCGAGCCGGGTGGCGGTGGAGGCGTGGCTGCTGGCGCGGCGGGTGTTGGCGGTGCCGCGCAGGAATCCGGCCAGGAACCACGGGTCGAGGGCGTCGGGGTCGGGGCGCAGCAGGGCCAGGCCGCGGCCCGGTACCGCGCCCGCGACGGCTTCGCCCACGACCCGGGCGATGGTCGCTCCGCCAACGAGGGGGACGAGTACGTCGCCGGGGGCGGTGAGCACGGGCTCGTCGGCGGTGGGCACCAGGGTGCCGGAGGGGCCGCTCCCGGTGTAGACGTCCTGTTCGGTGAGGACGGGGGCCGATCCGGTGCCGCCGCCGGTGCCGGTGTGCAGCTCCAGGGCTCCGGCGCGGGCGAGTTCGCCGACGGTGGTCATCGGCGGTCGGGCCGTGCCCCCGGCGGGCGCCGCCGCGGGCGGCGGGGTGAGCCGGGCGGCCCGGCCGAGGGTCTCGCCGAGCTGCTCCCGTACGGCGGTCAGCGCGGCGGGACCGCCACCGGCGGCCGGCGGGGGCAGGTGGCGGGCGGGGGTGAGGTCGACGTCGTCGTCCAGCAGCTCGATGACGGGGACCACGCGGCTGACGCCGGGCTCCTGGGCGAGCGAGCCGGTGCGGTCGTACGCGCTCCAGGCGTCCTGCACCGCGCCGTGCACGGCGGGCCATGCCGTGCGCAGGGGGGTGTCGGCGGCGAGCGCGGCGGTGTCGACGAGCAGCAGCCCGGCCGGGGGCGCCGCGTGCGGGGCGGGTCGGCGCAACACCCACAGGTGCAGGGGGATTCCGTACGGGGGCGCCGCCCCGGCCGGGAGTGCGACGACGGCCCGTAGCGCGCCGCGGCGCAGCAGGTCGGCGCGGATGCGGCGGCCGGAGCGGCGGGCGGCGACGGCGGGCGGCATGAGCAGGACGGCGGTGCCGCCTTCGCGCAGGTGGGCCAGGGCGTGCTGGACCCAGGCGAGTTCGGATTCGGTGCGGGCCGGGAAGCCGTACTCCCAGCGCGGGTCGTAGGCCAGTTCCTCGTGGCCCCAACCGCGTTCGTTGAACGGCGGGTGGCAGAGCACGGCGTCGACGGTGTCCTGGGCGAAGGCGTCGGCCCGCAGGCTGTCGGCCGCGGCCGCGCGGATCCGGGGCGTTCCGTTCAGGGCGAGGCGCAGGGCGGCGAGCGCGGCGAGTTCGGGCGCGGAGTCCTGCGCGTACAGGGTGGTGGCGCCGGGGACGGCCCGCAGCAGGGTGCCGGTGCCGCAGGCGGGGTCGAGGACGGTGCGCGCTGCGGGTCCGGCGAGGGCGGCCATGAGCCCGGCGAGAGAATCCGGGGTGAGCGTGTACTGGCGCGGGTTGGCGTCGAGGTGGCGTCCGAGGAGGAACTCGAAGGCCTGGCGGGCGCCGAGTTCGGCGGCGAGTTCGGCGGCGGCCCGCAGCAGCGGCATGGTGGCCGGGCGCAGCGGGATCTCGGCGAGCGCGTGGCCGGTCCCGAGGCGCGCGCCGAGCACCTGGTCGAGGACGGGCCGCAGCAGGGTGGACATGCGTGCGTCGGAGACCGCGGTCAGCTGCAGCCAGTCGGCGGGCCGGTCGCGTACGACGAGCAGGGCGCCGCCCGCCGTGACGAGGGCGGTGACGGCCCCGCCGGGGTGGGCGGTGATCTGCTGCCAGACGCGTTCGCGCAGCGGGACCTCGGCGAGCTTGCCCTGGGCGCGCAGCCAGTGTTCCACCTCGTCCAGGGAGAAGGAGGGGCTGGTTTCGGTGCCGCCGACAGGCTTGGGGAAGTCGGCGTGGCGGCGGCGCCAGTTGCTCACGGCCGCGCGGCCGACTCCGGCCAGGCGGGCGACCTCGGCCGCGGTGACCTCTGCTGCGGCGTTCTCCTCGGGCATGCCGGGGAGCATACCCGCTCACGCTCGAGAGATCGATTCACAGCGTGAACTCAAGAATATCTGTGAATCATGTTGACTCGGTTCACAAGAATCTGCTGTGATCGGCACGCCTTCACCCGCCGGACCGCTGCACACGCCCACGAGCGGAACATGATCTTCCGGTTCTCCTTTAATCTTCCTTTACCCCTTCCAGCTGCCCTAGAGAGTCCCCATGCGCACCGCTCACCGCCTCACCGCCACCGCCGCCCTCGCCTGCGCCGCCGCCCTCGGCCTCACCGGGTGCTTCGCCTCCGGCCCGTTCGCGGATCTCTCCGGCTCCGAGGTCGCGGACAAGTCCGTGGACGCCCTGCGCGGCGCCACCTCGCTCACCGTCAGCGGCAAGATCTGGGCCGACGGCAAGCCGATGGACCTGAACATGGCCGTCAGCAAGACCGGCGACTGCCGGGGCACGATGGCCGGCCAGGAGGGCTCCTTCGAGCTGATCCGCAACGCCCAGTTCGTGTTCATCAAGGCGGACGAGCCCTTCTACCGCTCGCAGATGAAGGACCTGCCCAAGGACCAGGCGGACGGGGCGGTCAAGCTGCTGGCGGGCCACTGGCTGAAGTCGAAGGTCTCGGACGCCGACGCCAAGGAGCTCGCCTCCCTGTGCGACCTGGACGAACTGCTCAAGGAGTTCGACGACAGCAAGGGCGCGGAGAAGGGCAAGGTCACCTCGGTCGACGGCCAGAAGGCCCTCACCCTGACCACGAAGACCGACGAGGGCACCGAGACCCTGCTGGTCGCCACCGAGGGCACGCCCTACCTGCTCAAGGCGGGCATCACCGGCAAGGAACCGGCCGAGATCTCCTTCTCGGGCTTCGACAAGCCGGTCCAGGCCGAGGCCCCGGCCGACAAGGACGTCATAGACGCGGACCAGCTGGGCTGAGCCGCGCACGCGGGAACGGCCGTGGCCGGGGGCCCCTGAGGTCCCCGGCCACGGCCGTTCCCGTCGTCAGCGCATCCGCTACGGCCGCTACGAACCGAGGATGGTGGTGAGGAACTCCCCCGTCCAGGCCAGCAGTTCCCGCCCGACCACCGGCTTCCCGCCGATCTTGCCCGCCTTCGGGCGCGGGACCAGCACCTGCGAGGTGGCGGGCTTGAGCACCGTCCCCGGGTAGAGCCGCTTGAGCCGCAGCTCCTGCGACTCGCGCAGCTCCACCGGCCCGAACCGGACGTTGTTGCCCTGGAGGGTGATGTCCCCGACCCCGCAGGCCCGGGCCAGCATCCGCAGCCCGGCCACCAGCAGCAGGTTCTCCACCGGCTCCGGCAGCTTGCCGTAGCGGTCGGTGAGCTCCTCCCACACGGCCTTGATGTCCGCCTCGGAGGTGGCGGAGGCGATGGACCGGTACGCCTGCAGGCGCAGCCGCTCGCCGGGCGCGTAGTCGTGCGGAACGTGCGCGTCGACCGGCAGCTCGATCTTGACCTCCAGCGGCGGCTCCTCCTCCACCTGACCCTCGACCGCGGCCCGGTAGTCGGCCACGGCCTCGCCGACCATCCGGATGTAGAGGTCGAAGCCGACGCCCGCGATGTGACCGGACTGCTCGCCGCCGAGCAGATTGCCCGCGCCGCGGATCTCCAGGTCCTTCATCGCCACGTACATGCCCGCGCCCATCTCGGTGTGCTGGGCGATCGTCGCGAGCCGCTCGTGCGCGGTCTCGGTCAGCGGCTTCTCCGGCGGGTAGAGGAAGTACGCGTACCCGCGCTCGCGGCCGCGCCCGACGCGGCCGCGCAGCTGGTGCAGCTGGCTCAGGCCGAAGTTGTCGCCGCGCTCCACGATCAGGGTGTTGGCGTTGGAGATGTCGATGCCGGACTCGACGATCGTCGTCGAGACGAGCACGTCGAACTTCTTCTCCCAGAAGTCGACGACGACCTGCTCCAGGGCCTGCTCCGACATCTGGCCGTGCGCCGTCGCGATCCGCGCCTCGGGCACGATCTCGCGCAGCTTGGCCGCCGCCCGGTCGATCGACTCGACCCGGTTGTGGATGTAGAAGCACTGGCCCTCGCGCAGCAGCTCGCGGCGGATGGCCGCACCGATCTGCTTCTCCTCGTACGGGCCGACGAAGGTCAGCACCGGGTGGCGCTCCTCCGGCGGGGTGGTGATCGTCGACATCTCGCGGATGCCGGTCACCGCCATCTCCAGGGTGCGCGGGATCGGGGTCGCGGACATGGTGAGCACGTCCACGTTGGCGCGGAGCTTCTTCAGCTGCTCCTTGTGCTCCACGCCGAAGCGCTGCTCCTCGTCGACGATGACCAGGCCGAGGTCCTTGAACCTCGTCTCCTGCGAGAACAGCCGGTGGGTACCGATGACCACGTCCACCGAGCCCTCGTGGAGGCCCTCCAGGGTGGCCTTGGACTCGCCCTCGCTCTGGAAGCGCGAGAGCGCCTTCACCTTGACGGGGAACTGGCTGTAGCGCTCGGAGAAGGTGCCGTAGTGCTGCTGCACGAGCAGGGTCGTCGGGACGAGGACGGCGACCTGCTTGCCGTCCTGGACCGCCTTGAACGCGGCTCTCACGGCAATTTCGGTTTTGCCGTATCCGACGTCGCCGCAGATCAGCCGGTCCATCGGGACCGACTTCTCCATGTCCTCCTTGACCTCGGCGATGGTGGTGAGCTGGTCGGGCGTCTCCGCGTACGGGAAGGCGTCCTCCAACTCGCGCTGCCAGGGGGTGTCCGGTCCGAAGGTGTGGCCGGGGGCCGCCATGCGCGCGCTGTAGAGCTTGATGAGGTCGGCGGCGATCTCCTTGACAGCCTTCTTCGCGCGCGCCTTGGTCTTGGTCCAGTCGGCGCCGCCGAGCCGGTGCAGGGTCGGGGCCTCGCCGCCCACGTACTTGGTGACCTGCTCCAGCTGGTCGGTGGGGATGTAGAGGCGGTCGCCGGGCTGGCCGCGCTTGGCCGGCGCGTACTCCACCAGCAGGTACTCGCGGGTGGCGCCCTGCACCGTGCGCTGGACCATCTCGACGTAGCGGCCCACGCCGTGCTGCTCGTGGACGATGTAGTCGCCGGCCTCCAGGGTCAGCGGGTCGATGGTCTTGCGGCGCCGGGTCGGCATCCGGCCGAGGTCCTTGGTGGCGGTGCGCTGACCGGTCAGGTCGGTCTCGGTGAGGACGGCCAGGCGCAGCACCGGGTCGACGAAGCCGTTGTCGATCGAGCCACAGGCGACGTGCACCAGGCTCGGCTCGAGGGAGCGCAGTTCCGGCTCCAGCCGGGCCGCGATGCCCTCGCCGCCGAGCACCTCGACGGTACGGGCGGCCGGGCCGTGGCCCTCGGTGAGGTAGACGGTGTGCCAGCCGTCGGCGATCCAGCCCTTGGTGTCGGCCAGCGCCCGGGCGGTGTCGCCCCGGTAGGCCTCCGGGGCGTGCATGCCGAGCTTGAGGGTGTCGCTGCCGCCCGCGCTCTCGTCGGCGGCGAAGGGCGACACCGACCACCACATCATGTCCAGCTCGCGGGCCCGGTCGCGGACGTCGGCGATCCCGCGGAGCGAGGCCGCGCCGACGTCGATGGGGGCCTCGCCGCCGCCCGCGGTGGCCGCCCAGGAGGCCATCAGGAACTCCTGGCTCGTCGCCACGAGGTCGGCGGCCCGGGTCCGGACCCGCTCCGGATCGCAGACCACGGCCATCGACCCGGCGGGCAGCACGTCGATCAACAGTTCCATCTCGTCGACGAGGACCGGGGCGAGGGATTCCATGCCCTCCACGGCGATCCCCTCGGCGATCTTGTGCAGCAGCTCGCCGAGCTCGGGGTGGGCCTCGGCGAGGGCCGCGGCCCGCTCCCGTACCGCGTCGGTCAACAGCAGCTCGCGGCAGGGCGGGGCCCACAGCCCGTGCTCGGCGATCTCCAGGGAGCGCTGGTCGGCGACCTTGAAGTAACGGATCTCTTCGACCTCGTCGCCCCAGAACTCGATGCGCAGCGGGTGTTCCTCGGTGGGCGGGAACACGTCGAGGATGCCGCCGCGCACGGCGAACTCCCCGCGCTTCTCGACGAGCTCGACCCGCGCGTACGCGGCGGCGGCCAGCGCCTCGGTGATCTCGCCGAGGTCGGCGCCGCCGCCTTGGCGCAGGCTGACCGGGACCAGCTCACCGAGCCCCTTGACCTGTGGCTGGAGCACCGACCGGATGGGCGCGACGAGCACGCTCACGGGACCTGCGGCCGGGTCGTCCTTGCTCGGGTGCACCAGGCGGCGCAGGACGGCGAGCCGGCGGCCCATGGTGTCGCTGCGCGGACTGAGCCGCTCGTGCGGGAGGGTCTCCCACGACGGGTAGTCCACCACCTCGTCGGGCGGCAGCAAGGAGCGCAGCGCGGCGGCGAGGTCCTCGGCCTCGCGCCCGGTGGCGGTGACCGCCAGCACGGTCCGCCCCGTCTGCCGGGCCAGCGCGGCGATCGCGAAGGGCCGCGCGGCGGCGGGTCCGACCAGGTCCACGTGCATGCGCTTGCCGTCCCCGGCCGCGCTGACCGCCTCGGCGAGGGCGGCATCACGGGTGACGGCGTCGAGCAGTCCGTGCAGGCTCATGAAGAGGCTTTCCGTCCGGTGAAGGTCTGGAGTCTGAAGGTGTGCGGTGCGGTGCGGTGCGGTGCGGGTGCGGGGGCAACGCGAAGGGCCCGACACGTCGCACGGGCCGGGGGTTCCCACCCTACGACGACGCCCCCCGCGCCGCTTTACGATGTTCCTGTTCTGCCTGTCCGAGCTCGCCGTGTCGTCTTCCGCCGGGGAGACCACTACCTGCGGAGGAGCACGAGTCCGTGACGAGCGATGCGATGGCCCGCCCGGCGCCGGTGGTACCGGCACCCGCGAAACCGGACCGGTACGCGTGGGCCCCGCCCTGGCTGGTGGCCGCCGGACTGTTCGCCGTCTACCTCGTCCTGTCCGTCGGCCGGTTCCGGCGGATGGACTGGGCCTCCTGGGACCTGGGGATCTTCGAGCAGGCGATCCGCGCGTACGCGCACCTGCAGGAGCCCGTCGCCGACCTGAAGGGGCCGGGGGCCAACATCCTCGGGGACCACTTCAGCCCGATCATCGCGCTCGTCGCCCCCGTCTACCGGGTCTTCCCCGGGCCCCTCACCCTGCTGGTCGTGCAGTCGGCGCTGTTCGCGCTGTCCGCCGTGCCCGTCACCCGGGCGGCCGTACGGTTCCTCGGCCGGGCCCGCGGACTCGCGGTCGGCATCGCGTACGGGCTGTCCTGGGGCGTCCAGCGGGCCGTCGAGTTCGACTTCCACGAGATCGCCTTCGCCGTGCCCCTGCTGGCCTTCGCCCTGGAGGCGGTGCTCGCCCGACGTTGGCGGGCCGCCCTGCTGTGGGGGCTGCCGCTGGTCCTCGTCAAGGAGGACCTCGGCTTCACGCTCGCCGCGCTGGCCGTGGTGGTGGCCTGGCGGGCCCGCGACGCCAACCGGCGGATCGCCATGGCCGCGCTCGGCGTCGCCGCCGCGGCCTGCGTCTTCGCCGTCCTGGTGTTCACCGTCTTCATACCGGCCTTCGCCACGGCGGGGTACGGCTACTGGGACAAGATCGACGGGGCGGGTCCGCTCGGCGGCATCGGCACCAAGCTCACCACCTTGGCCTGGGTGCTGGTCCCCACCTCCGGGCTGCTCGCGCTGCGCTCGCCGCTGCTCCTGGTGGCCGCGCCCACCCTCGGCTGGCGGTTCCTGTCGGGGGACGACCACTACTGGTCCACCGACTGGCACTACAGCGCCGTCCTCATGCCCGTCGTGGCCCTCGCCCTGGTCGACGCCATCGACACCGTCCGGCGCAGCGAGCACCCCCGGCTGCGCTCGTACGCCCTTCAGATGCCGACCGCCGTGCTGGCCGCCGCCCTCGCCCTGAGCGCGACCGCCATGCCGACGGCCAAGCTCGTCGAGGCCCGTACGTACGAGAAGCCCGAGCGGGTCACGGCGATCGAGCGGCTCCTGGACCGGATCCCCGACGGGGCGACTGTGGAGGCCGACACCACCCCGCTGACCCGGCTGACCTCCCGCTGCCGCGTGCTGTGGATCGGCGGCAGCAAGGGCGTGGTCCCCGACTGGATCACCATCGACAACTCCTCCAAGTGGGCCGGCGAGGACCCGACCGGCTACGCCGGCCAGCTGCACCCCGGCGAGCGGTTCACCCTCGTGGGCGAGGCCGGCGGCATCGTCCTGATGCAGCGGGAGTGAAGGGGAAGGCCGGCGTCGGCCCCGCCCCGTACGACGACGCCGGTCCGGGACCCCGAGGTCCCGGACCGGCATTCCCCCGAACGAACGCGAGCCGGTTACTCGCTCGCGATCGCGTTCAGTACGTTCATCCGCCCTGCCCGGAAGGCCGGGACCAGTGCGGCGAACAAGCCCACGAAGGCCGAGGCGGCGAACACCCCGAGGATCGTCGGCCACGGGATCTCCAGGACGTTCAGGTTCTCGAGCTCCAGCAGCTTCTGCGCGGTCACGCCCCAGCCCATGCCCAGCCCGAGGCCCAGCAGGGCGCCGAAGAGGGCGATGACCACCGATTCCAGGCGGATCATGCGGCGCAGCTGGCGGCGGGAGAGGCCGATGGCGCGCATCAGACCGATCTCCCGGGTCCGCTCGACCACCGAGAGGGCCAGGGTGTTCACGACGCCCAGGACCGCGACGATGATCGCGAGGGCGAGCAGCCCGTAGACCATGTTCAGCAGCTGACCGACCTGGTCCTTGAGGGCCTGCTTGTAGTCGGTCTGGTTGCGCACCTGGTACTGCGGGTAGTCGGCCAGCGCCGCCTTGACGGCGGTGTACGCGGCCGCGTCGGACTGCCCGTCCTTCGCCGAGGCCAACAGCATGATCGGCCGGGGCATCTGGTCGGCCGGCAGGAACTTCGCGGCGGTCGCGGTGCTGACGTAGATCGATCCCCTGTCGATGTTGCCCTCGTCGAGGGTGATCGCGGCGACCTTCAGCGTGGCGGTCCGGCCGCCGGTGAAGTCGACCTTCAGCTCGTCGCCGACCTTGACGTGGTGCTTGTCCGCGTAGATCGAGCCGACGGAGAGCGCGCCCTCGCCGAACGCCGCCGTCTGCTCCCCGGTGACCATCTTGCGCCGCAGGTCCTGGGCGTACGTCAGGTCGGTGACGGCCAGGTCGCTCTTCTCGGAGCTCCCGTCGGGGGCGGTGACCGTGGCCGGCACCTGCCGGTACGGGGTGACGTGGTCCAGGCCCTTGGCGGCGCGCAGCGCCTCCTCGGCCTGCGGCACGACCGGCTGCTGCTGGTTCTGCGACTGGACGATGTAGTCCGCGCCCACCGTCTTGTCGAGCTCCTCGGTGGCGGAGGCCACCATGGACGAGCCGACCACCGACAGGCAGGCGACCAGCGCCAGGCCGATCATCAGCGCGGCGGCGGTGGCACCGGTACGGCGCGGGTTGCGCAGCGCGTTGCGCTCGGCGAGCCGGCCGACGGGCCCGAAGGGCCGCAGCACCGCGCCGGACAGGGCCCGTACGACGACGCCGGCGAGCAGCGGGCCGATGATGATGAAGCCGATGAGGGTGAGGACCACGCCCGTGCCCAGCCACGTCGATCCGGGTACGGCCTCCTCGGCCGACGCCGAGAGGAGCAGGGCGGCTCCGCCGATCCCGGTGAGGACCAGGCCCAGGGCGGCGCGGACCCGGCCGGCCTTCTTGTCGCCGGGGGTGCCCGACTCGCGCAGGGCCGCCATCGGGGAGACCTTGCCGGCCCGGCGGGCCGGGACGAAGGCGGAGACGATGGTGACGACGACGCCGAGGAAGATGCCGAGGGCCGGTGTGGTCCAGGCGACGGTCAGGTCATCGGTCGACAGGTGCATGCCCAGCTGGCCCATGATCTCCATCAGGCCGACGGCCAGGCCCACGCCCGCGCCGACGCCCAGCAGCGAGCCGACGACACCGAGCAGGAAGGCCTCGAAGACCACCGACTTGAGGATCTGGCCGCTGTCGGCGCCGATGGCGCGCATCAGACCGATCTCGCGGGTGCGCTGGGCGACCAGCATCGAGAACGTGTTGAAGATCAGGAAGATGCCGACGAGGAAGGCGACCCCCGCGAAACCGAGCATCACGTACTTCATGATGTCGAGGAAGGAGCCGACGTCCTTGCGGTTGGAGTCCGCGGCTTCCTTGGCGGTCTGGATCTTGTACGTGTCCGCGCCGACGGCGGCGGCGACGTCCCGCTTCAGCTGCTCGTCGCTCACCCCCTCCTTGGCGACCACGTTGACGTGCGTGAAGGCGTCCGTGGAACCGAGCAGACCGCGCTGCGCGGTGGCGGTGTCGAAGTAGACGACCGCCGCGCCCGGGTTGGTCACGGCGAAGGAGGCGATGCCGGAGATGTTGGCGCGCAGGTCGCCGGTGACGGCGATGGTGCGCAGCTCGTCACCCAGCTTCAGGTGGTGCTTCTTGGCGGTGTCGGCGTCGATCATGACCTCGGTGGGGCCGCGCGGGGCCTGACCCGAGGTGATCTTCATGGACTTGAGCTCGTTGTCGCTCCAGTTGCCCGCGATGGTCGGGGCTCCGGTGGTCGAGCCCATGTTCTCGTTCTTGGAGTTGACGACCGTGACGGCCATCGAGACCACGCCGCCCTCGGCGGACTTGACCCCGTTCACCTTCCTGACCTGCTCGACCGTAGAGGCGGGCAGCGAGTCGGGCTTGCCGGTGGCCGAGATCTCCTCGCCGTCCTCGGCCGCCTTCGGGCTGACCGCGACGTTGGAGCCGGTGACGGCGAACAGCTTGTCGAAGGTGGTGTTCATGGTGTCGGTGAACACCAGGGTGCCGCAGACGAAGGCGACGGAGAGCATGACCGCGACGGCGGAGAGCGCCATCCGTCCCTTGTGGGCGACGAAGTTGCGCCGCGAGGTCTTCAGGACGGTGTTGCTCATGAGGTCCGCCCGCGTGCGTCGAAGTCCTTCATGCGGTCCAGGACCTGGTCGGCGGTGGGACCGTACATCTCGTCGACGATCTTGCCGTCGGCCAGGAAGATGACGCGGTCCGCGTAGGAGGCGGCCACAGGGTCGTGCGTGACCATGACGATCGTCTGGCCGAGCTCGTCCACCGAGCGGCGCAGGAAGCCGAGGACCTCGGCGCCCGCCCTGGAGTCCAGGTTTCCGGTCGGCTCGTCCCCGAAGATGATCTGCGGGCGGGCGGCGAGGGCGCGGGCGACCGCCACGCGCTGCTGCTGGCCGCCGGAGAGCTCGGTCGGGCGGTGCTTGAGGCGGCCGGCGAGGCCCACCGTCTCCACGACCCGGTTCAGCCACTCCGCGTCGGGCTTGCGGCCCGCGATGTCCATGGGGAGCGTGATGTTCTCCAGGGCGTTGAGCGTGGGCAGCAGGTTGAAGGCCTGGAAGATGAAGCCGATCCGGTCGCGGCGCAGCTGCGTGAGCTTCTTGTCCTTCAGCCCGGTGATCTCGGTGTCGTCCAGGTGGATGTGGCCGCTGGTCACCGTGTCGAGACCGGCGAGGCAGTGCATCAGCGTGGACTTGCCGGAACCGGAGGGGCCCATGATCGCGGTGAACTGGCCGCTCATGATGTTCACGTCGACGTCGTCGAGGGCGACGACGCGCGTCTCCCCTGAGCCGTACGCCTTGACGACGTTTCGTGCCCGGGCCGCGACGGCTGCATGCCCTCCAGTACCCCCGTGCCTGGTTTCGGTCATCGCCGTTGTCACGGTCTTTCTCCCTCTTCGGATGCGTGCGTCCGCGTGCGTCTGCAGGCGTCAGCGTCGGTGTGCGGCTGTTGCGGCTGTGCGTCCCGCGCCGTCATGAAGTCTCCGCCGGGCGGATGCGCGGCGCGCTGGTGCCCATCGCCGTATCCGCCCGGGGGTTAACCCCACCCCCCGGCCTGTGGTGCGTAGGTTCTAGTTAAGGAGGCATCGGGGCAGCTCACCTCCTCCGCCGGGAGGAACGATCCCTGGCCCGTTGTGCGGAGGGACCCCTAGGGGATCTGCACCCTTCGGCGTACGGACCCTGGGGGATACCGCCCCGAACGCGGCGGTGAGATGGTGTTTCCCGCAGTTGCGTGCAGGGGGAAGGAATCTCGGTGGCATCGGCGGAGAGCACGGGCGCGAGCCCGGACGGCACACCCTCGGGGCCCGCGGCCGACACCCCCGGCGCCGGGGTTCCGGCCGAGAACCGGGCCGGCGGCGCACCCTCGACCGGACCCGCCGCACCCTCGGCCGGGCCCGCCGCACGCCCGCCGACCCCGGTGGTCGCCTCGCTGATGCTCGGCATGGCCCTCGTCGCCCTGGACAGCACCGTCGTGGCCACCGCCGTCCCGCAGATCGTGGGCGAACTCGGCGGGTTCGCCGTCTTCTCCTGGCTCTTCTCCGGCTACCTGCTCGCGGTGACCGTCACCCTGCCCGTCTACGGGAAGCTGTCCGACACCTTCGGCCGCAAGCCCGTCCTGCTCTTCGGCATCGGCCTCTTCCTCGTCGGTTCGCTGCTGTGCACGGCCGCCTGGAACATGGCCGCCCTCATCGCCTTCCGCATCGTCCAGGGCCTGGGCGGCGGCGCCCTCCAGGGCACGATCCAGACCCTGGCCGCCGACCTCTACCCGCTCAGGGACCGGCCGCGGATCCAGGCCCGGATGTCCAGCGTCTGGGCCACCTCGGCCGTGGCCGGCCCGGCGCTCGGCGGGCTGCTCGCCTCGTACGCGCACTGGCGCTGGATCTTCCTGATCAACCTGCCGCTGGCGGGGCTCGCCCTGTGGATGGTCTCCCGTCACCTGACCGAGCCCGTACGGTCGCCCGGGCGCCGGGGACCGGTCGACTGGGCGGGCGCGCTCGCCGTCTTCGCCTGCGGCGGACTGCTGCTCTTCGCGCTCGTCCAGGGCGGGGTCGCCTGGCCCTGGCCGTCCGCGCCCTCGCTCGGGCTGCTGGGCGCGAGCGCGCTGCTGGCCGTCGTCGTGGTCCGGGTGGAACGCCGGGCTCCGGAGCCGATCCTGCCCGGCTGGGTATGGCGCCGGCGCACCATCGCCGCCGTCAACCTGGCCATGGGGGCACTCGGCCTGCTGATGGTCGCCCCCATGGTGTTCATGCCGACCTACGCGCAGTCCGTGCTGGGCCTCGGCCCCGTCGGCGCCGGCCTGGTCATGTCGGTGATGACCCTGAGCTGGCCCGTCTCCGCCGCCTGCAGCCAGCACGTCTACCGGCGCATCGGCTTCCGCAACACCGCGGCCGTCGGGATCGCGCTCGCCGCGGTGATCCTGTTCTCCTTCACCCTGCTGCCGCACCCCGCCCGGCCCTGGCAGCCCGCACTGATCATGCTGCTGCTGGGCGGCGCCCTCGGTCTCTTCCAGCTCCCGCTGATCGTCGGGGTCCAGTCCACCGTGGGCTGGGCAGAGCGCGGGACCACGACGGCCTCGGTGCTGTTCTGCCGGCAGGTCGGCCAGAGCGTGGGCGCCGCCCTGCTCGCCGCCGTCGCCAACGCCACCATCGCCGCGCGCCTGGCGGACGCCCCCGTACCCGGCCTTCCGGAGCACCTGGACGACGTGGCGAAGGCGCTGGACCGGCCGGAACTGCTGACCGCTGCCGCCGCCGGCTACCTGCGCGAGGCCGTGGCCGCCGCCGTGGAGCACATCTTCCTCGGCGCGACGGCCGCCGCCCTGGCCGCGCTGCTGGTCCTGCTGCTGGTGGCGCCGCGCCGGTTCCCCGTCCTGCCGGAACTGCGCGAACAGCGCGAGGAGTAGAACGTCCACGGAATGTCGCCTTGTCATGACCGGGCCATTGGGTGACCCTCGTACCAGGACCGTTTCCGGGGGGACGACGACACATGGCATCGGCACTCTGCGCACTCGCGTTACTGGCCGCGCTGGCCGGCCCGATCTGCCTGCGGCTCGTCCGCAGTCCGGGCTTCATCACCGGCCGCGACGGCCGCCTCTCCACCTCGACGGCGCTCGCCCTCGCCTGGACGGTGATCCTGGTCTGGCTGCTGCTGGCGATCCTCGGCTACGGGCTCATCGCGGGCGGCGGCACCGCGTACTTCCGGGGCACCGACGGCCCGCTGTCCACCCTGACGACGGTGTACCTGCCGCTGCTCGGCGGCCCGTACGTGGCGCTGATCGCCGCGAAGGCGGTGGTCGGCCTGCGCGTGGAACACGGCAGCATGGCCAAGCCCGCCGCGCGGCCCACGGCGTCGGGCCGGCGGCCGCTGCGGGAGCTGATCGCGAACGACAGCGGGCGCACCGACCTCGTGGACCTCCAGTACGTCGCCCTCAGCGCGGTCACCATGCTGTACGTGGTGCTGTTCTTCCTCGCGGACGTGGGCGGCGGACTCCCGCGCCTGCCCGCCGAGATGTGGGCCCTGACGGGCGCCCCGGCGGGCGCTTACCTGGTCAACAAGATGGCCGTCCGCGCCAATCCGGTGATCACGCACGTCGTGCTGGCGGACGGCAGCCTGACGGTCGAGGGCGGCGGCTTCAGCCCGGACCCGGCGGGCCCGCCGACCCTCCTCACCGTCGACGACACCCCCCTCCCGGCCCGGGTCGACCCCCTGACGGGCGCCCTGACCGCCACCCTCCCGGCCCCGACGGCGCCCCCGTTCACGGTGGTCGTCACGGCGCGCGGCCTGCGCAGCGACCCGTACCGCTACGAGCCCCTCGCGAAGCCCGCCGTCCCGGCCCAGCCGCAGCCTCAGCCGCAGCCGGCGGGCTGACCCGTGCCGTCCTTCCTGAAGCCGTCCTGGCGCGCACCCAGGCGGATGTGGCTCCAGCCCGCGCACGCACGCGAGCGGCACGCCGAGATCCCCACGGCCCACGGCACCTACACGCTGTTCCGGGAACCCGGCCCGCGCCTGACCGCCGACGCCAAGGCCGAGGCGTGGGAGCGCTGGCAGTTCCTGCTGGGCGAGGAAACCGTCCTGGAGATCGACGACGCCGCGCTGCCGTGGCTGGGCATCCGCAAGCGGCTGCGCCACGGCGTCCGCGGCCGCCTCGACGGCGTGCCGTTCACGGCGCGGGCCGCGTGCAGATCCCTGCGGCCGAGCCGCTGCGGCATCCGCTTCTGCCTCGACGACGGACGGATCCTGTCGTTCACCGTGCACCGCTTCCACCAGCGCCTCGTCCGTGAGGCGGGCGACGAGCACGAGGTGCGCGCACGAACCCGCGCCGGCGGCTGGGAAACGCACCGGCTGGACCGGGGCGAGTTGGCCCTCGTGTGCCTCGTCACCGTCTCGGGTCTGGACCGCCTCCTCGCGTCGCCGCTGCAGGACATCCTCTAGTAGCGCTTTGTTACGAGGTCTTGTCGCGTCGGGTGTTCGGTAGTTCGCTGGTTGTATGCGCTGGGGAGCTTGCGGCGGTGCGGGGCCGGTTGGAGGAGTTCACTTCCGAGGTGTTCGCGCCGTTGGTGCGGCGGGACTGGCTGGAGAAGGGCCGGTTGTATGTGCGGGGCCTGTTGCTCGATGGCCGGCGCAAGTCGATGCAGCCGATGGCCGGGCGTTTGGGGGTGGACCATCAGCAGTTGCAGCAGTTCATGACCTCCTCGACCTGGCCGGTCGCCGATGTGCGGGCCCGGCTGGCCTGGCGGGCGGTGGCCGTGGTCCGGCCTGAGGTGTGGGTGGTGGACGACACCGGTTTCCTCAAGGACGGCACTGCTTCGCCCGGGGTGGCCCGGCAGTACTCGGGCACATTGGGCAAGGTCGGCAACTGTCAGATCGGGGTCAGCGTCCACGCCGCCTCCGACAGCGCTTCGTGCCGGGCTGTCCTGGCGGTTGTTCCTGCCGCAGTCGTGGGACGGCCCTGAGGCGGCCGCCCGCCGCAAAGGCTGCCGGATCCCCGACAGCGAACGCCACCGCCCGAAGTGGCAGCTCGCGCTGGAGATGCTCGACGAACTGGCCGGGATCGGTCTGCGGCCCGCCGCGCTGGTCGCGGATGCCGGATACGGCGCGAACGCCGACTTCCGCCACGGCTTGGAGGACCGGGGCCTGGCCTACGTCCTGCAGGCCAAGGGTGAGATGACCGCCCACCGGGAGGAAGCGGTGCCGCATCAGCCCGCCTACTCGGGGCTCGGCCCCAGGCCGAGGCCCCGCTACCGCACCCGGCCCGTCTCCTTACGCGACCACGTGCTGGCCGCCGGACGCCGCCACGGCCGGACCGTGACCTGGCGCAAGGGTTCGAAAGCGGCGATGAGCTCGCACTTCGTCCTCCTGCGGGTCCGCCTCGCGGGCCGGCGGCCCAAGCCGGCCGAGGATGGAACGATCCCGCTCGTCTGGCTGATCGCGCAGTGGCCCGAAGGCGAGACGGAGCCCGTGAAGTACTGGATTTCGAACCTGCCCGCGAACATTCCCGCCAAGGACCTGATCCGCCTCGCGAAGGCCCGCTGGCGTATTGAGCACGACTACCGCGAACTGAAAACGGCTCTGGGACTGGACCACTTCGAGGGCCGCTCCTTCGTCGGTTGGCACCGCCACGTCACCCTCGTGACCGCCGCCCACCTCTTCCTGACCGAACAGCAGAGGAACCCAAAAGCCCCTGCCAGGGCCTGACCCTCTACCAGGCCCTGGACCTCCTCCAACACCTCATCGCCACGTGGAACGGCACCTGCCCCACCTGCCAGCAGACCGTCCCTTGGCAGCCCCACGACACCAGCTAACAAAGCACTACTAGAGCGTGTCTCCTTGATTCGCTTGTCGGTTGATCAGCCGTGTCCGTCCGGTTAGTGATCACTGATGCGATGTGGGACCGGATCGAGCCGTGGATGCCGGCCGATCCGGTCCGCGGTCGGCGATGGGCCGATCACCGCCGAACCCTGAAGGCCATCGCGTGGAAATACCGCACCGGCTCGCCCTGGCGGGACCTGCCAGATGAGTTGGGCTCGTTCCAGACCGCTCACAAACGGCTGCTCAGGTGGGCCGTGGATGGCACTTGGGAACGGATCCTCGCCGTGCTTCTGGCAGTGGCCGACGATGCTGACGACATCGGCTGGACCGTGTCGGTGGACTCCACCGTCTGCCGAGCGCACCAGCACGCCGCCGGAGCCAGAAAGAAAGGGGAGCCAGATCGGGCTGAGCCTGACGACCATGCGCTCGGACGTTCCCGCGGCGGCCTGACCACGAAAGTCCACCTCGCCAGCGACAGCCACGCACGACCCTTGGCCCTCCGCGTCACCGCGGGCCAGGCGGGCGACGCACCAGCCTTCCATGCCGTCATGGCCGGCATTCGTGTTCCGCGAAGCGGGCCGGGAGACCGAGGACCCGACCAGACGCCGTCCTGGCGGACCGCGCGTACTCGTCCCGCGCGATCCGAAGCCATCTCCGCCGACGCGGGATCCGAGCAGTCATCCCTCAGCCCTCCGACCAGATCCGCCACCGTCTGCGGCGAGGCCGAACCGGTGGTCGGCCACCTGTCTTCGACGCCGAGACATACAAGCAGCGCAACGCAGTCGAACGGTGCATCAACCGGCTCAAGCAGTGGCGCGGTCTGGCCATGCGGACGGACAAGCTGGCCATCGTTTACCAGGCTGCCCTCCACCTCTCCGCCACCCTCATCTGGGCTCGCGAGTGATCGAAAGGACACGCCTCAGGGGTTGTCGGTCAGAGGGGATCGAGGAGCATCAGGACCTCGTCTCGGGTGTCGTCGGGCGCGAAGCGCAAGGCGCTGGGCCAGCGTCCGACCTCCCGCCATCCCAGGCGGCCGTAGAAGTCCTCCAACCCTTCTCTCCCCCGGGCCGTGAGACGGAGCTGCTCAAGCCGCAGCTCGTCACGGGCCACCGTCCGCAGCTCTCGCATGAGAGCGGAGCCGACACCAAGGCTGCGGAAGCCGGGGTGGGTCTGGAGGTGGTGGACCGTTCCCCAGTGTGCGACGAGCCGAAAGGGATCACTTTTGAGGACAACCCATCCGGCAAGAGCCTCACCGAACCTGGCGATGATGAGGCGGCTGCGCGACGGGTCGAGATGGCTGAGGAGCTCGTCTGCGGCCGGTGCGACGTCGTCGTCATGGACTGGAGGGAAAGGAAATCCCGCAGCACCACCCGCGTTCGTGACTGCGATCCAGCAGTCGACGAGCTGACGCCTCAGGTCGGAAGGGACCTCATGTGTTCCGGTGATCTGAGTGAGAGTGGGCCTGATCTTCTGCTTCATGCGCAGGAGCATCCCAGTCGGTGCTGACATCGAAGTGAGCCGAGTCTCCAGAGCCACCTACTGCTCACGCGTTCAAGGAGACACCCCCTAGTGCTGCTGTGACCGAAAAGGCTTGCCGGTCACAGCAGCACTAGGGTGTTTCGTTTGGATCACCGGGCAGACCAGAGGAAGATGCCGGCGATGTGGAGTCCGGCCAGGTAGATGGTCGCTGTCTTCTCGTAGCGGGTGGCGATGCCTCGCCACTGCTTCAAGCGGTTGATGCAGCGTTCGACGGTGTTGCGCTGCTTGTCTGCCTCGCGGTCGAAGGCGGGTGGCCTGCCACCCCGGCTTCCGCGCCGCAGGCGGTGGCCGCGTTGATCGGCCGGAACTGGGATCACGGCGCGGATCCCGCGCTTGCGCAGGTGCTCGCGAATCGCGCGGGAGGAGTACGCCTTGTCGGCCAAGACCACGTCCGGCCTGGTGCGGGGCCGTCCTCGCCGTCGGGGACAGCGAAGTCGGGCCATGACGTGTGCAAAGGCGGGTGCGTCACCGGCCTGGCCGGCGGTGAGCACGAAGGCCAGTGGCCGGCAGTGGGCATCGGAGGCCAGGTGGATCTTTGTGGTCAGCCCGCCGCGGGACCGGCCGATGGCATGGTCTGCGGGTTCGCCTGCTGGGGCCCCTTTTTGCGGGCCCCAGCCGCGTGCTGGTGCGCGCGCACGATGGTCGAGTCCACCGAGACAGCCCAGTTGAGGACTTCGTCGGCGTCGGCCTGCGCGACCAGCGCGGTGAACACCCGCCCCCAGGTGCCGTCGATGGCCCGCATCCGTAGCCGGTTGTAGACGCCTCGCCGGTTGCCGTATTTCTCGGGGAGGTGGATCCACTGCGATCCCGTCTGGAACTTCCAGGCGATCGCGTCGATCACCTCTCGATGATCCCTCGACCGGCCACCCCGCCGTGGTATCCGATCTGGGAGTAACGGCTCGATTCGCGCCCACTGCGCGTCAGTCAACGGCGCACAGGAACAACGACCGGCGGGGCTGGTTGGAACGGCGCTGTTGCGGGGTGGCCTTCGAGGAGGCCGCTCCGGTACGGGAGTTCCCGTCGTACCGGTGGCAGAGGAACTCTCCGGGTTCGTACTGGGCGGACACGATGCTGCGCCATGTCGGGGCCTTGGAGTCACGGACCCCGATCCGCGCTCCCGCGAACTGCGCGGTCTCCAAGCAGAAGCTGTCCTCATTCAGGCTGTAGGAACTCTTGTGCCAGGCGGAGATCCCGCCCCCATCACCGTCGCCGGTCCTTGCCGGCGCAGAGGGGCAGGGGTCCTCAGCGCTCCGCAGCCTGGCCAGGTGCGACCGGGACGGGGAGGTGAGTGGTGAGGAAGTGGGCGGCGCGGTCGAGTGCGGCGTCCGCCTCTTCGAGGCGGCCGTGCTCGCCCTGGTAGACGTGCGGGAGGCCCGGCCCGATCTCCAAGGTGGCCTCGACATCGGCGGCGCCCCAGCGGGCGGCCAGGCGGACCGCGTCGTCGAGGAGCACCTCGTTCGCGCCGACCTGCACGAGCAGCGGGGGCAGGCCCGTGAGGTCGGCGAAGACCGGGCTCGCGAGGGGGTCGCTGGGATCGCCGTCGCCGATGTAGAGGTCCGCGAAGGCGCGTATGGCGGCCTCGGTGAAGATCGGGTCGGCGTCCGCCTTGGTGCGCATGCTCTCCCCGGAGAGGGTGAGGTCGACCCACGGGGAGAAAACCACGACGGCGGCCGGCTGCGGCAGTCCCGCCTCCCGGGCGGCGAGCAGGGTGGCGATGGCGAGGCCGCCGCCGGCCGAGTCGCCGACCAGTACGAGCTCTCGCGGGTCGGTACCAGTCTCCAGCAGGTCGCGGTAGGCGGCGAGCCCGTCGTCAACCGCGGCGGGGAAGGCGTGCTCGGGGGCCAGGCGGTAGTCCACCGAGGTGGCCCGCAGCCCGGTGCGGACGGCGAGCTCGCCGACCAGGCCGGTGTGGGTGTCGGGTGAGCCGACGACGTAGCCGCCGCCGTGGAGGTAGAGCAGTCGACCGCGATCGGCCGCTCCGGCCGGCTCCAGCTCCAGGGCGGGCCTCCCGCCCACGACCGTCCTACGGGTGGCGACGCCGTCCGGTGCCGGTCGGGTCAGGGCCGCGGCGAAGCCCGCGCGCTGCTCGGCGGGGGTGAGCGGCGTTTCGCCGCGCGGGATGGAGCGGAGCAGGGCGTCCAGGGCCTGACGCTGCTGTGCGGACATGGTGGGCCCCCATCGGTGCGGTCGGATGCGAAGATTGATTCCTCGGAATCGATCTGCTTCCATCTAAGCACATTCCAGGGAATATGATTCCTGGGAATCTATTGGGGGTTCTGTGAGCCACGTCACTCCACTGTTCCTCGATCTCGTCCGCGTGGAGACCCGGCTCTACAACGCGGTCGGAGCCCGCCTGCGCGCCGAACAGGAGCTGGCGCTGGGTCAGTTCGAGGTCCTGCAGATCATCGACCGGGTGGACGGGTGCCGGGTGCTCGACATCGTGGGCGACCTCGCGATCACGGTGGGGGCCGTCAGCAAGGCGGTCGACCGGCTGGTGGCCGCGGGCTGGTGCGTGCGCGTCGCGCACCCGCAGGACCGCCGCTCCTCCGTGCTGCGCCTGACGGCCGAGGGCGAGAAGGTGCTGGCGGCCGCCCGGCCCGTGGTCGAGAGCACGCTCGCCGCGCTGACCAGCGGGATTCCCGCCGCCGACCTCGCGACCCTCGCCACCACCCTGGCCGCCCTCCGCGCGAACCTCGAGGCGGACGGCCAGGGTCAGCTCTAGGCCGTCCCTTCCGGGTCTTGCCTGGCCCGCGCCGCCCGGCAAGATCCGAAAGAGACGGCCTAGCCGTCGCCCATGTGGCGGGCGTAGTAGCGGGCCACCCGGGCCCGGTTGCCGCACACCGAGGCCACGCACCAGCGGCGCCGGGGGTGCGCCGGCAGGAAGAGCAGGACGCAGTCGTGGGCCTCGCACTCGCGCACCTGCGCCACCCGGGGGTCCGTCAGCAGCTCCGCGACCGCCTCGGCCAGTTCCGCCGCGAGCCGGCGGGCCGGATCCGCCGGCCGGTGCACCGCGGCGGCGATCCCGCCCGCCCCGGTCCAGGCCAGCACGCGGTGCGAGGGCGCCGCGGCCAGGGCCCCGTTCAGCGCGGCGAGCGCCCCGGCCGGAGGCCGCGTACCGCGCCGCACGGCGTCGAGCGCCGCGCGCGCGGCCTCCCGTACGGCCCCTACGGCGGCCACCTCTGCGGCGCCCACGACGTCGACGGGGGTCAGCCGCCCGGCCTGCGCGGCCAGCCAGGCCGAGAGTCCCGCCGGGTCGGCGACGAGATCGCCCACCGGGGCCTCGGTGTTGAGGAGGTCCAGCGCGAGGCGCTCGCCGGTGAGCGGGAAGGTCACTGTCACCTCGCTAATGCTACTGCAATCACTTGACCCATTAGAGATCACCGGCAAGACTAATGGAAACAAGGACGCAGGAGGCATGTGATGACCGCTCGTCGCACCGTTCCCACCATCCGGCACCGCACCGTCGACGTGGCCGGAGTCCGCGTCGCCTACCGCGAGAGCGGCCCCGCCGACGGCCCCGTCCTGCTGCTCCTGCACGGCTTCCCCACCGCCTCGCACCAGTTCGCCCGCCTGATGGACGCCCTCGGCAACACTCCATACCGGCTGATCGCCCCCGACTACCCCGGCTCCGGCCGCACCGAAGCGCCGGCCGGATTCACGTACGCCTTCGACCGGCTCGCGGACATCGTGGAGGGCTTCACCGACGCCCTCGGCCTGGACCGCTTCGCCCTGTACGTCTTCGACTTCGGCGCCCCGGTCGGACTGCGGCTCGCCGCGCGCCGACCGGAGCGGGTGACCGGCCTGATCGTCCAGAACGGCAACGCCTACGAGGAGGGCCTCTCGGACGCGGCCCGCGCGTTCGCCGGACTCCGGCGCGAGGTCCCGGGCAACGAGGAACGCGTCCGGGGGCTCTTCACCCCGGAGGGCATCCGCTTCCAGTACGAGACCGGCGTCGCCGACGCCAGCCTCCTCTCCCCCGACGGCTGGACCCTCGACGTGCACCACCTCGGCCTGCCGGGCCGCGCCGACGCCCAGGCCGACCTCGCCTTCGACTACGCCTCGAACTTCGCCCACTACCCCGCCTGGCAGGCCTGGCTGCGCGCCGCCCGGATCCCGGTGCTGGTCGTGTGGGGCGCGGGCGACCCCTTCTTCACCCCGGCGGGCGCGAAGGCCTACCTCCGCGACGCCCCGCACGCCGACGTGCACGTCTTCGAGGGCGCGGGCCACTTCGCCCTGGAGACCCACCTCCCGCAGATCGCCCCGCTGATCGAGGAGTTCCTGGACTCCGCCACAGGGGCCTGACCAGCGCCCGACAACGCAGCGAGGTGGGGTGCCGGGCATCGCGGGCCCGGCACGATCCGGAAAGGACGGTCTAGCCCTCCGCCGGGGCGCGGCCCGTCAGGGCTGCCAGGCTGGAGCGGACGTGGTTCATGTGCGCCCGCATCTCCTCCGCCGCCTCCCCGTGCTCCCGCAGGATCCCCCGCGTCTCGCGCCCGATCCGCTCCTCCGCCACCCGCGCCTGGGCGATCAACTCGGCCGCCTGAGCCTCCGCGTCCTCCTGCCCATGCCGCGCCGACTCCTCCGCCTCGGCGAACTCGCGCCGCGCCTCCGCCAATCGGGCCTCGACGTGCCGCTCCAGCTCCGCGTGGCGCGCCTCCAGGTCCGCCTCGCGCGCCGTCAACTCCCGCTCCGCCGCCTCCCGGCGCTCCGCCTGCTCCTGCTCGCGCTCCGCCCGCTCCGCCTCCGCCCGCCGCCGCGTCTGCACCAGCGCGGCCGTCGCCTGGGCCCGCCACGCCGCCGCGTCCTCCCGCGCCCCCGACCGCGCGTCGTCCGCCTCGCGCTGCGCCCGCAACAGCCCCTGCCTGGCCCGGACCTCCGTCTGCTCGCGCACCGCCTCCGCGTCGCCCCGCGCGAGCTCCGCCGCCCGGTCGGCGCGGGCCTCGGCCGCACCCAACGTCGCCGCGGCGTCCACCCGCGCGTCCGTCCGTAGAGCGTCCGCCTCTTCCTCCGCCAGCAGCAGGATCCGGCGGGCCCGCTCGCTCAGCTCGTCGTACGTCTGCGGAGCCAGCGCGGCGACCGCCGCCCGCAGCCGCGCCGCGTCCGCCTCCATCTGCTTGGCCAGGACGGTCAGCCGGGCCACCCGCTCCCAGGCCTCGTCCCGGCTCCCGGACAGCCGGGCGAGATACCGGTCGACCTCTTCCATGCGGTAGCCGCGACCGCGCACGGTCGCAAAGGGTGCACTCATCCGGGATGCGCCTCTCTCGCGGGGATTCCCGTCAAGGATGCGCCATTTGATCCCGGAAGCCGGAATGGCCGGGCCGAGACCCTGTTCGAAGGTCCCGACCCGGCCATCCAGCCGATCGCACGATCAGCCAATCAGCTGATCAGAGCAGTCCGTCCCACATCTGCTCCAGCAGCACCGACCACCAGCTCTCCGGCGAGGACAGCGCCGCGCTGTCGAGCCCCGCCAGATTCGCCTGGAAGTCGACGGTCCAACGGCCCGCCTGCTCCGGCGTCAAATGCTGGCGCAGTCGCCACATGTGACCCAGCATCGCGAGGGACCGCACGAACTGCGGCAGGCTCGAATTCACGAACTGCGGCGGTACGGGGGCACCTCCCGGGCCGCCCTCCACCGGCACCGCCACGATGTGCGCGGTGCCGTACTGGACGCACAGCGCCTTGCCGAAGTCGCTGCCGATGACCAGGTACGAGCCCGCGTCCGAGGCCGGCTGCACCTGCCGCTGCTGGGCCAGCTCGGCCAGCGTCGGCACCGGCTGCCCCGGCACCGCCTGCGCCCAGAAGAACGGCCCGAAATCGACCGGCAGGCCCGCCCACATCAGCGTCTGCGCCACGATCTCCGGCACACCCTGACGGGACACCGCCCGCTGATCGAAGCGGAACACGCCCTGCGGACCGAACGCCGCCGCCAGCTCCTGCCCGATCGCCTCCAGCGGGATCGCCGGCTGCAGCGGGACCTGCGGCAACGGCGCCCGTACCGGCGCGGGGCGCGCCGGACCGTCCGCCACCTGGTGCAGCTCGCCCTGGTGGGTGAGCAGGTGCCGCATGCCCTGCTGGCGGCCCGCGTGGTCCTTGCCGTACGGGGCCACGCTCGTGATCCGCACCTGCGGCCAGGTCTCCCGGATCATCCGGGCGCAGTAACCGCCCGGCAGCTCACAGGACTCCAGTTCGGTGTGCAGCTCCAGCACTTGCTGCGGCGGCACGTTCATGGCGCGCAGCTCGTAGAGGATCTGCCACTCCGGGTGCGGAGTACCGGGCGCCGAGCGGCGGATGAGCTGCTGCTCGGAGCCGTCGGGCGCGCGGTAGCGGAGCACGGCCTGGTAGCCGGGGCCGACGGTGGGCGCACCGGTCGGGACCGGGGGCTGCCCGCCGGGACCACCGGGCGCGCCAGGCGGCGGGCCGGGAGGCCCGGGCGGACCGGGCGGCTGCGGAACACCGGGGCCGGCCAGCATCGTCGCGGCATGGTCGAGCCCACCACCGGGCACACCGGGAGCCCCGGGCGGACCAGGAGGCTGCGGTACGCCGGGACCCGCGAGCATGGTGGCGGCGTGATGGGCCCCGCCACCGGGCGCACCGGGAGCCCCGGGCGGGCCGGGAGGCGCCGGCGGCTGACCGGTGACGGCCGGACCGGCCAACATCGTCGCGGCATGGTCGAGCCCGCGCCCCAGCGACCCCGGAGCACCGGGCGGACCGGGAGGGCCGGGCGGACCGGGCGGACCGGGCGGACCAGGCGGCTGGGGCGCACCAGCACCCGCACCCGGAGCCCCCGGCGGACCGGGAGGCGCCGGCGGCTGGCCCGCGACGGCCGGACCGGCCAACATCGTCGCGGCATGGTCGAGCCCACGCCCCAGCGACCCCGGAGCTCCCGGCGGACCGGGCGGCGCCGGCGGCTGCCCCGCGCCCGGAGCACCGGACGGACCGGGCGGCTGCGGAACACCGGGGCCGGCCAGCATCGTCGCGGCATGGTCGAGCCCGCCACCAGGCGCACCGGGCGGACCCGACGGACCCGACGGCGTCGACGGCCGGGAGATCTGGGCCTTGCTCGTCGGCGCGTCCGCGATGTCGCCCGCCGCCGAACCGCCCTGCGAACCACCGGCCGAATCGCCCGGCGACCCCAGCGCGGGCACGACCGCCGTCCTCGGCAACTGGCTGCCGCCCGGCATCAGCGTGGTCTGCGCCTCCGGGGCCACCCCGGACGACGGCGCGTCCTCCAGGTCCGACCCGGACAGCGGCGGCGCGAACACGGTCGCCGGCAGCGGTACGGACGCGTCGTCCGTACCGGAGTTCACATCGGTGCCCGCCCAGGGCGTGGCCCCGATCGGCACCGCGGGCCCGGCCGGAGCCTGGGCCGTCGCCGGAACACCGTCGTTGGCCGTGGGTTCGTACGGAACCTCACCGCCGCGCCGCAACGGCACGGCCGGGGTGGGCGCCGGTGCCGCAGGAGCCGACGCGGGCGCGGGCGCAGGCGCGGCCTCGGGCACGGCGTCGACGGGCACGGCCGGAGCCGGCGTGGGCGTCGACCTCGGCGCGATCCCCGCCCGGTCCGCGGCCTCCTGCAACCACTCCGGCGGGCTGAGCATGAAAGACGTCTGCTCCGAGTCGATCCGCGGCGGCGGAACCGAAGCCTCCGAAACAGCCGCGGACACGGCCCCGTACTCCTCCTCGTACCGGCGGATCACCTCACCCACCGGCAGGCCCGGCCACAGCGTCACCTCCCCGCTGTCCCGCGCGATGACCAGCCGCTGCCGCCCACCACCGGAAACGGGACCGGCCGCGCGGTCCTCCGCCCACACCACGAACCCGAGCCCGAACTCCCGTACGCGCACCTCCCGGTGCTGGTACGCGGGCACGTCCCCGTTGATCCACTCCTCGGCGCGCTCCTGCGCCTGCGCAAACGTCACCATCGCGCGCTCACCCCTCCACCGGTGCCGAACCCGACACCGGAACCGAACGTGCGAATCCGCCGTCCACCATCAGACCGGCCACCGTCTCCAGCTCCGGCGGATTGCCGGCCAGCCGCTCGAGGAAGGCGTCGAAATCAGCACCGCACGGCAGCAACAACCGCTCCACGCGCTCCTGGACCGACCAGCCGTCCCGGTCACGGGCATCGTCGTACGGGGAGAACCACACCGAGCCGACGCCCTCGCCCCTGACCTTCAACGCGAGCAACCCGCCCTGGGCGAAGGCCACGCACAGGTAGTCCTTCGTCAGGTGGTCCCGCAGACACTTGTTGACGTACACCAGATCATTGACCGCCGCCTCCTCACGCACCGTGAAGAAGGGCTGGTCCACCAGCAGACCGAGGTCCACGTCCAGGCCCGCACCCACCGGCGCGCAACCGCCCGCGGCCTTCAGGAACGAGCGGTAGGGCTCCGGCAGCCGGTAGCCGAGGTCCTCCTCGACCCCCTGCACCTGTTCCTCGGAGACCGACACCACCGACTTCGGCAGCCCCAGGTGCGCCGGGCGCACCTCCTGCAACGGCCGCGTCCCGCGCTTGTCGTGGTCCACCGGAGCCGTCGCCAGGCCCGCGTGATGCCGCAGCAGCGCCTTCACCTCGACCGGGACCAGCTCCATGCGCCGCGAACCGGCCACGTGGTGCCAGGTCCAACCGTGCGGGGTCGCCACCGGCCCGACCGTGTCCCACAACTCGTGCCCGGAGGCCTTCATCGCGGCGTTCGCGGACACGTAGTCCGTGAGCCGCAGCTCGTCCACGCCGAAGCCCTCCGGCGGCTCGGCGATCTCCACGGCCGCGCGCGCGTAGACGGAGAAGTCCGGATGCCCATTGCCGTCCATCCGCACCCCGTGGGGATGCCGAGCGGCCCGGACCGGGTCCGGGAAATGCACGACCTGCCCCGAGTAAGCGGCGTTGGGTGGCGCGGCCTGCTGCCCGAGCCGACCTGTCGTCATGGCGGTAGCCCCCTGCTGGATCTGGCTGGTTCACCACAGCCTATGCGCTGGGGCAAGACCCTTACCCGCACCCGACCAGCGCACCCGCCAGAGGGCCAGGAACATCCGAATTGATACGAATATTCGACCCCGCTTCCGCATGACAGGTGACATTTGGCAGGCTGTCCCCGCAGTACGGGGGCGTGAGCGACAGGGGTCACCACAGCCGCCACGGGAGGGAAAGCACGCGCATGCACAACACGGCAACACGCACAGAATCCGGCGACACCGCGCCGGACGCAACAGGCGCACCGGCCTCCGCCGGCCCGGCCGGCGAAGCCGCCGGTCCCGCCGGCGACCCCCGGCTGCGCTGGAGCAGCACGGACGACCGCCCCGCCGTACCCGTCCTGCGCTTCCGCCGCGACGGCATCCTCCCCACCGTCGCCGCCGCCCTCTCCGTGCGCGGCGAGACCCTCACCGGCACCGCCGGCAAGGCCGATCAGCCACCCGCGCTCCATCCGCTCGTCCAGGACTTCCTCGACACCCTCACCAGCGGCCAACGCGAACGCTTCACCGGCCGGTGCCCGGAGGCAATCCTGCTCTCCCGCCACCTGACCGCCGTCGAGGGCGCCCGCTCCCGGCGCGCCTCCCGCAAACCCCTCTCCGCGAGCGAGGCCCGGCGCTCCCTCAAACACGCGAAGATCACCGCCCGCCACATCCGCGAGGACGGCGACCCCCTCCACGACAGCTACGCACCGCCCTGCCGCTCCTGTGACGCACTCCTCGCCCACTTCGGCGTACGCCCCGTCGACCTCACCCCCTCCGAGTAGCCATGACCGCCGCCTCCGCCTCCTACGACCGCTCCTCGGCCACCCGTTTCCCGGTCGCCGTGGACTCCGCCCTGCGCACCGCCGGCTGGGAACCCGGCCGGTGGGACATCAAACAGGCCGAGTACTGGGCCGACGCCCTGCGGGACCACACCACGCCCGCCGGACACCGGCACACCGTCTTCCCCGCCGCCGTCGAGGCATGGGCCGAGTTCGGCGGTCTGACGGTCGCCGCGCACGGCCCCGGCCGCCAGATCTCCCCGACGCCCGTCCGGATCGACCCGCTCACCGGACTCCACCTCGCGCGCACCTTCGCCGACCTCGGCCGGGCCCTGTCCACGCAGCTGTGCCCACTGGGCGTCGAGGCCGACTGCGGCTCCCACCTCGCGATCGACCGCGAGGGCCGCACCTACGGCATCGACCACACCGGCGACTGGTACCTCGGCCCCACCGTCGACGAGGCCCTCACCCTGCTCCTGACGGGCCTCCAGCCGACCCGCCTCACCACTTAGCTCCGGCCGGGGTCGCTGCGGGGTCGCTGCGCGGTGCTTGGCTGTGGCTGGTCGGTGGTGTCGGGGCTTGGCCCCGTCCCGTGCGCCTCAAGCGCCGGCGGGGCTGGGTGGTGTGGGGCGGTGCGGGGTCGCTGCGCGGTGCTTGGCTGTGGCTGGTCGGTGGTGTCGGGGCTTGG
>NZ_JBIVTH010000022.1:0-120922 GCF_044756625.1 Streptomyces sp. NPDC091682 | reverse complement strand
ACTGCAGGGGGGACCCTGTGGGAGAGTAGGACGCCGCCGAACAATTATTGCGGAAGCCCCGCACCAGCCCTTTATGGGTTCGGTGCGGGGCTTTTTTGCGTTCACGACCCAAGCGGAGCTCGGTATCCTAGGGTTCTCCGTGGAGGACACGATGACAGCACAGCACGCAGAAGCCGATGGCCCGCTCATCGCTCAGCCGGCCATGACTCGTGAGGCGCTTCGTGACGCCGTGAGGCGGCTGGACATGCCGAGCCTCGCGGCCTTCGACAAGGAGTGTCACGAGGCGTTCGACCGGGCAGCCGAGACGGGGGCCATCAACCCGCTCCGGTTCTTTCTGATCAAGTGGGCGACCCACGTTGCCATCCACAGGTGGCCGACGAGGTCCGCGGCCTTGGCCGAAGCGGAGCGCGTCGCGGGCGACCCGACGGCGGGCGAGAAGGCCTTCCAGGCATCCATGGAGACCAGCAGTCGTATTCTGGCGGAGGCCCAGCGGGAGATCGGTCTGTGACCGACCGCGGTGAGGCCGTCGAGAACGAGCAGGGCTGGGCGTGGGAGTGCGATCCGAGCCGCGCGTGGGTACTGGGAGACATGGCCGACGACCACCAAGCGCTCGTCAGCCGGATCATGGACGGCCTGGTGGACCTGGCCGCGATGGGAATCGACCCGAAGAGCGGCAGCCTGTACGAAGACCCGGCACCCATGCGGCTGCGTACCTACGAGGACGAGCATCTGATGGTCTGGTACCAGACCATCGGGCACCGCTGCCGGGTCTACCTCAAGCGGGTCAATCTCTGATCGTTCAGAGGCGGCCGGCGGCCTTCAGGGCCAGGTAGGTGTCCGCCAGGGACGGGGCCAGGGTGTCCGGGGTGGCGTCGACGACGTGGACGCCGTGGCGGGTGAGCTGGTCGGCCGTGCGACGGCGCTGGGACTGGGTCTGGGTGCCGGCGGCGGCCTCGTAGACGGCGTCCACCGTGCCCCGTGAGCTTGTCATGGCCGCGACGTGAGGGTCGGCGACCGAAGCCAGTAGGACCGTGTGGCGCTGCGTGAGACGGGGAAGCACCGGGAGCAGGCCCTCTTCGATCGGAGCTGCGTCCAGGCTCGTCAGGAGGACCACCAGGGACCGGCGCGGGGCGTTGCGGAGGATGGTGGAGACCAAGGTCCGGCCATCCGTCTCGACCAGCTCCGGCTCCAGGGTGGCCATCGCATTGACGAAGGACGGGAGGGTGTCGGCCGCAGAGCGGCCCTGGACCTGGGCGCGGGGGCGGCGGTCGTGTGCCAGGAGGTCCACGCGGTCGCCGGCGCGGGTGGCGAGGGCTGCGAGGAGCAGGGCCGCGTCCATCGCGGAGTCCAGGCGGGGGGCGTCGCCGACGCGGCCCGCCGAGGTGCGGCCGGTGTCCAGACAGATGAGGATGTGCCGGTCGCGTTCGGGGCGCCAGGTGCGGACGGCCACCTTGTTCTGACGGGCCGTGGCGCGCCAGTCGATGGAGCGGGTGTCGTCGCCGGGGACGTAGTCGCGGAGGCTGTCGAACTCGGTGCCCTCGCCGCGGGTCAGGACGCTCGTGCGGCCGTCCAGTTCGCGCAGGCGGGCCAGCCGGGACGGGAGGTGCTTGCGGCTGGTGAAGGGCGGCAGGACCCGGACGGTCCAGGGGGACGTCTGGGAGCCCTGGCGGGCCCACAGGCCCAGTGGGCCGTAGGAGCGGATCGTGACGCGGTCGGCCCGGCGGTCGCCGCGGCGGGTGGGCAGCAGCCGGGTGGTCAGCCGGCGGCGTTCGCCCGCGGGGACGACCACCTCGTGGCGGGACGCCGCGGCCTCCGTGCCCGGGAGCCAGCTGCTCGGCGGCCAGGCGTCGCGGACACGGGCCCGGAGCTTGCGGCCGCTGGGGTTGGTGACGGTGAGGTGTACCTCCGCCGGCTCGCCCAGGCGGACCGAGGTGTCTCCGGAGCGGGCCAGCACGAGGCCGCGTAGGGGCGCCGCGAGGGCGCAGTCGAGCGCGCAGGCCAGGGCGATCGGGCCGTTGACCGCGAGCATGCCGGTCCAGCTCGGTTCGAGGAGGCCGACCGGGATGCTGCCGAGGGCCGCCAGTAGGGCGGCGCGTCCGGTGAGGGCCATCAGCGCGGGACGGGGACGTGGGAGAGGATCGCCGTGATGACGGCGTCGGCCGTGACTCCCTCCATCTCCGCTTCCGGGCGCAGCTGGACGCGGTGGCGCAGGGTCGGCAGGGCGAGGGCCTTAACGTCGTCGGGGGTGACGTAGTCGCGGCCGGTGAGCCAGGCCCAGGCGCGGGCGGTGGCCAGCAGGGCGGTCGCGCCGCGGGGGGACACGCCGAGGGTGAGGGACGGCGATTCGCGGGTGGCGCGGCAGACGTCGACGACGTAGCCGGCGATCTCGGGGGAGACGGAGACCCGGGCGACGGCCTGACGGGCGGCTTCGAGCTGGGCCGGGCCGGCGACCGGGCGGATGCCGGCGGCGTGCAGGTCGCGGGGGTTGAAGCCGGCGGCGTGACGGGTCAGGACCCCGATCTCGTCCTCGCGGGAGGGGAGGGGGACGGTGAGCTTGAGGAGGAAGCGGTCGAGCTGGGCTTCCGGGAGGGGGTACGTGCCCTCGTACTCGACCGGGTTCATGGTGGCGGCGACGAGGAAGGGGTCGGGCAGCTTCCGCGGGGTGCCGTCGACGGTGACCTGGCGCTCCTCCATTGCTTCGAGGAGCGAGGACTGGGTCTTGGGCGGGGTGCGGTTGATCTCGTCCGCGAGGAGCAGGTTGGTGAAGACCGGGCCGTCCTGGAAGGAGAACTCGGCGGTGCGGGCGTCGTAGACGAGGGAGCCGGTGACGTCGCTCGGCATCAGGTCCGGGGTGAACTGGACGCGCTTGGTGTCGAGTTCGAGGGCGGCGGCGAGGGCCCGCACGAGCAGGGTCTTGGCGACGCCGGGGACGCCTTCGAGGAGGACGTGGCCGCGGCACAGGAGCGCGACGACGAGTCCGGTGACGGCGGAGTCCTGACCGACCACGGCCTTGCCGATCTCGGTGCGGAGCGCTTCGAGGGAAGCGCGGGCGCTGTCCGCGGTCACTGCCGTGGACTCGGTGGCCGGGTACGTCATGACGTGCGGACCTCTCTTTCGAGGGCGTCGAGGTGGTCGGCGAGCGCGACGAGTGCCGCGTCGTCGGAGGGGGTGGTGCCGAAGAGGAGGGCGGTCACGTCCCGGGGCTCGCCGGTCAGGCGGGCGGAGACGGCCGGGGCCAGGGCCGCGGGGTCGTGGGCCTGGGTGTGCGGTACGCCGAGCAGTGTGGCGAGGCGTTCGCGGGTGGCGGTGCGCAGCACGGTGGCGGCGCGGTCGCGGGCGTCGGCCTTGCGGTAGAGGCGGGCGCGGCCCTCGGTGGCCTCGGAGGCGCGGATGACGACGGGGAGCTTCTCGGTGACGAGGGGGCCCAGGCGGCGGGCGCGCCACAGGGCGGCGAGGGCGGCGGCGACGAAGAGCTGGAGCAGGGCCCAGGACCAGCCGGCCGGGATGAGGTCGAGCAGGCCCTGGTCCTCTTCGGAGGGCGCGGTGTCGGGGTCGGAGTCCGCGAGGGACGGCAGGTACCAGACGAGGTCCGGGCGGGAGCCGAGGAGTTGGAGGGCGAGGGAGGCGTTGCCTTCGTCGGCGAGGGACTCGTTGAGGAGGATCGCATCGGAGCCGAGGAGGACGGTGTCGCCGCCGGTGGGGCCGGTGGGCAGGACGAGGAGGGTGGGGTGGCCGCCGCTGGGGTAGCAGGCGGTGGCCCGGGGGAGGGCGGTGGTGTAGGTGAGTCCGCCGCCGGTGTCGGCGCGGCCGGCCGAGGTGGCGGCGGGCAGGGTGCAGCCGGGGTCGGGGCGGTTCGTGCCCGCGTCGCCGGCGGTGTGCACGCCGGGGGAGAGGTCGCTGAGGCTGTGGCTGCTGGGGGCGAGGAGGACGGTGCGGCCGCCGGAGAGGTCGATGGCCGAGCGGATGACGTCGCGCTGGGTGGCGCCGAGCCGGTCGGGGTCGGTGACCAGGAGGGTGGTGCGGGGGCCGGCCGCGTCGGCGGCCTCGCGGGCGGTGGTGACGACGCGGGTGGTGACGCCGCGTTCCTTCAGGAGCTCGGCGACGGCGCGGCTGCCGAAGGGGTCGGCGGCGCGGGGGTCGAGGTAGCCGTGGCGGGTGCCGGAGTCGAGGGCTGCCATGGCGATGGCGCCGGCGGCGAGGACGGCTACGGCGGTCAGGGCGCGGCGGATCCGGCGGATCCGGCGGATCCGGCGGGTGCGCGCGGCGCCGTCGGCGGGTGCGAGTGCGGTTGCCTGGTCGGGGGTGCCGGTCACGGGCTCCCGTGCCTCGGGCGCCGACGGGGCCGACGTGGCCGTCGGCGTGGCCGGGTCGGTCGGGCCGGTCATGCGGTGGGTCCCGTCAGCAGCGGCTTTGCGCGTTCCAGGGTGAGGTCGAGGGCGCGCAGGCGGGCGTACGTGTCGGCGTCGGCGGTGCGGCCGCCGTAGGTGACGTCGTCGAAGGTGCGGGCGGCGGCGCGGAGGTCCGCGGCGTGGTCGGGGAGGGAGAGCGCGGCTTCGGCGGCGGCCTCGTCGGCGGTGCGTCCGGGGCGCGGGTCGAGCAGGGTGCGCTCCTCCAGGGAGCGGACGACGGCGCGCATGCGTTCCTGGACGGCTTCGGTCCAGCGGCCGGCGGCGGCGTGGGCGTCGGCGGCGCTGCGGTGGTCGGCGGCGCTGCGGGGGCCGTCGGCGAAGAGGGCGCCCGCGCCGGTGCCGATCCGGCCGGGGGTGCCCAGGCGCCACCAGAGGGCGCCGACGGCGAGGACCACGAGGACGAGGATCACGACGAGGCCGAAGCCGCCTCCGGGGGTCGCCCCGGAGGCGGCGCCGAACAGGTCGTCGAGCCAGTCGAAGAACTTGCGCAGGGCGCGGTCGAACAGGCTCGGGTCGTTCTCGTGGTACATCGGCTTGGACAGTTCGCGCTCGGCCGCTTCCCCGGCGGGTTCGCGCGGTGTCGTCACCGGTGGTGTTTCGGCGCTCGGCAGGAGCGCCGTGGCGCGGGTGATGAGGCCCCCCGTACTCATCATCTGTGCGTCAGCCTCCGGTCGTGCCGTAGTTCTCGAGGCCGGCGGCCCGGGCGAGCTCCAGGTCGAGTCCCTCGCGGCGGATGCGCTGGTCGACGTAGAGGAGCACGGTGACGCCGGACTGGAACGGCATGACGATGGTCTCCGCGATGATCGCGCCGATCGCGGGGGCGATCAGTGCGCCCCAGGTGTTCATGTCGGCGGGGTTGCCCGAGGCGAGGGCGTCGAGGCCGCCGCTGAAGGCGAACATGCCGAGGAACTGGAACGGCATCACGATCACCGCCGAGATGAAGCCGGCGATGAGGAGGGTGAGCAGGGTGATGCCGAAGATGCGCCACCAGGTGCCCTGGACGAGCTTCGAGGAGCGCGCGAAGGCCTTGAAGACGGTGCTCTTCTCCAGCATCAGGGCGGGTGAGGCCAGCGTGAACTTGATGCCCAGCCAGAGCATGAGCGGCACCCAGATGGCGCCGCCGAGGACGGCGAGGCCGATGGTTTCGGTGAGGACGCCCGGCAGGATCAGGACGGCGCCGAGCAGGACGGCGCCGAGGGCCATCAGCAGGGTGAGCCCCATCAGGCGCAGCAGCTGGGGGCGGGACTCGCGCCAGGCGTCGGAGACCGAGGAGTGCTGGCCGAGCACGGCGCGGCTGAAGACCATCGTGAGCATCGCGGTGACCACGATGGTTCCGAGGATCTGGATGAACTGGAGCACCGCGGTCGCGCCGATGGTGCTGCCGATCGCGTCGATGAACTCCTCGGGTCCGGCGTCCGGGGAGGCGGAGACGGCGAGGTCGTCCATCATGAACTTCTGGACGATCACACCGATCACCTGGACGACGGTGGCCACGACGAGGGTGATCGGCAGGACCGCGCGCCAGTGGGTGCGCATGGTGGCGACCGCGCCGTCGAGGATCTCGCCGAGGCCCAGGGGCCGCAGGGGGATCACACCGGGCTTGGCGGCGGGGGGCTGGCCCCACTGGCCGGGGGCGCCCGGGTAGCCGTACTGGGGGCCGTACTGGCCCGCCTGCGGGGTGCCCGGCTGCTGACCCCAGCCCGTGGTGGGCTGCGGCTGCGCCGGCGGGGCCGCGGGCGTGGTGCCCGGGCTCGACCACTGACCGGGCGGCGGCTGCTCGGCGGACCACTTGGGGTCGCCGGCGGGCTGGGCCGGCTGGGCGGGCTGGGCCGGCTGTTGCGCGCCGCCGTCGGTGCCCGGCCGCTCGCCGTCGGACGGAGAGGATCCGGGCGTAGCCCAGCCCGGAGAGTCGTTCATCGTCACTCCTTCATGTGCGCCTGCCGCAGCGGGGCGCTGGTCGCTGCCATCGTGCCACGTGGGGGGCCCGAACGGAGTAGGGGGTGGGCGGCGGATCGGGTGCGGTGGCGGGGCGGGGAGGGTCGATCCGGGTGATTCCGACCGGTCGGACGGTTCCGGGCGGTGCGGAGGGGTTCTTCGGAGCCCGTACCTTCAATAGTCGACCCGATCGGGGGCAGACTGGGTGGAGCTGATCTCCACGCAGGTCCGAGGGTCGATTTCCAGCCCTTTTGGCTGTGGGGCAGCTCACCGCCGGGTCACGATTAGCTAATGGGATGATGTCAACCATGAAGGGACGCGTCCTTGTCGTCGACGACGACACCGCGCTGGCCGAGATGCTCGGCATTGTGCTGCGTGGAGAAGGTTTTGAGCCGTCGTTCGTAGCGGACGGTGACAAGGCACTTGCTGCCTTCCGGGAGGCGAAGCCGGACCTGGTGCTGCTGGACCTCATGCTGCCCGGGAGGGACGGCATAGAGGTCTGCCGCCTGATCCGGGCGGAGTCCGGCGTGCCGATCGTCATGCTCACCGCCAAGAGCGACACGGTCGATGTCGTCGTGGGCCTGGAGTCCGGGGCCGACGACTACATCGTGAAGCCGTTCAAGCCGAAGGAGCTGGTGGCCCGCATCCGGGCCCGTCTGCGCCGGTCGGAGGAGCCCGCGCCCGAGCAGCTGGCCATCGGTGACCTGGTCATCGACGTGGCCGGGCACTCGGTCAAGCGGGACGGTGCCTCGATCGCGCTGACCCCGCTCGAGTTCGACCTGCTGGTCGCCCTCGCGCGCAAGCCCTGGCAGGTCTTCACCCGTGAGGTGCTGCTGGAGCAGGTCTGGGGCTACCGGCACGCGGCGGACACCCGCCTGGTCAACGTGCACGTGCAGCGCCTGCGCTCCAAGGTCGAGAAGGACCCGGAGCGCCCGGAGATCGTCGTGACGGTGCGTGGTGTCGGCTACAAGGCCGGACCCAGCTGACGTGCAGTCCGGTACGTCCGGCGTGTCCGGCAGGGTCCCGGGCGGCTTCCACCCGTGGCGGCTGCGCTTCGGCCGGCTGTTCCGCGACCGGGCGTCGAGCAGCCGCGTCCTGCGGCTGTTCCTGCGCCTGGCGCGCCGGCCGCTGCTCCCGGCCGTCCGGTTGTGGCGGCGCAACATCCAGCTCCGGGTCGTCGCCGCCACCCTGTTGATCTCGCTCGCCGTGGTCCTCGCCCTGGGCTTCGTCGTCATCGCCCAGGTCAGCAGGGGTCTTCTGGAGGCCAAGGAGGAGGCGGCGCAGAGCCAGGCCGCGGGCGGGTTCGCGGTGGCGCAGGAGAAGGCCAACGCCCCGGCCGCGGTGGACGGGCCCGACGCCACCGACAACAAGGTCGGCCGGGACGCCAGTACCTGGATGAACTCCCTGGTCAAGCAGTTGGCCAGTGGTGGGCAGACCGCCTTCGAGGTCGTCGCGCTGGGTGCGGGCACGGGCGATGAGGCGCTGCCCGGAACGCAGGGCGTCAAGGGCGCCCGGGCCTCCGGCAACGTGGACCCGACCGCCAGCGTCCCGCTGCCGCTGCGCAGGGCCGTCAACCACGCCACCGGCGCCTTCAAGACCTTCTCCGAGATCCGTTACACCAGCGGGGACGGCGCGAAGCAGCCCGAGCCGGCGCTGGTCATCGGCAAGCGGCTCTCGGACATCAACGGCGACCCGTACGACCTGTACTACCTCTTCCCGCTCACCCAGGAGGAGGAGTCCCTCAACCTGATCAAGGTCACCATCGTGACCGCGGGCATGTTCGTCGTCGTCCTGCTCTGCGGCATCGCCTGGCTCGTGGTGCGCTCGGTGGTCACGCCGGTCCGGATGGCCGCCGGGATCGCCGAGCGGCTCTCGGCCGGGCGGCTCCAGGAGCGGATGAAGGTCACCGGTGAGGACGACATCGCGCGCCTCGGCGAAGCCTTCAACAAGATGGCGCAGAACCTTCAGAACAAGATCCAGCAGTTGGAGGAGCTGTCCCGGATGCAGCGCCGCTTCGTCTCGGACGTCTCGCACGAGCTGCGCACGCCGCTGACGACGGTACGGATGGCAGCCGACGTCATCCACGACGCCCGGGTCGACTTCGACCCGATCACCGCGCGCTCCGCCGAGCTGCTCGCCGGGCAGCTCGACCGGTTCGAGTCGCTCCTCGCCGACCTGCTGGAGATCAGCCGCTTCGATGCGGGGGCCGCGGCCCTGGAGGCCGAGCCCATCGACCTGCGTGACGTCGTGCGCCGGGTCATCGAAGGTGCCGAGCCGCTCGCCGAGCACAAGGGCACCCGGATCCGGGTCCTGGGCGACACCCAGCCGGTCATCGCCGAGGCCGATGCCCGACGGGTGGAACGGGTGCTGCGCAATCTGGTCGTCAACGCCGTGGAGCACGGCGAGGGCCGCGACGTGGTGGTCCGGCTGGCGTCCGCGGGCGGGGCCGTCGCCATCGCCGTACGGGACTACGGGGTCGGGCTCAAGCCCGGCGAGGCCACCCGCGTCTTCAACCGCTTCTGGCGGGCCGACCCGGCGCGGGCGCGCACGACCGGCGGGACCGGCCTCGGCCTGTCCATCGCCGTCGAGGACGCCCGGCTGCACGGGGGCTGGCTGCAGGCCTGGGGCGAGCCGGGCGGCGGTTCGCAGTTCCGGCTGACCCTGCCGCGCACGGCCGACGAGCCACTGCGGGGCTCGCCCATCCCGCTGGAGCCCGAGGACTCCCGGGCCAACCGCGCCAACCGGGCCAGGGCCGCGGCCGAGGCCGAGGGCGGTGCGGCGGAGCGCACGCCGGCCGACGCGGGCGACCGCTCGCCGATACCGCCGCGCTCGCCCGTCGCCGGAGCGATGCCGGTGCCCGCCGACCCGACGGCCCTGCCGGGGAACGGGGCACGGGTCGTGGCCCGCCCGGCCGAGCAGGCACAACAGGAGGACCGAGCCGATGGACGCTGAGCCCTTGGACGCACGGGCGGGGCGTGCGCGGGTGCGGCGCCGGCGGCTGCGCACCGTACGGGCGTACGCCTTCGGCGCGGCCGGGCTGCTGCTCGCGGGATGCGCCTCCATGCCGGACCGGGGCGACATCCGCCCGGTGCAGGCCTCGCAGGGCGTGGATTCGCAGGTCCGGGTGTTCGGCGTGCCGCCCGCGGACAAGGCCAGCCCGGCGGAGATCGTCGACGGTTTCCTGGAGGCGATGACCAGCGACGACCCGGAGCTGGAGACGGCCCGCAAGTACCTCACCGAGGCGGCTGCGAAGAGCTGGAAGCCCGGCTCGGCCGTCACCGTGCTCTCCTCCGGACTCAACCGGGTTCCGAACCGGGGCGAGAAGGACCCCGAGGGGCCCCGTTGGAAGGTGACCGGCAAGAAGCTCGCGACCGTCGACGAGCACAGCGCGTACCAGCCACAGACCGGGGCCAGGGAGTACGAGGAGTTCCTCCAGCTCGTGCAGACCCAGGACAATCAGTGGCGGATCTCGACCCCGCCGAGCGGGCTCGTGCTCAGCGAGTCGGACTTCCAGCGCATCTACATGCCGGTCAACAAGTACTACTTCGCGGGCGGCACGCTCGTCGCCGACCCCGTCTACGTGCGTCAGCGCACCGACCCGGCCTCGCGGATGGACCCGACCACCCAGACCGTGCAGTCGCTGCTGGCGGGGCCGTCGCGGTGGCTCGCGCCGGTCGTGGAGTCCAGCTTCCCCACCGGTACGGAACTGAGCCCGGGCACCAAGTCCCTTTCGTACGACGGGCAGAACACGCTGCGCGTGCCGCTCAACGAGAAGGCCGAGAACGTCGCGCAGCCGCAGTGCAAGAAGATGGCCACCCAACTCCTCTACACGGTCAAGGATCTGACGGGTTCCCGGCTCGACCAGGTCGAACTGGTGCGGGCGGGCGGCAAGTCGACCTCGCTGTGTTCGGTGAGCGAGGTGAGTGCGGCCGCGATCGCGGGCCGGCCCAAGATCCCCGAGTTCCAGTACTTCGTCGACAACGAGAAGCGGCTGGTCCGGATGAAGCTGGACACGAGCAGCGAGGACCTGCAGGCCCGGACCGAACCGGTGCCGGGTCCGCTGGCCACTCCTCCCGGGTTCAAGGTCAGGTCGGCGGCGGTTTCGCACGACGAGCGGCGCGCGGCCGTGGTCTCCGAGGACGAGCACGCGCTGTACGTCGTGCCGCTGGTCGGCAGCGGGGCGATGCCGCAGCCGCTGCCGGTGGGCAGGGGCGGCAAGACGGCGTTGCTGACCGCGCCGAGCTGGGATGCTTCGGGCGATCTGTGGGTCGCGGACCGGGATCCGCAGTCCCCGGGGCTGTGGCGGGTGCCCGGTGGTGCCGGAACGCCCGAGAAGGTGCAGGTGGCGGGGCTCGACGGCCGGAAGATCGCCTCGCTGAAGGCGTCCGCCGACGGTGCGCGGATCGCCCTGCTGGTGGAGCAGACCGGCGGCAGCAAGGTCCTGTACGTCGGGCGGATCGAGCGGCCCGACGGCAAGGGCGACTCCTCGGCGGTGTCGGTGCGCGAGCTGCGTCCGGCGGCCCCGCAGATGGTCGACGTGACGGCGATGAGCTGGGCGCCGCGCGGGAGGCTGCTCGTGGTGGGCCGGGAGAGCGGCGGCGTGCAGCAGGCCCGCTACATGCTGGCCGACGGTTCGATGGTCGCGGCGAGCCTGCCCGGGGCGACCGGTCTGTCGGAGGTGGCGGTCGCGGCCACGGAGGACGAGGCGAAGCCGAAGCCGGTGGTCGCGTACTCGGAGGACGGGATCGTGTGGCTGCCGCCGGGGGCGCAGTGGCGCACGGTGGCGGCGGGGGCCGGCGGCCGGTCTCCGGTGTACCCGGGCTGACCCGCCGCCGGGCGGGTCGTCCACAGGGGTCGCGCCCGGCGGCCCGGCCCGTCAGTGTGGAGCCATGCGTCAGTGGTGGCAGGAGCTCGCCGGACTGGTCCTGCCGGTCGACTGTGCCGGCTGCGGGGCGGTCCGGGTGCTGGTGTGCGCCGAGTGCCGGGATGCGCTGAGCGGGGTCGGGGAGGGGTCGGTGCGGCCGTCTCCGCGGCCCGCGGGGCTGCCGGTGGTGCGGGCCGCCGCCGTCTACGAGGGGGCCGTACGGAGCCTCCTGCTGGCCCACAAGGAGCGCGGGGCGCTGCCGCTGGCCGGGGTGCTCGGCGCCGCCCTGGCGGCGGCCGTCCTGGCGGGCGGTGCGGGCAGTGTGGGTGGTGCCGGTGGTGCTGCTGGTGCGGGGGAGGTGGCGCTGGTCCCGGTCCCGTCGGCGCGGCGGCAGGTCCGGGCGCGCGGGCACGATCCGGCGCGCAGGATCGCGCGGGCGGCCGCGGGGCGGCTGCGGCGGGCCGGTGTTCCCGCGCGCGTGGCGCCCGTACTGGGGCTGCGGCGGGCGGTGGCGGACCAGTCGGGGCTGGGGGCCCGGCAGCGCCGGGAGAACCTCGCGGGCGCGTTGGCGGTGCGCCGGGGCGGGTGGCGGCTCACGGCCGGGGCGGCCCGGATCGTGCTCGTGGACGACCTGATCACCACGGGGGCGACGTTGGCGGAGGCGGCCCGGGCGGTGCGCGCCGCGGGGCTGGTGGCCGGGCCGGTGGCGGGCCCGGGGGCGGTGCTGCGGGCGGCGGTGGTGGCCGCGCCGGCGGACTCCTTCGACCGGATCGAACGCGCGCCACGTCTTTGAGCAACTCGGACAGAACAAAAATCTTGTGAATAGATTTGGAACTGGCGGGGAAGGCCCATCGTTGCAGGTAGTAAGAGGGAACAGCCACCTGACTGGAAGTACATTCCGGTAGCGGGTGCCGACAACCGCCATAGAGGGATATGTTCGGTTGTAAGGAACTCAGGAGGCTGTCTCTCGACTCCGAAGTCGGTGGGGTGTTGATCTTGCCGATGGGGGAGGAGGAGGTGAAAGTCGCCAAGTCCGAGGCTCCGGCCTTCACCGGAGTCTGGTGCGAAAGGGAGACGCTTCGCCCCGTCGGGCGGAGCTATCCGGGAACGGAGTTCTGCGTGGACATCGTCGTCAAGGGCCGCAAGACCGAGGTGCCCGAGCGGTTCCGCAAGCACGTGGCCGAGAAGCTGAATCCGGAGCGGATCCAGAAGCTCGACGCCAAGGTGATCAGCTTGGACGTCGAGGTGTCCAAGGAGCACAACCCGCGCCAGGCCGACCGTTCCGACCGCGTGGAGATCACCCTGCGTTCGCGGGGCCCGGTGATCCGTGCCGAGGCCGCCGCCGCCGACGCGTATGCGGCGCTGGACCTGGCTCAGGACAAGCTCGAGGCCCGGCTGCGCAAGCAGCACGACAAGCGTTACACCCGTCGTGGCAACGGCCGGCTCTCGGCGGCGGAGGTCGCCGACGTGGTGCCGGGCGTCGCATCGCTGAACGGCAGCGGACAGCCGGTGTCGGAGGAGAAGACGGACGGGGTGCCGATTACCCGGATCGGATCCCTCGAGGTGCAGGGCGAAGGCCCGCTCATCGTTCGCGAGAAGACCCACTCGGCCGCACCCATGTCGCTCGACCAGGCCCTGTACGAGATGGAACTGGTCGGCCACGACTTCTATCTGTTCGTCGACTCCGAGACGAAGTTGCCCAGTGTCGTCTACCGCCGTCATGCCTATGACTACGGCGTCATCCACGTGAACCCCGACGGTGCCTCCAGCTCGGAGGAACCGCGGGGCGGCGCCGGTGGCGCGCTCGGCGGCTGACGCCGGGCACATCCGTACATCGCCCCCGCGCAGGCGCTCCGGCGCCTTCGCGGGGGCGCTTGCATGACCGGTATGCGACGGGTATGCGCCAGGTGGCTCACTTTTGGCCCCCGGGCCGTGGTGCGGGCATGGAATCATGGCGTGCAGTCAACCGGCAGCGGTGCGTGTCCGGTTGGCCCAGCAGCTGAGCACATGCAGGGGGAGGAACGATGGCGGACAGCTTCGGGCCGGTGCGCGCGGACGGCGGCGTCGCGGGCTGCCACGAGAGCGACCCGGCGCAGGAGCCCGCCCGGGAGCCCATCAGGGTGCTCGTGGTCGACGACCACGCGCTCTTCCGGCGGGGACTGGAGATCGTCCTCGCGCAGGAGGAGGACATCCAGGTCGTCGGTGAGGCCGGGGACGGTGCGGAAGCCGTGGACAAGGCGGCCGACCTGCTTCCGGACATCGTGCTGATGGACGTGCGGATGCCCCGGCGCGGCGGGATCGAGGCGTGCACCTCGATCAAGGAGGTGGCCCCCTCCGCGAAGATCATCATGCTGACGATCAGCGACGAGGAGGCGGACCTCTACGACGCGATCAAGGCGGGCGCGACCGGGTACCTCCTGAAGGAGATTTCGACGGACGAGGTGGCCACGGCGATCCGGGCGGTGGCGGACGGCCAGTCGCAGATCAGCCCGTCGATGGCGTCGAAGCTGCTCACCGAGTTCAAGTCGATGATCCAACGGACTGACGAGCGCCGGCTGGTGCCGGCGCCGCGGCTGACGGACCGGGAGCTGGAGGTCCTGAAACTGGTGGCCACCGGCATGAACAACCGTGATATCGCCAAGGAGTTGTTCATTTCCGAGAACACCGTGAAGAACCACGTCCGCAACATCCTGGAGAAGCTGCAGCTGCACTCCAGGATGGAAGCCGTGGTCTACGCGATGCGGGAAAAGATCCTCGAGATCCGCTGAGGCGACGTCCGAAAGGGGCGGGAAGCACCCTCTCTAGAGCGCAGCCAGTTCCGCGGTGACGGCCGCCGCTTCCGCGGGCGAGCTCGCGCGCTCGACGCGTACGTCCTCGCAGCCGACCCACTCCGCCGCCTCCCGCAGGGCCCGTGCCATCGGGCCCGCGGCCTTCGGGGAGGTCAGCGAGAGCTGCCGGGCGACCAGCGTGCGGCCCTCGCGGGCCGGGTCGACGCGGCCCTGGAGCCGGCCGCCCGTCAGCAGCGGCATCGCGAAGTACCCGTGTATCCGCTTCGGCTTGGGCACGTACGCCTCCAGGCGGTGCGTGAAGCCGAAGATCCGCTCCGTGCGGGGACGGTCCCAGACCAGGGAGTCGAAGGGCGAGAGCAGCGTCGTGCGGTGGCGGCCCCCGGGGGCCTGCGCGAGGGCCGCCGGGTCCGCCCAGGCCGGCTTGGCCCAGCCCTGCACCTCGACCGGTACCAGCCCGGAGTCCGCGACCACCGCGTCGAACTGCTCGCCCTTGAGGCGGTGGTAGTCCGCGATGTCGGCGCGGGTGCCGACGCCCAGGGACCGACCCGCCAGGGCGACCAGGCGGCGCAGGCACTCGCGGTCGTCCAGGTCGTCGTGGAGCAGTGCGTCGGGCACGGCCCGCTCGGGGAGGTCGTAGACCCGCTTCCAGCCGCGGCGCTCGCTGCACACCACCTCGCCGGTGTCCAGCAGCCACTCCACCGCGATCTTGGTTTCGGACCAGTCGAACCACTCGCCGCCGTTCTTGGCGCCGCCCAGCTCGGTGGAGGTCAGCGGGCCGTCCGCCTTCAGCCGGTCCAGGACCGCCCGCGTCGACTGCTGCTGGTCCTGGAGGATGTGCCAGCGGTGGCCGCGGGCCCGGTTGGCCCGGCGGCGGAAGGCGAAATGCGGCCATTCCTCGATGGGCAGGATGCAGGCGGCGTGCGACCAGTACTCGAAGGCGTGCCGGTCCGACCAGTACGCCTGCTCCACGGTGTCCCGGCCGACCGCGCCCAAGCGTGCGTACGGGATCAGCTCGTGCGAGCGGGCCAGGACCGAGATGGTGTCCAGCTGTACGGCGCCCAGGTGGCGCAGGACCCCGCGGACCCCGCCGCGCCGGTCGGGTGCGCCGATGAAGCCCTGCGCGCGCAGGGCGATGCGCCGGGCCTCGTCGGCGGACAGGGACACGTGCGGCGGCGGGTTGCTCATGCGCCGAAGCCTAGGCGGCACCACTGACAACGGGCCCGTACGGGAGCCTTCGTCGCCCGCCCCGCCCCGCCCGCAGGGCTCCGGTCAGGTGGCCGCGGCCCCGGTGCCCGGCCGGTCGGCGGGTGCCGGCAGGTAGGGCAGTCGCGAGGGCAGGCCCAGGTCGGAGGGGAGCAGGGCGCCGACCCAGCAGTCGCGGTACGTGTCCCGCTGGATGATGCCGGCCCGCAGGAGGCCCTCGACCTGGAAGCCGGCCTTCTCGGCCACGGCGCAGGAGCCCGCGTTGCCCACTTCGGCGCGCCATTCCAGCCGACCGATGCCCAGTTCGGTGAAGGCCCAGCGGGCGACGGCACGGACCGCCTCGGTCATGTAGCCCCGACCGCGGTGCTCCTTGACCGCCCAGTAGCCGATCTCGGTGCTCTCCGCGGTGTGGACGTGCACGCCGACGGCCGCGACCAGGGGGCCCTCGGCGCCCTCGGCCCCGAGGCGCACGGCGAAGGCGAAGGCCGTGCCGTCGCGCCAGCCGTTCGGCACGGTCTCGTTCACATAGGTGCGCGCGTGCTCGCGCTCATAAGGAGAGGGCACCAGCGTCCAGCGCTGGACGTCCGGGTCCCGTGCCGCGGCGTACAGCTCGTCCTCGTCCGACGGGACGAAGGCACGCAATACCAATCGGTCCGTGCTGAGTGTTGTGGGCTCCATGAACGAATTCTGCCGCCGTGCCGATATTCGCGGCGAACGTTTTCCGGTGATCCCTCCGAGTGATGCGGCACCTTCGGTGGCCCCCGTACGTTCTCAATCCGGGCACCCGTGCCCCCACGGGAACGGCGGACCTCCCGACGCGGCCACGTCCTCGCTTACGATGGCCGTTGCGGTGGGGCCCACCTGCCGTGCCCGTGTACGTACAGTGCCCAGGCCCGACCGGCAAGGAGACAAACCTCGGTGTCCGTCTTCAACAAGCTCATGCGTGCAGGCGAAGGCAAGATCCTGCGCAAACTGCACCGCATCGCGGACCAGGTCAACTCCATCGAAGAGGACTTCGTCAACCTCTCCGACGCCGAGTTGCGAGCGCTCACGGACGAGTACAAGCAGCGTTTCCAGGACGGCGAGAGCCTGGACGACCTGCTGCCCGAGGCCTTCGCGACCGTACGCGAGGCGGCCAAGCGCGTCCTCGGCCAGCGGCACTACGACGTCCAGATCATGGGTGGCGCGGCGCTGCACCTCGGCTACGTGGCCGAGATGAAGACCGGTGAGGGCAAGACCCTCGTCGGCACGCTCCCCGCGTACCTGAACGCGCTGTCCGACAAGGGCGTCCACCTGATCACGGTGAACGACTACCTCGCCGAGCGCGACTCCGAGCTGATGGGCCGGGTGCACAAGTTCCTCGGCCTGGAGGTCGGCTGCATCCTGGCGAACATGTCGCCCGCGCAGCGCCGCGAGCAGTACGCCTGCGACATCACCTACGGCACGAACAACGAGTTCGGCTTCGACTACCTGCGCGACAACATGGCGTGGTCCCAGGACGAGCTCGTCCAGCGCGGCCACAACTTCGCCGTGGTCGACGAGGTCGACTCGATCCTCGTCGACGAGGCCCGTACCCCGCTGATCATCTCCGGCCCCGCCGACCAGGCCACGAAGTGGTACGGCGACTTCGCGAAGCTGGTGACCCGCCTGACCAAGGGCGAGGCCGGCCAGCCGCTGAAGGGCATCGAGGAGACCGGCGACTACGAGGTCGACGAGAAGAAGCGCACCGTCGCCATCCACGAGTCCGGTGTCGCCAAGGTCGAGGACTGGCTCGGCATCGAGAACCTCTACGAGTCGGTGAACACCCCGCTCGTCGGTTACCTCAACAACGCGATCAAGGCCAAGGAGCTCTTCAAGAACGACAAGGACTACGTCGTCATCGACGGCGAAGTCATGATCGTCGACGAGCACACCGGCCGCATCCTCGCCGGTCGCCGCTACAACGAGGGCATGCACCAGGCGATCGAGGCGAAGGAAGGGGTGGACATCAAGGACGAGAACCAGACCCTCGCCACGATCACCCTGCAGAACTTCTTCCGCCTCTACTCAAAGCTGTCCGGCATGACCGGTACGGCCATGACCGAGGCCGCCGAGTTCCACCAGATCTACAAGCTCGGTGTCGTCCCCATCCCGACCAACCGGGGCATGGTCCGCAAGGACCAGCCGGACCTGATCTACCGGACCGAGGTCGCGAAGTTCGCCGCCGTCGTCGACGACATCGCGGAGAAGCACGAGAAGGGTCAGCCGATCCTCGTCGGTACGACGTCGGTCGAGAAGTCCGAGTACCTCTCCCAGCAGCTCTCCAAGCGCGGCATCCCGCACGAGGTGCTCAACGCCAAGCAGCACGACCGTGAGGCGACGATCGTCGCCCAGGCCGGCCGCCGGGGCGCGGTCACGGTCGCCACGAACATGGCCGGCCGCGGTACCGACATCAAGCTCGGCGGCAACCCGGACGACCTCGCCGAGGCCGAGCTGCGCCAGCAGGGCCTGGACCCGGAGGAGCACATCGAGGAGTGGGCGCACGCCCTTCCCGCAGCGCTCACCCGGGCCGAGGCCGCGGTGAAGGCGGAGTTCGAGGAGGTCAAGGAGCTCGGCGGGCTGTACGTGCTGGGCACCGAGCGGCACGAGTCGCGCCGCATCGACAACCAGCTGCGCGGCCGCTCCGGCCGACAGGGCGACCCGGGCGAGTCCCGTTTCTACCTGTCGCTGGGCGACGACCTGATGCGCCTGTTCAAGGCGCAGATGGTCGAGCGCGTCATGGCGATGGCGAACGTGCCGGACGACGTGCCGATCGAGAACAAGATGGTGACGCGCGCGATCGCGTCGGCCCAGTCGCAGGTGGAGACCCAGAACTTCGAGACGCGCAAGAACGTCCTGAAGTACGACGAGGTCCTCAACAACCAGCGTGAGGTCATCTACGGCGAGCGCCGCCGCGTCCTGGAGGGCGAGGACCTGCAGGACCAGGTGCGCCACATGATGGACGACACCATCGACGCGTACATCGCGGCCGAGACGGTCGAGGGCTTCGCCGAGGAGTGGGACCTGGAGCGCCTGTGGGGCGCCTTCCGGCAGCTCTACCCGGTGAAGGTCACCATCGACGAGCTGGAGGAGGCCGCCGGCGACCGCGCGGGCATCACCGCCGAGTTCATCGCGGAGTCCGTCAAGGACGACATCCACGAGCAGTACGAGGCGCGCGAGAAGACGCTCGGTTCCGAGATCATGCGTGAGCTCGAGCGGCGCGTGGTCCTGTCGGTGCTCGACCGCAAGTGGCGTGAGCACCTGTACGAGATGGACTACCTGCAGGAGGGCATCGGCCTGCGGGCCATGGCCCAGAAGGACCCGCTGGTCGAGTACCAGCGCGAGGGCTTCGACATGTTCAACGCCATGCAGGAAGGCATCAAGGAGGAGTCCGTCGGCTACCTGTTCAACCTGGAGGTCCAGGTCGAGCAGCAGGTCGAGGAGGTTCCGGTGCAGGACGCGGCGCCGTCGCTGACGAAGGAGCCGGCGGGTGCGCGTCCGGAGATCCGGGCGAAGGGGCTGGACGCTCCGCAGCGGCCGGACCGGCTGCACTTCTCCGCCCCGACGGTGGACGGGGCGGGCGGTGTCATCGAGGGCGACTTCGAGAGCGACTCCCTCGGCGCGGAGGGCGACGGGCTGACGCGGGCGGAGCGTCGCAAGGCGCAGAAGGCTGCGGGCGGGCGTCGCCGGAAGAAGTAACCCTTCGCAGGGTTTCGCGCGAGCCGTCGGCCGGGGCCGGACACCTTCGGGATGTCCGGCCCCGGCCGCGTTGTGTGGTGATGTGCGGCGCCGTTGCCGGGGGCGCTGCCCCCGGACCCCCGCGCCTCAATCGCCGGCGGGGCTGGAAGGGGCTGGGGCGCTGCCCCCGGACCCCCGCGCCTCAATCGCCGGCGGGGCTGGAAGGGGCTGGGGCGCTGCCCCCGGACCCCCGCGCCTCAATCGCCGGCGGGGCTGAGAGGGGCTGGGGCTGAAAGGGGCTGGATTCGGCGGGCCGACGGCAGGTCACGGGCGGGGGCCCTGGATTTCTACTGCGGCGCAGCGCCAGCGGAGGTCGGGGCCCTGTTCGAGGCGGAAGGCCATGGCGGTGAGGCGGTCGCCCGTGGCGATGCGGGCGAAGGCCTCGATGACTCCCGGGCCCGGGGTGAAGCGGCCGCACTGGCGGACGACCGGGCGCAGGCGGTCGCGGAGGGGGTCCGCGGGGGCCAGGGCGATCAGCTGCTGGTAGGCGGGGCCGATGGTGTGGCCGAGGAGCGAGTGGACCGGGCGCAGGCCGCTGACCACCGCGAGGAGGTGTTCGGCGAACCAGTGGTGCGGGCCGAGCCGCAGGGTGCGCGGGGGGCCGGCCGGGCGCCGCTGGTCCCGTCGGCCCGCGGGCCGGGTCCGGCTCGCGGGCCGACGACGGCTGCCGTCGTTGCCGGTCATCGTGGTGTCCATCGCGAGCTTCCCCCGAACAGGCCGGGCCCGGAGTGGTACCGGGCGGTAACTTGATGGGGATCTTCTACGGCGGCCGAACACGCTCCGCAACCACGTCCGCGGCCCGCCCGGCCACTGGCTCCCTTCACCTATCCGGGTGGGCGGCGGCAGGTCCCCCGCCCCGGGCGGCGCCGGTGCGCGTACCCGGGTGGACGGGCGCGGTTCCCGGTCCGGCGCCCCGAAGGGGGACGGGGTCCATCACCCGCCCGGCCGCGTCCGAGTCGTATCCTGAGGGCGTTTCCGACTACCGAAAGCAGCCGGCCATGCGCGTGTACGTCCCCCTGACCCTCCCCGGGCTCGCCGAGGTGCACCGGGCGGGTGAGCTGGGTCCCGCCCCGCTGCTGGCGTACGCCGTCACCCCCGGTCTGCGCGAGTGGTACGTGTCGGACGACATCGAGGAGCTGGAGTACGCGGCCCTGAACCGGGCCGCGCTCGCCTCCCTGCGGCTGGTCGCCGCGGACGCGGACGCCCCGCGCCGGCGCGTCGTGGTGGCCCTGGACGTCGACGACAAGGCCGCCACCGCCAGCCCGGGGGCCGACGGGGCCGCTCTCGGCCGGGTGGCCCTCGCCGCCGCCGTGCGGCTCTCCGTGGTCGCCGCCGTGCACGTGGACGCCGATGACGCCGAAGAGGACGTGGCCGCCGCCGTACGGGCCCTGGAGGCCGCCGACGGCGGGGACGCGGACGCACAGCACACCGTCGACGGGGCCGAGGACCACGACCTGCTCTGGTTCGGCCTGCAGGAGATCCCGGGGCTGCTGAAGTGACCGCCACGACCCCCGCCACCGCCACCACCCGCCCGAACCACATCGTCTGGGACTGGAACGGGACGCTCCTGCACGACATCGACGCCGTCATAGCCGCGACCAACGCCTCGTTCGCCGAGCTCGGCTTCGCGCCGATCAGCCTGGAGATCTACCGCGACCTGTACGTCGTGCCCGTGCCGAAGTTCTACGAGCGCCTCATGGGGCGGATGCCCACCGAGGCGGAGTGGCTGGTCATGGACGACACCTTCCACCGCCACTACTGGGCCGCCGCCGAGGACGCCGGGCTGGCCGAGGGGGCCCGGGAGCTGCTCCGGGACTGGCAGCTGGACGGCCTCACCCAGTCCCTGCTGTCCCTCGCGCCCCACGACAAGCTCGTTCCCCTGATCCGGGCCCACGGCATCGACCAGCACTTCCTGCGCGTCGACGGCCGGATCGGCCCCTCCCACACCTCCAAGGCGGGACATCTCGTACGCCACCTGGCCGCCCTGGACGGGACGGGCGTGACGGCGGACCGTACGGTCCTCATCGGAGACGCCGTGGACGACGCCCTCGCCGCCGCCCACGTGGGTGCCCGGGCGGTCCTCTACACGGGCGGCTCGCACAGCCGCAGCAGTCTGGAATCAGCCGGAGTGCCGGTCGTGGACAGCCTGGCCGAGGCCGTACGGACAGCTCGCGAGCTGGCCGGATAAGGACTGGACGGGTACCTGCACGGACGCCCGGTCACGTCGCTGGCCAGAGTGTCAAAGTTCTACCCCAAGATTTGTACAGATGCAGCGAATGACGTCCTGGGGGTAGGTCGGGATAGCCTTGTACCCGTGATCAGCGCGATAGTCATCGGGGGCACTGGTGCCTCCGGCCTGCGCCCGGCGCACGACCGTGCCCGGGCCCTCGCTGATCCCCGCCCCCGGGACCGTCGGCCGATCATGGCTCATTCCCTCCCGGTCGGCTCTCTCGACGGCATAGCGTCGATCCCGAACGGAAACCCCGCCTCGCGGTGCTATGTCATTCCTTCCTTCACCTACGTCACGCAATGGCGCGCGACAGGAGCCAGAGGACATGCAGACCAAGCTGGACGAAGCAAAGGCCGAGCTGCTTGCACGGGCGGCCCGGGTAGCTGAGCACAGCCCGGCCGGGGGGCTACTTCCGACTGGGTCCGAGCGGGGAGAGCGTCCGGACCAGGACACCGTTCTCTCCTACCTCCAGCGCTACTACCTGCACACGGCGCCCGAGGACCTCGCGGACCGCGACCCGGTCGACGTGTTCGGAGCCGCGCTCTCGCACTACCGGCTCGCCGAGAACCGGCCGCAGGGCACCGCGAACGTGCGCGTGCACACGCCCACCGTGGAGGAGAACGGCTGGACCTCCAGCCACTCCGTGGTCGAGGTCGTCACCGACGACATGCCCTTCCTCGTGGACTCCGTGACGAACGAGCTGTCCCGCCAGGGCCGCGGCATCCACGTCGTGATCCACCCGCAGGTCGTCGTCCGCCGCGACGTGACCGGCAAACTGATCGAGATCCTCGGTCCCGACTGCGACGCCCACGGCCCCGCCACCGCGCGTCCCCACGACTCCCTCGTCGAGTCCTGGATCCACGTCGAGATCGACCGCGAGACCGACCGCGCCGACCTCAAGCAGATCAACGCCGACCTGCTGCGCGTCCTGTCCGACGTACGGGAGTCCGTCGAGGACTGGGAGAAGATGCGCGAGGCCGCGCTGCGCATCGCCGAGGGCCTGCCCGAGGAGCCCACCGCCCCGGACCTGCGCGAGTACGAGCTCGAAGAGGCCCGTGAGCTGCTGCGCTGGCTCGCCGACGACCACTTCACCTTCCTCGGCTACCGCGAGTACAACCTCGTCGACGGCGACTCCCTGTCCGCCGTGCCCGGCACCGGCCTCGGCATCCTGCGCTCCGACCCGCACCACAGCGGCAAGGAGGACGGCCACCCGGTCTCGCCGTCCTTCAACCGGCTGCCCGCCGACGCCCGCGCCAAGGCCCGCGAGCACCGCCTGCTGGTGCTGACCAAGGCCAACAGCCGCTCCACCGTGCACCGCCCCTCGTACCTCGACTACGTGGGCGTCAAGAAGTTCGACGCCGACGGCAACGTCGTCGGTGAGCGCCGCTTCCTCGGCCTGTTCTCCTCCGCCGCGTACACCGAGTCCGTGCGCCGCGTCCCGGTCATCCGCCGCAAGGTCGCCGAGGTCCTCGCCGGCGCCGGCTTCTCGCCGAGCAGCCACGACGGCCGCGACCTGACGCAGATCCTGGAGACCTACCCGCGCGACGAGCTGTTCCAGACCCCGGTCGACCAGCTCCAGGCCATCGTCACCTCCGTCCTGTACCTCCAGGAACGCCGCCGGCTGCGGCTGTACCTGCGCCAGGACGAGTACGGCCGCTACTACTCGGCGCTCGTCTACCTGCCCCGCGACCGGTTCACCACCGGGGTGCGGCTGCGCCTGATGGACATCCTGCGCGAGGAGCTCGGCGGCATCAGCGTCGACTTCACCGCGTGGAACACCGAGTCGATCCTCTCCCGCATCCACTTCGTCGTCCGCGTCCCGCAGGGCACCGAGCTGCCCGCGCTGACCGACTCCGACGTCGAGCGCATCGAGGGCCGGCTCGTCGAGGCCGCCCGCTCCTGGGCCGACGGCTTCCAGGAAGCGCTGATCGCCGAGTGCGGCGAGGAGCGCGCCGCCGAGCTGCTGCGCCGCTACGGCACCTCCTTCGCCGAGGGCTACAAGGCCGACCACTCGCCGCGCGCGGCCGTCGCCGACCTGGTCCACCTGGAGCGGCTCGCCGCCAGCGACCGCCAGTTCGCGCTCTCGCTGTACGAGCCCGTCGGCGCGGGCCCCGGCGAACGCCGGTTCAAGATCTTCCGTACCGGTGACCAGGTCTCGCTCTCCGCGGTCCTGCCGGTGCTCCAGCGCCTGGGCGTCGAGGTCACCGACGAGCGCCCGTACGAGCTGCGCCGCGCCGACCGGGTCAGCGCCTGGATCTACGACTTCGGTCTGCGGATGCCCGTCTCCGGCAACGGGGACAACTACCTCGGCGACGACGCCCGCGAGCGCTTCCAGGACGCCTTCGCCGCGGTCTGGCAGGGCGACGCGGAGAACGACAACTTCAACGCCCTGGTACTGAGCGCCGGGCTCACCTGGCGACAGGCCGTCGTCCTGCGCGCGTACGCCAAGTACCTGCGCCAGGCCGGTTCCACCTTCAGCCAGGACTACATGGAGGACACCCTCCGCAACAACGTCCACACCACCCGGCTGCTGGTCTCGCTCTTCGAGGCCCGGATGGCGCCCGTGCGCCAGACCGCCGGCAGCGAGCTCGTGGACGCCATGCTGGAGGAGCTCGACGGGGCCCTGGACCAGGTCGCCTCGCTCGACGAGGACCGCATCCTGCGGGCCTTCCTCACCCTCATCAAGGCCACGCTGCGCACGAACTTCTTCCAGCTCAACGGCGTGGGTGAGCAGCACTCGTACGTGTCGATGAAGTTCGACCCGCAGGCCATCCCGGACCTGCCGGCCCCGCGCCCGGCCTTCGAGATCTGGGTGTACTCCCCGCGCGTCGAGGGCGTCCACCTGCGCTTCGGCAAGGTCGCCCGAGGCGGCCTGCGCTGGTCCGACCGTCGCGAGGACTTCCGTACGGAGATCCTCGGCCTGGTCAAGGCGCAGATGGTCAAGAACACCGTGATCGTGCCGGTCGGCGCCAAGGGCGGCTTCGTCGCGAAGAACCTCCCCGACCCGTCGGTGGACCGCGACGCCTGGCTCGCCGAGGGCATCGCCTCGTACAAGATCTTCATCTCGGCGCTGCTCGACATCACCGACAACATGGTCGCCGGCGAGGTCCTGCCCCCGAAGGGCGTGGTCCGCCACGACGAGGACGACACCTACCTCGTCGTCGCCGCCGACAAGGGCACCGCGACCTTCTCCGACATCGCCAACGGCGTGGCGGAGTCCTACGGCTTCTGGCTCGGCGACGCCTTCGCGTCGGGCGGCTCGGCCGGCTACGACCACAAGGGCATGGGCATCACGGCACGCGGCGCATGGGAGTCCGTCAAGCGGCACTTCCGCGAACTGGGCCACGACACCCAGACCGAGGACTTCACCGTCGTCGGCGTCGGTGACATGTCCGGCGACGTGTTCGGCAACGGCATGCTGCTCTCCGAGCACATCCGCCTGGTCGCCGCCTTCGACCACCGGCACATCTTCATCGACCCGAACCCGGACTCGGCGACCTCGTACGCAGAGCGCCGTCGCCTGTTCGAGCTGCCGCGCTCCTCGTGGGCCGACTACGACACCTCGCTGATCTCGGCGGGCGGTGGCGTCCACCCGCGTACCGCGAAGGCCGTCCCGATCACCGCGCAGGTCCGCGAGGCCCTCGGCATCGAGGCGGGCATCACCAAGATGACCCCGGCCGACCTGATGAAGGCGATCCTGCAGTCCCCCGTGGACCTGCTGTGGAACGGCGGCATCGGCACGTACGTCAAGTCCACCGCCGAGACGCACGCGGACGTCGGCGACAAGGCCAACGACGCCATCCGCGTCAACGGCTCCGATGTGCGGGCCAAGGTCATCGGCGAGGGCGGCAACCTGGGTCTGACCCAGCTCGGCCGGATCGAGTTCGCCCGTACCGGTGCGGGCGGCGAGGGCGGCAAGGTCAACACCGACGCCATCGACAACAGCGCGGGCGTGGACACCTCCGACCATGAGGTGAACATCAAGATCCTGCTCAACGCGGTCGTCACCGACGGCGACATGACGGTCAAGCAGCGCAACAAGCTGCTCGCCCAGATGACCGACGAGGTCGGCCACCTGGTGCTGCGCAACAACTACGCGCAGAACGTCGCGCTCGCCAACGGCGCGGCCCAGGCCCCGAGCCTGCTCCACGCCCAGCAGCGCTACATGCGGCGGCTGGAGCGCGACGGTCTGCTGGACCGGGCGCTGGAGTTCCTGCCCACCGACCGGCAGATCCGCGAGCTGCTGGGCGGCGGCAAGGGCCTGACCCAGCCGGAGCTGGCCGTCCTGTTCGCCTACACCAAGATCACTGTGGCGGACGAGCTCATCACCACCGAGCTGCCGGACGACCCGTACCTGCGCCGTCTGCTCTTCGCGTACTTCCCGGCCGCCCTGGCCGAGCGGCTCACCGAGCAGATCGACGCGCACGCGCTGCGCCGGGAGATCATCACCACCCTCCTGGTCAACGACACCGTCAACACGGGTGGTTCGACCTTCCTGCACCGGCTGCGCGAGGAGAGCGGGGCCTCCACGGAGGAGATCGTGCGCGCGCAGCTCGCGGCCCGCGAGATCTTCGGCCTGGCCGACGTGTGGGACGCGGTGGAGGCGCTCGACAACAAGGTCGCCGCCGACGTCCAGACCCGGGTGCGGCTGCACTCGCGGCGCCTGGTCGAGCGCGGTACCCGCTGGCTGCTGAACAACCGGCCGCAGCCGCTCCAGATCACCGAGACCATCGCCTTCTTCCAGGAGCGCGTGGGCCAGGTCTGGGCCGAGCTGCCGAAGCTGGTGCGCGGTGCCGACCTGGACTGGTACCAGTCGATCCTGGACGAGCTGACGGGCGAGGGCGTCCCGGAGGAACTGGCCGCCAAGGTGGCCGGCTTCTCCTCCGCCTTCCCGGCGCTGGACATCGTCGCGATCGCGGACCGCACGGGCGTGGACCCGCTGGAGGTCGCCGAGGTGTACTACGACCTCGCCGACCGCCTGGCCATCACCCAGCTGATGGACCGGATCATCGAGCTGCCGCGGTCCGACCGCTGGCAGTCGATGGCCCGCGCCTCCATCCGCGAGGACCTGTTCGCGGCGCACGCGGCGCTGACCGCGGACGTGCTGTCGGTGGGCAACGGCAGTTCGACTCCCGAGGAGCGCTTCCAGGCGTGGGAGGAGAAGAACACGGCCATCATCGGGCGGGCGCGGACGACCCTGGACGAGATCCAGGGGTCGGACGACTTCGACCTGGCGAACCTGTCGGTGGCGATGCGGACGATGCGGTCGCTGCTGCGCGTGCACAGCTGATCGGTCGGCTTCGCCGAACGGGCCGGGCCCGGGACCAAGCGGTCCCGGGCCCGGCCCGTTGTAGCTCCCGGTGTGCGGCGCCGTTGCGGGGGCGCTGCCCCCGGACCCCCGCGCCTCAAACGCCGGCGGGGCTGAAATGAGGCGCGGGTCTGGGCGGAGCCCAGGAAAGGGTCAGCGGCCCGAGGTGAAGGCGTCGTAGGCGTCGCAGACTTCCTTCGAGGGGCCGTCCATGCGGAGCACACCGGCCTCCAGCCAGATCGCGCGGTCGCAGGTTTCACGGACCGTGTTGATGCTGTGGCTGACGAGGAAGACGGTGCCGGCCTGTTCGCGGAGTTCCTCGATGCGCGCCTGGCTGCGGCGCTGGAAGGCGGCGTCGCCGGTGGCCAGGGCCTCGTCGATCATCAGGACGTCGTGGTCCTTGGCGGCGGCGATGGAGAACCGCAGGCGGGCGCCCATGCCGGAGGAGTACGTCCGCATGGGCAGGGAGATGAAGTCGTCCTTCTCGTTGATGCCGGAGAAGTCGACGATGCCCTGGTAGCGCTCGCGGATCTGCTGCCTGGACATGCCCATCGCGAGGCCGCCGAGGACGACGTTGCGCTCGCCGGTCAGGTCGTTCATCAGGGCGGCGTTCACGCCGAGGAGGGACGGCTGGCCGTGCGAGTAGATCCGGCCGCGGGCCACCGGCTGGAGGCCGGCGATGGCGGCCAGCAGGGTGGACTTGCCCGAGCCGTTGGAGCCGATGAGGCCGATGGCCTCGCCCTTGTACGCGGTGAAGGTGACGCCCTTGACGGCGTGCACCTCCTTGATGCCGGGCGGTGCCTTGCGGGAGAAGACCCGACTGAGCGCCGCGGTGGCTCCGCCCTTGCGGGCGCCGGCGCCGTGCACCTTGTAGATGACGTGGACCCCGTCGGCGATGACGGTCGGTACCCGGGTGTCGGTCTGCGTCGCGGTGTCAGCCACGTCCGTACTCCTCTTCTGCCTTCCAGAACCAGATGAATCCGCCGATGCCGGCGAGCAGGGCCCAGCCGATGGCCAGCAACCACGCGTGGGGCGGGAGCGAGTGCGCCTGGAAGCTGTCGATCAGCGCGAAGCGCATCAGGTCGATGTAGACGGCCGCGGGGTTGACCTTGAGCAGCGTCAGCACCCAGTGGTGCGGCAGGTGGTCCGAGGCGAGCATCTGGTCGATGGACCACATGACGCCCGAGGAGTACATCCAGGTGCGCAGGACGAAGGGCATCAGCTGGCTGACGTCCGGGCTCTTGCTGCCGATGCGCGCCATGACCATCGCGCAGCCGGCGGCGAAGACGGCCATCAGCAGCAGGGCCGGGACGGCCAGGAACCAGGACCAGGCGGGCCGCTGGCCGAACGCCAGCAGCAGGATGACGAGGGCGCCCATGGTGACGAGCAGCTGCTGGAAGAGCTGGACGACGGTGGAGATGGGCAGGCTGGCGCGCGGGAAGTGCAGGGCTCGGACCAGGCCGCGGTTGCTGTGGACGGCGCGGGTGCCGGCGTTGATGGAGCTGCCGATGAAGTCCCAGACGAAGATGCCGGTGATCAGGAAGGGGACGTAGTCCGGCACGCCGTGGCTGGCCTTCATCACGATGCCGAAGATGAAGTAGTAGACGGCCGCGTTGAGGAGCGGGGTCACCAGGTGCCAGAGCTGGCCGAGCTTGGCGGTGCTGTACGTGGCCTGCATGCGGGCGGTCGCGTACGCGGTCACGAAGTGGCGGCGGTCCCAGAGTTCCGCGATGTAGCGGGGGAGCGTGGGGCGGGCGCCGCTGAGGGTGAGGCCGTGGGCGGCGGCGAGGCGCGCGAGTTCCGCGGAGGGCGCGGGCTCGGTCGTGGATGCGGTCGCGGTGGTCACAGGGTTCGCTTTCGACGGGGTCAGTACGTCACTGCCAAGGTCGGGACGGGTCCGTATCGTCGCTACGGCGAGGTTAGGGCGCGGAGCGTCGGAACGCAACCGTATCGTCGTGACGGAGCGCGGTTATGCTCTCTGCATGACCCCGGACCCCTCCGCCACTTCTGCACCCGCCCCCGCCCCCGCCCGTAGGGCCCCCGCCGGGGCCGCCGTCCTGCGCGCGGACGTGACCGAGGCGATCCGCGACGCGGTGGTGGAGGAACTGGCCGCGGTCGGCTTCTCGAAGATGTCCATCGAGGGCATCGCCCGGCGGGCGGGGGTCGGCAAGACCGCGGTCTACCGGCGCTGGAAGTCGAAGCTGCACCTGGTGCTGGACCTGGTGGGGGCCTTCGCGGTGGACGGCCTGCCGGTGCCCGCGACCGGCTCGCTGTACGGGGACGTACGGGCCCTGCTGGAGGTCATGTCACACGTGCTGCGGCACCCGGTGGCCTCCGCGGTGATCCCCGACCTGCTCGTGGAGGCGGCGCGGAACCCGGAGATCGCGGACGCGGTGCGCGGCGCGCTGCTCGACGGGCAGCGTCGGATGGCGGCGGGGATCGTCTCGGACGCGGTCGCCCGCGGCGAGCTCCCGGCGGGCATCGACCCGGCCCACGCCCTCGACCTGCTGATCGGCCCGCTTTACTGGCGCCAGGTGGTGGTCCGGGACGCCGTGACGGGCGGCCACCTCGACGTCCTGGCCCACCAGGTGGTGGCGGGCCTGAAGGCGAGCTCCGAGGCTGGCGACTAGCTAGCACCGGCCACGGCCGGACGGCAGCCAGGGCCGGCGCCGGGGTCACTTGATCGCTCCGGCCATCACCCCCGAGACGAACTGCCGCTGGAAGGCGAAGAAGACGACGAGCGGGACCGCCATCGACAGGAACGCGCCGGGCGCCAGCACGTCGATGTTGTTCCCGAACTGCCGTACCTGCTGCTGCAGCGCGACCGTGACCGGCGGGCTGGCCGAGTCCGCGAACACCAGCGCCACCAGCATGTCGTTCCACACCCACAGGAACTGGAAGATGCCGAGCGAGGCGATCGCAGGACCGCCGAGCGGCAGCACCACCCGTGCGAACAGCCGCAGTTCACCCGCCCCGTCGAGACGGGCCGCCTCCAACAGCTCGCGCGGGATCTCCGCGAAGAAGTTGCGCAGCAGGAACACGGCGAAGGGCAGTCCGAAGGCGGTGTGGAAGAGGACCACGCCCGCCGTGGTCTCGAACAGCCCGATGGAGCCGAAGAGTTCGGAGACCGGGATCAGCGCCACCTGCACGGGGACCACCAGCAGTCCGACGACGAGGAGGAACAGCCAGTCCCGGCCGGGGAAGTCCAGCCAGGCGAAGGCGTATCCGGCGAACGCGCCCAGGACCAGGACCAGCAGGGTGGCCGGCACGGCGATCGCGAACGTGTTCAGGAGCGAGCCGGTGATGGTGTCGTTCGCCAGCAACCGCTCGTAGTTGTCGGCCGTCAGCCGCGAGGGCGCCGTGAACACCTGCCACCAGCCGCCGCCGTTGAGGTCGGTGGGGGAGACGAACGAGGAGAGCAGCAGCCCGAGCGTGGGCAGCAGCCAGAAGAGCGCCGCCACGACCAGGAAGACGCGCAGCGCGCCTGAGGCGAGCTTGGCGGAGACGAGGGCGGCGTACGAGGGCCCGGCGGCCGCCGAACCCGCTGCCGCCGGGTCCACCGCCGCCGGGTCCACCGCCGTCGGGTCCGGCGTTGCGTCGGAACGGCTCATCGGGACCCCTCCTTGCGCAGCCGACGGATGTTCACGAGCATCACCGGGATCACCAGCACCAGCAGCAGCACGGCGATGGCGCTGCCCAGCCCCGGATCGGCGTCCGTACCGAAGGAAGTCCGGTACAGCTGGAGCGCGAGCACGTTCGCGTCGTCCTGGACCGCGCCCGGCGCGATCACGAAGACCAGGTCGAAGATCTTCATGACGTTGATGACGAGGGTGACGAGCACGACCACCAGGACCGGCGCCAGCAGCGGGGCGGTGATCCGCCGGAACACCTGCCACTCGTTCGCCCCGTCCACGCGCGCCGCCTCCAGCAGCTCACGCGGTACGGCGGCCAGCCCGGCCCCGATCAGCACCATCGCGAAACCGGCCCACATCCATACGTACGCCCCGATGACCGCCGGCGTGACGAGCGCCGGGCCGAGCCACTGCACCCCCGCGTACGCCTCCCGGAAGTTGGCCGCGGGCAGCCGCAGCAGGGCCCCGTCGGCCTTCGCGGACAGGGTGAAGGCGCCGTCTGCACCGGCCGTCGCCGCATCGACCACCCGGCCGTCCTTGACCGCCTCGATCCGCATTCCGGCGTAACCCTGCTCGGTCGGGTCGACCACGTTCGTCGCCCCGCCCCCGCCCCGGGTGAAGTCCTGCCAGACGGTGCCGGTGACCTTCCCCGGCACGGCCGCGGGCCGGCCCGCGGTACGGGTCCCCTCCGGCAGCGCCTCCGGGGCCACGCCGACCAGCGGGAGCAGCACCGGGGTACCCGCGCGGACGGGGTCGCGGGTGACGAAGGCACCGCCTCCGGCGTCCGCGAGCGGCGAGTCGCGGCCCGGGCGGGCCTTGGGGAAGGCCGAGGACTCCGCGAAGGTGTCGTGGACCCCGACCCAGACCGCGTTGGCGACCCCGCGGTCGGGATCGTGGTCGTAGACGAGCCGGAAGATGATGCCCGCGGCCAACATCGAGATCGCCATCGGCATGAACACCAGCAGCTTGAACGCCGTTCCCCAGCGCACCCGTTCGGTGAGGACCGCGAAGACCAGACCGAGGGCGGTGGCCGTGGCCGGGGCGAACACCACCCACAGCGCCGTGTTCTTCAGGGCGGTGCGGATGGTGTCGTCGCTCAGGATCTCGCGGTAGTTGTCACCGCCGACGAAGGTGTCGCCGGAACGGTCGAAGAGACTGCGGTAGAGGGAGTAGCCGATCGGGTGCACGACGAGCGCACCGAGCAGCACGAGGGCCGGGAGGAGGAACGCCGCCGCGATCAGCCGGCGGCGCCGCGCCTCCGCGGAGACGACGCCCTTGGACTCGGCGCCCTTGGACTCGACGCGCTCGGATGCGACGCCCTTGGCGGCAGGGGCCGGCACGGGATCAGTTCCCGTAGGCCTTGGCCGCGTCCGCCTCCAGTTTCGCCTGGGTGCCCGCCACGTCCGACGGGTTGGCCAGGAAGTCCTGGAGCGCCTTCCACTCGCCCGCGCCCGGGGTCCCGCCGAAGGCCGCCGGGGCCTGGTCCGACATGTCGAAGCGGAAGTCGTCGCCCGCGGCGATCAGCGCCTTGGCGATGTCCCGCTGGATGGCGTTCGGATAGGCGCCCGGGTCCACCGCCTTGTTCGGGGAGACGAAGCCGCCCTGCCGGGCGTGGATCTCCGCCGCGTCCGGCGAGGCCAGGAAGGTCAGCAGCGCCTGCGCCCCCTTCGACGGCTTCAAGGCGACCGCCACGTCGCCCCCCGAGACCACCGGAGCCTTCCCGCCGACCGCCGGGAAGGGGAAGACGAGGGCGTCCTCGCCCACCTTCGCCTGCGTCTGCGCGATGTTCACCGCCACGAAGTCGCCCTCGAAGACCATCGCGGCCGCCGGCCGGTCGCCGCCGGTGAAGGTCTGCGTCACCGACTTCGGGAACTCGGTGGACAGCGCCCCGCTCGGCCCGCCCGCCAGGAAGTCCTTGCGGCCGAACAGCTCGCCGAGCGTGGTCAACGCCTGCTTGACGCTGTCGTCCGTCCACTTGATCTGGTGCTTGGCCAACTGGTCGTACTTCTCCGGCCCGGCCTGGGAGAGGTAGATGTTCTCGAACCAGTCGGTGAGGGTCCAGCCGTCCGCACCCGCCACCGAGACGGCCGGGGTGCCGGAGGCGGACAGCGTGTCGGCCGCGGTGATCAGGTCCTTCCAGGTCTTCGGAGGTTTGACCCCCGCCGCCTCGAAGGCCTTCGCGTTGTACCAGATCAGCGACTTGTTCGCGGCCTTGTAGTACACGCCGTACTGGGTGTCCCCGACGGCGCCGAGCGTCCGCCAGCCCTTGGAGTAGTTCGCATCGAGCTGGGCGGCGGCCTCCGGGCCGAGCGGCTGCGCCCACTTGTTCTCCACGGCCGCCTTCAGCGCCCCGACCTGCGGGAGCAGCGCCACGTCCGGCGGCGCACCACCCGCGATCTTCGCGCCGAGGAAGGTGACGATCGGGTCCTGGGCCGGGACGAAGGTGACGGAGGCACCCGTCCGCTTCTCGAACTCCTTCAGGACCTTGGTGAAGTTCTCCTGCTCCGGGCCCGTCCAGACCGCGGCGACCTCCAGCTTCTCGCCGGGCAGCTTCGGTAACTGCACCCGGGGTGCGGCCGTGCTGCCCTCGGGCCCCTGCGGTTCCTCCGTCCCGCCGTCCCCGCACGCGCCGAGCGTGAGGGCGGCCGCCGCGGCGAGCGCCGTCCAGGTGAGTGTCGTACGGCTCGTTCCGTGCCTGCGCATGGTTCGCCCCCGATGCCCGTGATGTGTCCTGGACCACAAGGTCTACGCCGAGCAGTGCGCCCCCGCAATACCGCCTCGCGGGGGCGCGGCCGCCCGTCAGGGCGCGGGCGGGAACAGCACGGGTATCGCCGAGACCAGGTGCGAGGCCCGCTCCAGGGCGCTGGCCAGCAGTGCGAGGTCGGTGGGCCCGTTGCCCAGCTCACGCACCGGGCGGCGGGCCGGCGGATCGCCCATCCGCTCCCACTCCACCGGGACGACGGTCGGCCGCTGGGTCGCCGTCCGGGGGATCCGGCCGGTGACCCGTCCCGCCTGGAAGGGGACCGTCCGGCCGTCACCGAAACGGAGCAGGCCGCGCCCCGGACCCGGCTGGTCGGGGGCGTCGAGCTCCACGCGCAGGGTGACCAGGCGGGCCGGTCCGGTGTCCGCCGTACGATCCGGGCGGGCGCTGGCGGCCACCAGGTGCACACCGAGCCGGGCGCCCTCGCGGGCCACCGCTTCCAGGGCCCGGACCACCGAGCCCGCGGCGGGGCGGCCCGCACTGCCCAGACCCGGCGCGACCAGCGCGTCGAGGTCGTCCACGAGCACCACCAGGCGGGGCAGCGGGCTGGGCCCGGGCGGATCGGTACGGGTGGTCGCGGCCCTCAGCCGCAGCGTGCCGGTCCGCTGGGGGTCGAGGTCGCCGCGGTGCTCGCCCGGGCTGGGCCGGCGCGGCGCGACCATGCGGTCGGACACTTCGCGCTGTGCGTGCCACTCGGCGAAGGACAGGTCCTCCAGCAGCTCGGAGCGGCGCTTGAGCTCCGCGCCCAGCGCCTGCGCGAACTCCCGCATGCGCAGCGGATCGGAGGCGACCAGGTGGGCGCAGACGTGCGGGAGTTCGGTGCAGGGCAGCAGCCCGTCGCCGCGCTCGCCGCCGGCCCCGTCGAGGAGGAGCAGCCCCAGCCGGTCGGGCCGGGCGGCCGCGGACAGCGACGCGGCCACCGAGCGCAGCAGCTCGGTCCGCCCGCTCCCGGCGGGCCCCTCGACGAGCAGGTGCGGGCCGTCGTGGACGAGTTCGGTGCCGACGGGCCCGCGGCGGCCGCTGCCCAGCACGATCTCGGCGAGGCCGCCCACGCCCTGCCCCTGGTCGGTGGCGGCGGCCCAACATGCCATCAGGGAGGCCGGGGTGGCCCGGGCCAGCCCCAGCTCGTCCAGCAGCCGCGCGGTGGCCGGCAGGGCGGCCGCGGCCGGCCGGTAGGGCTCGGCGGAGCCGCCCTCGGCGGTGCGCAGCGGGGCCAGGGCCCGGGCGAAGCGCTCGGCCCAGGCGGCGGAGACGGCGTCGGCGGTGGCGGTGCCCCCCGACGGGACCGGCCTGCCGCCGCTGATCGTGAAGGTGCGTACGGCCGTGGCCACGTCGCCGCTGAGCAGGGCGACCGCGCCGCAGTCCCGGAAGGCGGGGGAGCTCGTGCAGGCGGCCTCGTACGTCTCTTCGACCGGCGAAGCGGCGGTGGCGGCCGGGGCCTCGGCGAGCACGAGGACGTGGATCCCGGCGGCCGGGCCGTGCGAGGCGAGCCGACCGGTGATGTCGCGCAGCGGGCCGGCTCCGGGATCGCCGTCGAGGACGACGAGCGTGTACGGGCCCTCGTAGATGGCGGCGGCCCGCCGGATCTGTCCGGCATCGGCGGCGGTCCAGTGCACGCCGAGCGGACCCTCGTCGAGGCGCCGGGTCAGCTCACCCGTGCGGGCGACGGCCTGGTCGCGGTCGTACGCCAGCAGGAGCCTGCAGTCTTGGCCGTGTGCCGGCCGTACGTGGGGCAGCCAGCCGAGCCAGCCCCAGTCGCGCCGCCGGTCGGCGAGGCCGCGCGCCCGGTCGGCGGAGACGAGCACGATCTCCAGCTGCCCCGGCGCGTGCAGCGCCGCGAGCTGCGCGACGACCCAGCGGGCGGCCCCGGCCAGCCGGTTCCGCGGGCCGGCCAGCCCGAGGGCGCCGACGGCGGGCAGGGACACCCGGCTCCCGGCGCCGAGCCCCACCTCCAGTACGGCGGGATGTCCGGGCGTACGGGACCACAGGCGCTCGGTGGGGCCCATCGCGGCCAGCAGCACCGCGGCGGGATCGTCGGGGTCGGGCGCGGCGGCCACCGGTTCCGGCGGGGCCTCGGCGGGTTCCTCGCCGCGCACCCACTTGCGGGCCCAAGCGCCTATGCCCTTGCGTCGCCCGGTCCCGGTCCCGGAGCCAGGGCCCGGCGCCGCGCCCTGCGGCCCGGCTTCGCGGGATGCGCCGGGGGCGTTGGGGGCGTCGGGGACTTCGGGCGCCTCCGGATCGGGCCCGGGTACGGCCGGATCCGCCCCGGGGAGCGGGCCGGGGAGCGGGCCGGGGAGCGGGAGGGCGGCGACGGGCCGGGTGGCGACCGACAGGTGGCCCTGGAGGTCCGGGGTCACCGACAGCGCGGGAGCGCCCGCGGGGGCCAGCCGCAGGGTGGACTCGCCGACCCGCAGCAGCGCCCCCGGGGGCAGGGCGACGGGCTGCGCCCCCACCGGGGAGCCGTCCAGCGCGGTGCCGTTCGTCGAGTTCAGGTCGGCCACCGCGACCCGCCCGTCGGGGATCACCGTGACCGCGCAGTGCAATCGGGAGACGTCGGGGTCGTCGAGGGGGACGTCGGCATCGGCGGAGCGGCCCACCCGGATCTGCCCGCTGTGCAGCAGGTGCACCCCGCCCGCGTCGGGTCCGGCGACGACGTGCAGCTGGGCCGCGCCGAGGCCGTCCTCCGGGAGGACGTCCGGTACGGGCCCGTGCAACGCCAGTACCGCGCCGTCCACCAGCGGCGGCTCGCCGAGCACCCGCCGCTGGAGGTCGAGGCGCTCGGAGCCGGCGTACAGCACGACCGTGCCCCCGGTGTCGGGCCCGCCGACGGTCGCCGCGAGCCCGGAGGCGACCGCGGCCAGCGCGGTGCCGACGGGGGCGGTGACGAGTACGTCACAGCTCGCGGGGGCGGTCGCGGTCTGGTGGCCGCTGCGCGACCCAAGGACGGTCAGCCGGATCTGCATCGCCGTCAGCGGTCCCTTCTGCGCGGTGCGCGGTGTGTGCGCCCGGCGGGGAAATCCCGTGACATGACCGTCCGGTCGCCCCCCACCCGGCACGGACGCGTCGTCCGGTCAGGTCTGCCCGGAAGGCGGGGCTCCCGTCCCGTGCCGTCCGTACGTGTGCATCCTCGCACCTGTCACGGACAACACGCCCGGCGCCCGGCAATAAATGATCTTGATGTGTTGGGACCCGGGTCGGACCCCGATCAGATCCGGCCACCAAGGCGGTGGAAGACGGGGAAAATCGCCTCCGGCATACCCCGCGAACATCACCCTCCGCACATATGTGCGGCAACCAACCTCCGGGGACCGGCGTCTTCCCGGGGGACACCCCCTAGAGTGGGCCGGAAAACCAATCAGCGGATCGACCACATCCGACGACAGCAGGGGAGCGCGAGACGTGCGGCCAGTCGGCAGCAAGTACCTGCTCGAGGAGCCGCTCGGGCGCGGCGCCACGGGCACTGTCTGGCGTGCCCGCCAGAGGGAGGCCGCCGGCGCGGAGGCGGCCGTCGCGGGACAGCCCGGCGAGACCGTGGCCATCAAGGTCCTCAAGGAGGAGCTGGCCCAGGACCCCGACATCGTCATGCGCTTCCTGCGGGAGCGCTCGGTCCTGCTGCGCCTGACCCACCCCAACATCGTGCGCACCCGCGACCTCGTCGTCGAGGGCGATCTGCTGGCCCTGGTCATGGACCTGATCGACGGCCCGGACCTGCACCGGTACCTGCGGGAGAACGGCCCCTTCACGCCCGTCGCTGCGAGCCTGCTGACCGCCCAGATCGCCGACGCCCTCGCCGCCAGTCACGCCGACGGAGTGGTCCACCGGGATCTGAAACCGGCCAACGTGCTGCTCGACGAGCGCGGCGGGCAGATGAAGCCGATGCTCACCGACTTCGGTATCGCCCGCCTCGCCGACTCCCCGGGCCTGACCCGCACCCACGAGTTCGTCGGCACCCCGGCCTACGTCGCGCCCGAGTCCGCCGAGGGCCGCCCGCAGACCTCCGCCGTCGACATCTACGGCGCCGGCATCCTGCTGTACGAGCTGCTCACCGGGCGCCCGCCGTTCGCCGGTGGCACCGCGCTCGAAGTGCTCCACCGCCACCTCAGCGAGGACCCGCAGCGGCCCTCGACCGTGCCCGAGCCGCTGTGGACGGTCATCGAGCGCTGCCTGCGCAAGGAGCCGAACGAGCGCCCCAGTGCCGAGAGCCTGGCCCGCGGGCTGCGCGTGGTGGCCTCCGGCATCGGCGTGCACTCCTCGGCCGCCGAGGTGGAGGCCGCGCTCGGCGTGGGCGCGCTGCTCGCGCCCGACCCCTCGCCGGCCCCGGTCCCCGAGACCCCCGACGCGGGCGCGTACGACCCGAACGCCATGACGAGCGTCATGCCGCCGGTCGGCGCGGCCGACGCCACCTCGGTGCTGCCCATGGGGTCCGCCCGGCCCGGAGGGCCGGGGGAGGCGGCGGGCCCCGGGGCCGACCCGACCTCGGTGATGCCCCCGGTGCAGCAGCCCGATTCGCCGCACCCGTGGCAGTCGCAGATGCAGGCCGTCCGCGACCGCAACGAGCAGACCCAGATCCAGTACCTCGACCCGAACGAGGACCCGCTGCGCCGTCGCCCGCAGCGGCAGGCGCCCCCGCCGCCGCAGCACCGGCCCCAGCAGCCGCAGCAGCCCCAGCAGCCGCCGCAGTACCGGCAGGGCCCGCCGCCCCCACAGCAGCAGTACCAGCAGCCCCAACAGCCGCAGTACCGCCCGCCGCAGCAGCCGCCCCAGCAGCAGTACGCGCCGCCCCCGCCGCCGCAGCACTACCAGCCGCAGCAGCACCAGCCCCAGCCGTACCAGCAGCAGCCTCAGCCGCAGCAGCCCCAGTACCGCCAGCCGCCGCCGCAGCAGCAGCCCCCGCAGCCCCCGCCGCAGCAGCGGCCGGCTCCCCGGGAGCCCCGCGAGCCGCGCCGCCGCAGCGCCAACCCGGTGCGGATCCCCGGCCTCGGCTGCCTCAAGGGCTGCCTGGTGTTGATCCTGGTGTTCTTCGTCGCCGGCTGGCTGGTCTGGGAACTGACCCCGCTTCAGGAGTGGATCGGTACCGGCCGGGGCTGGTGGGACCAGGTCTGGACCTGGGGCGGCAACGCCGTGGACTGGGTCAGCACGATCGGGGACTCCGCGGGTTCCTCGGGCTCCACCAAGCCCTGAAACGAACCCCCGTAGCTCCGACTTCGTGGATTTGTCGACTTCTGGGACATGATTTCGCTCGCAGAAGTGAAGGTCGCCGCGAATCCGGACCCCTGCTGGCTTCTCATGCCCACCCGGCCGCGTAGCTTTGGTGCGTACGCCAGCCGCTGAGGGAGCAGTCGTGGCACGGAAGATCGGCAGCCGGTACACCGCGCACCAGATCCTGGGGCGCGGCAGCGCGGGCACGGTGTGGCTGGGCGAGGGGCCTGACGGGCCCGTCGCCGTCAAACTGCTGCGCGAAGACCTCGCGTCCGACCAGGAACTCGTCGGACGGTTCGTCCAGGAGCGCAGCGCGCTGCTCGGCCTGGAGCATCCGCACGTCGTGTCCGTCCGCGACCTCGTCGTGGACGGCAACGACCTCGCCCTCGTCATGGACCTCGTCCGCGGCACGGACCTGCGCACGCGCCTGGACCGGGAACGGCGGCTGGCCCCCGAGGCGGCCGTGGCCATCGTCGCGGACGTCGCCGACGCGCTGGCGGCGGCGCACGCGGCGGGCGTCGTCCACCGGGACGTCAAGCCGGAGAACGTCCTGCTGGACATGCAGGGCCGGCTCGGCCCCGGCGGCTCGCACCCGGCGCTGCTGACCGACTTCGGCGTGGCCAAGCTGATCGACTCCCCGCGGCGGGCCTCCACGGGCCGCGCCTCGGCCCCGACGACCCGGATCATCGGCACCCCGGACTACCTGGCGCCGGAGATCGTCGAGGGCTTGCCCCCGCGTGCCGCGGTGGACATCTACGCCCTGGCCACGGTCCTGTACGAGCTGCTGGCCGGATTCACCCCCTTCGGCGGGGGCCACCCGGGCGCGGTCCTGCGGCGGCACGTGACGGAGACGGTGGTCCCGCTGCCGGGGATCCCCGACGAGCTGTGGCAGCTCATGGTGCAGTGCCTGGCCAAGGCCCCGGCCTCGCGGCTGCGGGCCTCGGAGCTGTCGGTCCGGCTGCGGGACCTGCTGCCGATGCTGGCCGGCATGCCGCCACTGGACGTGGACGAGCCGGACGACGCGGATCCGGACCCCGAGCCCTCGGAGGAACCGGCGGCCGACCCGGTCCGGCGGCGGGGCGTGGTCCCGCTGGTGCCGGGCTCGGCGACCGACTCCAACCGGGACACCCACACCTCGATGCGGGTGCCGGGGCCCGACGAGCTGGCGGGCGGGGCGCTGGGCACCGCCCGCGTTCCGCGCCCGGCGGGCGGTCACCGCCCCGGCTCCGCCCGCCACCGCGCGGAGGCGGCCCGCAAGCGCCGCCTGATCCTCTCGGTATCGGCCCTGGCCCTGGCCTCGGCGATCGGTCTGGGCACGTGGCTGGCCGTCTCGGGCGACGAGGCCCCGCCCCCGCAGGACAGCAAGCAGTCGGTCCCCGCGAAGCGGTAGCCGCCGGGTGCGGCGCCGTGGTCGGGGGCACCGCCCCCGAACCCCCGCGCCTCAAACGCCGGCGAGGCCGAAATGTTCAGCCTCGCCGGCGTTTGAGGTGCAGGCCCGGGCGGAGCCCAGGGGCTACACCGCGGCCAGTTCCGGGTGCCAGCGCCGCGCCACCGCCGGGTGGGCGCGGACCCAGCCCTTCAGCTCGTTGCGGCCGTACTGGGCGTGCAGCGGGTTCGACTCGTCGTGCGCGACACCGGGCGCGGAACGCAGGTAGTCGCCCGGGACGGTCTCGATCACCGCGTCCAGACGCGGGTTGTAGAAGAACGGCACCGAGTACCGCTCCACCGCGCCGGGCGGGCTGACCACCCGGTGGTCCGTCGCCGTCAGATAGCCCTCGGTCGCGATCTCCAGCAGCTCGCCCAGGTTGACCACGAAGGCGCCCGGCATCGGCGGAACGTCCACGTAGCCGCCGTCCCGGACCACCTGGAGGCCGCCCACCGAGTCCTGCAGCAGGAGCGTCAGGAAGCCGTAGTCCTTGTGCGCGCCGACCCCCTGGTCGGCGCCGGAGGGGGCCGATCCCGGGTAGCGGATCAGCTTGGTGTGCAGGTGCGGGCGGTCCGCGAAGGCCTCGTCGAAGAAGTCCGCCGGGGCGCCGATCGCCACGAGAAGCTCCTGGAGCAGGCGGTGGGCGACCGCCGCGAGCCGGGTCTGCCAGTCCAGGACCACCGTACGGAGCTCGGGGAGGGCGGCGGGCCACTGGTTCGGGCCCTCCAGCCACAGGAACGCCGGGTCGTCCGGCCCCACGACGGGCGCCGGGCGCTCCGCGCCGACGTCCAGCTGGTCCCGCCAGTCGGAGGCGCCGCCGGTCAGCTCGTGGCCGATTCGGGTGTAGCCCCGGAAGTGGGGGGAGTTCAGATTGCTGACGGCGAGCCGGTCGGCTTCCGGGAGGGCGAAGAAGGCCCTGGTCACTTCCAGGATGCGGGCGCTCTCGGCGGCGGTAACGCCGTGCCCGGTCAGGTGCAGGAAACCGGTGTCCCGGGCGGCTGCGTGCAGCTTCTTCAGGAAATCGGCCCGCTGGGCCGGGTCGTCGGCCTGGGAGAGGTCCAGGACGGGGAGAGAGTGCGCGGACGGCATGACGGCTCCGTTTCGGATGTCACGGGGTCCTGTTCCCCAGAGGTGGTGGGGGCCGCGGGCGGGGGGCGGGTCTCCGACAGGGATGGTGCCGGGACCACGGGGGCCGCGTACAGGACCAAGTCGGATCGTGGTGGATCAGGCTTGGGTTCGGTCCGGCGGCGGACAGCTCGTCGTCGTGACACGCATGTGGTCGACATGGCGGCGCTTGACGAGGAGAACGGTCATAGAGAGAGGGTACGCCCGTACGATCCATCACCAGAACGGGTGATTCGGCCTGCCCGGACTGCGTTGTCCGGGGACCGGCTACGCTGGACCCGTGGCAGTCGTCGATGTTTCCGAAGAGCTGAAGTCCCTCTCCTCGACCATGGGGTCGATCGAGGCCGTCCTGGACCTCGACAAGCTGAGGGCAGATATCGCCGTGCTCGAGGAGCAGGCCGCTGCGCCGTCCCTGTGGGACGACCCGGAGGCCGCCCAGAAGATCACGAGCAAGCTTTCGCACCTCCAGGCGGAGGTCCGCAAGACCGAGACGCTGCGGGGGCGCATCGACGACCTCGGGGTGCTCTTCGACCTCGCCCAGGAGATGGACGACGCGGACACCCTGGCCGAGGCCGAGACCGAGCTGGTCTCCGTCCGCAAGGCGCTGGACGAGATGGAGGTCCGGACCCTGCTCTCCGGCGAGTACGCCGAGCGCGAGGCCCTGGTCAACATCCGTGCCGAGGCCGGTGGCGTCGACGCCTCCGACTTCGCCGAGCGCCTCCAGCGCATGTACCTGCGCTGGGCCGAGCGGCACGGCTACTCGACCGAGATCTACGAGACCTCGTACGCGGAAGAGGCCGGCATCAAGTCGACCACCTTCGTCGTCAAGGCCCCGTACGCCTACGGAACGCTCTCCGTCGAGCAGGGCACCCACCGCCTCGTGCGCATCTCGCCCTTCGACAACCAGGGCCGCCGCCAGACCTCCTTCGCGGGCGTCGAGGTGCTCCCGGTCGTGGAGACCAGCGACCACGTCGAGATCGACGAGGCCGAACTGCGCGTCGACGTGTACCGCGCCTCCGGCCCCGGCGGCCAGGGCGTCAACACCACCGACTCGGCGGTCCGCATCACGCACATCCCGACCGGCATCGTGGTCTCCTGCCAGAACGAGCGCTCGCAGATCCAGAACAAGGCGAGCGCCATGAACGTCCTCCAGGCCAAGCTGCTGGAGCGGCGCCGCCAGGAGGAGAAGGACAAGATGGACGCCCTCAAGGACGGCGGCAGCTCCTGGGGCAACCAGATGCGCTCCTACGTCCTGCACCCGTACCAGATGGTCAAGGACCTGCGGACGGAGTTCGAGGTCGGCAACCCGCAGGCGGTGCTCGACGGCGAGATCGACGGCTTCCTGGAGGCCGGGATCCGCTGGCGCAAGCAGCAGGAGCAGACCGCGTAACCCTCGGAGGGCGGGCGTACGGAGCGTACGCGCAGACGTTCAGCGGAAGGGCCCGGACACCAGGTGTCCGGGCCCTTCTCGCGCGTGCGATCGGAACGTGGCGCGGGCCGACCGCGGGCACCACGGTCGGGCGGTCTAGGCGGTGTGCTGGGCCACCAGGACCAGGGCCGTCACGAGGACCACCATGAGCGCGATGAGCGTCACGGGGTTAAGGCCGGAGAAGGGGCCCTCCTGCTGGAGGCGCTCCCGGTTCGCCCGGCACACAGGGCAGCGGCCCTGGCTGACGGGTGCGGCGCAGTTCGCGCACACGAGCCGGTCATATGTCATGCGCTCCTCCTCTCGTCCCCTCGGTCTTCTGTCGCCTATAACGGCGCGGGGAACCGGAGCGTTCCCCCTACCACTGTGCCAGCTTCGCCGACATTCGGCGCGGCCCGTCCGGGCAATCACGTTCCCGAGCGACCGCACGCCGGGATAAATCGGGCAAGTCCGGAGGCCGGGTCCACACCTCGCGCCCGTTCGCGTATGGTCACGCACACCTACTCCCGGCGACCGTGGTGCACCCGTGATCCGATTCGACAGTGTCTCCAAGTCCTACCCGAAGCAGAGCCGTCCCGCACTCAGGGAAGTCTCCCTCGACATCGCGAAGGGCGAGTTCGTCTTCCTGGTCGGCTCCTCCGGCTCCGGCAAGTCCACCTTCCTGCGACTCATCCTGCGCGAGGAGCGGGCGAGCCACGGCCAGGTGCACGTCCTGGGCAAGGACCTCGCCAAGCTCTCCAACTGGAAGGTTCCGCAGATGCGGCGCCAGCTGGGGACCGTCTTCCAGGACTTCCGCCTGCTCCCCAACAAGACGGTGGCCGAGAACGTGGCCTTCGCCCAGGAGGTCATCGGCAAGCCGCGGGGCGAGATCCGCAAGGCCGTCCCGCAGGTCCTCGAACTCGTCGGCCTCGGCGGCAAGGAGGACCGCATGCCCGGCGAGCTCTCCGGTGGTGAGCAGCAGCGCGTGGCCATCGCCCGCGCCTTCGTCAACCGCCCCGCCCTGCTGATCGCGGACGAGCCCACCGGCAACCTCGACCCGCAGACCTCGGTCGGGATCATGAAGCTGCTGGACCGGATCAACCGGACCGGCACCACCGTGATCATGGCCACCCACGACCAGCAGATCGTCGACCAGATGCGCAAGCGCGTCATCGAACTCGAACAGGGCCGACTCGTGCGCGACCAGTCGCGCGGCGTCTACGGCTACCAGCACTGAAAGGTCCCTGAGACGCAATGCGCGCCCAGTTCGTCATGTCGGAGATCGGCGTCGGTCTCCGTCGCAATCTCACCATGACCTTCGCGGTCATCATCTCGGTGGGCCTCTCCCTGGCCCTGTTTGGCGGCTCCATGCTCATGAGCGAGCAGGTGAGCAAGATGAAGGGCTACTGGTACGACAAGGCCAACGTCTCGATCTACCTCTGCAACAAGCAGGACGCCGTGGAGGCGAGCGAGGCCGCCGCCAAGAAGGCCGACGGGACGCCGGTGGCCTCCACGGGCGTCACCACCTGCGCCAAGGGCGCGGTGACCGAGGAGCAGAAGAAGCAGATCGAGTCCGAGCTCAAGAACATGTCCCTGGTGAAGTCCGTCGCCTACGAGTCGGCGGACGAGGCGTACAAGCACTACCAGGAGCGGTTCGGGCACACGGCGCTCGCCTCCTCCATCACCCCGGACCAGATGCAGGAGTCCTTCCGGGTCAAGCTGAAGGACCCGGAGAAGTACAAGGTCGTCACCTCCGCCTTCGTCGGCCGCGACGGCATCCACACCGTCGACGACCAGCGGCAGGCCATCGACGACCTCTTCCGGATCCTCAACTACCTCAACGTCGCGGCGCTCGCCATCATGCTGATCATGCTGATCGTGGCGCTGTTGCTGATCGTCAACACCGTGCGCGTTTCCGCCTTCAGCCGACGGCGTGAGACGGGGATCATGCGTTTGGTGGGCGCCTCCAGCTTCTACATCCAGGTCCCCTTCATCATGGAGGCGGCCGTCGCCGGCCTCATCGGTGCGCTCTTCGCCTGCGGCATGCTCGTCTCCGGCCAGTACTTCGTGATCGACCACGGCGTCGGGCTGCGGGACAAGATCGAGATCATCGACTTCATGGGTTGGGGATCGGTGCTGGCCAAGCTCCCGTACGTACTCTTCATCGGCCTCCTGATGCCCTCCATGGCCGCCTTCATCGCCCTGCGCAAGTACCTGAAGGTGTGACAAGCGCCCCGTGAGCGGTACGGCCAACCATCCGTACCGGAGCGGGCCTTGTCCTAGACTCGGCGCCATGCTGGGTCTGCCCGCTCGCTGTCTCCGGCCCCGCGACCTGCGTCGCGGGGCCGTCTTGACGTTGGCCTTCCTCGCTGCCGTCGCCACCGGTGCCTTAACCGGATGCTGGGATCACGAGGAGGGCGCCGAGGCCGCCGCGGCCATGGCCGGCGCCCCCGCGGCCGAGCCCCCGCGCGAGGCGGGCACCGCCGACCGGGAGGCCGTCGCCCGTGCCGTCGCCGAGGCCGTCGCCGAGGGGAAGTCGGGGAAGAAGGCGGCCCAGGAGGTCGTCAGCCGCAGCGGCGACCGTTGGGGCGCCGTCTACGACCAGAGCGAGTACGCCGCCTTCGCCGAGGGCCTCGACGGCCGCTGGACCGGCGTCGGGGTGTGGGCCGGCCGGGCCGCCGACGGCATGATCAAGGTCGACAGGGTCCAGCCCGGCAGCCCCGCAGCCCGGGCCGGAGTGCGCGCGGGGGACCGGCTGATGAGCGTCGACGGGCACGCCGTGACGGGCCTCGCCGTCACCGACGTGGTCGCCCTGTTGCGAGGCGACGCCGGCACCCCCGTCGTGCTGAACCTGAGCCGGGACGGCGCCGACCTCACCGAGACCGTGCGCCGCGAGCAGCTGCGCACCGAGCCGGTGACCGTACGGCAGCGCCCGGACGGGGTCACGGTCATCAAGGTCGCCTCCTTCACCCGCGGTTCCGGCGATCGCGTCAAGGCCGCCGTCCGCGCGGCCCCGCCCGACCGGGGGATCCTGCTCGACCTGCGCGGCAACCCGGGCGGGCTGGTCACCGAGGCGGTCACCGCCGCTTCGGCCTTCCTCGACGGCGGGCTCGTGGCCACGTACGACGTCCGGGGCGAGCAGCGGGTCCTGTACGCGGCCGAGGGCGGTGACACCACCCGACCGTTGGTGGCCCTGGTCGACGGCGGCACGATGAGCGCGGCCGAACTGGTGACGGGCGCCCTGCAGGACCGGGGCCGGGCGGTGGCCGTGGGCAGCCGGACCTTCGGCAAGGGCTCGGTGCAGATGCCGACCGAGCTCCCGGACGGCTCGGTGGCCGAGCTGACGGTGGGCACGTACCGCACGCCGGCGGGCCGCAGCCTGGAAGGCGCCGGCATCGCCCCGGACGTGCCGGCGGGCGAGGCGGTCGAGGAGCGGGCCGTCACGGTATTGGGTGGCCTCGGGGTGGGTCCGTAGTGCGAAAATGACCGCACTATGGCTAAGGAAAAAGGGCGCAAGCTGATCGCCCAGAACAAGAAGGCGCGTCACGACTACGCGATCATCGACACCTACGAGTGCGGTCTCGTGCTCACGGGCACCGAGGTCAAGTCCATGCGTCAGGGCCGGGCCTCGCTGGTCGACGGCTTCGTGTCGGTGGAGGGCGGGGAAGCCTGGCTCTACAACGTGCACGTGCCGGAGTACAGCCAGGGCACCTGGACCAACCACAGCGCCCGGCGCAAGCGCAAGCTCCTCATGCACCGCGAGGAGATCGACAAGCTCGAGCGCAAGGCCGACGAGTCGGGTCACACGATCGTGCCCCTGTCGCTGTACTTCAAGGACGGCCGGGCGAAGATCGAGATCGCGCTGGCGAAGGGCAAGAAGGAGTACGACAAGCGGCAGACGCTGCGGGAGAAGCAGGACACCCGCGAGACGAACCGGGCGATCTCGGCCATCCGTCGCAAGCAGCGCGGCACGGTTTAATCACCTGGCACGCGGTGGTCCACTTCGCGTACCATGGCGTCAGCACCACCCCCCGGGGTGGAGCAGCTTGTTAAAAAAACATGGGGATGATCGGTTTCGACAGCGGATGTCGATGCAGGGGAAGCGAGCCGAGGAAGCGGCAATGATCTCGCTAACCATATGTCGCAAAAAATAATCGCCAACTCCAAGAGCGATAACTCCCGCTTCACCCTCGCTGCCTAATAACAGTGAGCTGAAGCCTCTGTGAGGAGCGTCAGCCCGGAAGTGGTCCCGGTCCGGATCCTGGCGTCAATTAGGGATCTAAACCTCTAGCCCCGGTCGCGGGGGTTGGAGGGAAATCAAACAGTGACTGAGCCCGTCGGAGACTTGTCCGTGTGATCTCCGGGGCTGAGAAAAGCGCAGCGGACTGCGCTCGGAGAAGCCCTGCTTCTGCACCGTTGGACGCGGGTTCGATTCCCGCCATCTCCACTCATCCCATGTGGGCAAAGGCCTCGCAGCCTCTCGGTTGCGGGGCCTTCGTCATGCGTCAGTAGTGGTAGCGGGCCTTGAGGACCTTCACTTCCTTGTCGTCGGCCCGGTACACGAGGCGGTGCTCGTCGTCGATGCGGCGGGACCAGTAGCCCGTCAACTCGCCCTTCAGCGGCTCGGGCTTGCCGATGCCGGTGAAGGGGTCCCGCTGGATCTCGCCGATCAGGCGAGTGATCCGTCGGGCCATCTTCCGGTCCGACGAGAGCCAGAACAGGAAGTCCTCCCAGGCGGCGGGGTCGAAGTGGACGCTCCTCACTCCTCGCCCCCGGCCAACTCCCTCAGCTCGTCCAGCGTCCTGACGACCGTGGAGGCGCCCTCGCGGTCACGCGCGACGGCCTCCATCAATCGCTGGGCGTTGGCGGGGGAGCGCAGGAGGTACACGGTCTCCTGCCAGGAGTCGTAGTCGTCGGCGGACATGAGGACCGCGTCACCGCTCTTGGAGGTGATGCGCACCGGGGCGTGGTCGGTGTTCACGCGCTCGATCAGCGGGAACAGGGTCGCCCTGGCTTCGCTGGCGCTTATGGACATGGTGCGCTCCTCTCTCCGGGTCGTACTCGTACGAGTTTATGGTACGTCTCTGGTACTGAAAACCGGTACGACTTTCGTGGCCGCGAGCGCGAGGACGGCCGCCGCCGCCGGGAGGGCGTAGGCGGTCGCCGGGCCCAGACGGTCGACCAGGTTGCCCGCCGTGGCCGCGCCCAGGGAGATGCCCGCGAAGATGGCGGTGACCGCGAGGGTCATGCCCTCGTTGAGGCGGCCCTCCGGGATGAGCGCGTGGACCCGGGACATCGCCGTCACCATCGTCGGAGCCGTGGCCATGCCCGCCAGCAGCAGCGCGCAGGCCAGCGGGAACAACGAGCCCGTGCCCGCCGCGAGCCAGGGCAGGGCCATCGCGGCGGCCATGACGACCAAGCAGGTGCGCAGGCCGAGCGGGCGCATCGTGCCGTAGAGCAGGCCGGCCGCGCAGGAGCCCGCCGCCTGGAGGGCCAGCACCGGGCCGGAGGCGGCGCCCAGGCCCAGCGCGTCAAGGTGGGCGATCGAGGCGATCTCCATCGAGCCGAAGACCACCCCAGTGGCGAAGAAGAGCGGCAGCAGCGGACCGAGGGCGCGCAGCGGCGAGCCGTGACGCGTGGCCGCCTTCACCGGGGGTTGGGTGGCGCGGCAGGAGGTGAAGACCAGCATGCCGGTCAGCAGCAGGGCGGCCGCGGTGAGGGTGCCGGCCTCGGGGAGGACGACCGAGCAGAGGAAGGCCGCCAGCACCGGGCCGAGCATGAAGCAGAGCTCGTCGGCGGCCTGTTCGAAGGACATCGCCGTGTGGTGCGCGCCCGCGTCGCCGCGCAGCAGGTGCGTCCAGCGGGCGCGGGACATGCCGCCGATGTTGGGGGTGGTGGCGGTCGCGGCGTACGAGGCGAAGAGGGTCCAGGCGGGGGCGCCGGTACGGACGCACACGACCAGGGACAGCGAGCCGAGGACCGCGATCAGGGTGGCCGGGACGGCGATCTTGGCCTGGCCGTGCCGGTCGATCAGCCGGGCGGTCCACGGCCCGACCAGCGCGGTGGCGGCCAGTCCCGTCGCCGAGACCGCGCCGGCGAGGGCGTACGAGCCGCGCTGGCCGGCGATCATCATGACCGCGCTGATCCCGAACATGCCCATGGGGAGGCGGGCGAGGAGGTTCCCGGCGGTGAAACCGCGGGTGCCGGGCAGTGCGAACAGGCGCCGGTAGGGGGCCAGCGGGCCCGGCGTGCGCGGCGGGCGCGGGAGGACGCGGGCGGGGACCGGAGGGACGGGCGGGACGGGCGGAGCGGGCGGGGCGGCGAGGACGAGCGTGCTGCCGGTGACGGCCATGAGGGGCATGACCACCACCCTCGGCCCGGACCCGGGGGACCGTCCAACACCTGTTCGGCGGCCATTCACGCCGATCTGTTGTTAGTCTCCGGGGATGATGCCCCGCGATGTGGATCCCCGGCTGCTGCGCGGGTTCGTCGCGGTCGCCGAGGAACTGCACTTCACCCGCGCCGCCGCCCGGCTCTACGTCGCCCAGCAGGCGCTGAGCCGGGACGTGCGACGGCTCGAAGAGGCCCTCGGCACCGTGCTGTTCGTCCGTACGACCCGCGCCGTCGAGCCGACCGCCGACGGGGAGCGGCTGCTGCCGCTGGCCCGGCGGGTGCTGGCCGCGCACGAGGCGGTCGCCGCCGCCTTCGCCGCGCCCCGCGCGCTGCTCGTCGACCTGAACACCGACGGCCCGAGCACCGCGCGCACCGTGCTGGACCGGGCCCGGGAGCTGGCCCCGGACTGCGAGCTGATGGCCCGCTGGGAGAGCGGACTGACCCACGCCGCCGCCGAGATCGCCGCCGGCCGCCTCGACGTCTCCTTCGGGTACGCCGACGGGCTGGACCCGGTGTGGCGCTCGCGCCTCGCGCACCGGCCCGTGCGCTACGAACCGCTCGCCGTGCTGCTGCCCGAAGGACACCCGCTGGCCGGGCTGGCGGCCGTACCGCTCGACGCGCTGGCCGGGGAGACCGTGTACGCGGGCGCCGGCAATCCGCGCACCCTGGAGTGGACGGGGCTCGCGCGCGAGCTGTTCGCCGGGCGGGGGATCCTGATGGCGCCGCCCGCGCCCGTGGCCATCGGCAAGGACGAGTTCCGCCGGGTCATGGCCAAGACCGGCCATCCGGTGCTGGTGACCGTCGACTTCGTCGACATGCCCGGGTCCGTCAAGCGCCCGCTGGTCGACCCCGTACCGCTGTCCCCGCTGTCCATGGTCTGGCGCAAGGGCTTCGGCCACCCCGGACTCGAAGCGCTGCACCGGGCCGTGGCCGGGCTCGGCGGCGAACGCGGCTGGCTGGAAGTGCCCCCGGCGAGCTGGCGCCCGGCCGCGCTCACAGGCGCCCCCGGCGGCGGGTGAGAGCAAGGTTTCCCGGCGGTCATCCGGCGGGGACCGGGGCCGAAACGCGCCGTTCCTACGGTCGTGCCACGGACGCGAGAGCTGTGGAGGCGTGTGATGACCGGTACGACCGCACCGCGCAAGGGGGGCCGCTGGATCGAGCGGTGGGACCCCGAGGACGAGACCTTCTGGAAGGAGACCGGGGAACGGACCGCCCGCCGCAACCTCGTCTACTCCGTGTTCTCCGAACACATCGGGTTCTCCATCTGGTCGCTCTGGTCCGTGATGGTCCTCTTCATGGGACCGGCGTACGGGATCGACCCGGCCGGGAAGTTCTTCCTGATCGCGACCGCGACCTGCGTGGGCGCGCTCGTGCGGGTCCCGTACACCTTCGCCGTGGCCCGCTTCGGCGGCCGCAACTGGACCGTCGTCAGCGCACTGCTGCTGCTCGCGCCGACGGTCGCCGCGATCGTGGTGATGGAGCCCGGCACCTCCTACGGGACCTTCCTGGTCGTCGCGGCCCTCACCGGCGTCGGCGGCGGCAACTTCGCCTCCTCCATGACCAACATCAACGCCTTCTTCCCGCTGCGCAAGAAGGGCTGGGCGCTCGGCCTGAACGCCGGCGGCGGCAACATCGGCGTGCCCGTGGTGCAGCTGGCCGGGCTGCTGGTCATCGCGACCGCCGGCGCCGCGCACCCCCGCTACCTGCTCGCCGCCTACGTCCCGCTGATCGTGACCGCGGCCGTCCTGGCGGCCGTACGGATGGACAACCTGGCACCCGTGCGCAACGACACCGGCGCGGTCCGCGAGGCGCTGAAGGACGCGCACACCTGGATCATGGCGTTCCTCTACATCGGCACGTTCGGGTCCTTCATCGGCTACAGCTTCGCCTTCGGCCTGGTGCTGCAGACCCAGTTCGGCCGCACCCCGCTCCAGGCCGCCTCGCTGACCTTCATGGGACCGCTGCTCGGCTCGCTGATCCGGCCGGTGGGCGGGGCGCTCGCGGACCGGTTCGGCGGCGCCCGGATCACCCTGGGGACGTTCGTGGCGATGGCCGCGGCCACCTCGGTGGTGGTGTTCGCCTCGCAGCGGTCCTCGCTGCCGGTCTTCCTCGTCGGGTTCGTGGCCCTGTTCGTACTGAGCGGGCTCGGCAACGGATCGACGTACAAGATGATCCCCGGCATCTTCCAGGCGAAGGCACTGGCGCGCGGTATGAGCGGCGAGGCCGCGGCCGCGTACGGGCGGCGGCTCTCCGGCGCCTCGATGGGACTCATCGGGGCGGTCGGCGCGCTCGGCGGACTCGGCATCAACTTGGTCTTCCGGGAGGCGTTCCGCACCTCCGGCTCCGGCACGGCGGCCTTCGTCACCTTCCTCGGCTTCTACGCCCTGTGCTGCACGGTCACCTGGGCGGTATACCTTCGCCGCCCGGTGACCCCCGTGATCCACACGGTCGGGGTCGAGACGAAACCCCAGCTCACGTCGGTGTAACCGGGGCGAAATACGGGTGAACCGAGTCCGACACGACGAGTTGGCAGGCTCGGTCCACCCGTACCGCCCCCACATGCGTCACTAGGCAGGTCACGATGGACGACACGAACACCGGCCCGCTCGCGGGCTTCACCGTCGGGGTCACGGCCGCCCGGCGCGCGGACGAGCTCATCGCACTGCTGCGCCGCCGCGGGGCCGCCGTGCTGCACGCGCCGGCGCTGCGGATCGTGCCGCTCGCCGACGACGGCGAACTGCTGGCCGCGACGAAGGAACTGATCGGCTGTGCACCGGACGTGGTCGTGGCCACCACCGCCATCGGCTTCCGGGGGTGGATCGAGGCGGCCGACGGGTGGGGCGTCGGCGAGGGACTGCTGGAGCGGCTGCGGGCCGCCGAACTATTGGCGCGCGGGCCGAAGGTGAAGGGCGCCATCCGGGCCGCGGGGCTCGTGGAGACCTGGTCCCCGGACTCGGAATCGCTCGCCGAGGTACTGCAGCGGCTGCTGACGGACGGGGTGGCCGGCCGGCGGATCGCGCTGCAGCTGCACGGGGAGCCGCTGCCCGGCTTCGTCGAGGCGCTGCGGGCCGGCGGGGCCGAGGTGGTGGTGGTCCCGGTGTACCGGTGGATGGCGCCGGAGGACCTCGCTCCGCTGGACCGGCTGCTGGACGCGATGATCGGCGGCGCGGTGGACGCCGTCAGCTTCACCTCGGCGCCGGCGGCGGCCTCGCTGCTCTCCCGGGCCGAGGAGCGGGGGCTGCGGGAGGCCGTGCTGGACGCGCTGCGCGGCAGGCTGCTGTCCGCGTGCGTCGGGCCGGTGACCGCGCTGCCGCTGCAGGCGCACGGGGTGGACACGGTGCAGCCGGAACGGTTCCGGCTGGGCCCGCTGGTGCAGTTGCTCTGCCAGGAGCTGCCCGGGCGGGCCCGGGTGCTGCCGGTGGCCGGGCACCGGGTGGAGATCCGGGGGCACGCGGCCTTGGTGGACGAGCAGCTGCGGCCCGTACCGCCCGCCGGGATGGCCCTGCTGCGGGCACTGGCCCGGCGGCCGGGCTGGGTGGTGTCCCGCGCGGAACTGCTGCGGGCGCTGCCGGGCGCGGGGCGCGACGAGCACGCCGTGGAGACGGCGATGGCCCGCCTCCGGGTGGCCCTCGGAGCCCCGAACCTGATCCAGACGGTGGTCAAGCGGGGGTACCGGCTGTCGCTGGACGCGGGCGGGGAGGCCAAGTACGGGGAGCTTCCGGCGGACGCGGTGACGGCCAGGGGCGTCCTCGGCTAGCGTGCCGGGATGATCATTGACGGGGTCGAGATGAGGGGCGTCGCGCTCGGCGACGCGGCGGGACTGGCCGAGGCGTTCGCGCGGAACCGGGCCTACATGGCGCGCTTCGAGCCGGTCCGGCCGGACGCCTTCTTCACGGAGGACGGCCAGCGGGAGCGCATCGAGGGCGTGCTCGCCGAGCGGGACGCGGGGCGGATCGTCCCGTACGTGTTCGTCGAGACAGCCACCGGCGCGCCCGTCGGCGCGATCAACCTCGGTTCCATCGCGTACGGGCCGCTGTGCAGCGGCGGCCTGGGGTACTGGGTCGACCGGGCCTGGCACGGCAAGGGGCTGGCCACCGCGGCCGTGGCGGAGGTCTGCCGGGTCGCCCGCGACGAACTGGGGCTGCACCGCGTGGAGGCGGGGACCCTGGTCGACAACCTGGCGTCGCAGCGGGTGCTGGCGAAGGCGGGCTTCGAGCAGTTCGGCCTCGCGCCGCGCTACCTCCACATCAACGGCGCCTGGCGCGACCACCGCCTCTTCCAACGCCTCCTCCACGACCAGCCTCCGGGCAGCTCCAGCCCCTCCCGGGGGCACCTCCCAGCGGTAGCTGGGGGAGTTTGAGGCGCGGGGTCCGGGGCGGAGCCCCAGGAAACCCGGCTCCGCCGGGCACCGGGCTCCGGACCCTCCCCAGCTACCGCTGGGAGGTGCCCCCGGGCGAGGCTGGATGTGCCCGGCGGGAGGCCAGAGGCACCGGTTCGGGGGCTTCCGCTGTGACCCGCCGGGCGGCAATCTGGTACGGCACCCCACGACGGGAGGCTGACGGCATGCGGTTCGATTCCGGGCGGGTCTGTCTGGACCTGGTGGCCACCTTCACCCCCCACGAGGGGATCCCGGACGGTGACGAGCTGCGGCTGTGGCTCGCCGGCGCCGGCCTGGTCCCCGACCGGACGCCGCTCCCCCGGGTGGGGCCCGACTGGGCCGCGGCCTTCCGGTCCCTGCGCGCCGACGTGGAAACGCTCGTACGGGCGGAACTGCTCGGCACCGACACGGACGAGAACGCCCTCGCCCGGGTCAACGCGCTGGCCGCCGGACCACCCCCCGGCCTGTGCGCCGTACGGGACCAGGAAGGACAGCTCGTACGGGAGCTCTGCGGCGGCGTGGAATGCGGTGCGCTGCTCGCGGCCGTGGCCCGGGACGTCGTCGAGCTGCTGACCGACCCGGGTGACCGGGCGCTGCTGCGGGCCTGTGCGGGCGACGGCTGCACCCGCGTCTACCTGGACACCTCCCGGGGCCACCGGCGCCGTTGGTGCTCCAGCGAGCGCTGCGGGAACCGGGAGCGCGTGGCCCGGCACCGCCGCCGGGTCCTGGCGGCCGGGGCGGGGCAAGGGTCCCGGTGAGGGGCGTACCACCCTGCGAGACCGGTTCCGGAACGGGCGTGCGGACAGGGGGCCGATTCGCGTACGGTTGACGGTCGCCCATGCACGTCAGAAGGGGGCCTTGGTGGCCGCGCAGAATGCCGCTGTCGACAGCACGGCGGATTCCGTCCGCGATCGGGAGATCGCGGTCGAGCAGACGCATCTCGACCAGGTGTACCGACGCCTTGAGGAGAAGATCCACGAGGCCGAGTTCCTCATGAACGACGCCGCCAAGCGCGGCCAGGTGGGTACCCCCGGCGCGCTCGCCGAGCGCGACGCGCAGGTCTTCCGGGCGGGCATCCACCTGAACCGGCTGAACAACGAGTTCGAGGACTTCCTCTTCGGCCGCATCGACCTGGTGCTCGGCAAGGACGGGGAGCGCGGTGCGGACGGCGCCTACACCTCCGTCGAGCCGGCCGACGACGCGATCCGCGAGGACCTCACCGCCGACATCGCCGAGACGCTGCACATCGGCCGGATCGGGGTCCTGGACTCCGACTACACGCCGCTGGTCATCGACTGGCGCGCGCCGGCCGCCGCGCCGTTCTACCGCTCCACGCCCAAGGAGCCCGGCCGGGTCGTGCGCCGCCGCGTCATCCGCTCCAAGGGCCGCAAGGTGCTCGGCGTCGAGGACGACCTGATGTGCCCCGAGATCACCGCCACCCTGGACGGCCGGGAGCTCCCCGCCATCGGCGACGGCGCCCTGATGGCAGCCCTCGGGCGGGCCCGTACGCACTCGATGCGCGACATCGTCTCGTCCATCCAGGCCGAGCAGGACCTGGTCATCCGGGCGCCCGCCGCTTCCGTCGCCGAGGTCGCCGGCGGCCCCGGCACCGGCAAGACCGCCGTCGCCCTGCACCGCGCCGCCTACCTGCTCTACCAGGACCGGCGCCGCTACTCCGGCGGCATCCTGATCGTCTCGCCGACCCCGCTGCTCGTCGCGTACACCGAGGGCGTGCTGCCCTCGCTAGGCGAGGAGGGCCAGGTGGCCATCCGGGCGCTGGGCTCGCTCGTCGACGGCGCGGAGGCCACCACCTACGACACCCCGGCCGTGGCCCGCATCAAGGGCTCCTCCCGGATGCTCAAGGTGCTCCGCAAGGCCGTACGCGGCGCACTGGAGCTCGGCGGCGCCCCCGACCGGCTGCGCGTGGTGGCCTTCGGCCGCCGCCAGGAACTGGAGGCCGACGAGCTGAACCGGATCCGCCAGAACGTGCTCAGTGGCACCGCCCCGGTCAACCTGCTGCGCCCGCGCGCCCGCAAGCTGCTGCTCGACGCCCTCTACGCGAAGTCCGGCGGCGCCGGCCGGCACAGCGACCCGGAGCTGGCCGCCGAACTGCGCTCCGCCTTCGACGAGGACATCTCCACCGAAGACGCCTTCATCGACTTCCTGGGTGCCTGGTGGCCCGAGCTGACCCCGAGGGCGGTGCTCGCCGCGCTCGCCGACGAGCGCCACCTCGGCCGCTGGTCGCGCCGGGACCTCAATCCGCGCGAGACCCGCCAGCTGGCCCGCTCGCTGCGTCGGGTGGGCCCGGACGGCAAGGGCCCCCTGTCGGTGCACGACGTGGCGCTGCTGGACGAGCTCCAGCTGCTGCTGGGCGCCCCGGCGCGACCGAAGCGCAAGCGGGAGATGGATCCGCTCGACCAGCTCAGCGGGTTGGAGGAGCTGATGCCGACCCGCGAGGAGACCCAGTGGGAGCGGGCCGAGCGGCTCGCGGCGGAGCGCACCGAGTACGCGCACGTCATCGTGGACGAGGCCCAGGACCTGACGCCGATGCAGTGGCGGATGGTGGGCCGCCGGGGCCGGCACGGCACGTGGACCGTGGTCGGCGACCCGGCGCAGTCCTCCTGGACGGACCCGGAGGAGGCCGCCGCGGCCCGCGACGAGGCCCTGGGCAGCCGCCCGCGCCGGCGGTTCACCCTGACGGTCAACTACCGCAACCCGGCCGAGGTCGCCGAGGTCGCCTCCCGGGTGCTGCGCCTGGCGATGCCCGGCATGGAGCCGCCGTCGGCGGTGCGCTCCACGGGCCTGGAGCCCCGCTTCACGGCCGCCGCGGGCGATCTCGGCACCACGGTCCGGGAGGAGGCGCGGCGGCTGCTGGAGCAGGTGGACGGCACGGTCGGCGTGGTCGTGGCGATGGACCGGCGCGCGGAGGCCGCGGACTGGCTCGCGGACCTCGGCGAGCGGGCGGTGGCCCTGGGCAGCCTGGAGGCCAAGGGCTTGGAGTACGACGCCACGGTGGTGGTCTCCCCGGCGGAGATCGCGGACGAGTCCCCGGCGGGCCTGCGGGTGCTGTACGTGGCGCTGACGCGCGCGACGCAGCAGCTGACGGTGGTCTCGGCGGAGCGGGACAAGCCGGACGCGGACGGGGTGCCGGAGCTGCTGCTGCCGTAGGGGTGTCTGCCGGTCCGGCCGGACCCGGCCGGACCCGACCGGCAGGACGCTCCCTGCTGGCCGCCTGCCGTTCGGCCCGGCGGTGGCGGTTCATCGCCGGGGTCCCGGCCCGCTCAGGGCCCCGTACGGCCGGATGGTCCGCGCCCGGGCGCGTGGTGCTCGGACTACGGGCGCGAGCGGGGGGATCACTTTCGGCGATCCTTTGTTAGCCTGGGTACGGCACCGACTCGATCCAAGCCCCCGGGCCCAACCTTCGTCGCTCAGAGCGACCACTTGCCGCGAGGCGAGCATGGCGGGTCGGTGTCGTCAACGTATGAATCACCAGGTCCGCGTCCCCCACCTGTGGGGGGCGCGGACCTGTTTCGTATGACCCCACCATTCCGAACACCCCTGCTATCTCGTATGGTGGAAGAGTCTTTCCGAAATTTGTAGCTGGTTACCTTGTACTGGCTGGTAGGTGGGACGATCGGACAACAGGTCCTGCCGCACCTGCTGTGCAGCGGGACTCTGTGTGTTACAGCGAACCAGGGACAGAAGAGGAACACGGCCATGGCAACGGCGCCCAGCGTCTCGTATTCGATGACGGTCCGGCTGGAAGTGCCCGCGAGCGGAACCGCGGTCTCCCAGCTCACCACCGCCGTGGAGTCCTCCGGCGGATCGGTCACCGGCCTCGACGTGACCGCGTCCGGCCACGAAAAGCTCCGGATCGACGTCACCATCGCCGCGACCTCCACCGCGCACGCGGACGAGATCGTCGAGAAGCTGCGCGGCATCGAGGGCGTCAGCCTCGGCAAGGTCTCCGACCGAACCTTCCTGATGCACCTCGGCGGCAAGATCGAGATGGCGTCCAAGCACCCCATCCGCAACCGTGACGACCTCTCCATGATCTACACCCCGGGCGTGGCCCGCGTGTGCATGGCGATCGCCGAGAACCCCGAGGACGCGCGCCGCCTCACCATCAAGCGCAACACCGTCGCAGTCGTGACGGACGGCTCCGCCGTGCTGGGTCTCGGCAACATCGGCCCGATGGCCGCCATGCCGGTCATGGAGGGCAAGGCGGCCCTCTTCAAGCGCTTCGCCGACATCGACGCCTGGCCGATCTGCCTGGACACCCAGGACCCCGACGAGATCGTGGCCGCCGTCAAGGCGATCGCCCCGGGCTTCGCGGGCATCAACCTGGAGGACATCTCCGCGCCGCGCTGCTTCGAGATCGAGGCCCGGCTGCGCGAGGCCCTCGACATCCCCGTCTTCCACGACGACCAGCACGGCACCGCGATCGTCGTGCTCGCCGCCCTCACCAACGCACTGCGCGTGGTGGGCAAGGCAGTTGGCGACGTCAAGGTCGTCATGTCGGGCGCCGGTGCGGCCGGTACGGCCATCCTCAAGCTGCTCCTCGCGGCCGGCGTCAAGAACGCGGTGAGCGCCGACATCCACGGCGTCGTGCACGCGGACCGCCCCGACCTCGTCGACGCGGCCGCGGACTCCCCGCTGCGCTGGATCGCCGACAACACCAACCCCGAGGGCTACACGGGCACGCTGAAGGAAGCCGTGGTCGGCGCCGACGTGTTCATCGGCGTCTCGGCCCCGAACGTGCTGTCCGGCGAGGACGTCGCCGCCATGGCGGAAGGCGCGATCGTGTTCGCGCTCGCGAACCCGGACCCCGAGGTGGACCCGGCCGTCGCCCGTCAGACCGCCGCCGTCGTGGCCACCGGCCGCTCCGACTTCCCGAACCAGATCAACAACGTGCTGGTCTTCCCGGGCGTCTTCCGCGGTCTGTTGGACGCCCAGTCCCGCACCGTGAACACGGAGATGATGCTGGCCGCCGCGAGCGCGCTGGCGGACGTCGTCGGCGAGGACGAGCTGAACGCGAACTACATCATCCCGTCGGTGTTCAACGACAAGGTCGCGGGTGCGGTCGCGGGCGCCGTCCGCAAGGCGGCTTCGGGGGTCTGAGCCCCGCTGTGACGGCCCTCACGGCGCTCCGATCCCGGCGCGTCGCGAGATGCGGGCCCGTCGGGCCGCCTCTAGGGTTTGCGGGGATGCCCGCGAGGTCCGCGGTCCGCGACGGCGTGTGAGCGAAGGCGTGGACGGAGCGTCACCGCGGCGTGACTGTGGCGCTTTTCGTGTGACCCCGACGGGTGCCGGATTGGCTTTCCCGCCGCTGGTGGGGGCAGGATGCGTAACCGGGCGAGAGGGTCTGACGTTCAGACCCGGGTCCGGGGACTGTCCTAGGGCCCTGGCAGCATCGGCTTCGATCTCACGCCTCTAAGGCAAGTTGAACACGGGAGTACAACATGAACCGCAGTGAGCTGGTGGCCGCTCTGTCCGAGCGCGCCGAGGTGACCCGCAAGGACGCCGACGCCGTTCTGGCCGCGCTCGCCGAGACCGTCGGCGAGATTGTCGCCAAGGGCGACGAGAAGGTCACCATCCCCGGCTTCCTGACCTTCGAGCGCACCCACCGTGCCGCTCGCACCGCGCGCAACCCGCAGACCGGCGACCCCATCCAGATCCCGGCCGGCTACAGCGTGAAGGTCTCCGCGGGCTCCAAGCTCAAGGAAGCCGCCAAGGGCAAGTAAGTCCTGCCCCGGCGCCGAAGGCCGCACAGGTCTTTGGAACGGCAGTAGTACGCAGAACGACGATGGGCGGTCACCCCCGGGCGGGGTGGCCGCCCTTCGGTCTGTCCGGGGTCGGACGCGGGCCGGACGCGGGCCGGTGGGCCCGGAGGGGCCGGAGGGGCCGGAGGGGCCGGGGGGCGCCCCCGGGCCGCCCGGCGGGCCTGGTAGGCCCTGTGAGGGCCCGTCAGGGGCCGGGCAGGGCCCAGGTATGCCACCGGCACGTCCCGCGGGCCCGCCGTGCGGCTCGGTACGGGGCTCCGCGGGCCCCGGCGGGCCGTGGCCGGGCCGAAGCCGGGCCAAGCCATGGCCGGGCCGGGCCGGGCCGGGGCACGGAAGAGCCCCCCGGGCCCTGTGGGGCCCGGGGGGCTCTTCCGTACGTCCGGGAACGACTCAGACGAGGTCGCCGCCCGGGAGCTCGACCTTCGCACCGAGTTCCACGAGCTTCTCCATGAAGTTCTCGTAGCCGCGGTTGATCAGGTCGATGCCGTGGACCCGCGAGGTGCCCTCGGCGGCCAGGGCCGCGATCAGGTACGAGAACCCGCCGCGCAGGTCGGGGATGACCAGGTCGGCGCCCTGCAGCTTGGTGGGGCCGGAGACGACCGCCGAGTGCAGGAAGTTGCGCTGGCCGAAGCGGCAGGCGCTGCCGCCCAGGCACTCGCGGTACAGCTGGATGTGAGCACCCATCTGGTTGAGCGCCGAGGTGAAGCCGAGCCGGGACTCGTAGACCGTCTCGTGGACGATCGAGAGGCCGGAGGCCTGCGTCAGGGCCACGACGAGCGGCTGCTGCCAGTCGGTCTGGAAGCCGGGGTGGACGTCCGTCTCCAGCGCGATGGCGTTGAGCGGGCCGCCCGGGTGCCAGAACCGGATGCCGTCGTCGTCGATCTCGAACGCCCCGCCGACACGTCGGAAGGTGTTCAGGAAGGTCATCATCGAACGCTGCTGGGCGCCGCGCACGTAGATGTTGCCGCCGGTGGCGAGCGCTGCGGAAGCCCAGGAGGCGGCTTCCAGACGGTCCGGGAGGGCCTTGTGGTTGTAGCCGCCGAGGCGGTCGACGCCCGTGATCCGGATGGTCCGGTCGGTGTCGACGGAGATGATCGCGCCCATCTTCTGCAGGACGCAGATGAGGTCCTCGATCTCCGGCTCCACCGCGGCGTTGCTGAGCTCGGTGACGCCTTCGGCCAGAACGGCCGTCAGCAGCACCTGCTCGGTCGAGCCGACCGACGGGTACGGGAGGCGGATCTTGCAGCCGCGCAGGCGCTGGGGGGCTTCCAGGTACTGGCCGCCCTCGCGCTTCTCGATGGTCGCGCCGAACTGGCGGAGCACGTCGAAGTGGAAGTCGATCGGTCGGCCGCCGATGTCGCAGCCGCCCAGACCCGGGATGAAGGCGTGGCCGAGCCGGTGCAGCAGCGGGCCGCAGAACAGGATCGGGATGCGCGAGGAGCCCGCGTGGGCGTCGATGTCGGCGACGTTCGCGCTCTCGACGTGGGTGGGGTCGAGGACGAGTTCGCCCGGCTCCTCGCCGGGACGGACCGTCACCCCGTGCAGCTGGAGCAGCCCGCGGACGACGCGCACGTCACGGATGTCGGGAACGTTGCGCAGCCGGCTGGGTTCGCTGCCGAGCAGAGCGGCGACCATGGCCTTGGGCACGAGGTTCTTCGCACCACGGACACGGATCTCGCCCTCGAGCGGGGTACCGCCGTGGACAAGCAGTACATCGTCACTGATGCCGGTCATGAATCTCGCGTTCCGGAGAGGGGTGGGCAGGGGGCCAGGGAAAAGGGTAAGGGCCATCACCCCCTTGTTCGTAAGGCCGACGTGGCCGTAGGACTGTCATGAATTCGGTACAACACCCTCCGTATCCACCACATGGCGGAGTGTTGCATTCCGTCTACGCCGTCCGTGCGCGCTCCTCCCTGCTGCCGTGCGCCCTGAGCTGCGATCGATCCGATCTTCCCGCCCGCTCCCCGGAATCGCCCGATGTGCGGGATCATGGCGGCATGACCGAGGTGTCCTCCCTCACAGGGCGGCTGCTCGTGGCCACCCCCGCCCTCGCGGACCCGAATTTCGACCGCGCGGTCGTGCTGCTGCTCGACCACGACGAGCAGGGCTCCCTCGGCGTGGTCCTGAACAGGCCGACCCCCGTGGGCGTCGGCGACGTCCTGCTGCCCTGGGCGCCCCTCGCGGGTGACCCCGGGGTGGTCTTCCAGGGCGGGCCGGTGGCCATGGACTCCGCCCTGGGCGTGGCGGTGATCCCGGGCGAGGAGGGGCCGCTCGGCTGGCGCCGCGTGTACGGGGCGATCGGACTGGTCGACCTGGAGACGCCGCCGGAGCTGCTGGCCGCGGCCCTGGGGGCCTTGCGGATCTTCGCGGGCTACTCCGGTTGGGGCCCGGGGCAGCTGGAGGCGGAGCTGAGCGAGGGCGCCTGGTACGTGGTCGAATCGGAGCCCGGGGACGTGTCCTTCCCGGATCCGGAGCGGCTGTGGCGGGCGGTGCTGCGCCGCCAGCGCAGCGAGCTCGCGATGGTCGCCACCTATCCGGACGACCCGTCGCTGAACTGACGGGCGCGGGGTTAAGTACCCTGGGTTCCATGAGCACTCTTGAGCCCGAGCGCGGGACTGGCACGGGGACCCTCGTAGAGCCGACGCCGCAGGTGTCGCACGGTGACGGCGACCACGAGCGCTTCGCCCACTACGTCCAGAAGGACAAGATCATGGCGAGCGCGCTCGACGGGACCCCCGTCGTCGCGCTCTGCGGCAAGGTCTGGGTACCGGGCCGGGACCCGAAGAAGTACCCGGTCTGCCCCATGTGCAAGGAGATCTACGAGTCCATGGGCCCCGGCGGGGACAAGGGCAAGGGCGGCAAGGACAAGTAGTCCTCCCTCCCGGCCCCACTTCCGTGGGGCTTCGCGGGACTTCACGGGATTTCGCAGGACCGAGACCCCCGGTGCGCGTCAGCGCGTCCGGGGGTCTTTGCCGTGTCCGCGCGGAGCGTTAGGGTCGGCGCGACGAGCGCCCTGCGGAACGAGCGTTGCGCAGGACGCAACACGCGCACGCAGTCGTGAAGGGCTGACGCATGGACCTGATCCCCGCACCCCAGGTCGTCCTGCTCGACGACGGCGGGCGCCGCTTCGCGTTCGGGCCCGAGCCGGCCTTGGAGGCCGGGCCGGGAGCCGCGGCGGTCGCGCGCTGGCTGCGGCGCGAACTGGGCGCGGCCACCGGCTGGGAGCTGCCCGCCGCCGGGACCGGCGAGACCGCCGAACTGCGGCTGCGCGTCGACCCGGACGGCGCCGCGGACCCGCGGCCGGAGGCGTACCGCATCGAGATCGGCCCGGACGGGGCGGAGCTGACGGGGGCGACGGCCGCCGGCCTCTTCTGGGCCGCCCAGACGCTGCGTCAGCTGCTGGGGCCCGACGCGTACCGCAAGGCGCCGCTGCCCGGCCGGGCGTGGAGCTTGCCGTACGCCTCCGTCGCGGACGGCCCGCGGTTCGGCTGGCGCGGAATGATGTTGGACGTGGCCCGGCACTTCATGCCCAAGGATGGCGTGCTGCGCTACATCGACCTGCTCGCCGCACACAAGCTCAACGTGCTGCACCTGCACCTGACCGACGACCAGGGCTGGCGGATCGAGATCGAGCGCTACCCGCGGCTGACCGAGGTCGGCGGGTGGCGCCCGCGCAGCCGGTGGGGCCACCGGGCCTCGCCGCTGTGGAACGAGACCCCGCACGGCGGGTACTACACGCAGGACGACATCCGCGAGATCGTCGCGTACGCCGCCGAGCGGCACGTCCGGGTGGTCCCGGAGATCGACGTACCGGGGCATTCCCAGGCCGCGATCGCCGCGTACCCCGAGCTCGGCAACACCGACGTGGTCGACACCGCGGCGCTCGGGGTGTGGGACGACTGGGGGATCACCGAGAACGTGCTCGCGCCGACCGAGGCCGTGCTGCGCTTCTACGAGGGGGTCTTCGAGGAGCTGCTGGAGCTGTTCCCGGTCGAGGTCTCACCCTTCGTGCACGTGGGCGGGGACGAGTGCCCCAAGACGCAGTGGAAGGCCTCCGCGGTCGCCCAGGAACGGATCCGCGAACTGGGCGTGGACGGGGAGGACGGGCTGCAGGCGTGGTTCGTCCGCCACTTCGACGGCTGGCTCGCCGCGCGCGGGCGGCGGCTGATCGGCTGGGACGAGATCCTGGAGGGCGGGCTCGCTGAGGGGGCCGCGGTGTCCTCGTGGCGCGGCTACGCGGGCGGGATCGCCGCCGCCGAGGCCGGGCACGACGTGGTCATGTGCCCCGAGCAGCAGGTGTACCTGGACCACCGGCAGGCGGGCGGTGCGGACGAACCGGTGCCCATCGGGTACGTGCGCTCGCTCGAGGACGTATACCGCTTCGAGCCGGTGCCGCCGAAGCTGTCGCCGGAGGCCGCCGCCCACGTGCTGGGCGCGCAGGCCAATGTGTGGACCGAGGTGATGGAGAACCGGGACCGGGTCGACTACCAGGTGTTTCCGCGGCTGGCGGCCTTCGCCGAGGTGGTGTGGTCGCGGCAGCCGGAGCCCGAGGAGCGCGACTTCGCGTGGTTCGAGGGGCGGATGTCCGCGCACTATGCGCGGTTGGCCGCGCAGGGGGTCGATTACCGGCCGCCGGGCGGCCCGTTGCCGCGGCAGCGGCGGCCCGGGGTGCTGGGGCGTCCGATCGAGGGCGCGCCCCCGAACGTGTGACAACTGGGTGACGTTGGCGACCCGAACCGAAAGGGAACGGCAGCGGAACTCTGCCTCAATTTCCTCTCATGCGGGGAAAATCGGGCAATTGGGGAGGAGGGTCGTCGAAGGCGGCGCGACAGGGCCCCACGGCCCGTACGGGGCACCGCGCCCGGGGTCGGACGCAGGGGGCGGACCCTCGCGCCGGGCGGCCCGGAAGATGTGCCAGAGTTGCCACGTCCCGGCGGTGAGCACGTACCGTACGGCGGAACAGGCGTGAGCGCCGGAGCCGGGACATCGGGAAGGGGCAGCTGGGTTGACCACGCACGCACCGCACGCACTGGACTCACCTCAGGGGCCGCAGGGCCCGCAGGCGGCGCAGTCCGTGACGCTGCCGGCCTCGCTCGACGAGGCCGTGGCGGCGCTCGCAGCCATGCCCGCCGCCGTGCCGGTCGCGGGCGGCACCGACCTGATGGCCGCGGTCAACGCCGGGCTGCTGCGGCCCGCCGCACTGGTGGGCCTGGGACGGATCAACGAGATCCGCGGCTGGCAGTACCAGGACGGCCACGCGCTGCTCGGCGCGGGCCTCACGCACGCCCGGATGGGACGGCCGGATTTCGCCGCTCTGATCCCCGCGCTGGCGGCCGCGGCCCGGGCCGCGGGCCCCCCGCAGATCCGCAACGCGGGCACCCTCGGCGGCAACATCGCCACCGCCGCGCCCACGGGCGACGCGCTGCCCGTGCTGGCCGCGCTGGAGGCCGTGCTCGTCATCGTCGGCCCGGTCGGGCAGCGGGAGATCCCGGTGTCGCACCTGCTGGCCGGGCGGGAGATGCTGCGGCCCGGTGAGCTGATCGGCTTCGTGCGGGTGCCGCTGCTGCACGCACCGCAGGTGTTCCTGAAGGCCACGGGGCGTACCGGGCCGGGTCGTGCCGTGGCGTCCGTGGGGCTCGTCCTGGATCCCGCGCGCCGGGGCGTGCGCTGCGCCATCGGTGCGGTCGCTCCGATGCCGCTGCGGCCGCTGGAGGCCGAGCAGTGGGTGGCCTCGCTGATCGACTGGGACGGCGGGCGGACCTTGGCCCCCGAGGCGCTGGAGGCCTTCGGCGAGTACGTCGCGGCGGCCTGCGTGCCCGACCAGGGCGAGCCGGTGGCTCCCGGAGTACTGCATCTGCGGCGGACGGTGGCCGTGCTGGCGCGCAGGGCCCTGGGGAGGGCACTGACCTCATGAGCGAGAACGAGAACGAGAACGTGACCCAGGGGAACGGCACGGCGGGCTGGGGCTGGGAACCGGTCCCGCAGGGCGGCGAGTACGACTCGGACGCCACGGCCTTCGTGAAGCTGCCGCAGGACATGCTGGACGCGCTCGGCACCGGGGAGCCGCTCGCGGCGCCCGGACACGGCTACGTGCCGCCGCCGATGATCGTGCCGCTCGGCCCGGCGAGCACGGATCCGGCGGCCACGGGGACGTGGACGCTTCCGGTGCAGTGGCCGGACGCGGGCGGCACGGCGCAGGCCGGTCCGACGGGCGGCGCCGGTGCCGCCGGTACGGGTCAGGGCCCGGGCTCCGGGTCGGTGGGCGGGCCGATCCCGGCATCGATCCCGATCCCGGCGTCGGTCGCGGCGACGTTCGCGGAGGCGGAACCGGAGCCGGAGCTGCCGGTGACCGATCCGAGCGCGACGGCCGAGTGGCGGTTCCCGGAAGCGGTGCACGAGCCCGAACAGGCCGGCGGTTCGGCGACCGGACAGTGGGCCGTCCCCGAGTACTCCGAATTCCCCGAGCAGTCGAACGACTACCGGTCGGGCGGGCTGGACGCCGACTGGAGCCAGGCACCGGCGACGCTGCCGGGCGGTGCCCCGGCGCCGTGGGCGTACCTGACGCAGCAGCCGACCGGGACCCCCGACGCGGACGCCGCTGCCGGTGTGCTGCCCGGCACGGACGAGGCCGCCGCCGCTTCGGCCGCCGCTGCCGTGACCGCGCAGGCCGCCGCGGGCCGCGGGCCGCGGGTGCTGGGCGGACCCGGGGTGGGCACCGCCCTGCCCGAGGGAGAGCCGGTGCACCAGGCCCCGCACGACATCGAGGCCGCGCACGGCCCGGCGGCGGAGCAGGCCGAGGGCGCCAGGGCCGCGGACCACGCGGGACAGGGCGAGTACGACGGACAGGGCGAGTACGCGGGGCACGCGGTCCAGGAGGAGTACGCCGGGCCGGGCGAATACACCGGGTACGCGGAGCAGGCCGGGTACGCCGAGCCGGCCGCCACCTCCGCCGCCGACCAGCCGCCGACGGCCGACGCCGGCCTGGACCTCTTCGGCGGGGTGCGCGCCCAGGCGCCGGCCGCCGGGTCCGCACAGCCCGCCGGCACCGACGGCCACGGCTTCACGGCGTTCGGCCACGCGCCGGAGCCCGGCCCCCGGGCCGCGCACGAAGCTGGGTACGAGGCCGCGCACGGGGCGGAGCACGAGGCCGCGCACGAAGCTGCGTACGAGGCGGAGCCGATCGCCGCGGAATCCGACCCCGGGAACGGGGATGGGCCGGCCGCGCAGAAGCCCCCGACCGACCCCGTGCCGCACGCGGACACCGCCGACAGCGAGGGCGCACTCCCGGACGGGGGAACCGGCGAAGGTCTCCCGACCGAGGTGGCGACGTACGAGGAAGAAGCGGACGCCGGGGCCGTCGCCCATCACGAGCACCCGTCGGCCTCCTACGTCCTGCGCGTCAACGGCGCCGACCGGCCCGTCACCGGCGCCTGGATCGGCGAGTCCCTCCTGTACGTGCTGCGCGAGCGCCTCGGCCTCGCGGGCGCCAAGGACGGCTGCTCGCAGGGCGAATGCGGCGCCTGCGCCGTGCAGGTCGACGGCCGGCTCGTCGCCTCCTGCCTGGTACCGGCCGCCACGGCCGCCGGCAGCGAGGTCCGCACCGTCGAGGGCCTCGCGACGAACGGGGAACTCTCGGACGTCCAGCAAGCGTTGTGCAAGTCGGGTGCGGTGCAGTGCGGGTTCTGCGTACCCGGCATGGCCATGACCATCCACGACCTGCTGGAGGGCAATCACGCCCCCAGCGAGCTGGAGACCCGTCAGGCCCTGTGCGGCAACCTCTGCCGCTGCTCCGGCTACGCGGGGGTCGTCGACGCCGTGCGCGAGGTAGTGGCCGAGCGCGAGGCGGCGGCCGCGGAGCCCGCGGCCCCGGGCACAGGTGCACCGGAGACGCGCATCCCGCACCAGGCAGCGCCCGGCGAGGGCGGCATCCACCACGGAGGCACGGCGTGAGCGGGCAGGACGCGGCGACGGCGACGACAACGGTCAACACCACCGTGACGGCCATGGCCGCCCCGGGCACCGAGGCCTCGGAACAGCAGGTCCCGCGCGGAATCGGGGCCTCCGTCCTGGCCACGGACACCCGCGCCAAGACCGAGGGCACCTTCCCGTACGCCGCCGACCTGTGGGCCGAGGGCCTCCTGTGGGCCGCCGTGCTGCGCTCGCCGCACGCCCACGCCCGGATCCTCTCCATCGACACCACGGCCGCCGCCGAGATGTCCGGCGTCCGCGCCGTCGTCACCCACGCCGACGTGCCCGGCACCACCACGCACGGCCGGCGGATCGCCGACCGGCCGGTGTTCGCGCACGACGTCGTACGCCACCACGGCGAGCCCATCGCCGCCGTCGCCGCCGACCACCCCGACACCGCACGGCTCGCCGCCGCCGCGATCGCGGTCGAGTACGAGCTCCTCGACCCGGTCACCGACCCCGAGCAGTCCTTCGGCGCCCCCGCCCTGCACCCCGACGGCAACCTGATCCGGCACATCCCGCTCCGCTACGGCGACCCGGAGGCCACCGGCGACGTGGTCGTCGAGGGCCTGTACCGGATCGGCCGCCAGGACCCCGCCCCCATCGGCGCCGAGGCCGGTCTGGCCGTGCCGCGCCCCGACGGCGGCGTGGAGCTCTACACCGCGTCCACCGACCCGCACATCGACCGCGACCTGGCCGCCGCCTGCTTCGGACTGGATCCGGAGCGCGTGCGCGTGGTCGTCACCGGCGTGCCGGGCGCGACGGCCGACCGCGAGGACGCCGCCTTCCAGCTCCCGCTCGGCCTGCTGGCCCTGCGCACGGGCTGCCCGGTCAAACTGGTCGCCACCCGCGAGGAGTCCTTCCTCGGCCACACCCACCGGCACCCGACCCTGCTGCGCTACCGCCACCACGCGGACGCGGAGGGCCGCCTCGTCAAGGTCGAGGCGCAGATCCTGATGGACGGCGGCGCGTACGCCGACTCCTCCTCCGAGTCCCTGGCGGCGGCGGTCGCCTTCGCCTGCGGCCCGTACGTCGTCCCGCACGCCTTCGTCGAGGGCTGGGTGGTACGCACCAACAACCCGCCGTCGGGCCACGTCCGCGGCGAGGGCGCCATGCAGGTGTGCGCCGCGTACGAGGGCCAGATGGACAAGCTCGCGGCCGCCCTCGGCATCGACGGGGCCGAGCTGCGCATGCGCAACGTCCTGGCGACGGGAGACCTGCTCCCCACCGGCCAGACGGTGACCTGCCCGGCCCCGGTGGCGGAACTGCTGCGCGCGGTCCGCGACTTCGAACTGCCCGCCCTGCCCAAGGACGCCCCGGAGGACGAGTGGCTGCTGCCGGGCGGCCCGGAGGGCGCGGGCGAGCCGGGCGCGGTACGGCGCGGGGTGGGCTACGGCGTCGGCATGGTGCACATGCTCGGGGCGGAGGGCACGGACGAGGTCTCCACGGCCACGGTGAAGGTGGTGGGCGGCGCGGCCACGGTCATCTGCGCGGCCGTCGACACCGGCCAGGGCTTCGCCACCCTGGCCCGGCAGATCGTCCAGGAGGTGCTGGGCGTCGACGAGGTCGCCGTGGCCCCGGTGGACACCGACCAGCCGTCGGCCGGCCCGGCGGCGCACGGACGCCACACGTGGGTGTCGGGCGGTGCGGTGGAGCGGGCGGCGAAGATGGTCCGCACCCAGCTCCTGCAGCCGATGGCCCACAAGCTGGGCATGTCGACGGAGCTCCTGCAGATCCAGGACGGCCGCATCACGTCGTACGACGGCGCGTTCTCGATGTCGGTGGCGGAGGCGATGGCCGGCAAGGAACTCTGGGCGACGGCCCAGTGCCGCCCCCACCCCACGGAACCCCTGGACGCGGACGGCCAGGGCGACGCCTTCGTCGGCCTCGCTTTCTGCGCGGTCCGCGCGGTGGTGGACGTGGACATCGAACTGGGCTCGGTCCGGGTCGTGGAACTCGCGGTGGCCCAGGACGTGGGCCGCATCCTGAACCCCCGTCAGCTGGAGGCCCGTATCGAGGCGGGCGTCACCCAGGGCGTGGGCGCGGCCCTGACGGAGAACCTCCGCACGGTTTCCGGCCTGATCCGCCACCCGGACCTGACGGGGTACGCCCTGCCGACGGCGCTGGACGCCCCGGCGGTCCGCATCGTCAAGCTGGTCGAAGAGCGCGACGTGGTGGCCCCGTTCGGCGCGAAGGCGGCGAGCGCGGTCCCCGTGGTGACGACCCCGGCGGCGGTGGCCTCGGCGGTCCGCGCGGCCACCGGCCGCCCGGTGAACCGCCTCCCGATCAGGCCCTCCGCGGCGGTGGGCGCGCCCAACTCATGACCGTGTGAACCCCATTGCACGTGCAACCCCGGACTTGGGCCTGTCGGTACCGGTCGCTAGAGTGATCGGTACCGGTGTACGCGTACGCGCGGACACGGGTGCGAACGGGGACGGGGAGCGGCGGAGACGCCGCGACCACGGGGATGACGGGGAGTCGGGGAGGCTAACGTGGCAGACGACAACGGGGCGAGCCAGGTGACGGCGGCCCTCGCGCTGGGGATCGCGGGTCCCATCGGCGCGATCGCGGGTGCGGCCTACAGTGCGGCCAGTGCGGCACTGCGGGTCGAGTTCGACTCGCTGGCCGAGTACAAGCGCATGGTGGACGGCCTGTTGGACGAACTCACCGGCTCGGACGCGGACCACAAGAAACTGGCGGACGACAAACTGCCGTCCAGCAAGCTCGGTAAGGGCTTCGCGGAGGTCGACGCGCTGTTCAAGTCGTACGACACGGTGGTCACGGAACTGCAGAAGCTCTCGAAGGGGCTGGCGGGGACGATCGAGGCCCTGGGCATCGCGGTCCTGTCGGCGGGCAAGGGCTACGGCGACGTCGACGAGGAGACCAAGCGGCGCATGCTCGCCATCGCCAAGGAGGCGAAGGCGGAGTACGTGGAGGAACGTGACCCGTGGCCGGAGGAAAAGCGCCGCCTGGAAGCGTCCAACCAGCCGACGACGCCCACGACTCCGACTCCGTCGCCCAGCACATCGGGAGTTACCTACTGATGGCAACGTCATTCGAAGGCTTCACGCACCAGCAGATGCGGGACATGGTCGCTGCGCTGGACCCGGCCTCGGTCCAGGCGCGGGCCGACCAACTGGCTTCCGCCGCGAAGAAGATCGAGACGATCGGCGAGGCGCTCAAGCAGCATGTCGTGACCGGCTGGGAGGGCGAAGGCGCCGCCACCTTCCAGGAGTGGGTGGGCCGCGCGGGCAACGCGACGCTGCGCCTGGGTGAGTACAGCGCCAAGGGCGGGGAGTGGATGGGCAAGGTCGTCCAAACGATGACCGAGGCCACGAAGATGGTCGCGGTCGACTCGACCGCGACCAAGAACCTCGCCGCGGCCATCGAGCACCACAACGACCCGGACGCGGCGCAGGTCCGCAAGGATGCGCAGGCGACGCTGGACGCGGACCACCGCGAGGCGGTGCGGCTGATGACGAACCTGGCGCAGTCGTACCAACTGTCGTCAGACGAGATGAACAAGGCAGAGATCCCGACGTTCCCGCCGCCGCCGGAGAAGTTCATGCCGACGGATCTCGGTGGTTCCGCCGACCTGGAACGGTCTGGTGGAGGCTCCGGAGCAGTGGGATCCGCCGGTTCGTCGTACCCGATGACAGGTCCTGGGGGCAGCGCGTCCTTGAACGAGCCGGGCTCTGTTCAAGGACGTCCGTCGCAGCCGGACAACACGCTACCGACGACGACTGCTCCCGCGCCGGTAACCCCCGACCGTGACGTGGAGGTCGACCTCGACACCGTCGGCACGCTACCTCCGAGCCAGACGCTGCCTCCGGTGACGACGACGCCTGGTGGCCCGCTGCCCACGGGCCCCGGCGTACCTCCCACCGGCCCGTTCGTGCCGCCTATGGCAATCCCGCCGATCGGTGGGGGGAAGATGCCGGCTCTCCCCGGCATTTTCGGCCCTGGCGTCCCCGCCCCGGGCACGACCGGTCCCCTCGGGAAGGTCGGTGGCATCCAAGGCCTGCCCCCGCGTGACAGCGGCATCATGGGCGGCCGCCCGGTGACCTCCACCGGCCCCGGCGCGGGGATCCCGCGAGGTACGGTCATCGGCGAAGGCGCCCAGGCGGCCCGTCCCATGGGTGGCGGAGGCATGGGCCACGGCGGCGGTGGTGCCCACGGCAGCAGCCAGGGCAGCTTCGCTGGCGGACGCCGACTGGCCTCGGAGCCGGGAGGCGTCGTCGGAGGACGTCAGACCGGTGCGGTCGGTCGGCCGGTCGTGGGCGGTCAGCCGTTCACCCAGGGCGGTTCGGGCCTCGTGCGCAATGGTGTCGGTGGCGCGGGTATGGGTCCCATGGGCCACGCGGGCGCCGGCACGCAGACTCCGGGTAGGCAACGGAACGACCAGGGGGGCGAACGCCCCGACTACCTGGCCGAAGATGAAGAGACTTGGCAGGGGAGCCGTCGCGTTGTCCCGCCTGTGATCGACTGAGCAGAACGGACGTTGCACGGGATGCGCATGCGCAAGGCGACCTCGGCCCTGGTGGGCCTCCTGCTGGCCGGGGTCGCCGCGACCCCGGCCCACGCGGCGACTATTCGATCGCAGCAATGGCATCTCGACGTCATGAAGGTCGACGACATTTGGAAGGTCAGCACCGGTAAGGGCGTCACTGTTGCTGTCATCGATGGCGGGGTCAAGGACGTTCCTGAGCTGGAGGGCCAGGTCGTCCCTGGAAAGAATTTTGCAACGTCTCTCCCAGGCGACGAGCGCACTTCCGCCGGCTCACACGGCACCGCTATGGCTGCGATCATCGCCGGCACTGGGAAGCACCCGACGGGTGACGGCGCTTATGGCCTCGCACCGGCTGCCAAGATTCTGCCCATCCGAGTCTCTGATATTGAAGGGTTGACAACCCCACCCTGGGTTGAGGCCATCAGATATGCAGCAGACTCGGATGCAAAGATCATCAATATCTCCCTCGGGATCGCCAGCAAGCCGGAGGATGATCTAGCGAGGGCCGAAGCGGTGAAGTATGCCCTCTCGAAGGGGAAACTGGTCTTCGCTGCCGTCGGGAATTCCGGGGACGCAGACAACGAGGTCAAGTACCCGGGTGCGACCCCTGGCGTGGTCGGCGTAGGAGCAGTAGATGCCAAGGGGAAGGCGACTGCGGAGTCGCAGCACGGGCCTCAGGTGGACATGGTCGCACCCGGCGTAGACATTGTCTCGGCGTGCGGCGGCAAGACGGGGGTTTGCAAGCAGCACGGCACAAGTGACGCGACAGCCCTCGCCTCCGCCTCCGCCGCCCTCATCTGGTCCGCCCATCCCGAGTGGACCAACAACCAGGTGCTGCGGGTCCTGCTGAACACCGCCGGCAAGCCCACCGACGGCGTCGAGCGCAACGACTACGTCGGCTACGGCGTGGTCCGCCCCCGGGTCGCGCTGCAGACGCCCGGTGACCCCGGTCCGGCCGATGTCTACCCGTTGCCCGATCTCGCGGCGGCGGATGCAGCCAAGAAGCCCTCGGCGTCCGCCGACGCCAAGGCCCCCGACGCCGCCGCGTCCAAGCCCGCCGCTCAGGCCGGGGAGAAGAAGACCGGTAGCGCGCTTCCCTGGATCGGACTCGGTCTGGCAGCCTGCGTGCTGATCGGTGGAGCCGTGACCGTGGTCGTCGTACGACGCAACCGCTGACCCGGTGTCGATCTGACCTGCACCCTGCCTTCGGGAGTTCTCGCGATGTCGTTCGACGAGGAATGGTCGGCGGCTCGCGCCACGGCCACCGCCAGTGTCACCATGCGCCTCAACCAGGCGCCCGCCGACCCCGGCGGTGGCGGTGACCTGGAGCTCAATCAGGACCACATCGGTGCGATCGGCTCCGAGGCGTACAAGCTGCACACGCGCCTGCAGGCCGACGGCAAGCACGCCGCCACCGCCACCGCCGAGGCGGCCGGGGCCCTCACCAAGGAGGCCTTCGCGAGCGGGGCGGCGCTGCTCAAGGCCAACAGCGCCTGGGAGAGCCAGGTGAAGACCCTCGTGGCCGCCTGCGCCAACATCTCCAACGGGCTGAACTACTCGCTCGCTTCCCACGCCAAGGACGAGCAGCAGCTCCAGGCGGACTTCTCCGCGTCCGCGATAGACGAGTACCTGAAGTAGGCGCCCGGATGCTGACGTACGAGAACGTGATGAACGCGCCCCTGGGCCAGCTCCAGACGGCCGTCACCGACTGGACGGCGATGGCCGGCAAGCTGGACGAGATGGCCGAGGCCGCTCGCAACGGCATGAAGGCGAAGTCCGACAAGGCGGAGTGGAGCGGGGTCACCGCAGGAGTGGCGCGCGGGTTCGTCGACAAGACGGCCAAGGAGTTCGAGGACGCGGCCAAGGCCGCCCAGGGCATGTACCAGGTCCTCGCCGACGCGCACGCGACGTTCAAGGCCGCCCAGGACGAGCTGAAGAAGCTTGCCGCGGAGGCCCCGGCGGCCGGCTTCAAGATCGATGCCGACGGGCGGGTCACCGCCGTCCCGCTGCCCACCGAGGGGGAGCGGAACGCGGCCCGGCACGACCCCGACTACCAGGCGACCCTGAACACGGCCCGCAACGCGTGGCAGGCCCGGATCAACCGGGCGGTCGAGGACGCCCAGAACGCCGACGACTCCCTGGTCCGGGTCCTCCAGGCGAACGTCGCCGACGACCACGACTTCAGCGGAGCCAGGTTCACCACCCTCGACGCCGAGCAGGCGGCCCGCGCCGCCGACCTGATGAAGAAGGTCACCGGAGACGGCGGCACGGCGCGCAACGTCGAGGCGCTGCGCGAGCTGGAGGAACTCCTCGACGACAACCGTACGGACCCCGAGTTCGCCACGGGCTTCTACCGGACGATCGGCGCCGAGGGCACGTTGGAGATGTACTCCAAGATGTCCCTCGACGCGACGGGCCTGGGGCAGCCGGGCAAGGACCGCGCGCTGATGGTCGCGAACATCCAGAGCGACATGGGCGCGATGCTCGGGCTCGCGACGCACAAGGACGTCCCCAACCACCTCGATGCGGCCTGGACGACCCAGCTGATGAAGGCGGGCCGCAAGGAGATGGCCGTCTACGGCGGCGTGCAGCAGATCTACGGCTACCAGGCCCTCGGGGCCCTGCTGCGCGAGGGGAAGTACGACACGGAGTTCCTCACCTCGGTCGGCCGCGACATGGTCGCCATGGACCGCAAGGACCCGAGGGCCTGGGAGTTCCACACCCCGTACGGGATGGACTCGGTCCTCAGCCAGGGCCGGGACGGCCGCGGCTTCTACCCGCTGACCGGCCTGATGGAGGCGCTGGGCAACAACCCGGACGCGGCGACGGCGTTCTTCAACGAGCCGGTCCGCGAGGACACCAACAAGGACGGCATCGTCACGAAGGACGACAAGCCGGTCGGCGGCCAACACGGCAAGGCCCAGGGCATGGTCGACTACATGCTCGACCAGAAGCCGTACGCGGACAGCTTCGACATGACCCGGGCCAGCGACCTGCACCCGGCCCAGCAGGCGCTCGGTGACGCCCTGATGGCGGCGGTCTCGCACCGCGGCCCCGGCGACGAGGACTCCCCGCCGGTCCCGCACACCAAGGAGATGGCGGCCGTCATGGAACGGGTCGTCGAGAAGATCGGCGACAAGCCCGAGCTGATCGACGCGCCCCCGGGGGAACCGGACGGGCCGCTGAACGGCCTGTCCGGGCACTTCGGCCAGATGGCGGCCGAGTACATGCCGGACATCCAGGCGGCGGCGGAGAACGGCAGCCGGATGATCAAGGCCAACGGCGAGATGGCGGAGTTCAACAAGGCCGACATGGCGGCGTTCATCGGGGCGGTGGGACAGGACCCGGACGCGTACGGCGCCATCACCAACGGGCAGCGGGCGTTCACGACGACGCTCGTCAACGATGTCATCGCGCACCGCGGCGAGTACGAGGAGATCGACGCGGCGATCACGGTCGCCGTGCATCCCGGTGGTCAGATCGCGGGCATCCTTTCCGAGGCCAGGGCCGAGGGAACGTTCGCGGAGAACGGCCACAAGGCCGAGGAATACGTCAAGGGCGTCGAGGACAACGCCAAATGGGTCAACCGGGCCATCAGCGCGGCGGGCGGAAAGTACCTGGAGATGGTGCCGCTCGCCGGAGACGTCGTGGAATGGCTCCAGGAGGACATCACGGAGGGCGTGGTCGAGCGGGCCACGAAGGACCAGGCGGAGAAGACCGGGGAGGCCGACCACAAGGCCGTGCTCGACTACACGCAAGCGCAGTTGGAGGCGGGCCGTTCGGCGGAGCAATCGGTCCGCAAGGCCGCGGAGGGGACGGGGATGAGCCAGCGGAGCATCGACGCCCTCGCCGGGCTGGCCTCGGCGGAGACGGCGAACGCCCACGCGGTTGGCCGCGGCCACGTCGTCACGTCGAACGGCGGCTCCTGATGCGCAGCGTCGTCGGCCCCCGCGTGCTCGCCGCGGTGCTGGTCGGGGCGGCAGCTCTGACCGGGTGCGGGGAGGAGAAGAAGTCCGCGGCCCCCCGGTTGCCGGAGCGCACCTGCTTCGGCGTCTACACCCGATCCGACCTGGAGCCCCTGATGGGCTACGGCGAGACGGTGGAGGTGTCAGGGCCGGCCGATGCCCGGCTGACCGCTTCGCGCCGGTCCGCCACCTGTGACGTCGCCGTCGACGGCAAGGGCCGGGTCCTCGTCACGGCCACGCGCCAGCCCCTCGGGCAGGCCTTCGTGTGGCCGCCCACCGACCCGCCCGGGCCGGAACCGCTGCCCCTCGGTGACAAGGGCATCGTGTGGGACACGGGTGCGCGCGTCGCCCTGACCTGCAAGGGGCCCAAGGATTCCTTCGAGCTCGAGCTGGGCCTCAGCGGATCCGTGGAGCACGTGGAGGCGGGCACCTCGCGGGCGCTGTTCACCGCGCTCATGACGAAGTTCCTGGAGCCGGCCAAGCAGCAGACCGAGTGCGGCGCATGAGGACGTGAGCGCCCGGCGACGGCGTGAGCGACACGTGATCGACGCCTGAGACGCACCGCCCCGTCAGACCGTTGGTCTGACGGGGCGGTGTGCAGGGTGTGGAGCGGTCGCCTACTTGATGTTCAGCGCGACCGTGTCGCCTTCGGTGAGGCTGTCCAGCGAGATGGTCCTCGTGAACGTTTGGGGCTGCTTCCCCGGCGCCTTGCAGGTGACTTCGGCCGTGAGGCTGAAGGGCGCGTCCAACGGGGTGTCGAGGCTGATGGGGCCGAACGTCGCCCTGCGGTTGACCGGGTTGTTGGTGGGACCCGACCCGTCGTCCTCATCGCTGTCCAGCGATACCCGGGTGGGAACGGAGTTGTTGGGGGCCGGGAACGCGTTCTTGCACGTCACCTTGCCGCTGAAGGAGACCGTTCCGACCGGGGGCGCCGCTGAGGCTTGACCGGCCGTCAGGAGGCTTCCTGCCAGCACCGCGGCGAAGATCGGGGCCATGGTCGCGCAAGTGCGGGACCTGCTGGAGATACGGGACATGCGGGACGTGCGCGTAGACATGGGACCACCTGCCCGTTTGGCGTACGAGTAGTTCTGTGGAGGCCGACCCTGACGCCGACACGACAGGCGTGGCGTTGGAGATCGCCAGGTTTCGAGGGGTCGTCCGTGAACCGGGCCGGGGTTCGTCTGCCGCGCTTTGACCAGCTGATTAGGCAGCCCCCAGCCCTTCACCCACCACATTCCTACAGGGCCTCCCGGCCCGCAACCGGAACGGTTCCCCCGCACCGCGCGGGTGCTCCCGGAGAATCCGAAGAGCCAATGACCTCGCGCCCCGCCGAACTGCTCGAGCGGCGGCTGCCGCGCCGGGGCACCGTACGTCGGCTACCGGTCGTGCGGGCGGGGTCGTTGCGGGCGCAGTGTCGGTACGAGCCCCGGTGGGGACGGCCCGGACCCGGAGAGGGCGAAGGCCGCCCAAGGGTGCGCCTGCCCCTGGACGGCCCGCCGCGAAGCCGTGACCGGATTCGAACCGGCGTAACCCGCTTTGCAGGCGAGTCCCTCAACCACTCGGGCACACGGCTGTGTGGTGGTGACGCGAGTGACGCTACGGGGGCTCGCGGGGCTCCGGAAGGGGTGCGCGGACCGTGCAATGCGACTGCCATGCCGCGTTCACAGTCCGGCGGTCCTAGGTCTCCGGGACGAGGAGGGGATCCGTCGAATTGACAGGAGCGATCCTGGGCTAGGCCCCTTACTCTGGGGCGATGAGCGTCCTTGAACCCCGTGTGCCGCAGAGAACCGCACCGATCCCGCCCCCGCCCCGGGGCGGGATCCTCGGGCCCGCGTACCGGACGCTCAGCATCGGGATCATCTCCGTCGTCTTCCTCATCGCCTTCGAGGCCACCGCCGTCGGTACGGCCATGCCCGTCGCCGCCCGCGAGCTGGAGGGGATCGGGCTCTACGCCTTCGCCTTCTCCGCCTACTTCACCACCAGCCTCTTCGGCATGGTCCTGGCCGGCCAGTGGGCCGACCGGCAGGGGCCGCTGCGGCCGCTGACCGTCGGGATCGCAGCCTTCGCCTCCGGGCTCGTGATCTCCGGGACCGCCGGGGTCATGTGGGTGTTCGTGCTCGGCCGGGCCGTGCAGGGCTTCGGTGGCGGGCTGGTCATCGTCGCCCTGTACGTCGTCGTCAGCCGGGCCTACGAGGAGCGGCTGCGGCCCGCGATCATGGCCGCCTTCGCCGCGAGCTGGGTGGTTCCCTCGATCGTCGGACCGCTGGCCTCCGGGACGGTCACCGAGCACCTCGGGTGGCGGTGGGTCTTCCTCGGGATACCGGCCCTGGTAGTGGTCCCCCTGGTGGTGGCGCTCCCCGCGATACGGCGGACCGCGTCCGGGCCCGTCGACCCCGACGCCCCGCCCGCGGCATTCGACCGGCGGCGGATCCGGTTGGCCCTCGGCATCTCGGCGGGGGCCGGGTTGCTCCAGTACGCCGCCCAGGACCTGCGGTGGCTGTCGCTGGCGCCGGGCATCGCCGGCGCGGCCCTGCTCGTGCCCGCCGTGCTGGGGCTGCTGCCGCGCGGGACCTACCGGGCGCGGCGCGGGCTGCCGTCCGTGGTGCTGCTGCGCGGGGTCGCCGCCGGGTCGTTCATCGCCGCCGAGAGCTTCGTGCCGCTGATGCTGGTCACCCAGCGGGGGCTGAGCCCGACGATGGCCGGGTTCTCGCTCGCGCTGGGCGGGGTGACCTGGGCGGGCGGCTCGTGGGTGCAGTCGCAGGGGCGGACGGCCCCCTACCGGCAGCGGCTGATGGTGATCGGCATGGTGTTGGTGGCCCTGGCCATCGCCGCGGCGCCCGCCGTGCTGATCGAGTCCGTGCCGGTGTGGACGCTGGCGCTGGCCTGGGCGGTCGGCTGCCTCGGCATGGGCCTGGTGATCGGCTCCACGAGCGTGCTGCTGCTCCAGCTGTCGGCGCCGGAGGAAGCAGGCTCCAACTCCGCCTCGCTGCAGATCTCGGACGCGCTGGCGAACGTGGTGCTGCTGGCCGGCGGGGGCGCAGCGTTCGCCGCGCTGGGCGGCGGCGCCGTCGGCGCCTCCCACACCCTGACGGAGGGCGCCCCGGCCTCGCACCCGGCCGCGTTCGCCGCGGTGTTCCTGCCGATGGCCTGCGTGGCGCTGGTGGGGGCCTGGGTGGCGACCCGGCTGCACCCGGCCGGGGCTCCCACCAAGGATTGACCGCCCGGACGACCCGGACCTGCCGGGCGCCGGCCAATCCGGGTGCGCCACGACCGGCGGCCGCACTACCCTTCCGCCCATGAACGAGCTGATCATCAGACTCTCCGACGCCGAGCGCGCGGAGTGCGCCGACCTCGCCGACGCGACGGGCACGTCGCCCGAGGAGCTCGTCCTGGAAGCCGTACGGGCGCTGCTGCGAGCAGAGCGCAACCGGGTCGGCGCCGAGGCGCTGCGCCTCGCGCAGCGGCACGCGCCCCTGCTGAAGCGGCTCGGCGAATGAGCGCGCCCACGGCTCCGGTGCGCCACCTCACGCTCGCCGAGGTCCTCGACCTGGCCCGGCACGCCTGCCTGGCCCAGGACCAGCCGGTCGAACTGCGCGCCCCCGGACTCCTGGAGTCGGCGGTGCACCGGCCGCGGGCCCGCATGTTCGGGACCCCCGCCTACGAGGACCCGTACGAGCAGGCCGCCGCGCTGCTCCACGGCATCGCGACCAACCACCCCCTGGTGGACGGGAACAAGCGCACCGCCTGGCTCGCCGCGGCGACCTTCCTCGCCGTGAACGGGGTCGATCCGGGTGGCGTGGACCAGGAGGTCGCCCACGCGCTGGTCATCGACGTGGCCGCCGGTCACGAGAGCGATGTCGCGCGGATCGCGGCCCGGCTGCGGGCACTGGTCGTCCCGCCGATGTGACGCTCGCCGCACCCGCCGAGGTCACGGGCCTGTCCCTCCGCGAGGGGCGGGCCCGGGCCGGTAGGGTGGCCCGGTTGTCCTACGTACGACTGCCTGCCACCCGTACCAGATACGCCGAGAGCACGAACCGGAGACCGTGACTACTACCGCCTCCCACCATCTCTCACCCGCCTTCCCCGGCCGTGCCCCCTGGGGTACCGCCAACAAGCTGCGTGCCTGGCAGCAGGGGGCGCTCGACCGCTACATCCAGAACCAGCCGCGGGACTTCCTCGCGGTCGCCACGCCCGGCGCCGGCAAGACCACCTTCGCGCTGACCCTCGCCTCCTGGCTGCTGCACCACCACGTCGTCCAGCAGGTGACCGTCGTCGCGCCGACCGAACACCTGAAGAAGCAGTGGGCGGAGGCGGCGGCCCGGATAGGCATCCGGCTCGACCCCGAGTACTCCGCCGGACCGCTCAGCAAGGACTACCACGGCGTCGCCGTCACCTACGCGGGTGTCGGCGTACGGCCGATGCTGCACCGCAACCGCTGTGAGCAGCGCAAGACCCTCGTCATCCTCGACGAGATCCACCACGCCGGTGACTCGAAGTCATGGGGCGAGGCCTGCCTGGAAGCCTTCGACCCGGCGACCCGGCGCCTGGCCCTGACCGGAACGCCCTTCCGGTCCGACACGAACCCGATCCCCTTCGTCACGTACGAGGAGGGGAACGACGGCATCCGACGCTCCTCCGCCGACTACACCTACGGCTACGGGAACGCGCTCGGCGACGGCGTCGTCCGGCCGGTCATCTTCCTCTCCTACAGCGGCAACATGCGCTGGCGGACCAAGGCCGGCGACGAGATCGCCGCCCGGCTCGGCGAGCCGATGACCAAGGACGCCATCTCCCAGGCCTGGCGCACGGCGCTGGACCCGCGCGGCGACTGGATGCCGAACGTGCTGCGCGCCGCCGACCAGCGGCTGACGGAGGTCAGGAAGGGCATCCCGGACGCCGGCGGCCTCGTCATCGCCTCCGACCAGGACTCGGCGCGCGCCTACGCCAAGCTGCTCCGCGAGATCACGGGCAGCAAGGCGACCGTGGTGCTCTCCGACGACACCGGCGCGTCGAAGCGGATCGACGAGTTCAGCGAGGACGGCAGCCGCTGGATGGTCGCGGTCCGGATGGTGTCCGAGGGCGTCGACGTGCCGCGCCTCGCGGTGGGCGTCTACGCCACCACGATCTCGACGCCGCTGTTCTTCGCGCAGGCCGTCGGCCGCTTCGTGCGTTCGCGCAGGCGCGGCGAGACCGCGTCCGTGTTCCTGCCGACCATTCCCTACCTCCTCGGCTTCGCCAACGAGATGGAGGTCGAGCGCGACCACGTCCTCGACAAGCCGAAGAAGCAGGGCGAGGAGGATCCGTACGCCGAGTCCGAGAAGGAGATGGACGAGGCGAACAAGCAGGAGGACGAGGACACCGGCGACGACGAGCAGATGTCCTTCGAGGCGCTGGAGTCCGACGCGGTCTTCGACCGGGTCCTCTACGACGGCGCCGAGTTCGGCATGCAGGCCCACCCCGGCAGCGAGGAGGAGCAGGACTACCTCGGCATCCCCGGGCTGCTGGAGCCGGACCAGGTGCAGATGCTGCTGCAGAAGCGGCAGTCGCGGCAGATCGCGCACAGCCGGCGCAAGCCGGACGCGGACGCGGACCTGCTGGAGCTGCCGGCGGACCGGCGACCCGTGGTCTCGCACAAGGAGCTGCTGGAGCTGCGAAAGTCGCTGAACACGATGGTGGGCGCCTACGTCCACCAGAGCGGGAAGCCGCACGGGGTGATCCACACGGAGCTGCGCCGGGTGTGCGGCGGTCCGCCGAGCGCGGAGGCGACCGCGGGGCAGCTGCGCGAGCGGATCAAGAAGGTGCAGGAGTGGGCCACCCGTATGCGGTGAGCTCCTACGAAGTGGGGGACGGGGTCCGTGCGGAGGTTCGCACGGACCCCGTCCGCCGTTTCGTGCTCGGGCGGCGTCGGCGATCGGTGCCGGTTTTGCTTTTGCTCCCGCCGGGCTGAAGGAGTGCAGCCGGAGGTGTCGACACCGCAGGGGGTTCCGAGCGTGCGTGGGAGCATCCCCCGGAGCCGATCACAGTCGTTTTGAACATGCTCGGAGCAATGGGCCGGCAAAGGCGCCCTGTGGCAAACGAGGTCACGAATTGACACCGACGACGATCAGGAAACGGCACAAACAGGTAGCGCGCGCCCGGATTCTGGACGAGCCCTTCCGCTGAGCGGACCTGCTCGCTAATGTCCCCGCATCAAACGCACCGTGGCAGCGCCGCCGCGGGAGCGCAGCCGGTGCAATGGCCGCTACCGGCGGCCTCTCCGTGCGTCGCCGCGGGACCGGCGACGTGCCACCCCGAGAGTCACCGCCGCTCACCGAAAGAGGGAGAGGCGTCGTGACCGCGGAGACCTCCCAGACTCTCGACAGAGGGCTCAGAGTCCTCAAACTGCTCGCCGACACCGACCACGGTCTGACCGTCACCGAGCTCTCCAACCGCCTCGGTGTGAACCGCACCGTGGTCTACCGGCTCCTCGCCACCCTCGAACAGCACGCCCTGGTCCGCCGCGACCTCGGCGGCCGGGCCCGGGTCGGCCTCGGAGTGCTGCGGCTGGGCCGACAGGTCCATCCGCTCGTACGCGAGGCAGCCCTGCCCGCGCTGCGGTCCCTCGCCGAGGACATAGGTGCCACCGCGCACCTGACCCTCGTCGACGGCACCGAGGCGCTCGCCGTCGCCGTCGTGGAGCCGACCTGGACGGACTACCACGTGGCCTACCGGGCCGGCTTCCGCCACCCGCTGGACCGCGGGGCCGCCGGGCGGGCCATCCTGGCAGCCCGTCAGGGCTCCCTGATCGAGCCGGGGTACACGCTGACCCACGGGGAGCTGGAAGCGGGCGCCAGTGGCGCCGCCGCGCCGCTCGTGGGCATCACCGGGCTGGAAGGCAGCGTCGGCGTCGTCATGCTGTCGGACGCGGTGCCGGAGCGGGTCGGGCCGCGGGTGGTCGACGCGGCGCGCGAGGTCGCCGACGCCCTTCGCTAGCCGCGGGCTCGGCGGATCCCGGATCCCGGATGCCGGGTGCGGCGCCGTTGCCGGGGGCGCTGCCCCCGGACCCCCGCGCCTCAAGCGCCGGCGGGGCTGAAGGGTCGCCTCAAGCGCCGGCGGGGCTGGGATTGGCCGGCCGGGCTGCATCGGTCGGCGGGGTGGCCCGGCAGGGCCGGTGGGGCGGCCGGATAGATTGGGCGGGTGCTCTCACGCCTCACACGTCTGCCGCGTCCCGCCGCCCTGGCCGTCTGCGCCGTGGCCGTGCTCGGGCTGTTCGCCGCCGCGGCCTTCGCGCCGCTGCCCTTCGTGGTCGCCATCCCCGGGCTTACGGCCGACGTCCTGGGCTCCGACCAGGGCAAGCCGGTCATCACGGTGACCGGCGCCCCGGTCCGGGACACCAAGGGCGAGCTGCGGATGACCACCATCCGGGCCACCGGTCCGTCCTCGACCATGAGGCTGCACGAACTCATCGGCCACTGGTTCAAGACCGATCAGGCGGTCATGCCCAGGGAGGCCGTCTACTCCTCGGGCGGAAGCGACGAGGAGATCGAGAAGCACAACCTGGAGGAGATGACCAAGTCGCAGTCGGCCGCCACCGACGCGGCCCTCGGCTTCCTCCACAAGGACCCCAAGGACGTGAAGGTCGAGCTCAACCTCGCCGACGTCGGCGGCCCGAGCGCCGGGCTCCTCTTCTCCCTCGGCATCGTCGACAAGCTCGACGGTGACGGCAGCGGAGGCGATCTCACCGGCGGTCGCAGCGTCGCCGGTACGGGCACCATCACCGCCGACGGTCAGGTCGGCGCGGTCGGCGGGGTGGCCCTGAAGACCCAGGCCGCGCGGCGCGACGGCGCGAGCGTGTTCCTCGTACCGAAGGCCGAGTGCGCGGACGCCCTGTCGGAGCTCCCCGAGGGGCTGCGGCTGGTACCCGTCACTTCGCTGACGGATGCGGTGAACTCGCTTCGCGCGCTGAACCGGGGAGAGCCGGCTCCGTCCTGCTGACGGCCGGCCCGCGGTCCAGTCCGCGCCAGGCCGGGAAGACCATCGGGGAGAGCGTCGTCAGCAGGTACGTGCCGCCGAACAGCAGCAGCGCCGTCGTCACCCCGAACCCGTCGACCAGCAGACCGGCGGCGAGTCCGCCCATCGGCATGGTCAGCTCGCAGCCCGCCGTGGCCACGCCCGAGACGCGACTGCGCAGCGCCTCCGGCACCTGCTCGTACATGACGGTGGTCAGGATCGGGTTGAGCATGCCCATGCCCAGGCCGGCCAGGGCCATCGTCACCGCGAGCGGCAGGGTCGTGTCCGTGAGGGCGGCCACCACGTACCGGGTCGCCCCGGAGAGCAGGAAGGCCGCCGTGAACACCGCGCGGCGCGGGAAGCGCTCGCCCCACATTCCGTAGAGCAGGGCGCCCAGCAGGGCGAAGCCTCCGAAGAGGGAGATCATCAAGCCGATCGTGGTGGCGCCGCCGAGGGTCTCCCGGCCGTGGACCGGCAGCAGGACCGCGGACCAGCCCTGGTCCAGCCCGTTGGTCATCATCACCATCACCGTGACGCCCAGCAGCAGCCGGGTACGGGTCATGAAGGCCCAACCTTCAGCGAGTTCGGCGCGGTAGGCCGTGAAGGACACCTTTCCGATCGTGCGGTGCGGTTCGGCGGCCGGGACTCCGCGCAGGAAGACGGCGACCAGGAGCGCCGACGCCCCGAAGGTCGCCGCGTCCAGCAGCAGCACGGTCTCGGCGCCGAACGCCGCGATGAGCAGCCCGGCCACCGCGGCCCCGATCATCCGGGCGCCGCGAAAGACCGCATCGTAGACGCTGGCGGCCCGGGTGATGGTGGTGCCGGCGTGTTCGGCGAGGTTCGGCAGGAGCACGGCGCGGGCGGTCAGGCCCGGGGTGTGCACGAGGCCGCCGACGGCCATCAGCGCGCACAGCATCCAGAACTCCAGCACGCCCGCGTAGTGCAGCAGCGGGATCGCGCCGACCGACAGGCCGCTGATCAGGTCCGAGGCGACGGAGACGCGGCGGCGGCCGATCCGGTCGATGACCGGTCCGCCGACCAGGGCGGCCACGATGACGGGCAGGGTGGCGCAGAAGGCGACGACCCCGGCCCGGCCGGCACTGCCCGTGGTCTGGAGCACGAACCACGGGACGCCGATGAGGGTGAGTGAACTACCGGCAATGGAAATGGTGTTGGCGGCCAGTACGCCGACCAGCGGGCGCCGGCTCATATCGCGCTCGGGGCGTTGTGGAGGAGGGTGTGGCGGGGGAGGACGCGGACTAAGACGCGCACGGCAGGACTCCTTCGGCGCTGCGGAGAGGCGGGTGAGGGGCTTCGGCGGGCTTCTGGGCGGAGCTCCCCGGGGGCTCTGGCGGGGCTACTCCGACGCGGAGCGCGGGAGGACGTGCGTGTGGATGCGGACGGTCCGGGTGTCCTCCGCCTCGGGCAGGTCCCGGTAGGTGTTGACCACGTCGTGCAGCCGGCCGATCAGTTCCTCGCTCTGCGCGGGCGTCAGCCGCAGGGTGAAGTCGCTGAGGTCGGCGCCGGGTTCCCAGTGGCCCAGCCGGTTCTGCGCCTCGGAGATCCAGGCGGAGACCTCCTGGGTGTGGTTCGAGGCGACGGCCTGCAGGAAGACCGCGGCCGCGCCGCTCGTGGCCGGGTCGGCGTCGTGGATCAGCGATCCGTCGAAGCCGGTGCCCTCGTGCACGGCCTGCCACCAGCGCTCACGACCCTTGCCGTGCCCGACCGCGTCCTCGACGAAGCCGTGCGCGGCGAGCTGGCGCAGGTGGTAGCTGGTGGAGCCGCTGGACTCGCCGAAGCGTTCGGCGAGTTGGGAAGCGGTGGCCGGGCCCTTCCGGCGCAGATCGGCCAGCAGCTGCATCCGCAGGGGGTGGGCGAGACCGCGCAGGGCGCGGGCGTCGAGCATGCGGAGGGTGGGTTCCACGGGCTCCCGCCCTTCGGCGGGCGTGCTCTCGGGAGGCTTCTCGGGACGGTTCTGGGGGCGGCTCTCGGGCATGCCCCGACCCTAGAGATGCAAAGGGTTCTCTGCAAGGGGTTATTTGCAAAGAACCCTTTGCGAGGAGCGTCCGCGTCACTGGGTCCGGCTGTCGTCCTCCGCCGCCTGCTCCACCAGCGGGATGATCCGCAGTGGTACGGGGTTCTCCATCACGATCGCCGTCGAGGCCCGCACGATCCCCTCGAAGCCGACGACGCGGTCGATCACCCGCTGGAGGTCGGCATTGGACCGGGCCACCAACCGGCACAGCATGTCCCCGTGTCCGGTGGTGGTGTGCAGCTCCAGCACCTCCGGCACCCCGTTCAGGTGCGCCCGTACGTCGGCGCCCTGCCCCTGCTTGATCTCCAGCGTCGCGAACGCGGTCACCGGATACCCGAGGGCCGTCGGGTCGACCTGCGGGCCGAACCCGCGGATGACCCCGCTCGACTGGAGCCGGTCCAGCCGCGCCTGTACGGTCCCGCGGGCCACGCCGAGCCGCCGCGAGGCCTCCAGGACCCCGATCCGCGGCTCCCGGGCGAGCAGGACGATGAGCCGGCCGTCGAGTTCGTCGATGCCCATGGATGCCTCCGGGTGCCCACGCGTGCTCGTGGGTGGTCATAGTGCACAGATGTTTCAACCAGCCTGCGGTCATCCTGGGCAGTTTGTACAGTCAAACTGGAAACTATTGCGCAGCTTGTGGATCGGCGGGACTCTGCGCTCATGACTGAGTCCCTGAACCTCGAAACCACTCCGCACACCGCGCGTGAGGCCGACCCCTTCCCGGTGAAGGGCATGGACGCGGTCGTCTTCGCCGTCGGCAACGCCAAGCAGGCCGCGCACTACTACTCGACCGCCTTCGGCATGAAGCTCGTGGCCTACTCCGGACCGGAGACCGGCTCCCGCGAGACGGCCAGCTACGTCCTGACCAACGGCTCCGCGCGCTTCGTGCTGACCTCGGTCATCAAGGCGACGACCGACCACGGCCGCTTCCTCGCCGAGCACGTCACCGAGCACGGCGACGGCGTGATCGACCTCGCCATCGAGGTCCCGGACGTCCGTGCGGCGTACGCGTACGCCGTCGAGCAGGGCGCCCGCGGGCTGGACGAGCCGTACGAGGTCAAGGACGAGAACGGCACGGTCGTGCTGGCCGCGATCGCGACCTACGGCCAGACCCGCCACACGCTGGTCGAGCGCCGCGACTACACCGGCCCCTACCTGCCGGGCTACGAGGCCGTCGACCCGATGGTCGAGCCCCCGGCCAAGCGCACCTTCCAGGCCATCGACCACTGCGTCGGCAACGTCGAGCTCGGCCGGATGAACGAGTGGGTCGCGTTCTACAACAAGGTCATGGGCTTCACGAACATGAAGGAGTTCGTGGGCGACGACATCGCGACCGAGTACTCGGCGCTGATGTCCAAGGTGGTCGCGGACGGCACCAAGAAGGTCAAGTTCCCGATCAACGAGCCGGCGATCGCGAAGAAGAAGTCGCAGATCGACGAGTACCTGGAGTTCTACAACGGCCCCGGTGTCCAGCACATCGCGCTGGCCTCGAACGACATCGTCTCCACCGTCCGCTCGATGCGCGCGGCGGGCGTCCAGTTCCTGTCCGTCCCGGACACCTACTACGACACCCTCGGCGAGTGGGTCGGCGACACCCGGGTGCCGATCGACGAGCTGCGCGAACTGAAGATCCTGGCCGACCGCGACGAGGACGGCTACCTGCTGCAGATCTTCACCAAGCCGGTGCAGGACCGCCCGACGGTCTTCTTCGAGATCATCGAGCGGCACGGTTCGATGGGCTTCGGCAAGGGCAACTTCAAGGCCCTGTTCGAGGCGATCGAGCGCGAGCAGGACAAGCGCGGCAACCTCTAGCCTCCGGCTCGGCCCGCAGGTTCACAGCACGGCCCGAGGGGGGCCCGGCGCCGCACCCGTTCACGGGTGCGGCGCCCTCGTGTTCGCGCAGGCCGCCCCCTGCGGCCAGCGCCGTCAGCGCCCCGTCGGCTTCGGTGCGGGCGTCGGTGTCGGGGTCGGGGTCGGGGTCGACGTCGGCTTCTCCGCCTTCGGGAGCTCCGGCTCCACCCACGGAGCGGTCGGCCGGACGTTCTCCGGACCCCCCGCCGGCGGCTGCGCGATCGATGCCAGGGCCTCCTTCGCCACCGGCGCGCGCAGCGGTGAGAAGTGCGGGTTCGTCCGCATGGCCTCCTGGAAGTGGCGGCGGGCCGCCTCCTCGTCACCCAGGCCGCGTTCGATCATCGCCCGGTGGAAGGCGAAGTCGGCGCTGCGCAGCCCCGGCTCCGTGGCCTTCTTCGCGTACTCCAGCGCCGCCGCGTCCTCGCCGGTCTGGTGCAGCGCCCACCCCAGCGCGTCCGCGACCTGCACGCTCTTGTGCCGCGACCACTCCTGCGACAGGCGCCGCACCGCCGCCGTCGCATCGCCGTGGTCCGCCTCGTACAGACCGAGGAGCACCACGTCGTCGACCCCGTTGCGGCTGTCCCGGGCCACCATCGTGGTCAGCGCCCCGTACTGGGCGCGCGCCTCCGGTCCCCGGCCCAGCGCGTCCAGCAGCTCGCCGAGCTCCCGCGCCAGCTGCGGCAGCGCCGACCGGCCCAGCGCCAGCCGGTAGTCCCGTACCGCCTCGCCGCCGCGCCCCAGCGCGGCCAGCGCACGGGCCCGGCCACCGAGGGCCTCCGCCTGCGCCGGATCCGTCCGCAGCGCGCCCTCGTACTGCCGCAGCGCCTCGGCCGCGTCGCCCCGCTCCCACGACAGTTCCCCGAGACGGAACAACGCGTACGCCTTCTCCGCCGGGGCCTTCGCGGCACCCGCCGCGTGCTCCATCGCCACCACCGCGTCCTCGCGCCAGCCGCGGTCCCGGTAGACCTGCGAGGCCCTGACGTACGCGGCCAGTCCCGGCCGCATGTCCAGCAGCAGCTCCATCGCCTTCTGCGCGCCCTTGTAGTCGCCGAGCCCGGTGTACGCGTCCACCAGCACCGGGTAGGCCGTCCACCGCTTGGGCGCCTGCGCCCGTACGAGCTCACCCCACTTGCGGGCCGTCCCGTAGTCCCGCCGGGCATTGGCCAGCGCGCCCATGCCCGTCATCGCGTCGAAGTTGCCCTTCTCGGCCGGACGGCCCTCCAACGAGCGCTTCAGGGCCTTCTCCGCCTTCGGGAACCAGCCGGAATCGGCCGTCCGTCGCGCCTGTTCGAGGTACGCGGAGCCGAGCACGGCCCACGAGGCGTCATCGTCCGGATGCGCCGCGAGCCACTTCTCCCGGTCCGCCACCAGCGCCGCCAAGTCCACCGCCGACGCGGGCGCCCCCATGCCCAACGCCGACGCGGCACGATCGCCCGGCTCCGGCGGACGGGCGTCGTCAGCGGTCCGGGCGGGCCGGATCAGCAGGGCACCGGCGATCAGGACCACGGCGACCGCGGCCGCCACGAGCGTCTTGCGGCCGGTGAAGGTCACGGGCGGCGCCGGCGTCTGCGATTCCTCGTCGATACGGTCCATGGGGTCACTGTGCGTCAATATGAAGAGCTCACCGAGGTGTCCGAAGGGGGGCGCGGTCGTGTTCACACCGATGGCCCCGGCTGCCACGCTGGTTCCATGGATGACGATCTCTTCGCACGTCTGCGGGCCCGCCTGCTCGAAGGGCTCCCCGCCGAGGCCCTGCACACCGATCCCCAGGTGACCACCTCATACGCCACCGACATGGCCAGCTTCTGCGCCGCCGGCACCCCGGCCGCCGTCGTCCTGCCCCGGACCGTGGAACAGGTCCAGCACGTCCTGCGCACGGCCACGGCCCTACGGATCCCCGTGGTCCCGCAGGGCGCCCGGACGGGCCTGTCGGGCGGCGCCAACGCCTCCGACGGCTGCATCGTGCTCTCGCTCGTCAAGATGGACCGGATCCTGGAGATCAGCGCCGTCGACCGGATCGCCGTGGTCGAGCCGGGCGTGGTCAACGCCGTCCTCTCACGTGCCGTCGCCGAACGGGGCCTGTACTACCCGCCCGACCCCTCCAGCTGGGAGCAGTGCACCATCGGCGGCAACATCGGCACCGCCTCGGGCGGCCTGTGCTGCGTCAAGTACGGGGTCACCGCCGAGTACGTGCTCGGCCTCGACGTGGTCCTGGCCGACGGGCGGCTGCTGCGCACGGGCCGGCGTACCGCCAAGGGGGTGGCGGGCTACGACCTCACCCGGCTCTTCGTGGGCTCCGAGGGCAGCCTGGGCGTGGTCGTCCAGGCCGTCCTCGCGCTGCGGCCGGCGCCGCCCCGGCAGCTGGCGCTGGCCGCCGAGTTCCCCTCCGTCGCCGCCGCCTGCGAGGCCGTCTGCGCCGTCATGGAAGCGGGTCTGACCCCCTCGCTGCTGGAGCTGATGGACCGGACGACCGTCCGGGCCGTCAACGCCCTCGGGAAGATGGGGCTGCCCGAGGCCACGGAGGCCCTGCTGCTGGCCGCCTTCGACACCCCGCACGCCCCCGAGGACCTCGCGGCCGTGGGGGAGCTGTGCACGGCCGCCGGGGCCACCGCCGTCGTCCCCGCCGAGGACCAGGCGGAGTCCGAACTGCTGCTTCAGGCCCGCCGGATGTCCTTCCCCGCGCTGGAGGCGCTGCGGCCGGCGACGATGATCGACGACGTGTGCGTACCGCGCTCGAGGCTCGGCGAGATGCTGGACGGTACGGCCGCCATCGCCCGCGCCCAGGACCTGCTCATCGGGGTCTGTGCGCACGCCGGGGACGGCAACACCCACCCGATCGTCTGCTTCGACCCCGCGGACGAGGACGAGACGCGGCGGGCCCGCGAGTCCTTCGGCGAGATCATGGCGCTCGGTCTCTCCCTGGGCGGGACCATCACCGGCGAGCACGGGGTCGGTGTGCTGAAGAAGGAGTGGCTGGCCCGCGAACTCGGCCCGGTGGGGCTGGAGATGCAGCGGGCCGTCAAGCAGGCCTTCGACCCGCTCGGGCTGCTCAATCCCGGCAAGCTCTTCTGACGCCGCCCGCCGGGCGCCGCCCGTGCGGCCCGGGCTGCCGGTCAGGCCCGGGCTGCCGGTGCGGCCGGGTCCGACCGGCGTGCGGTCGCCCGGCATCACAGGTCCCCGTCCGCCGACTCGTCCGACGGCCACGGGTCGCGCAGCCACAAATCGTCGGCCGGGGTCGGGGCGAGCAGCTCGACCAGCCCGTCGTCCAGGCCGAGGCGCTCGGCCTCGGTGCCGGGCGGAACGACGCGCAACGTGCGCTCCAGCCAGGCCGACACGGAGCCCGCCGGGGCCTCCAGGAGCGCGTCGCCGTCCGGGGAGGTGAGCGCCATGCAGAGCACGGCCTTGTTGTCGACCTTCGTGGGCCAGATCCGGACGTCGCCGTGGCCGCAGGGACGGAACACCCCCTCGACGAGCAGCTCGCGGGCGAACGTCCAATTGACGGGGCTGTACGAGCCGGTGTGGAAGGTGATGTGGACGGCGTACGGGTCGTGCGTCAGGTAGAGGAGCCGGGCGGGGACGGGGATGCTGCGCTCGGGGGACAGGACCAGCTTCAGTTCCAGCTCGCGCTCGATGGCGGGGTGGTGCATGACGGCCTCACTTCGGTTCGGTGCACGGGGCCGGACGGTGCCCCGCACCCGGAGAGAGCGGCAGTGTGCCCAGGTATGACGAGACTTCGGGCAGCGAACCGGAGATTGGCTGATTTCTTTCGGTTGACCGAAAACCGTCGTGCAGGGTGACGTTCGCTCGTTTGCTTGGATTCTCCCGTTACCGGACCTGCCGGGGGGCGGTTCTTGGCTATGGTCCTCCCTTGCACAAGCCTCAAGCCACGATCGGAGTTGGGGACATGACGGCCTCCCCTGGTGACGGCGAGCACGCGGCCCGCGAGGGCTACTACCCGGATCCGTCCATCCCGGGGTACATCCGCTACTGGAACGGAGCGGCCTGGGTTCCCGGTACGAGCCGCCCTGCCCCGCAGCCGGCACCTGTCGCGCAGGCCGCCCCCGCCCCCGTGCCCGCCCCGGTCGCCACACCCGCCACACCTGTCGTACCCGCCGCCCGCGGCGGGCGCTCCCTGCGCGCCGACGAGACGGGACCGGTGTTCCTCGACGAGACCTCCGTGACCGAGGCGCTGCCGGAGCCGGCCCCCGCCCCCGTGCACGCCCTCGCTCCCGAACCCGCGGTGTGGCAGGCCGATCCCGCGCACCAGGCCGGCTTCGGCGGGCCCCGCGACCACCGGGTGTCGTGGGGGAGCAGTGCGCCGGATCCGGAACCCGTTGCGCAGTCCGCTGCGCAGCCCGATCCGGAACCGGAACCGGAGCCCGAACTCGAACTCGAACCCGACCCGGCCCCGCGGCCGGCGGGCATCTCCCTGGCCCGTACGACGCCCGCGAGACCCGCCGAGCAGGCCGCCGCGGGCATCCTGTCGGTGCGTTCCCCGGCCGCCCCGGCACCTGCCCCGACCTCTGCCCCGGCCCCCGCCCCGGAGTGGCCCGAAGCCCCCGGGACCGGCGGGGCGGGCGGGTCCGGGCTCACCTCCTCCTGGCCCGAGGCGGTCGCCGACGCACCCGCGCCCGCACCCGCGCCCACCCCGGCTCCCGCACCTCCTCGGCCCCGCCCCGCCGCCCCTGCCGAGCCCGCCGCGTCCGCAGCCCCGGCCGCAGACCGCCCCGAGGTGTGGGCCCCGCGCCCCGCCGGAGCGCGCCCGAGGATCACGGCGCGCCCCGAGGCGGCGGCCCCGGCGGAGCCCCAGCCCAAGCCGCAGTCCCAGCCGCAGAGCCGGGAGCCGCGCGGGCCCGAAGCGGACCGCTCCGGCGGCCCCGGCTCCCGCCCCGCGACGGCCCGTACGCCGCGGGAGGTCTTCGAGCGGATGGCCGAGCGGGCCGTTCGCCCCGCGGGGCTGTCGCGCAGGGCCGTGGCCCGCGCGCTGGACTCCCTCGCCTACGCCGCCGTCGCGGTGGCCGTGGCCCGGCCCCTCCTCCCCGAGGCCGCCGCCCACGTCGAGGCCAAGGTGAACGCCGCCCGGGCGAGCGGTCGCACCACCACCGTCTGGCTCCTCGACGGGACCATCGCCGGCCTCCTGGGACTGGTCCTCGGCACCGTCCTCCTCTTCGGGATCCTCTACGAGGTGCTGCCCACCGCCCGTTGGGGCCGCACCCCGGGCAAGAAGCTGCTGGGCGTCCGGGTCCTGGCCACCGCCAGCCTGCGCCCGCCCACCTTCAGCGCGGCCCTGCGCCGCTGGCTGGTGTACGCCGTCCTCGGTCTCCCCGGCAGCCTCTGGTGCCTCGTGGACCGACCGCGCCGACAGGCCTGGCACGACAAGGCGGCCAGGACGTACGTGGCCCGCTGAGCGCGCCGGGACGGCCCGGGAGGCCGGCCGGGACGACCCGGGAGGGCGCCCGGGACCGGGCCCGGCGCCGCCCCTCCCCCCGAATGGACGCCGTCCCGTTGCGGGGGTGGCGGAGCCGGGTTCGACTCGGGCCATGAGTACCGACCAGCCGCCGGGCCAGCCGCCCGAGGACGACCCGTTCCTCAAGAAGCCCCAGGAACCGACGCCTCCGTCGGGCGGTTCGCCGTACGGCTCGCCGCCCCCCGGAAGCGGCGGTCCGCCGCCCCCGCCCGGAGGGCCGCCCGGCGGTCCGGGCGGGGGCGGGGGATATCCGCCCCCGCCACCCCCGTACGGAGGCGGCGGAGACCCGTACGGCGGGAGCGGCGGCTACGGCATGCCCGATCCGCTCGCCGGGATGCCCCCGCTCGCCGACTTCGGCAAGCGGCTCCTCGCGCGCATCATCGACGTCGTGATCGTCGCGATCCCGCTGGCCCTCATCCAGTGGGCGTTCGGCACCGGCCGCTACCGGTACGACGCCGACCGGGGCGAGGACATCGGCGATGTCTTCAGCAAGTCCTACAGCGGCAGCGGCCTGATCATGACCCTGATTTCGATCATCGCGTACGTCGGCTACGACTGGTGGTTCACCAAGAAGAACGGCCAGACGGTCGGCAAGAAGGCGATGGGCCTGCGCGTCGCGATGCTCAACGACGGCAGCGTGCCGAACTCCAACGCCTCCCTGACGCGCGCCGCCGTGCTCTGGCTGCCGACCCTGATCTGCTGCGCCTGCCTGTGGCCGATCGCGCTGGTCGTCTCGATCCTGGTCGACAAGCCGTACAAGCAGGGCTTGCACGACAAGGTCGCCAAGACCGTGGTGGTCCAGGCCACCGGCTAGACATGACGCACCGCGACGCGGGCGGCCGTCCCTCCGGGGGTGGCCGCCCGCGCCGCGTGGGGCGTCAACCGTCAGTGGTGTACGGGGTGTTCGGCCGTCGCCGCCGGCCGGGACTCGGACGCCCGGACGGCCCCTGTCGCGCCCTCCTCGGCCGCGGGTCCACCGGCGGACGCGGAGGCCCCCGTGCGCCCCGCGTGGCGGCCGCGGCGCCGCGGGACGGGAACGGTGAGCGCGACGAGCAGACCCAGGGCGAGCGCGGCGGCGGAGATGACCGCGACGCCGAGCCCGGTGCTCGTCTGCGAGAGCAGCAGCATGGCGATCGTCGACACGACGACCGTGGCGGACCCGTACGCGAGCTGTGCGACAGTCGGACGCGGCATGGCGATATCCGTCCTCGGTGAGGGGAGGGGGAGTCGGCTCAACCAGTTCGCGCGTCAAGTGACTCTATGACGGGAGATGCCCGAGTCGGACCGCTGGTAAGCGTGACCTAACACACGGTGCCGGAGCACGGGGGGCGCACGGGATCATTTTCCGGGCGACGGCAGGGGGAGAAAGGGGGACGGGACGGACCACTCGCGCGGTCGTGAAGGACCCTTCGCCCCGTATGGCTGTGGAACGTCCGGATAGCGGAACTCCCCGACCGCATAGTGCAGTTGTAAGGGACAAGTCAAGGTCTGTCTTTTCTTGCTTCCCTCCGGTCAAATGTCGTCACTTGAGACGCGCGCCGCGCGGAACCCCCCGCTCCTATGGAGAAGTTCCGACCAACGTTGCGGCCGCGGGAGGGGAACACATCAAGTGACCAGCAATTCCGCCAGACGGCGTGCGATACGCGCTGCCGCCGTCACCGTGACCATGGCCGCTTGTGCGACAAGCGCCACCTTCTTCACCGTCACCGCGGCTCAGGCCGAGGGCAAGGCTCCGGCCGCCCCGGCGGCCGACCGGCAGGACCCGACCTCGCCGTCCAAGGTCGTCGAGCACGACCTCAAGGGCCCCTTCAGCGACCAGCAGGCCAAGCAGCGCGCGGCCGCCCTGGACCAGGTCCTGACCGGCAAGAAGGGCGTCGAGCAGCGCGGCGCCTCCAAGGTCGTCAAGCTGGACGACAAGAAGTACGTCGAGCTCGGCCGCGAGAAGACCGACAAGATCTTCACGATCCTCGTCGAGTTCGGCGACCAGGTCGACAACACGACCATGTTCGACCCGGACGGCCCGGGCCCCAAGCCCGAGGTCCCCAAGTACGGCGGTACCCCCGGTCCGCTGCACAACCAGATCGCCCAGCCGGACCGTGCCAAGGACAACAGCACGGCCTGGCGCAAGGACTTCAGCCGCCAGTACTTCCAGGACCTGTACTTCGCCACGGGTCAGGGCAAGGACTCGCTGAAGACGTACTACGAGAAGACCTCCTCGGGCCGTTACTCGGTCGAGGGCGAGGTCGCCGACTGGGTCAAGGTCCCGTACAACGAGGGCCGTTACGGCTCCAACTACTGCGGCCAGACCAACTGCTCCAACGTGTGGGACACCGTCAAGGACGGCGTCACCGCATGGTCGGAGGCCCAGAAGAAGGCCGGCAAGACCGACGCGCAGATCAAGGCGCAGCTGTCCCAGTACGACCAGTGGGACCGCTACGACTTCGACAACGACGGCAACTTCAACGAGCCCGACGGCTACATCGACCACTTCCAGATCGTCCACGCGGGCGAGGACGAGTCGGCCGGTGGCGGCGTGCAGGGCACGACCGCGCTGTGGGCGCACCGCTGGTACGCCTACGGCACCGCGGCGGGCAAGACCGGCCCGGACAACAACAAGGCCGGCGGCACCCAGATCGGCACCACCGGCATCTGGGTCGGCGACTACACGATGCAGCCCGAGAACGGCGGCCTCGGCGTCTTCGCGCACGAGTACGGTCACGACCTCGGTCTGCCGGACCTCTACGACACCACCGGTGGCGGCGACAACAGCGTCGGCTTCTGGTCCCTGATGTCGGCCGGTTCCTGGCTCGGCAAGGGCAAGGACTCCATCGGCGACACCCCGGGCGACATGACCGCCTGGGACAAGCTCCAGCTGGGCTGGCTGAACTACGACACGGCCAAGGCCGCGACGAAGTCCACCCACAAGCTGGGCGTGTCGGCGTTCAACACCAAGGACAAGCAGGCGCTCGTCGTCGAGCTGCCGAAGAAGCAGGTCAAGACCGAGGTCGTCAAGCCGGCCGAGGGCTCCACCCAGTGGTGGAGCAACATGGGTGACGACCTCAAGAACACCCTGACCCGCTCCGTCGACCTGACGGGCAAGAAGTCCGCCGCCCTGTCCCTCAAGGGCTGGTGGGACATCGAGGCCGACTACGACTACCTCTACACCGAGGTGTCCACGGACGGCGGCGCCACCTGGACCGCGCTGGCCGGCACCGCCGACGGCACGGCCCTCCCGGTCGACGCCTCCGGCAGCCCGTCGCTCACCGGTGTCTCGGGCGCCTGGAAGAACCTGAACTTCCCGCTCGACGCCTACGCGGGCAAGAAGGTCGACCTCCGCTTCCGCTACCAGACGGACGGCGGCGCGGGCGGCAAGGGCTTCACGGCCGACGCCATCTCCCTGACCGCGGACGGCTCCGCGCTGTTCACCGACGGCGCCGAGAACGGCGACAACGGCTGGACCGGCAAGGGCTTCTCGCGCATCGGCGCCGACTTCTCCAAGGAGTACGCGCAGCGCTACATCGCCGAGAACCGCCGTTACGTCTCGTACGACTCCACCCTCAAGGTGGGCCCGTACAACTTCGGCTTCGGCAACACCAAGCCGGACTGGGTCGAGCACTACCCGTACCAGGACGGTCTGCTCATCTGGCAGTGGGACACCAGCCAGAAGGACAACAACACCAGCGTCCACCCGGGCCAGGGCCTGATCCTGCCGATCGACGCCAACGCCAAGCCCATGAAGTGGGCGGACGGCACCCTGCTCCGCAACAAGATCCAGCCGTACGACGCCACCTTCAGCGCGTACTCGACGGATGCGATCACCCTGCACAAGAACGGCGAGGAGCTCTTCCTCAAGCCGAAGCCCGCGAACCTGGTCTTCGACGACCACAAGGGCAAGTACTACTACGACGAGAACCCGACCGGATCGGTGAAGGTCACTGACACCAACACCAAGATCAAGATCCTGAAGGAGACCTACGACGGTGAGGTCATGACCATCGAGGTCGGCCCCTCCTCGAAGTAACTCGGCAAAACTGCAGGTCAAAGCATGATCGGCCGTCGCCCTCTAGCGGGCGGCGGCCGATCGCGTTTAGATGCCGAGTACGAGTGTCTTATTGACGGGGGAGATGACAGCCATGCCAGGCGGAGGTTTCGTGAGATTGCCGGGCGGCAGCGTGGTGGTGGCGCTCGTGCTGCCGAGGCCGTCCGGAGAAGGCGGAAACGTCCGTGTGCTGGTGCACGCCGCGAACCGGGCCCGCGCCCTGACCAGGCTGCGGAACCTCGGAATGCGGGCGGTGTACCTGCGGGGCAACGCGTACCCGCCGACCCCGGACGAGGTCACGGCCGTCCTGCACCATCCGGACGGCCTGCTGTGGCGCGGCGCCCCGGACCGGGCGCAGGAGCTCTGGCACCCCATCCGGGCCCTGCTGGGCACCTGAGTCCTGTCTTACGCGGTGCTCCGGTCGGCCGGACCGCCCACCAGGGTCACGCCGGCCGCACGGAGCTCGTCCAGGGCCCGTGCGGTCGTGTGCGGGGCCACGGCGGCGGTCAGGTCCAGCAGGACGCGGGCGGTGAAGCCGGCGCGTGCGGCGTCGAGGGCGGTGGCCCGCACGCAGTGGTCGGTGGCGATCCCGACCACGTCGACCTCGGTGACGTTCCGGTCCCGCAGCCACTGGCCGAGCGTCGTCCCGTTCTCGTCGGCGCCCTCGAATCCGCTGTACGCGGCCTCGTACGCGCCCTTGTCGAAGACGGCGGAGACGGCACCCGAGGCCACGGCGGGGGCGAAGTTCGGGTGGAAGCCCACGCCCTCGGTCCCGGCGACGCAGTGGACGGGCCAGGAGGTCTCGTAGTCCGGCTCGGCCGGCGGGTGCGCGAAGTGCGACCCCGGGTCGACGTGGTGGTCGCGGGTGGCGACGACGTGCCGGTAGGCGGGCGCGGCCTGGCCGATGTACTCGGTGACGGCGGCGGCGACGTCGGCTCCGCCGGTGACCGCGAGGCTGCCGCCCTCGCAGAAGTCGTTCTGTACGTCAACGACGATCAGTGCGCGGTGCATTTCGCGTGCCCTTCGGCTCGATGGTGTGCTGCGGCGGCTCCTGCGGGGGGCTCTTTCCCCACCCCGCCCCTTCCCACTGTGCTGCATGGCGGCTGCGCCGCGTGGGGGCTCTGCCCCCGGACCCCCGCGCCTCAAACGCCGGCGGGGCTGAGATTGCCCTGCGGGCAGTTCCGGCCGTGCCGGGCTGACGGCTCCGGCCGATCCAGCACGGTCTGGGGGTGCCTCCCAGCGGTAGCCGGGGGAGTGAGGGGCGCGGGCGCGGAGCGCTGTGGGGGTCGGGGGCGGAGCCCCCGTCCCTCCCGCCGGGCGTGCCCGCAGGGCTAGACGTACTCCGTGGGGATCACGGCCTCGCCGCGCGAGAGCTGCGTCGCCGAGAGCGGGAGCCCCGCGCGGGCAGCGCGGTGGCGGTCCCGTGCGGCCTCCAGCGGCTCGCGGGCGACCACCTCGCCGGCCTTGACCAGCTGGGTCAGGAGCTGGTGGTCGGCCAGGGCCGCCGGCACGGGCCCCACGCCGATCACCTCCGCCTCCGCCACCCCCTCCGCGTCCCGCCGCCGGGCCGCCCACTTGCGGCCGCCGATGGAGGTCTTGCCCCCCGTGGACTTCTTGGCCACCGGGGCCAGCGCCGCCTTCGGGTCCGCCGAGGTGGCCCGCGCCACCAGCTTGTAGACCATCGAGCACGTCGGGTGCCCGCTGCCGGTCACCAGCTGGGTGCCCACGCCGTACGTGTCCACCGGAGCCGCCGCCAGGGAGGCGATGGCGTACTCGTCGAGGTCCGAGGTGACCACGATCTTCGTCGAGGTCGCGCCCAGCTCGTCGAGCTGCTGCCGCACCCGGTGCGCCACGAGGAGCAGGTCTCCGGAGTCGATGCGGACCGCGCCCAGGTCGGTGCCCGCCACCTCGACGGCGGTCCGGACGGCCTCGGCGACGTCGTACGTGTCCACCAGCAGGGTGGTGCCCCGGCCCAGCGAGTCCACCTGGGCCGTGAAGGCGTCCCGCTCGCTGTCGTGGACCAGGGTGAAGGCGTGCGCGCTCGTGCCGACCGTCGGGATGCCGTACCGGAATCCGGCCGCCAGGTCCGAGGTCGAGGTGAAGCCGCCCACGTACGCGGCCCGCGACGCGGCGACGGCCGCCAGTTCGTGCGTGCGCCGGGCGCCCATCTCGATCAGCGGGCGTCCGCCCGCCGCCGAGGACATCCGGGAGGCGGCCGCGGCGATCGCCGAGTCGTGGTTCAGGATCGACAGGATCACGGTCTCCAGCAGCACGCACTCGGCGAAGCTGCCCTCCACCCGCAGGACGGGGGAACCGGGGAAGTAGACCTCCCCCTCCTGGTAGCCCCAGATGTCGCCGGAGAAGCGGTACGAGGCCAGCCAGTCCAGCGTCCGCATGTCGACGACGGCCCGCTCGCGCAGGAACTCCAGCACCGCGCCGTCGAAGCGGAAGTTCTCCACCGCGTCCAGCACCCGCCCGGTTCCGGCGATCACCCCGTAGCGGCGCCCCTCGGGCAGCCGCCGGGTGAACACCTCGAAGACCGAGCGTCGGTCGGCGGTGCCGTTGGCCAGGGCGGCCTGCAACATCGTGAGCTCGTAATGGTCCGTGAAGAGCGCTGTCGACGGCACGTCCACCGGCAGGCCCAGGTCCGCAGGGTTCATGGCTGGGATGCTAGCGCACATTTCGTCAAAGTGACGAGATGTAGGTGGCGATTGCTCGACCGAGCCGTTCGGCCCCTGTTTGGGCGGTGGTGCGGTCGAGGTGGCAGCATGGGACGAGTGAGTGTTGCTCCTGTTGAGATCGAACGCACCGAATCCGCCGAAGAGACCTTTGCGGTCCCCGAACCCGACGTCCCCTGGGTGACCCTGGTGCACAACGACCCGGTCAACCTCATGAGCTACGTGGCGTACGTGTTCCAGGCGTACTTCGGCTACTCGAAGGACGTGGCGCACAAGCTGATGCTCGACGTCCACCACAAGGGGCGGGCGGTCGTTTCGAGCGGCACCCGCGAAGAAATGGAGCGCGACGTGCAGGCCATGCACGGCTACGGCCTGTGGGCGACCCTCTCGCAGGACCGCAACTGATGGGCGGCACCTTCGAGTCCCTGAAGGGCGGCGGCGCCGCCATCGCGCTCGACGAGATCGAGATCTCGATCCTGCGCTCGCTGGCCGTCCAGCTGCTGGAACTGATCGGCCCCGGTGCGCCGGAGCCCGCCGAGGACGCCGACCCGCTCGCCGCGCTGTTCGCCGAGGGCCCCTCCGAGCCCCCGTCCGACCCGGCGTTGGCCCGGCTCTTCCCCGACGCGTACGGGGCCCCCGACGGGGCCGGCGACAAGGGTGTGGACCCCGAGGAGATCGCGGCCCGCTCCGCGGAGTTCCGCCGCTTCACCGAGAACGACCTGCGCGCCCGCAAGCGCGAGGACGCACTGGCGGTCGTGCGCAGCCTGGACGGGCTCACCCCGGCCGGCGACGGCGCGGCGGTGCTGGAGCTGTCCGGCGAGCTGTCGCTGCGCTGGCTCGGTGCGCTCAACGACCTGCGCCTGACCATCGCGGCCCGCCTCGAGATCACCGAGGACGACGAGAGCGCGGTGCTCTTCCGGCTGCCGGACGAGGACCCGCGCAAGCCGATGGTGATGGCCTACCTGTGGCTCGGCGGCCTCCAGGAAACCTTGATCGAAACGCTCTGAGAATCCTCAAGAGGGAACGTCGTTCGCTCAGCGGACGCTCAAATCCGGATAACGATCAGATCACCGCCATGCGGTGATCTGATCCGTTTCCGGTGCTTTGGGGTGATTTTTTGATGCCCTCCGCCACATTTCTCCCCCTCGGGCAGCCGTAAGCACGTGATAAATCTTCACGATCGCCGACGGGACGCCACCCATGTCCCCCGGCTCGCTTGGACCGGCTGACCGCCGGCGTGCAACTCCATCCGTATCCGGGGGGATCGAGGACCCGATCCGCAGCCAATGAAGGCGCGGGTCGGCGTGGAGAAAGGCGCACCAGACATGACCTCAGTGCAGGTCGAGCAGCACGACAAGACGCCCGGTGAGGGCGGAGCGGGCGAGGGCGGCGAGGGTTACCACCGCACGCTCGGAGCCCGTCAGATCCAGATGATCGCGATCGGCGGAGCCATCGGCACCGGCCTGTTCCTGGGCGCGGGCAAGGCGATCTCCAAGGCGGGCCCGAGCCTGATCCTGGCGTACGCCATCGCCGGCCTGGTCATCTTCTTCATCATGCGGGCCCTGGGCGAGCTGCTCATGTACCGGCCCGTCTCCGGTTCCTTCTCGGACTACGCCCGCGAGTTCCTGGGCCCGTTCTGGGGGTACGTCACCGGCTGGACCTACTGGCTGTTCTGGGTGGTCACCGGCATCACCGAGGTCACCGCGGCCGCGCAGTACATGTCGTACTGGACCCACGACAGCTTCCCGCAGTGGGCCTACGCGCTGATCTTCACGGTCATCCTCTACGCCGCCAACCTGATCTCCGTGAAGCTCTTCGGTGAGCTCGAGTTCTGGTTCTCCATGGTCAAGGTCACCGCCATCGTCGGCATGATCCTGATCTGCGCCGGCATCCTCACCATCGGCTTCTCCGACGCGGCCGACACCGCCACCGTCTCCAACCTGTGGAACGACGGCGGCTTCTTCCCCAAGGGCATCGGCGGCACGCTGATGACCCTGCAGATCGTGATGTTCGCCTTCCTCGCGGTCGAGCTCGTCGGCGTCACCGCCGGCGAGTCCAAGGACCCCGAGAAGACCCTGCCCAAGGCCATCAACACCGTGCCGTGGCGCATCGCCGTCTTCTACGTCGGCGCGCTCATCATGATCCTGTCGGTCGTCCCGTGGACGCACTTCCAGCCGGGCGTCTCGCCCTTCGTCGCCGCCTTCGAGCGCATGGGCCTGGGCATCGGCGCCGCGATCGTCAACTTCGTCGTGCTGACCGCCGCGCTGTCCTCCTGCAACTCGGGCATGTACTCCACCGGCCGCATGCTGCGCGACCTCGCGCTCAACGGCCAGGGCCCGAAGGTCTTCACCAAGCTCACCAAGAGCGGCACCCCGCTCATCGGCACCACCTTCTCCGCCGCGCTGATGCTGGTGGGCGTCTGGATCAACTACGTCGCCCCGGGCAAGGCCTTCGACTACGTCGTCTCCTTCGCCACCATCTCCGGCATGTGGGCCTGGATCATGATCCTGGTCTGCCAGATCCGCTACCGCGCCAAGGCCGACCGCGGCGAGCTGCCGCAGTCCGCGTTCCGCGCCCCCGGCGCCCCGTACACGAGCTGGTTCGCGCTGCTCTTCATCGGCATGGTCATCGTGATGATGGGCGCCGACAAGGACTCCCGCGTCTCGCTGTACTGCGCCCCGCTGTGGGGCCTGATCCTGGGCGTCTCCTACCTGGTCGCCAAGCGCCGCGGCCAGGACGGGGACACCTCCGTGAAGGTCTCGCTGAGCGTGGACGTCTGACGCCACGGACCCCCTGTCCAGCATCCGGGCCCCTGCGTACCGTTCCTCGGTACGCGGGGGCCCGTCTGCTTATCCTGTCGCTCATGCTGACCCTCACCCAGGCCCTGTACGACCAGATCGTCGAGCACGCCCGCCAGGACCACCCCGACGAGGCGTGCGGCGTCGTGGCCGGCCCGGCGGGCACCGACCGCCCCGAGCGGTTCGTCCCGATGCTCAACGCGGCCCGCTCGCCCACGTTCTACGAGTTTGACTCGAAGGACCTGCTGAAGCTCTACCGCGATCTGGACGACCGCGACGAGGAGCCGGTGATCGTCTACCACTCGCACACCGCGACCGAGGCGTACCCCTCGCGCACCGACGTCACGTACGCGAACGAGCCCGGCGCGCACTACGTGCTCGTCTCGACGGCGGACAAGGACGGCCTCGGCGAGTTCCAATTCCGCTCGTACCGGATCGTCGACGGAGTGATCACCGAGGAAGAAGTGCAGGTCGTCGACGCCTACTGACCAGTATGTGAGCGAAGAGCGTCCATGATGCGGGATCACACTCCAAACGGGGGACCGGGAATCGTTAACATGACCGCATGGTTTCCCACGACGTGAGCATCGAGACGCCCGGCAGGCTGCTGCTCGTGGCGCGGCTGCACGTCGACCTGTGCCGCCTCGCCAGCGCCATCTGTCCTGCGCTCTGAGCACCACAGCCCTTCCGCGCGGGGGGCCGACGAACCGCGCGCCGCACCTTCCCACGCTTCTCACGCACTCCCAGACGACTGGAGACAGCCATGGCCATCGAGGTCCGCATCCCCACCATCCTCCGCACCTACACCGAAGGCGAGAAGGCCGTCTCCGGTGAGGGCGCGACCCTCGCCGACCTCTTCGCGGACCTGGAGACCCGTCACAAGGGCATTGAGGAGCGCATTGTCGACGGCGGCCAGCTGCGCCGCTTCGTCAACGTCTACCTCAACGACGAGGACGTCCGCTTCCTCGACGGCATCTCCACCGCCCTCAAGGACGGCGACAGCGTCACCATCCTCCCGGCCGTGGCCGGCGGATCGAAGTAATGCGCTACGACTCCCCGCTGGCCGCGGTCGGCAACACGCCGCTGGTCCGGCTGCCGCGGCTGTCGCCCTCGGACGACGTCCGCATCTGGGCCAAGCTGGAGGACCGCAACCCGACCGGCTCGATCAAGGACCGCCCCGCGCTCCACATGGTCGAGCAGGCGGAGAAGGACGGCCGGCTGTACCCCGGCTGCACCATCCTGGAGCCCACCTCGGGCAACACCGGCATCTCGCTGGCGATGGCGGCCAAGCTCAAGGGCTACCGCATCGTGTGCGTGATGCCGGAGAACACCAGCCAGGAGCGGCGTGACCTGCTGGCCATGTGGGGAGCCGAGATCATCTCGTCGCCGGCCGCCGGCGGCTCGAACACCGCGGTCCGAGTGGCCAAGGAACTGGCCGCCGAGCACCCCGACTGGGTGATGCTCTACCAGTACGGCAACCCGGACAACGCGGGCGCCCACTACGCCACCACGGGCCCGGAGATCCTCACGGACCTCCCCTCCATCACCCACTTCGTGGCGGGCCTGGGCACCACCGGCACCCTCATGGGCGTCGGCCGCTACCTGCGCGAGAACGTGCCAGGCATCAAGATCGTCGCGGCCGAGCCGCGCTACGACGACCTGGTCTACGGACTGCGCAACCTGGACGAGGGCTTCGTACCGGAGCTCTACGACGCCTCCGTGCTCACCACCCGCTTCTCGGTGGGTTCCGCGGACGCCGTGACCCGCACCCGGGAGCTCCTCCAACTGGAGGGGATCTTCGCCGGCGTCTCCACGGGAGCCGCCTTGCACGCGGCGATCGGCGTCGGCCGCAAGGCGGTGGCCGCGGGCGAACCGGCGGACATCGTCTTCGTCGTGGCCGACGGCGGCTGGAAGTACCTGTCGACGGGCGTCTACACGGCCGCGACCACCGAGGAAGCCATCGAGGTCCTCCAGGGCCAACTCTGGGCGTAGCCCCTGCCGCGCCCCTGCCGCGCCCCTGCGGGGTCGCCCACGGGGGTACCGGGTGCGGCGCCGTTTCCCGGGCTCTGCCCGGACCCGGTCCTCAAACGCCGGACGGGCTGAAAGATCAGCCCCGCCGGGGTTCGAGGCGCGGAGTCCGGGGCGGAGCCCCCTGCAGCGGCGCCGCACTGCTAGTCGGACAGCAGCTCCGCGAGCACGGCCGCGTGGCTGGAGCCCGGGTCCTTGACCGCGGTCAGCAGGGTGAGCGGGCCCGCCGCAGCGAGCTCGCGCAGGCGACCGAGCTCCGCCACCGCCCCCGGCTCCGCCAGCTCCGCCTCGTACCGCTGCCGGAACTCCCGCGCCGAACCGCCGTCGTGGAACCACTTCCGCAGCTCCGTCGACGGCGTCACCGCCTTCGGCCACTCGTCCACCCCGGCCACCGCCTTCGCCAGGCCGCGCGGCCACAGCCGGTCCACGAGGACCCGCACCCCGTCCGCCGCCGGCTCCGGCGGGTCGTACACCCGCCGCAGGCGGATCACCGGTTTCCGCGTCACCGCGCGCCTCCCAGACCCTTGACCTCGTCCCACACCGCAGGGTCCAGCACCCCCATTCGGGTGCGGAACTCCCACAACGACACCTCCACCGGCCGGTCCGCCTCCAGGAAGCCCGCCCGGCCTTGCGCCCCGACCGTCCCCGGGGGCAGCGGGATCACCCCGGCCCGCCGGTCGTCGTACTTCCCGGTGATCCACGCGACCCGCGCCCGGTGGCCCCGTACCGAACCCACCGCGAGGACCAGGCACGTACGTCCGTCCGCCAGGGACCACAGCTCACCCGCCTTCGGGTGCGGCGGCGGACCGGTTCCGTGCGCCGGCGGCGTCCGGCGCGGCAGCCCGGAGCGGCCCCCGGCGACCAGCACCAGCAGCGCCACGGCCACCACCGCGGCCACCGCGGGCCACCAGGACGTGTCCATGCTTCGACCGTAGCGGCGCGGGAACGCCCCGGCACGGCAACGCCCGTACCCACCGTCGCTCCCCCGGGTGACAGCGCAGGTGATTCCCCCCACAACGGCCTGCCGCGGAGGAGCGACCGGACGTTTCGCGCCTTACGCTCGACGCACGCACGGCCCGCATTCCGTCCACGGACCGTCCTCGGAGGTTCACGCTCCATGAAGCTCACCGTCGTCGGCTGTTCGGGGTCGTTCCCTTCCGCGGAATCGGCCTGTTCGAGCTACCTCGTCGAGGCCGACGGCTTCCGGCTGCTCCTCGACATGGGCAACGGCGCCCTCGGCGAGCTCCAGCGACACGTCGGCCTCTACGACCTCGACGCGATCTTCCTGAGCCACCTGCACGCCGACCACTGCATCGACATGTGCGCGTACTTCGTCGCCCGCTACTACCGGCACGAGGGCGGCCGCTGCGGCACCATCCCCGTCTACGGGCCCGAGGGCACCGAACGCCGCCTGACCACCGCCTACGACGACGTCCCCGACGAGCGCTCGATGAGCGAGGTCTTCGACTTCCGCACCCTGAAGTCCGGGACCTTCGAGATCGGCCCGCTCCAGATCCGCACCGAGCGGGTCTCCCACCCGGTCGAGGCGTACGGCATCCGCATCGAGCACGGCGGCCGCTCGCTCACGTACTCGGGGGACACCGGCACCTGCCCCGAGCTGGGCCTGCTCGCCGACGGCACCGACCTCTTCCTGTGCGAGTCCTCCTTCACGCACGGCAAGGAGGACATCCCGGGCCTCCACCTGAACGGCCGCCAGGCCGGCGAGTACGCGGCGGGCGGCGGCGTGGGGCGGCTCGTCCTCACCCACATCCCGCCGTGGACCGACCCCGACCAGAACCTCGCCGATGCCCGCGCGGTCTACGACGGGCCGGTCGACCTGGCGTACTCGGGCGCGGTCTACGAGGTCTGACGGCGCCACGACGACGAGGAGCCCCCGCCCTCCCTTCCGGGAGAGCGGGGGCTCCTTCGTTCGTACGGGACCGCCTACTTGGCCTCGGCCTTCAGCAGCTCGGCGAGCTCCTCGTCGGACTCGCGGCCCGGGGTGGGGAGGTTGAACTTGACGATCGCGAAGCGGAAGACGACGTAGTAGACCGCCGCGAAGCAGAGACCGACGCCCGCCAGCATCCAGGGCTTCTCCGCGATGCCCAGGTTCAGCAAGAAGTCGACGAGGCCGGCCGAGAAGCCGAAGCCGTCGCGCATCCCCAGGGCCCAGGTCAGGGCCAGGGAGATACCGGTCAGCACCGCGTGGATCGCGTAGAGCACCGGGGCGATGAACATGAAGGTGAACTCGATCGGCTCGGTCACACCGGTGACGAACGAGGTGAGCGCGAGGGAGAGCATCATGCCGCCGACGACCTTGCGGCGCTCGGGACGGGCGCAGTGGACGATCGCGAGGCAAGCCGCCGGGAGGGCGAACATCATGATCGGGAAGAAGCCGGTCATGAACTGTCCGGCGGTCGGGTCACCGGCGAGGAAGCGGCCGATGTCACCGTGGACGGCGCCGGTCGCGGTGTCGAAGGAGCCGGCCTGGAACCACGGGAAGGAGTTCAGCAGGTGGTGCATGCCGATCGGGATGAGCGCACGGTTGGCGACACCGAAGATGCCCGCGCCGACCGAACCGGAACCGACGAGCCACTCACCGAAGTTGTGCAGACCCGTACCGAGGACCGGCCAGATGAGACCGAAGACGATGCCGGCGAGCAGACCGGCGAGGGCGGAGAGGATCGGGACGAGGCGGCGGCCGCCGAAGAAGCCCGCCCAGTCCGGCAGCTTGGTCCGGTAGAACTTCTGGTAGAGCAGGGCCGTGATGATGCCCATCACGACACCGCCGAGGACACCCGCGTCGACCGTGGCGTCCACCAGGGCGACCTTGTGGTCGATGACCTTCTCGACCTTCGGCAGGTTGCCGTCGGTGAAGGTGGCGAGGACCTTCTTGAAGACCAGGTACCCGGTCACGGCGGCCAGCGCGGTGGAGCCGTCCGACTTCTTGGCGAAGCCGATGGCGATGCCCACGGCGAACAGCAGCGCCATGTTCTCGAGGATGGCGCCACCACCCGCGGCCATGTAGCCGGCGATCTTGGTGACGAACGTGGGGAAGACGTCGGCGTCGCCGAGCATGTCACCCGCACCCAGGCGGAGCAGGAGCGCGCCGGCAGGCAGCACGGCAACGGGGAGCATGAGGCTCCGGCCGATGCGCTGCATGACGGCCATCACGCCAGCGCCCTTCTTCTTTTCCGCCGAGGGGGCGGTAGCCGTGGACACAACTTCCTCCAGTGGGCAAGGCGACGCCAGAGGGAAACGGGGGACGGCGACGTCTCAGATACGGGGGTACGCGGGCTCAGACAGGCCCTCGTGGTCTACACCAATCCGTGGTGTAGACCAGTTGTAACACGGTGAGGGATAGATAAGGAACCTTCGATTTCCTGTGGCCTGGATCACAGTCCCGGGGGTATACCGAAGGGCCCCCGGATCGTGATCCAGGGGCCCTTGACGGACCGTGCGGTAACCCCGCCGGGCCCGGGCTCAAGCCTTGGTGGTCTCCGACTCCATCGCCGCGATCTCCTCGTCCGACTCCCGCCCCGGCGTCGCGAGGTCGAACTTCGTGATCGCGAAACGGAACACCACGTAGTAGACGAGCGCGAAGCACAGGCCGATCGGAATGATCAGCCAGGGCTTCGTCGCCAGGCTCCAGTTGATGACGTAGTCGATCAGACCCGCCGAGAAGCTGAAGCCGTCCTTGACCCCCAACCCCCACGACACCGCCATGGACACACCCGTCAGCACCGCGTGCACCGCGTACAGGGCGGGCGCGACGAAGAGGAAGGAGTACTCCAGCGGCTCGGTGATCCCGGTGACGAACGAGGTCAGGGCCACCGACAGCATCAGACCGCCGACCTCCTTGCGCCGCTGCGGCTTCGCGCAGTGCGTGATCGCCAGCGCCGCCGCCGGCAGCGCGAACATCATGATCGGGAAGAAGCCGGTCAGGAACAGACCCGCGGTCGGGTCGCCGTGCAGGAACATGTTGATGTCGCCGTGGTACGTCTTCCCGTCCGGCGCCGTGTACGACCCGAACTGGAACCAGATCGGCACGTTCAGGAACTGGTGCAGGCCGATCACCAGCAGCGCGCGGTTCGCCACGCCGAAGATGCCGCCGCCCCAAGCACCCAGCCCGCGAAGCCAGTCGGAGAAGCTCTCCAGCGCGTCCCCGACCGGCGGCCAGACCCACAGGCAGAGCGCGGCGAAAGCGATCGCGACGAAGGACATCACGATCGGGACCAGCCGCCGGCCGTTGAAGAAGCCGAGCCAGTCCACCAGCTTCACCCGGTGGTACCGCTGCCAGAAATAGGCCGCCAGAAGGCCCATGATGATGCCGCCGAAAACCCCGGGGTTCTGGTACGTGTACGCCACGAAGGTGTCGTTCGGCCCCAGGCAGCCGCCCCCGATGTCCTTGGTCCCCACGGGGCAGGCCTTCTGGAACGCGTGCAGCACCCCCCGGTAGACGAGGAAGCCCGCCGTGGCCGCGAGGGCGGTCGAACCGTCCGCCTTCTTCGCCATGCCGATGGCCACGCCGATGCAGAAGAGGAGGGGCAGGCCGAGATCGGGATCGAGCAGCGCCCCGCCGGCGCCCGCCATCACCTTGGCGACGTCCGTCCACTGCAGGCCGTCCGCGCCAAAGACGTCCGGCTGCCCCAGTCGCAACAGGATGCCTGCCGCAGGCAGTACGGCGATGGGGAGCTGAAGGCTCCGCCCCATCTTCTGCAGCCCCTGGAACAGGTTGTTCCGCCAATCCGATCGTGGCGCTGCTGCTGCGGAGCTGCTCGCGCTCATCGGCGTCCTCCCTGGCCGGCCCGTTTTGGCTGCCGCAACACTTGCGGCACACTGGTGTAGACCAGTTGTGGGCAGGTTGCTGCTGATCGTCATCATTCGGCAGGGGCCGGTCATGTGCCTGCATAGATGGGCCAACCGTGCGTTACCGTGACGAAGCGGACCGTGCAGGTGGGTAGCCACATACTGGCCGCCGAGACTCGTTCTTCGAAACACTCAGGGAGAAACACATGGCCACCAAGGCTGAGAAGATCGTCGCCGGGCTCGGCGGCATCGAGAACATCGAAGAGGTCGAGGGCTGCATCACCCGCCTGCGCACCGAGGTCATCAACCCCGACCTGGTCGACGAAGCCGCGCTCAAGGCCGCCGGCGCCCACGGCGTCGTCAAGATGGGCACCGCGATCCAGGTCGTCATCGGCACCGACGCCGACCCGATCGCCGCCGACATCGAAGACATGATGTGATCCGGACCCGCTAGCCAGGTCCCGGCAGACCCCTGCAGACCCCGTGCAGACCCCGTCCCGGAAGCCCCGGACGGGGTCTTCGCCTTCCCCCGCAGGGACTAGGCTCGGAGCCATGTCTCGCATTGACGGCCGTACGCCCGAACAGCTCCGCCCGGTCACCATCGAACGCGGATGGAGCAAGCACGCCGAGGGCTCCGTCCTCGTCTCCTTCGGAGACACCAAGGTCTTCTGCACCGCCTCCTTCACCGAAGGCGTCCCGCGCTGGCGCAAGGGCAGCGGCGAAGGCTGGGTCACCTCCGAGTACTCGATGCTGCCCCGCTCCACCAACACCCGCGGCGACCGCGAATCCGTCCGCGGCAAGATCGGCGGCCGCACCCACGAGATCTCCCGCCTGATCGGCCGCTCCCTGCGCGCCGTCATCGACTACAAGGCCCTCGGCGAGAACACCATCGTCCTGGACTGCGACGTCCTCCAGGCCGACGGCGGCACCCGCACCGCCGCCATCACCGGCGCCTACGTCGCCCTGGCCGACGCCGTCGCCTGGGGCCAGAAGAAGAAGTTCATCAAGGCCGGCCGCAAGCCGCTCACCGGCACCGTCGCCGCCGTCAGCGTCGGCATCGTCGACGGCGTCCCGCTCCTCGACCTCTGCTACGAGGAAGACGTGCGCGCCGAGACCGACATGAACGTGGTCTGCACCGGCGACGGCCGCTTCGTCGAGGTCCAGGGCACCGCCGAGGGCGAGCCCTTCGACCGCAAGGAACTGAACGCCCTCCTCGACCTCGCCGCCGGCGGCTGCGCGGACCTGGAAGCCATCCAGCGGGGCGCGCTCGAACTGTAGGCGGCAACCGCCGGGCCCGCCCCGGCGTCCAGGAAGATACGGGCGCACGGTCTCGAAGCCGTGCGCCCGTCCTCGTAGCGTCCAAACCCCCAGGGGGAGAACCGCATGAAGCTCCGCATAGCGGCCGTAGCCGTGGCCGCCGTACTCACCGTCCCGGCCCTGTCCGCCTGCGACGCGATCTCCACGGCGATGGACTGCGCGAACACGGCCGTGGCCATCACGGACGGCGCGAACGACCTCCAGCAGGCCGTTTCCCAAGCGGGCAACAGCCCCCAGGACGCTCAGAACGCGCTCAACCAGATCGAGTCGAACCTGAAGAAGATCGGCGACCAGACGGACAACACCGACCTGGGCAAGGCCATCGATTCGATGAACGCGGCCGTCAAGAACGTCCGCGCCTCGATCGAGAGCGGCAACACCGCCCCGGACATCAGGCCGGTCGCGGACGCGGCGAGCGAGCTCTCCAAGGTCTGCACCCCGGGCTGACCCGGATAATGGCGGCATGACCTCGACGCCCAGCCGCCTCATCCTGGCCACCCGCAACGCGGGCAAAGTCTCCGAACTCCGCGCGATCCTGTCCGACGCCGGCCTGCCGCACGAGCTGGTCGGCGCGGACGCGTACCCCGAGATCCCGGACGTCAAGGAAACCGGCGTCACCTTCGCCGAGAACGCCCTCCTCAAGGCCCACGCCCTGGCCCGCGCCACCGGCCTCCCGGCGGTCGCCGACGACTCGGGACTCTGCGTGGACGTCCTGCACGGCGCCCCCGGCATCTTCTCGGCCCGCTGGGCCGGCACCCACGGCGACGACAAGGCCAACCTGGACCTGCTGCTGGCCCAGCTCGGTGACATCGCCGACGAGAACCGCGGGGCCCACTTCGCGTGCGCGGCGGCCCTGGCCCTCCCGGACGGCACCGAACGCGTCGTCGAGGGCCGCCTCCTCGGCACCCTCCGCCACACTCCGTCCGGCACCGGCGGCTTCGGCTACGACCCGATCCTCCAGCCGCAGGGCGACACCCGCACGTGCGCGGAACTGACCCCGGCGGAGAAGAACGCCATCTCCCACCGCGGCCAGGCCTTCCGCGCCCTGGTCCCCTTCGTCCGCGCCCTCCTGGGCTGAGTCCTGTCGATCCGGCGGGACGCCACTGGATCGCGAACGCTCGAAGGCCCCGTACGCGACAACTGCGTACGGGGCCTTCGGCATGGATGTGCGGTTGGGGGGACTCGAACCCCCACGGGTTTTACCCCACTTGGACCTAAACCAAGCGTGACTGCCAATTCCACCACAACCGCGACATGTTGCCCAATTCGGACATCTCGTCCGTTCGGGCTGCGCTCAGTCTACGGGGATGACCGTGGCCTTGGCACGACGGTTACGGCACCACGTGTCGGTCAGGGAGTGGCAGTTCGGGCACAGGTATCGGAGGTTCTCGCGATGGTTGTCGCGCCAGTCCCCATTGATGTGATCGATCTGGAGGGTGATCGGCTGTCCGCGCCACTCTCCGGTGTTGCCGCACTCTTCGCAAGCGTAGGGCACGCCGATCCCTTGCAGGGCTCGGTGCAGGCGGGGGCGGCGAACGCGTGATGCACCCTCGGGGAGCATGGTCAGGGTGGTGTCGGCGGTGCCGCTCCGCAAGTGTGTCGCCTGTGTGGTTGCCCAGGTGCGCCTCTTGAAGTGGCTGACTTCGAGTTCGAGCCGGGTCACCAGCCGCCGAACGCGTCGATGGTTCACGTCGTTGACCTGCAGGCCGAGAGCGCGCATCAGGTCCGCGTAGCTCAAGGCTCCCGGAACCGCTGCGCGCAGAGCGTCCTCGGAGATCATGACTCGCGTGTTCCGGAAATGGGTGGTGTCGATGTCGTGCGCCTTCAGCATCCTTCCCAAGGCGGCGCGGGAGCGACTGTCGTCCGGCACGCCCAGGGCGCGAGCCGTGCCGCGGACGCTGTCGGCGGAGGCCGCGGCTACCGCAAGCTCCTCCGTGGTGAACGGTAGCTCGACGCCGGCCCGTTGCATGCCGCGAAAATGGCTGATGTCGATGCCGGCGGCGGCTATGCGGCGGACGATGTGCGACAGAGTCCCCGTGGCGGGGGGCGCGCCGAGCTTGACCGCAACCTCACGCAGGGTGGTGGACGTCGCAGCCGCGGCGGCGATGGCCTCGTCGGGGTACTTGCGCCACGGACTTCGCTTCGCGAAATGGCTGGTGTCGATTCCGTAGGTGGTGACGCGCTCCTGCAGCATGCGGCGTCGCCCTCCGCTCTCCTTGAAGCCCAGGCGCCGCATCAGGTCGGCCCAGCCTCTCGACGCGGCCACTGCGGAGGCCAGGGTGTCGCGGTCGTGCGGGTCTCTCATGACGTGGGCCCTCCGTAGAGTTCGGCCGCGCGTGCGGCCCTCGTACGGAGCAACGGCACCGGAAGGCGGACGGTTACGGGTCGATTCGTCCGATAAACGGAACGGCCCGCACCGGGTTGGTGCGGGCCGGTTCGGGAGCCGGGGCGGGGGTCAGAGGCCCAGGTCCTTGATGATCTTGGCTACGTGGCCCGTGGCCTTGACGTTGTAGAAGGCGTGTTCGACCTTGCCCTCCTCGTCGACCACCACCGTGGAGCGGATGACCCCGGTGACCGTCTTGCCGTACAGCTTCTTCTCGCCGTACGCGCCGTACGCCGTCAGCGTCTCCTTGTCCGGGTCGCTGACCAGGGTGACCTTCAGGTCCTCCTTCTCGCGGAACTTCGCCAGCTTCTCCGGCTTGTCCGGAGACACACCGATGACGTCGTAGCCGTGTCCCGTCAGGAAGGACAGGTTGCCCGTGAAATCGCAGGCTTGCTTGGTGCAGCCCGGGGTCAGCGCGGACGGGTAGAAGTAGACGATCACCTTGCGGCCCTTGTGGTCGGCGAGCGAGACCTCGTTGCCGTCCGCATCGGGCAGGGTGAAGGCGGGGGCGGTGTCGCCCGGCTGGAGTCGCTCGCTCATCGTGACACTCTCCTCGGGAGGGGATCGGTATGCCATGAGACTAAGCTGACAGACTGTTCATGGCGGACTACGCCCCACACGACCACGAGGACGACGGAGGCAGCGCGGTGCCGGAAGCCAGGACCCCCGCACAGATCGAGGCGGACATCGTCCGCCGCCGTGAGCAGCTCGCCGAGACGCTCGACGAGATCGGTGTGCGCATGCACCCGAAGACGATCATCGGGGACGCGAAGGCACGGGTCGCCTCGTCCGTCGACGAGACCGCCGGGCGGGCCTTCGCCGCGGTGAACCGGTTCGTGACGGATGTGCGGGACGGTCTGCGCCACGACGACGGGGCTCCGCGCGTCGACCGGATCGTGCCCGTCGCGCTGGTCGCGGTGAGCCTGGTCGGGCTGTTCGTGGTGTCGGCGCGCCGCAAGCGCGGATGACCCTGAGGGGTACGGGACGGGCGCGGGCAGGTAGGTTCGGGGCGTGAGCGAGAACACCACCCACGACAAGCTGCCCATCCGCATGCTGCACGACCGCGTGCTCGTGAAGTCCGATCTGCCGGAGGGCGAGCGGCGCTCGGGCGGCGGCATCCTGATTCCTGCGACGGCCGCGGTGGGCAAGCGGCTGGCCTGGGCCGAGGTGGTCGCGGTCGGGCAGAACGTCCGGACGGTCGAGCCCGGTGACCGGGTGCTGTACGACCCCGAGGACCGTGCCGAGGTCGAGGTGCGCGGTGCGACGTACGTGCTGATGCGCGAGCGGGACCTGCACGCCGTGGCCGCGGAGCGACTGGAGGGGTCGGAGGACTCCACCGGGCTGTACCTCTGAGTCGCTGAGCAAGGGCTGGTGGCCCGGGTCACCAGCCCTTTTCGCGGCCTTTTCGCGGCTTTTTGCTACGGTGGGGGAGAACCCCGACGAGACGCGCCGTACCGGGTACGACAAGACGACGCACCCCGTACCGCTCGTCGTCTCGGAGGTGCCGTCATGGCATGGGTTCTTCTTCTCGTCGCCGGTCTGCTCGAAGTCGGCTGGTCGATCGGCATGAAGTTCACCGAAGGTTTCACCCGGCTGTGGCCCAGTGTGTTCACGGGTGCCGGGATCGTCGCGAGCATGGTGTTGCTGTCGTACGCCGCGAAGACCCTGCCCATCGGTACGGCCTACGGGGTGTGGGTGGGCATCGGTGCCGCCGGCGCGGCCGTGCTCGGTATGGCGGTGTTGGGTGAGCCCGTCACCGCCGCCCGGATCTTCTTCATCTGTCTGTTGCTGGTCGCCGTGGTGGGGCTGAAGGCGACCTCCGGTCACTGACCGGGTGCTGCGGTCATTCCAGGAACGCCGACGGCGGGCGCAGGCCTTCTGCGGGGCCTCCGTCGCTGCCCTGCGCACTGCCCTGGGTGTTGCCCTGGGTGCCCTGGGTGGTGCCGCCCTGGTCGCCGCCCTGGGTGGTGCCGCCGTTGTCTTGGCCGCCGTTGTCCTGGCCTCCGTTCACCGGGCCGCCGTTGTCCTGGCCGCCCTGGTTCTGGCCGCCGTTGTTCTGCCCGCCCTGGTTGCGGCCGCCCGTCGGGTTCGACGGCGAGGGTCGGGCCGGGCGTTCGGGGGTGCTGGGCGAGGGTTCGCCGGGGGTCTCCTGCGGCGGGTTGGATTCCGGGCTGGGCGGCGGTGGGGGCGGTGCGGCGCCGGGCTGGAGTTCCAGGTCGAAGTCGACGGGGTCGGTGCCTTCCAGGGCGGTCTTGGTGTACGCGGCCCAGATCCGGGCGGGGTATCCGCCGCCGCCGATGCGGGCCTCGCCGAGGGCGCCGTAGAGGGATTCCAGGGTTCCGGTGTCCGGGTCCTGGCCCATCATCGAGATCACGGTGACCAGGTCCGGGGTGTAGGCCGCGAACCAGGCCGAGCGGTCGAGTTCGCCGGTGCCGGTCTTGCCCGCGGCCGGGTGGCCGGCGGCGAGGGCGGCCGTGCCGGTGCCGTTGTCCACGACGCTGACCAGCATGGACGTGGTGGTGTCGGCGGCTTCGCGGCTGATGGCCTGGGTGGGGGTGCGCTGGGGGAGGCCGATGGTTTCGCCGCCCTTGGTGATCTTCTCGAGGAAGGTGTAGGGGGTGCGTCGGCCGTGGTCGGCGAGGGTGGCGTAGGCCTGGGTCATGTCCAGGACGCTGGCCTGCAGGGTGCCGAGGGCCATGGCCGGGCCGGGTACGAAGTTGGGGGTGTTCTCGGGGATGCCGAGGTCGATGGCGGTCTTCTTGACCTTGGCGGTGCCGACGTCGACCGCCATCTGTGCGTACACGGCGTTGACGGAGAGGTCGGTGGCGGTGTTGACGGTGATGTTGCCGTAGGAGACCTGGCCCTCGTTCTCGGGGGCGAAGCGGATGCGGCCGCCGACGACCGGGCGTTTGTTGTCGCCGTTGTAGATCGTGTTCGGGGTGATCCGGCGGCCGTCCTGGGTGCGGGAGTCGTTCTCGACGGCGGCGGCGAAGACGAAGGGCTTGAAGGTGGAGGCGACCTGGTAGTCGTGGCGGGTCGCGTTGTTCACGTACTGCTTGGTGTAGTCGATGCCGCCGTACATGGCGAGGACCTTGCCGGTGGCCGGGTCGATGGAGACCCCGCCGGCCCGGACGAGCCGGTCGGCCTTCCGTTTCTCGGGTTCGAGCTTGCTGACCATCTGGTCGTCGACGGCGCCGACGAGGGCGGCCTGGCGGCGTTTGTCGAGGGTGGTGGTGATGCGGTAGCCGCCTTCGGCGAGGGTCTTGTCGTCGAGGATCTCGTTGTCGACGATGTAGTCCTTGATCGCTTCGACGAGGTAGCCGCGCTGGCCGGAGAGACCGGCGGCCGCGCGGACCTTGCCCGGTTCGGGGAACTGCGTCTTCGCGCGTTCGGCGGGGGTCAGCCAGCCCTTCTTGACCATGCCGTCGAGTACGTAGTTCCAGCGGGCGAGGGCGCGGGGGCGGCTCTGGGGGTGGGAGACGACGTCGAAGGCGCTGGGGGAGTTGAGGAGGGTGGCGAGGTAGGCGCCCTCGGCGGTGGTGAGTTTGCCGACGTCCTTGCCGTAGTAGGCCTGGGCGGCGGCCTGGATGCCGTAGGCGTTGCGGCCGAAGTAGCTGGTGTTGAGGTAGCCCTCGAGGATGTAGTTCTTCGACTTCTCGCGGCCGAGTTTGATCGCGATGAAGAACTCTTTGACCTTGCGTTTGATCGTCTGTTCCTGGCCCAAGTAGTAGTTCTTGACGTACTGCTGGGTGATGGTCGAACCGGACTGGGTGCCCTTGCCGGTCGCCGTGTTCCAGGCGGCGCGGAGCATCGCCTTGGGGTCGACCGCCCGTTCGGAGTAGAAGTCCCGGTCCTCGGCGGCCAGTACGGCCTCCTGCACGGTCCGGGGGATCTGTGACAGCGGCACGTTGACGCGGTTGACCTCGCCGTCGCGGGCGATCTGGGAGCCGTCGGAGTAGAGGTAGACGTTGGACTGCGCGGTGGCGGCGGCGTTGGCCGGCGGGATGTCGACCAGCAGGTAGCCGGCCACGAGGGCGCCGCCGATCAGCAGGGCGATGAGCAGGACGGCGCCGAGGACCATGCGCCAGGTGGGTAGGAAGCGGCGCCAGCCGGTCCGTCGGCGCCGGGCCTTCTTCCCCGCTCCGCCCTGATGCGGCCGTTGTTGCGCCTGCTGTTCCTGTGGTGACTGGTGTGGCACCGGCGGTTCTGCCCGTGGCTGCGGTACGTCGGGCGGGGTGTCGGGGTCGCGAGGGGTCCAGCCAGGGGGTGGTGACTGGTCGCTCATCTCCAGGACTCCTCGACGCCGTTCAAAACATCCACTTCTATACCTCATGCTGTCTACCCGATGGCCACTGATTCCGCCCCGGACGGGCATAAATCGGTCGCGTGGCTCGCCCCTCCGTACTAAGCTCGCGCGCTTTGGCCGACGTAGGAACGACGTGGGAAACGGAGGGATACGGTGCGCCGGAGAGTGCGGAACGGAGCGCTTCGGACGACGGGTCTCTACCTGGCGGTCGCGGCGGGCGGATTCAGGCGCTACGCCACCTACGGGACGGCGACCGCGGCCGGGGTGTTCACCAACACCGTGTTCGGGTTCATCGTCGCGTACACGTACATCGCGCTGTGGGACGAGCGGCCCGGACTCGGCGGCTACGACCAGGCGCAGGCGCTGACCTTCGTCTGGATGAGCCAATCGCTGCTCGCCGCCGCCGCCCTGATCGGCGGTGGTTTCCAGGAGGAGCTCCAGGAGCGGATCCGGACGGGCGACATCGCGGTCGACCTCTACCGGCCCGCGGACCTCCAGCTGTGGTGGCTCGCGGCCGATCTGGGCCGGGCGGGCTTCCAGTTGGTGGGTCGCGGGGTGCTGCCGCTGGTGGCGGGGGCGCTGGCGTTCCCGCTGGCGCTGCCCGTCGATCCGTTGCGCTGGCTGCTGTTCCTGGTGTCCGTCCTGCTGGCGCTGGTGGTGAGCTTCGCGCTGCGCTACATGGTGGGGTTGGTGGCCTTCTGGCTGATGGACGGGGCGGGGATCAACATCATGGCCACCGTCGCCTCGATCTTCTTCTCCGGGATGCTGCTGCCGCTGACCGTCTTCCCGGGCGGGTTCGGCGAGTTCGTGCGGACCCTGCCGTGGGCGGCGATGTTGCAGGTGCCGATGGACGTCCTGCTGGGCGAGCACGCGGGGGCCGGGGGCGCGGCCGCGGCGCTGGGCTTCCAAGCCGTGTGGGCGCTCGTACTGCTGGGAACAGGGCGGCTGTTGCAGTCGGCCGCGACACGGAAGGTGGTGGTCCAGGGTGGCTGAGGCCGAGGCGGGGGCCGGGGCCGGGCTGGAGGCGGTACCGGCGCGTGCACCGGACCGGGAGCGGGATCAGGACCGGGATCAGGATCGGGGCCGCGCGCGGGAGCGGGCGCGGGACCGGGAGGCCGCGGTGGCCGGGGCGCCTCGGCGCGGCCCGACGATCGAGGGGCTGCGCGGCTACTGCCTGATCGTGGGCATGTGGATCCGCTCCACGATGACGTACCGGACGTCGTTCGTCCTGACGACCTTGGGGCAGGCGGTGATCACCCTCCTGGACTTCGTCGCGATCTACATCATGTTCTCCCACGTGGACGCCCTCGGCGGCTTCGCCCTGCCCGAGATCGCCCTGCTGTACGGGTCCTGCTCGGCCTCCCTGGGCCTGGCGGACCTGCTGCTCGGGAACACCGACAAGATCGGCGCCCGGATCCGCGACGGCTCGCTCGACACGATGCTGGTGCGGCCGGTCCCGGTGCTCGCGCAGGTCGCGGCGGACCGGTTCGCGCTGCGCCGGCTGGGCCGGATCGGGCAGGGGGTCGGGGTGATGGGCTGGGCGCTCTGGTCCCTGGACGTGGACTGGACGGTCGGGAAGGTGCTGCTGGTGCCCGTGATGGTGCTCGCCGGGGCGGCCATCTTCGCGGCCGTGCTGGTCACCGGGGCGGCCTTCCAGTTCGTGTCCGGGGACGCGGCCGAAGTCCAGAACTCCTTCACCTACGGCGGCTGCCAGATGCTGCAGTACCCGCCGACGGTCTTCGCGAAGGACCTGCTGCGCGGGGTGACCTTCATCGTCCCGCTGGCCTTCGTCAACTGGCTGCCGGCGCTGCACGTGTTGGGGCGTCCCGATCCGCTGGGCCTGCCCGGGTGGGTCGCGTACCTGAGCCCGCTGGTGGCCTTCGTGGTGTTCCTGCCCGCGTCGCTGGCGTGGCGCGCGGGAGTCCGTTCGTACCGAAGCACGGGGAGCTAGAGCTGTGGCGGATGCGCTGATCTCGTTGGACGGGGTCGAGAAGGTCTTTGACGTACGGCGCCGGGTGAGCCGGATGCGCCGGGAGAAACGCCAGGTCAGGGCGGTGGACGGGATCAGCTTCGAGGTCGCCCGGGGCGAGATGGTCGGCTACATCGGGCCCAACGGCGCCGGGAAGTCGACCACGATCAAGATGCTGACGGGAATCCTGACCCCGAGCGGCGGCCGGCTGCGGGTCGCGGGCATCGACCCGGCGCGGGAGCGGATGCGGCTCGCGCACCGGATCGGGGTGGTGTTCGGGCAGCGCACGACGCTGTGGTGGGACCTCCCGCTGAAGGACTCGTACGGGCTGATGCGGCGGCTGTACCGGGTGCCGAGGGCGCGGTTCGAGGAGAACCTGGAGCGCTGCGTGGAGCGGCTCGACCTGGCCGATTTGTTGGACGTGCCGGTACGGCAGTTGTCGCTGGGGCAGCGGATGCGCGGGGACATCGCGGCGGCGCTGCTGCACGACCCGGAGGTGCTGTACCTGGACGAGCCGACGATCGGGCTCGACGTGGTGAGCAAGGCGAAGGTACGGGGTTTCCTGCGGCAGCTGAACGAGGAACTCGGCACGACCGTGCTCCTCACCACGCACGACCTCCAGGACATCGAGCAGCTGTGCGAGCGGGTGATGGTGATCGACCACGGGCGGTTGATGTACGACGGGCCGCTGGGCGGGCTGCACGAGGCGGGGTCGGCGGGGGAGAGCGAGCGGACGCTCGTGGTGGACCTGGAGCGGGAGCTCGCGCCGATCAGTGTGGCGGGGGCGCGGGTGGTGAAGGTGGAGGGGCCGCGGCAGTGGCTGGCGTTCCCGGCGGGGGCGTCGGCGGCGCCGCTGGTTGCGGCGGTTGCGGCGGACTACCCGCTGGTGGACCTGTCGGTACGTGAGCCGGACATCGAGGACGTGATCGCGCGGATGTACGCGGGACGCGGCTGACGCTTCCCGGAGTCCCCGCCCGCATCAGGGGAAAGCCGGGGAAGATCCGGGGCGATCTCAGGGGCTCGGCCATACAACTCCCCGACGAACCTGCATAGTCTGGTCCGCATGAGTGACGAGCGGCCGGAGAAGCCGTTGCCGGAGCTGAGGGCGTCGGACGCCGACCGGGACCGGGTGGTGGAGCGTCTGCGGGACGCCGTCGCCGAGGGCCGGCTGGACATGGAGGAGTTCGAGGAGCGGCTCGACGCGGCGTACAAGTCGCGGACGTACGCGGAACTGGAACCGCTGACGCGGGACCTGCCGGCGCCGGCCGGCGGGCCGGTGGGCGGGCCGGTGGCTGCGCCGACGGCGGCGGCCGAGCCCTGGACGGGCCGGATCGGCGGCGGAGGCAGCTCGGCGACGGCCGTCGCGGTCATGTCGGGCTTCCAGCGCAAGGGCCGGTGGACGGTGCCGGCGCGGTTCGACGCGGTGGCGTTCTGGGGCGGCGGGGAGCTGGACCTGCGCGAGGCGGACTTCGCACAGCGCGAGGTGGTGATCAACTGCGTCGCGATCATGGGCGGCATCGAGATCACGGTGCCGCCGGGGGTGGAACTGGACGTCCGGGGCTTCGGCTTCATGGGCGCCTTCGACCAGCGCGACAACCCGGGCCCGTTCGAGCCGGGCGCGCCGCGGGTGGTCGTGACGGGCTTCGCCTTCTGGGGCGGCGTGGAGATCAAGGTCAAGCAGCGCAAACGCCGCCTGGGCGGCCCGTCCCTCCGCAAGGAGCTGTAGCCCTTCGACTCCCGCCGGGGTCGCTGGGCGATGCTCGGCTCTGGCCGGTCGGTGGTGTCGGGGCTTGGCCCCGTCTCCTGCGCCTCAAGCGCCGGCGGGGCTGGGTGGTGTGGGGCGGTGCGGGGTCGCTGCGCGGTGCTCGGCTGTGGCTGGTCGGTGGTGTCGGGGCTTGGCCCCGTCTCCTGCGCCTCAAGCGCCGGCGGGGCTGGGTGGTGTGGGGCGGTGCGGGGTCGCTGCGCGGTGCTTGGCTGTGGCTGGTCGGTGGTGTCGGGGCTTGGCCCCGTCCCCTGCGCCTCAAGCGCCGGCGGGGCTGGGTGGTGTGGGGCGGTGCGGGGTCGCTGCGCAGTGCTTGGCTGTGGCTGGTCGGTGGTGTCGGGGCTTGGCCCCGTCCCGTGCGCCTCAAGCGCCGGCGGGGCTGGGTGGTGTGGGGCGGTGCCCCGCCGGAGTGTCTCCTCGGCTCGCGCGGTACGGCATGTCGCGGTGGTGCT